>NZ_LT906451.1:372500-972500 GCF_900187355.1 Legionella lansingensis | reverse complement strand
ATAACTTTTATATCAACATAAATACCGGGCAGAAGCAATTTCTCAGGGTTCTGTATAAGTGCCCGCATTAATATTGTTGCGGTGGGAACATCGGCTTGATTATTTACCAAATCAACCTGACCACGGAAAACGAGGTCCTTGTTTTGCGGTAGACTAACCTCAACCTTAAAAGGAACATTCTCTCGATACTTTAAAAATTCACCAAAATCATTAACGCTTGGACTGAATTGTACGTACATGGGGTCTAATTTAACTACCGTTGCAAGCAACGTATTCTTAGTGCCACCAACTAAATTACCAACATCGACGTATCTTTCTCCAATAATTCCATCAATCGGTGAACGCATATAGCAATAGCTCAAATTGATCTTTGCTTCTTCGACTTTTGCCCTACCAACTTCAACATCAGCCTCGGCCTCTTGATAGGTTGCACGCACCTCATCATAACGCGATTGCGATACATCACCCTTCGCCACAAGCTCTTTCATGCGCAAGAATTGTACGCGTTGGAATTCCTGATCGGCTATGCTCCTTGCCAATTGTCCTTGCGCGAGTTCTAACTGTGCCTCGAAAGGCTTAGGGTCAATGACAAATAAGAGCTGGTCCTTTTTAACAGGTTTTCCCTCAACAAAATTCATTTGTGTTAAAAAACCTTCGACCCGAGCTCTGATACCAACACTCGCAATGGATTGCGTGATACCGATATATTCTTTGTAAATAGGAATTTGCGAGGAAACAACTTTAATCGCAGAGACAGTAGGGGTAGGAGCTGTCGGCTGCTTATCCTGATGACATCCTGTAATAAGCATCAGCACTAAGGAACTAAGGCAGAAATATATTTTTATAAAATCCGTTTTTATCATTATTATTCAAGTAATTTTGCGACTGAGTTTGGTTCTATTTGTGAGTTGAACTCTGGAACCAAGCTCTTTAATAAAATGTATAGCTCTGCATTATTATGCATAGTACAAGCCATATTTAACAAACGGATTGTCTGCGTTAATTCCGTCCACTCCAGATTCCGAAATTTTGCTTTAAACAATTTCTCATGTTCTGTCTGCGCCAATTGTTCAGAAGAATGAAACAACTCCTCAAACAATTTTTCACCAGGTCTTAGTCCTGTATACTCTATGGCGATATCTTTTCCCGGTTCTTTTCCAGCCAAACGAATCATCTGTTCGGCAAGATAACTGATTTTAATAGGCTCTCCCATATCCAAGACAAAAATTTCTCCACCCTGACCGTTTACCATGGCTTGCAAAATGAGCTGACAAGCTTCAGGAATGGTCATAAAATAGCGTTCTATATCAGGATGAGTGACAGTAAGAGGTCCGCCAGCTTGTAATTGCTTCTGGAATAAAGGAACCACGCTTCCTGCCGAACCAAGCACATTACCAAAACGAACAGTAATAAATTGCGTATCCACTCGTTCATTTAAATTCTGACAATAAATTTCAGCAACGCGCTTGGTTGTTCCCATAACATTCGTGGGATTAACAGCCTTATCTGTAGAAATTAGAATGAATTTTTCCACACCAACAGCCACACTGGCTTCAGCAACCACCTGTGTACCGATCACGTTGTTTTGAACTGCAACACGCACTTGCTCTTCAAGCATAGGAACATGCTTATAGGCTGCGGCGTGGAAGATGATCTGTGGTTTAAATTGATGAAACAGGAAGTCAACAGCCGTCGCATCTGTTACTGAAATCAATCCCAGTTCAAGAGGACTATTTGGGAATTTTTTCTTTAATTCCAGCTCTATTTTGTAAAGATTAAACTCGGAATTATCAATAATTAACAGTTTGCTAGGATTAAGTTGCATTATTTGGCGGCATAATTCGGAACCAATTGAACCACCTCCCCCAGTTACAATAATATTTTTATCCTTTATGTTTGCAGCGATTTTTTCCCAGTTTAATTGGACTTGGTCACGCCCCAAGAGGTCTTCAATATTCACATCGCGAAGCGCTGTAACCTCAACACGGCCTGCAGCCAGAGCAGAGAGACTAGGCAATGTACGAAAAGGTACTTTGCAACTTTCACAGTGATTGACAATTCGACGCATGGTTGCGGAGCGGGCGGAAGGTATTGCAATAAATATCAGTTGGATATCATAGTTAGCCACTAAATCAACCAGATCTCGTGTGGTGCCCAGTACCCTGACACCATGTACCTCCAACCCTCGTTTTGCCAAATTGTCATCGACAAAGCCAATAGGCCGATAGGATTGTGTACGCTTTAAATCTCTCACCAACCCTTCGCCAGCCCTGCCAGCCCCGATAATTAGAACGCGCTTTGCTTCACCAAAATGACCCTTTTCTTGCCAATCCCAAAAAGACCGCAATGTCAGTCGTGCACCACAAAGCAAAATGACCAAAATCATGTTATATAGCGGCAGGACGGAACGGGGCAAGTGTTGTAGCAAAGAAGCAAAGTATAATGCTAAAACAGTCAAAACTGTCGCAAAAATTGTAGAATTAATAATCCTGGCCACATCTTTAAGGGAAGAAAAACGCCATAGACCACGATAAACCTTGAAATAATAATAACAACCAATTTGCACGGTGGTTAGAATCAACAAGGAAGATAAAGAGTAAAAACTAGTAAGATTACGAGGGAAAGGCTGCAAGTTATATCTTAGCCAATAAGCAAGATACCAAGCACATGGTATAGCAAACACGTCGAAAGCAATGACAGGCAATTTCTTATAAAATTTTTGTAAAAAATGACTAAGGCTCTGCATATTGGAAAAATCCTTTAGATTTACTGCGCCAATTTCCTAAAAAATAAAAAATGAATATTACTACAGCTTCACTTTGAGAGTGTATAAATTTCATAGCGATATAACGATTTTTGATTGCCTGTCGTGAGAATCGCTCTGAATTTGTATAAATTGGTATTTTTCAGCCTTTGCTGTAAACAAAAGTCAGCTGGTGTATACCTGATTTCTCCTTTTTCTACTAAAGAGGTTAAAATAATTGCATCCGGATGGCTGATAAATACTTGATTACATAAAAAAAAGTACATATCTTGTGCTGATGCATTTACCATTTGTTTATTATTGAGACAATAAGAATCAATAAAATTTAAAGAGCTCATATAAGGAATCATTCCGCTATCAGCTAAAACAACATAGCTACCTGGCTTCATGTGTTGATTTAACCAGTTAACCACATTTTGCCGAAGGCGCAAACCGAGTTTTGGGTTTATGGTGAAGTAGCGGTAATTTGCTAAGGTCATTTTGGGAATAAACAATAAAGCGATCACTACCACAGTCACTAGAAGAGCAGCAAAATAAAAGACGTCCTCTTGCGGGAAAACGTATTTAATTGCAATGTTAATGCCCTGCAGGGTCAATGGTAAAAGTAAAATAAAGGCCGGTAAAAACAGACGATTAGCAAAAGCCGCTACT
The DNA here is from genome assembly GCF_900187355.1 of Legionella lansingensis. Classification (NCBI taxonomy): domain Bacteria; kingdom Pseudomonadati; phylum Pseudomonadota; class Gammaproteobacteria; order Legionellales; family Legionellaceae; genus Legionella; species Legionella lansingensis. Next base: position 969,085 of record NZ_LT906451.1, on the reverse strand, counting down.
GGATCAGCACCAATGAGTAGCAGTAAATAAATCAAACTTGGCAGCCACAAAAAATAATTGCGTTTATCATGAGCTCTGCGAATAATCGCCGGTAGCGCTAATAGGATAAAGGGCCATGCTAGACGTAAATAGACTAAGTCCAACTGTAAAGAAAAATCAACAAGGCCCTTACAGTAGATGGCATTGGGAAATAACCGCCCATAATAATGCCAACGCCAGAAAAAATAAGGCATAAAGAGTATAAAAAAGATAAGACAGCTCAATAACCAATTTTGCAAATAGTTTCTTTTCATATGCTTTGGACTATCAAAGAGAGCCCAACTATAAAAAACAACGATCAGGGCTGGAGCTTCGGGTCTGGTCATACTGGCTAAAGCGAAGAGTGCTCCAGTCACCACCCAGAAAACGTTCTTTCCTTCTTCTCTGCTACCCGGAAACGAACGGTAGCCCATGGCTCTCAATAAAAAAAATAAAGAGGCACAAATTAATCCCTGATACACCGTGGTCTCTAAACCACTAACACTCCACAGAATCTCACCGTTGTATAGCAATAACCAAAAACAAGGGATAACAGCAACCCAAGATGAAAACCACAACCTAGAGAGACCGTATAGACTTATAGTGCTTACCAACAACCCAAGCACTCCAAAACTTTTGAGCGTAATGACGGGATCTAGATTGAATTGAATAGCAAGGGCAGCAAGGACAACAAAACTAAAATTTGAATAACCTTCAACAGGGTCTTCACTAATGTTCCATAATAGGCCATGCCCTTCTGCCCAATGTTTAGCGTAACGTAAAGGGATGTACATATCATCAATCGTGAAGGGCCAAATAGCACTGACTTGCATCACCAGAAGGTAATAAAAAGATAACAGCAAAAAAGCGACCAAGATGCATCGACGAAGCAATTCTCCTCTGCAGTAGAGTTTCGAAAGAAGTCTATTGATCATTTCATGAGCGCAATCACAGTAAGAGTCAGAAAACACAGTAAATTAAAGCGGGATAAATTATCTCTAAAGAAAATGGAGACTGGATCGTCATTATCAGAATTGCGGGTTGTTAACCATGCAAAACGCCATAATCCAATTGCTGCAAAAGGGAGCGTCAACAAAAAATAGAACGATTCATCTCGAGCATAGATGGTATAAAAAAGATAAGTGACAAAGCTCGCTATAGCGGTAATTGTTATAAGGTTATCTAATAAATGAGGCGAATATTTTCTTAAAACAGCTCTGGTAGCAGAACGCAACCCCAATTGCTTTTCCAATCTTCGCTTACAGAGAGCAATAAATAAGCTAATTAGAGTAGCTGTGAACGCTAACCACCAGGAAATTGGCAGATCAATCCCTATAGTCCCTGCTAAAACTCGAAGCAGGAAACCACTTGCAATACAGAGAACATCAAGAATAGGAACATTTTTTAGTACATGATTATAGGCCAGGTTAATGAGTAAGTAGATTCCAAGAAGTGCAGCCAGGTTACTTGAAATTAGCCAAGCAAGAATGAATCCAGTGAGCAAAAGGATAGCAAGCATGCTGACTGCAAAATCCAGTGAAATTTCTCCAGAAGCCAAGGGACGATAACGCTTTTTGGGGTGTAGCTGATCTTCTTCTATGTCCTGAATGTCATTGTAAATGTAAACAGCGCTAGCAATGAGACAAAATGCAAGCGCAGCAAGTAAAGCATTAGGAAGGTATTGCAATGATCCAGCATAAAAAACACCCAGGAGAACAAATGCTGCTTTAGTCCAATGGGATAGTCTTAGTAACTTGATGCATTGTTTTATTGACGTCATAACCAACAGCCTAAGATAATATTTTTTATTCTTATCACGTCACTATATCATCAGTTTTTCAATAGGTTAATTAGGGCTGTTCAATTCGTCTATAATATCTACGTACCGCGGGCTTGTCCGCGGTATCCAGAAATCTCATGGAAGCCGACGTACAAGCCGCGGCACGTAGGCAACGGTATGAATAGTCAACATGTCCTAGTGTTACTTTTACAATAGCTAAACATAATAATTTAGTAAAAATTAACCAACTGAGATTGCATTTAACCAAGGAATCCGTAATATAGAAAGCTAGGATGATATTTCAACAAGGATGTGAGGTGACTATGGGCTTCGTACTTTCTGATAAATTTCTGCCAAGGATGGCAAGTCTTCGGTCAGACTACCAAAATGAGGCCAAGGTAATTTTGGAGGGAACACAAGGCCCCAATCGCTTGAGTCTTTTTCTAGGTGCGAAAGACACTAAAACCAGGGATAAGCAGATTGCTTTTATTGAAAAATGGCTTGCTGCACTCGACAACGACCTCCATCCCGAAAGACTTTTTCTTCAGGAAGCACTTCCCGGATCGGAAAAAGATACTTTAGTAACAAGTAATCCTGAAGACACCCAAGCTCCCTCCTCCTCTATACCGAAAGAGCCATTCCTGCTCCATATTCCAGCCGAAGCAATGGAGAATCAGATCACCGCTTTACGTGTTCTTGTTACAGCATCTCTATACCTCAAATCTCAGATCGACTCAACTTATTCGAATTATTCCGTGCGGTCTGGGGAATATTCGATTTTAGAGCAATTACTTAACAAAGCGATGGGGCTTAGTTCTACAAATCCTATGGATGAAGAAACACGAGCCTGCTGCCTGTTGGCAGCAAAGCGCTACCTCACCGAAAAGGGTCGGTTTGAAACGATAAACGCTGTTTTGCGTCCCCGTTTCACGGAATCCCAATGGAATGATTTTTTAGTATGGGTAATCAATCAATGTGATGGGCTACACCCCAAGTATAAGACAAATTACCCAGTAACGCGCGTCATGATGCCACTATTTGGGAAGCCTCTTGAATTAGCCGGGTATACTACCGGTTTCTTACTGGGCGAGATGGTAGGCAAATCCACCAAATTATTGAAAGGTCGTATAGCATTAACGGGTGTAATCAGTAGTGGTTTGATGTTTTTTATGGGTCCAACAGCCAGTGTTGGCGTCATGTTACTCGCACCCACTTATGCCGGAAAAATTTTAGACGCGTATTGTGGTGTTACCTTGGCTTGGGTACTAGGAACAGTCGGTAATATGGCTGGGCAAGGTATTGGTTTGGGCGTTGGCTTGTCCTTGGATTTGAGTTGGAAATTAATTTACAAAACTTGCAAGGTAATAGGCAGGCTTTATTCAAGCCATGAAAGTATGGAAAAGTTAACGGGCATTTGTCTAACGGATGGGGCTCGTATGTTGAATGGACATAAACTAGAAATTGTTGAGGTGGACAGTTCAGCATTTGCGAAAGAGAACTGTATAGTAAAAGTTGAGGCTGATGATAGCGCTTTAAAAATAACCCTTAACGACGAACAGGCTATCATTCCTTGGCAAGATGGACAGCCTGCTTATTTAGAAGCATTGAAAAAACTCCTGCTAGCGAAAGCCAATGAAGGCAAAATACAATTGCTCCCAGACGATGATAGCGTACAGAAAAACCAAGAAAATCCAACCACTGTAATTACAGAAGAACTGCAAGGGGATAGTCTAGAAGAAAGCAAAAGGCAAATTCAGTTAACTGTTTGATTTTTTTTAATTTTTTATTCATACCCAAGATTCAGGGGATCCTTCGCGGCGCTCAGGATCTCTGAATCTTGGATATGATAGAGCTTTCATATTATTTCTTTTTTTCTGCTCCCGGGCTCATTAAACTAGATACAACACTGACAATTAAAATAATAACTATCACACCCAAAGCAATAATGGTCGGCACATGTAGCCAGTAACTTACTATCATTTTCAAACCAATAAAAATCAGGATGCAAGCTATCCCATATTTTAAAAGATGGAAACGATCTGCCAAATTTCTCAATAAAAAATACATGGCACGCAAACCTAAGATAGCAAAAATATTGGACGTAAAAATAATGAAGGGATCCTCAGTAATAGCAAAAATAGCTGGAATGCTGTCTAGGGCAAAAATCAAATCGCTCATTTCAATAAGTACTAATACTAAAAATAAAGGCGTAATGAACCATTGATTATTTTTTTTAATAAAAAAACGCTCTTCATATAAGTCTTTCGTCACTCTTAGATATTTCCGCATGACAATTAAAATTGGATTGGTATCCAACCTTGCATCTTTCTCAGCAAAGAAAAATAATCTCACACCACTAATCAAGAGAAAGATGCCAAAAAGGTAGAGTATCCAATGAAATTTGGCCACCAAAAAGACCCCTAATAAAATGAGCAGCAAGCGCATGAAAATAGCGCCTAAAACCCCAAATAGTAATACACGACGCTGATACTCAGGTGGAATACAAAAATAATTAAAGATCATGATGAAAATGAACATATTGTCCATTGAGAGCGATTCTTCGATTAAATACCCTGTCAAAAACTCGAGAGCTCTTGCGTGGGCGATTGCAGGGGTTGTGGTATGTAGCAAATAAATCCAGAGAAGGAGATTAAATATCAGAGCCAAGGTTATCCATGTAATCACCCATGCCAACGCTTCCCTTGTTGAGACAAAATGGGCTTTTTTTCCACTTAACATAAAGATATCAATGGCAAGCATCAAGCCGATAAAGAGAAAAAAACCTGCCCACATCCACCATTCACTGATTGACTGCATCCATTGCTCCTAGCCAACTGAAATAGGGAATATCCCATGTCATTTGGTGATCGATTTAATAATTTAATGGATAAATTTAATTATATTTGTATTATTTTAATACAATCTTAAGGTTTATATGTAAAAATAATCCTCAAGTACTTTTAAGGAAATCCATTTTATGAGACAGAAATCTGACTATACCAGTGAATCTTTAAACTGGACACCATCCATGTTTCAACCGCTAGGTAACAGCAAAAGTCAAATGACTGAACTTTCAGCTGTTAGCTTGACCCCAATGGAATTGTTGTTAAGATCATACAAAAAATATCCCCTCCTGGAAGGTTATAAAGATCTTAGAACCATCCGTTCAGAAAACAGAGATTATGAGGGTGTTGAGTTGCTCAATAATCCCACTGACTTAATCAGTGGCAGAGATTATTTATATGTGATCACTGAAAGTGGCCAAATTTGGTTTGCTCCCCAGTATGTAAAAGGCAACAAACTCACTCATGGGGGTCTACTAAGAAAAGCCTTGAAAATACCTGAGGGTGAGCCTACTCCACCCGTACTTTCCGCAGGTCTTATAGGAAGAGATGAGAATCGTTTCTTTCTCAACCTTGCTAGCGGACATTTTATACCAGGATTTAATGCTTATTTCCCTACACTCGAAACATTAAGCAGTATAATTCCTGAAAAAGAAGTTTATATTCAATTTGTTGGTCATTATAAAAGTCTGGATGCACGTTCCTGTGACAGGATCAATTTTCAGGGTGTGCAAGAAAATCAGTCTTTCAGGCTAAGTCTTCTCAGTTACATCCAGGAAAACAGCCACAAAGTGGCCCTATGCGATTCTGTACGTAAAATCTTCTCAGCAATAAATGTTTCCGGCGAAGATTTCAGCGACGAGAAAACATTTACCTTCTCTCAGGAAGAAGTAAATGAGCTATTTAAAGATGAAAAATTAGCCGAGCTCCTTAAAAAACATGCTTCACTCTGCCCTGAGGAGATGCAATCTCTCATGAGTAATCTCGGCGGTGACTTTGGTATGAAGACTTAAATAGGATTAGAGCTATCAATAAAATAGTGCTCTAATTGGAAATTAACGGCTAGATGTTTGCCTAATTCTTGAATGCCATAACGTTCTGTCGCATGATGTCCACAGGCAAAATAGTGGATTCCCAACTCTTTCGCCTGATAGTAAGTACGTTCAGATATTTCTCCACTGATATAAGCATCTGCACCAAGATGATATGCATCCTCAATAAAATCTTGGGCAGCCCCCGTGCACCAGGCTAGCCGCTTTATGACCTTAGCCTTTCCTGCAATATGCAAAGGCTTTCTTTGCAACTGTTGCTCCAATTCGCTTAAAAATTCAGGAATAACTTTAGGCTCCCCAAATACCCCTGACCATAAAAGATTCGCTGTTTTTCCTGCTCGATGCATTTCAGTAGTACTTAGATTTAACCGCTTCGCAAGGCTTGCATTATTGCCAAATTCAGGATGACAATCGAGAGGCAAGTGGTAAGCAAACAGTGAAATGTCATGAGTCAATAATTTACCAAGACGTTGACGCTTCATTCCTGTAATGTTGGGCTCCTCTCCTCGCCAAAAATATCCGTGATGAACGAGCAAAGCATCTGCTTGGAGTACAAGCGCGTGTTCAATCGTCTCAGCGGATGCAGTCACTGCTGTACAGATCCGTTGAATGTTTGTTTTACCCTCAACCTGCAACCCATTAGGTGCGTAATCATTAAAATCAGCGCAACTTAGAAGGTCATGCAGATAGGATGCTAATGCATCACGTGCAATCACCTTACGGAAACCCTCTTGATATCCGCTCCGAGCATGGACAATTTCTCTTCAATGCGCTCATAACCGCGATCCACATGATAGACCCGTTCTACAGTTGTTTCTCCTTCAGCCGCAAGACCCGCCAAAATCAGGCTGGCGGAGGCTCGTAAATCGGTTGCCATCACCGGTGCACCAGTCAATTTTCCCACACCAGTTATCATTGCTGTATTGCCATTTAAATGGATTTGGGCTCCCATTCTTTGTAATTCTTGTACATGCATAAAGCGGTTTTCAAAAATGTTCTCAATCACCGATGACGAGCCATCAGCCAGCGTATTTAATGCCATAAATTGCGCTTGCATATCCGTGGGAAAAGCTGGGTAAGGGGCGGTGGAAATATTAACCGCTTGCGGTCGTAGGCCATGCATATTCACCGTCACCCAATCTTCTCCGATTGCTAATTCAGCACCGGCCTCCTCAAACTTACATAGCATAGAGAGTAAATTATCGGGTTTTACACGACGCACAGTCACTTTTCCACGAGTTATAGCTCCTGCAACGAGATAAGTCCCCGCTTCAATACGATCAGGCATAACAGCATAGGTGCCTCCTGATAAGGCATCGACACCTTCCACTTCTATTGTTCCGGTGCCCGCACCAGTGATCTTAGCGCCCATTTGATTCAAAAAATTGGCCAGATCAACCACCTCAGGTTCACGAGCTGCGTTTTTAATTAGCGTTTTTCCTTCAGCGAGAACAGCGGCCATTAATACATTTTCAGTACCGGTTACGGTAACGGAATCAAAGACCAATGTTTTACCTTGCAGCCGACCCTTTTTACAGCGAGCTTTGATATAGCCATTTTTTACCGTAATATCAGCTCCCATGGTTTTTAAAGCCTTAAGATGCAAGTCAACCGGGCGTGTACCTATCGCACAACCGCCAGGAAGAGAAACATCAGCTTGGCCAAAACGAGCCAATAGGGGACCTAATACTAGAATAGAGGCACGCATGGTTTTTACTAGCTCATAAGGTGCAACATACTCAGTGATATGGGATGCGTCCACCTGAACATTCATTTTTTCATCAACGGTTAACTGTGTACCCAATTGCCCTAAAAGCTCCATCATCGTGGTGACATCTTTAAGATGAGGGACATTAGCAATGGTCACATTGTCGTTAGCGAGAAGAGTGGCCGCCATGATGGGTAGTGCTGAATTTTTTGCTCCCGAAATGATGACCTCGCCTTGTAAGGCTTTGCCACCATTGATAATTAGCTTATCCATGATTTTTCTCCCACTCTGCCTTCGTTAAAGTCTTCATACTTATCGCATGCAGACTACCGGTCGTAATGTAATCTTTGAGTTTTGCATAAACCCATTGCTGTCTGGCCACTTTTGACTTGCCGATAAAGGCATCCGATACGATCGTTAACTGATAATGGTAGCCATCCCCTTCCACTCGCACAAAATCAACGTCACCTGCTTCAGCCAGACGATCTTCTAATTCTTTATTATTCATGCAACATACTCTCACATCTAACACTCACTCAAGATGGCATCCACTCCACAAAATTCAGCCAATGCTTGGACAATTTTGGGCATGCCATCGATTTTACACATTTTGTTTTCCCTGGCACTTAATCGTTTTGCTTCAATTAACAAAGCAAGACCAGCACTATCACACTGTGCGACTTCGCTCAAATCCAATTTAATAAGCTTTTCTTTCGTTTCACGCACATAATTATTCAAACGTTCGCGATCAGATACCACTGTTGCGAATGTCATTTCTTGTGATGGCTTGAATGATTGCTCTTGCATTTATGCTGCCTTTTTTCCAGGTTGCTGACGCAGTTGCTTAATAATTTCCTCCATGCTTGAGCTTCTGAGTGCTTCTGCAAATTGTGAACGGAAACTTTGCAATAAGCTCACCCCTTCCACACTAAAATCGTAAATTTTCCATGTGCCATTCTTAGAAACCAGGCTATAGCTTAAAGGAATATTCTGACCATTTGAGCGAACAATCACACTGTTAACACGTAAAAAGCGATTTTCAACAGAACCTCTAATGGGCAAAAATTTGATTTTTTCATCCGTGTATTCCGCAAGAGGGCTTGCATAAGTACGAATCACAAGCTGAGTAAATGCGTCTGCAAATTGTTGTCTTTCACTAGGAGAAGCCTTATTCCAAGCTTGCCGACCTAATACGGAGCGTGACATTCCGCTCACATCAACAATAGGCAATAAATGACGTCTGACGATCTGTTGAATGACCTTTGGATTATTTTTTAAGGCTGCCTTGTTTTCCTTTAATGAGGCAATGATTTGATTCGCTGTATTTTCAAGCATGGGGATAGGTGACGTTTGCGCCCATAAAAATTGGCTAATTGACAAGGCTATTGCAACGACGAATGACTGAAGTGCTTTCATAATTCACCTTATTTTTTATTGATGTTAAATAGTAGCTGACCAATCAAATTTTCGAGTATGACAGCTTCCTGTGTTTTAACAATGACATCACCCTCGCGCAGGTAAGGATGCTCTTGGTTCTCATCTTCGAAACCAGGAACAATACTGATGTAATTAGAACCAATCAGGCCTTCAGTTAAAATGCGAGCTGATGTGTCCTCATAAGGGATTGGCTTATCATTCCTAAGCGACATAGTCACTTTGGCATTTAATTCACCAGGCTGTAATTCAATACGAGTGACCTCACCAATTTTTACACCAGCCACAGTAACAGGCGCTCTTACCTTAAGTCCACCGATATCGGTGAACTCAGCACTAACGGTATACCCTTTTTTAGAAACCAGGGTGGTTATACCGCTCACCTTCATCACGAGAATAAGTAAGGCAGATAAGCCTAGCAACATAAAAATTCCTACGCTTATATCGATGTAACGTTGCCTATGATTATTCATTTACCAACCTCCAATCATCATCGCTGTCAAAATAAAATCAAGGCCAAGCACCGCCAGCGACGAATAAACTACAGTCCGGGTTGTTGCTTGACTAATGCCTTCTGCAGTAGGAGTACAACTAAAACCTTGAAATACAGCTATCCACACAACAACAAAAGCGAACACAATACTTTTTATAATTCCACTTAGAATATCAATGCGAAAATCAACGGCGGCCTGCATATTTGACCAAAAACTGCCGGCATCAACCCCCAACCATTCCACACCAACAAAATAACCCCCATAAATTGCCACGGCAGTAAAAATTAATGCCAATAACGGTAAGGAAATTAAGCCGGCGATAAAACGGGGATAAACGACCCGCCCTAAAGGATCCACACCCATCATATCCATACTTGCCAATTGTTCCGTGGCCTTCATTAAGCCAATTTCAGCCGTTAGGGCAGAACCTGCCCGTCCTGCAAACAGTAAAGCACTTATTACGGGACCAAGCTCCCTAGCTACACTTAGCGCTAACAGCTGACCCAGTTGGCTGCTCGCACCAAATTTTTGTAATGTATTATATCCTTGCAAACCAATGACCATACCCACAAACAATGCAGAAACAACGATAATTAAGAAAGACAAAACGCCAACAAAATACAGTTGTTCTCTTAATACCGGCCACAATCTTGGTAGATCAGGGTCTCTTAGAAACATTCGTAATAAGAACACGCCCGAATTACCCATTGCTTGCAAATTGTTTACTCCACGCTGACCTAAACGTGCAAGTAGATCAAGCATCTAGCAACTCCTCTGTATAGGGGCAAGCTGGGTAATGAAACGGTACAGCACCATCAGCTTCACCATGCATAAATTGTTTAACCTGCGGTTGAGTTGATTTTTTTAATTCAAGAGGCGTGCCATATCCAATGACTTGTCCCTCAGAAATGAGATAAATATAATCTGCAATAGAGCAGGTTTCTTCCACATCATGAGAAACAATGATCGTTGTTGTTTGCAACAATTGATTTAACCGCTTGATTAAACGCACGAGAACACCCATTGAAATGGGATCTTGCCCTGTAAAGGGCTCATCATACATCATTAACTCAGGATCAAGTGCAATCGTTCTCGCTAAAGCAACACGCCTTGTCATACCTCCTGAAAGTTCATTTGGCATTAATTGCGCTGCCCCTCGCAAACCGACAGCCTCAAGCTTCATTAAAACAATGTCACGTAACATGGCATCGTTTAAGTCGGTATGCTCCCGTAAAGGGAAGGCGACATTATCAAAAACAGACAAATGAGTAAAGAGAGCACTGCTCTGAAACAATAAACCTATTTTGCGTCTAGCCAGATATAATTCTTTGCGTGATAGTTGGTGGATATTATTCCCGTTGATTAAAACAGTCCCGGCTTCTGGGTACAACTGTGCCCCAATTAAGCGCAATAAAGTGGTCTTACCGCTACCACTAGGCCCCATAATGGCAGTAATTTTTCCGCGCTCCATCACCATATCTATGCCATTAAAGATGCGACGTTTTCCCCTGGCAAAGGTAAGATTAGTAATTTCTACTAAATTATCCTTCATGTATTTTTATTCTCAGATGAAATTTAAACGATGATTATATACTCGATAAGCGTTATTTTGCGAATTTAAAAATCCGTGGGGTGGGGGAAACGTAGGGTCCCCCACTCACCTGTAAAGAGTAAAATTCCTATGGTACACTTCACTTCTTTATTGGATCACAAAAAAAACATATGAATTTTTGCAAATTAGGTCTTGCAGTTATTGAAACTGAAGCACAAGCAGTATTTGCTCTAACGCAGCGTCTTGATGAACGTTTCGAGACAGCTTGCAAACTCTTATTGGCTTGCAAAGGTCGGGTAGTAGTTACTGGTATGGGTAAATCGGGACATATCGGTAGCAAAATTGCCGCCACATTTTCAAGCACAGGCACACCTGCTTTTTTTATGCACCCTGGAGAAGCCAGTCACGGTGATTTAGGGATGATTACTCGCCAAGATACTGTGCTAGCCATCTCTAATTCAGGTTTTACCAATGAAATCATTACCCTACTTCCCTTACTAAAAAGACTGGAAGTCCCTTTAATCACGTTAACAGGTAATAGCGAATCCACCATTGCCAAAGCTGCAGATGTAAATCTTGATATTAGTATTCATCAAGAGGCCTGCCCTTTGGGGCTTGCCCCTACAACGAGCACCACCGTTTCTTTAGTGATGGGTGACGCATTAGCCATTGCCCTTCTGCAGGCCAGAGGTTTTAGTGCTGAGGATTTTGCTTTAGCTCATCCTGGAGGCACATTGGGTCGGCGACTTTTACTGCGTATTGATGAACTTTGTCACGAAGATGATGAATTACCCCTCGTTAATGAACAAGCCACAATTAGTGAAGCTCTAATCGAGGTCACTGCAAAAAAGTTAGGTATGACTTGCGTCGTGGATGCACACGGATATCTTGCAGGTGTATATACTGACGGAGATGTAAGACGAACGCTAAACCAAAATATTGATATTAGCATTACGCCTGTGGCAATGGTCATGAGCAGGAACTGTAAAACAATCAAAAAAGGACTACTAGCCGCTGAAGCTCTAACCATGATGCAAAAATATAGCATTACTTCTCTGGTGGTCATTGATGATAGTAATCGACCTACCGCAGTTGTGCACTTGCACGATCTGTTGCGCGCTGGTGTTATTTAGAGGGCAAAAGATGAATGAGTTGATTGAGAAAGCAAAAAAGATAAAGTGCTTGATTTGTGATGTAGATGGCGTTTTAACTGACGGTCTCCTATACCTTGATAATTATGGCAATGAGTTAAAGGCGTTTCACGTGCAAGATGGTATGGGCTTGAAATTGTTGCTCGCCGCTGATATTCAGGTCGCCGTGATTACCACTTCAATAAATGCAGTCGTTGATCATCGAATGAAGCAACTAGGTATCCAGCATTATTTTACCGGGCAAGTGGATAAACGCAGTGCCTTTGCAAAACTTAAGGCCAATCTGGGTCTACATGATAGTGAATTCGCTTACGTAGGTGATGATTTACCCGACCTTCCTCTCATTCAGCAAGTAGGCTTAGGCATTGCTGTGGCTAATGCCGTTCCTCAGGTTAAAGAATTTGCTGTATGGCAAACAGAGCAATCTGGAGGCCGAGGTGCAGTACGAGAAGTTTGTGAACTGATTTTAAAGGCGCAAAATAAGCAAGAAACTGCTCTTTCAAGGTACCTAATGACATGAATGCAGCAAAACATACTTTCTGGTTATTCTGTGTACTTATAGCTCTAGCTTGCTCAGGGTGGTACTTCGCAAGCTCGGCGGATATTATGAAATTAGATGATAAAACCCTTTCCCAATCCGCGGATACAATTGTTACCAATCTATCAATACGCCGATTCGACGATAAAGGAGCGCTTGTCAATTTTCTGCAGACGCCAGAGATGCAACATATCCCCGCCGAAAATACCCATCTCCTTAGAAGGCCACATATTGTCGTGGTCCAGCCAGGTCAGCCGGAATGGCAAATCAGTTCAGATCATGCAAAGGCCATTCATGGTGGAGAACAGATTACGTTTATTAATAATGTTGTTGTTCATCAAAATAAAGGTGAACGTACTCAAGAAAGCACCATGAGAACCGAAGAACTGGTATACTACCCCAAGCAGAAATTAGCTACTAGCAAGCTTGCTGTCAGTTTTGAGCAGCCAGGCACTATAGTGCGTTCACAAGGAATGAAAGCTTATCTTGCTGATAAGAAAGTACAACTTTTAAGTCGAGCTCGAGCAATATATGAACCTAAACATGGTTAAATTATTAACTTTTACAGTAACACTTATCATGATCATGGCCTCCAAGATTAGCTTCGCCATGCCCGACGACCGTGAAAAAGTGGCGGAATTATCTGCTGACTCAGCCGATTTAAACCAACAAACCCATCGCGGAGAGTACATAGGGAATGTAGAATTTGACCAGGGAACTACACACTTGCGTGCAGCCAAAGCAATCACCGAAGGAAACCAACAGAATAAATTAATCCTTGCTGTTGCTCTAGGCGATAAAAATGCTCAGGCGCATTATTGGACGCAAACGGCAGCCGATAAACCTTTAGTACATGCCTATGCCGATATGATTCGCTATTATCCTGAGCGTCATTTGATTGAGCTCATAGGTAATGCGCGGGTGATTCAAGGAGACAATTCCTTTTCGGGTCCTAAAATCAGTTACGATACGGAAAAACAACATGTCATTTCGAAGGCCGATGGGGAAAAGCGCATCAACATTGTTATTCATCCTGAGAAAAAGACATGACTACGTTGTCAGCACAGCACCTAAAGAAATCATTTAAAACACGCACCGTTGTTAATGATGTGAGTATTGACATCCATCAAGGAGAATGCGTAGGGTTACTAGGTCCAAATGGTGCAGGTAAAACAACTTGCTTCTACATGATAGTAGGCTTGCAATCATGCGATGAAGGAAAAATTATTCTCAACGATAAAGACATCACTAAAGCAGCCATGCACGAGCGTGCGCGCTTAGGTATAGGTTACCTACCACAAGAAGCCTCCGTATTTCGTAAATTGTCCGTAGCAGATAACATCTTGGCTATTCTACAATTACGCAGGGATTTAGATGACAGAGCACGTCAGCAAAAGCTACAGGAATTGATGCAAGAATTTCATATTTCTCATATACAAAACAGCTTGGGGATGAGTCTTTCTGGAGGAGAACGACGTCGTGTTGAAATTGCTCGTGCTTTAGCCATTGAGCCAAACTTTATTCTACTGGACGAACCATTCGCGGGCGTGGATCCTATTTCAGTCCTAGATATTAAAAAAATCATTCTTCATCTGTGTGACAAAGGAATTGGCGTATTAATTACTGACCACAATGTACGTGAAACATTGGATATCTGTGAACGTGCCTATATCGTGAGCCAAGGTAAAATTCTTTGCGAAGGAACATCGCAAACCATTCTCGCTAACCAACAAGTTCGCGCAGTTTATTTAGGGGAAGAATTTTCTTTATAACTCGATCTTCAAGTTTTATTGCTTAACCCTTTAGAACATCGAATTACGGTGGCTTGACCACGGTATCCAGCGATCTTCAATGAACCATGGATACTGTGGTCAAGCCACGGTAATGCGTTTTGATTTGCCACATTTAAAAACTTGAAGATCGAATAAATAGTTTATCAAGAGTTTTTGCATGTTGCTCATTATCGATAATTATGATTCCTTTACTTACAACCTGGTGCAATATTTTCAATACCTAGGGCAACGCGTTGTTGTATACAAAAATGATAGGATTACCCTCGAGGACATTGAGCACATAGCTCCCAGTCATCTTGTCATTTCACCAGGTCCGAACGGCCCGAAAGATGCCGGAATTTCGTTAGCGGTGATCGAACACTTTCACGCGAAAATCCCAATTTTAGGAATATGCCTGGGGCATCAATGCCTGGCTCATTTTTTTGGTGCATCCATTATTCAAGCATCAACCATTATGCATGGCAAAACATCAGCCATTATGCACCATAAACAAGGACTGTTTCATGATCTTCCTTGCCCTTTTCAAGCCACACGCTATCATTCTCTTGCTATCGATACAGCTACCCTTCCCTCTTGTTTTTCAATTGATGCTTGGGCAGACGATACAATCATGGCCATTTCTCATCGTCAATATCCTCTTTTTGGTCTACAATTCCATCCGGAAGCCATTTTGAGTGAATACGGCTTAGAATTGTTAACTAACTTCTTAAAACATGAATACAAAACAGCTTTTTGAACAATTAATTGCTGGTGAGGATCTAAGTGCTCCCCAAATGCAAGAATTCATGCGCGCATGCATGGCTGGAGAATTGACTGATGTGCAAATAGCCGCCTTTCTCGCGTTAATGCGTATGAAAGGTGAAACGACAGAAGAATTAACCATAGCAGCCTCAGTGATGATGGAACTAGCTCACTTTATTGATTTAGGTGAGGATCTCATTGATATTGTAGGTACTGGAGGAGATGGAAGAAACACATTTAATGTATCTACAGTGAGTAGTTTTGTGGCGGCCGCTGCTGGTGCTCGTGTTGCTAAGCACGGAAATCGCTCGGTATCCAGTCGCAGCGGCAGTGCCGATCTGTTATTAGAGGCTGGTTTTCAGATCCAGTTGCGTGATGAGCAACTTAAAACGTGCATGCGCGCATGTGGCCTTAGTTTTTTATTTGCTCCCCACTTCCATCCAGCAATGCAATATGCCCGCAATGCCCGACAACAGTTAGGCATTCGTACCTTGTTTAACCTTCTCGGCCCCGTAATTAATCCCGCACGCGTAAAAAGGCAGGTGGTGGGTGTCTTTGATGCACATTGGCTTAGGCCTTTAGCCACAGTCTTAGCTAATCTTGGTAGCGAACGTGCGCTCATTATTAATTCTCGTGATGGCTTGGATGAAGTAAGCATCACAGCGATTACTGATGTGGTCGAATATCAACACGGACAATTTAGAGAATGGTTAATAGACCCAAAGGATTATGGTTGCTTTCACCCAAATTTAGACGACATCCTAGTCGACTCTCCTGCTCAAAGCCTCTTTTTAGCGAAAAAAGTCTTCAATGGTGAACCAGGGCCTGCGCGTGATATCGTTATACTGAATACGGCAACAGCATTATATTGTGCTGAAGACTCGCTAACTTTCGAGAAAGCCTTAGAAAAAGCAAAAAAAGCCATCGATAGCCAAGAGGCCGCAAGACGATTCAACGAGCTAAAAAAAATAACCCAAACAGGGCAAGCATCATGAAGAGTATTCTAGATAAAATAGCACAACGGAAAAAGCAAGAGGTCGAGCAGGCCAAGCACAAGACGCCTGTAGAACACCTAAGATGTGACAAACCAACGCGTCATTTTATTGATGCTCTAAAAAAAACTAGCCCAGCTATCATCGCCGAAATCAAAAAAGCTTCACCTAGCAAAGGATTGATTCGTGCAGATTTTGATGTTGCTAGTATTGCTAGCACTTATGAAAACGCTGGTGCCAGCTGCTTGTCAGTCTTGACTGATGTTGATTTTTTTCAAGGGGATCCATCCTTTATCGGGATAGCAAAAGCAAACTCGACATTGCCTGTACTTAGGAAGGATTTCATCATTGATTCCTATCAAATCTACGAGAGTCATTTTCTAGGTGCTGACTGTATTCTTCTTATTGTGGCTATGCTCGATGATGCTCAGCTTCAAGATTATTGTCAATTGGCCCAAGAGCTTGGCATGGCGGTCTTGGTTGAAAGTCATACACTTCCAGAGTTACAACGAGCGCTTAGCCTTCCCACCCCATTGATGGGTATCAATAACCGCAGTCTACATACGTTTACTACAGACATTCGTACAACCCTCGAATTAGTGCAATATCTTCCCGATAACAAAATAAGCATCACAGAAAGTGGTATCAATACTCGTGAAGATATTAAGCTCATGTTGGCACATGGTATTAACGCGTTCCTCATTGGTGAAAGCTTGATGCGTGCTCCGGATATAGGCAAAAAGCTAAAGGAATTCTTAGGGAACGTCCCTAATTTATAAAATCAGGGTGGCGACTAAGAAATAAATGGTGATGCTAATAATATCTTGTAATGCAGTTGCCAAAGGCCCACTACCCAACGCAGGATCCTGACGCAAGACATTAAAAGCAATTGGTATTAAACAGGCTAAAACTGTGGCAATGACGACTGCCAAAAATAATGAAATTCCTACGACCAAACCAATGATGAACGTTTGAGAAATTAGAATTGCACCAATAGCCCCCAATAAACCCAAAAAAGCACCAATCAATATGCCAATGAACAGTTCTTTTAAAAGGTAGGCAAGAATGTTAACTTTCAAGACACTGATTGCGCGGATAAAAATGGTTTCAGTTTGCGTACCGACTGAATCTGCAATATAGGCTATTACCGGAATAAAAAAGGCTAAAGCGATATTTTCTTGCAATGTTCTTTCGAATCCTCTTGCTATAACCCCCAATCCTATGCCGACGATTAGTCCAACAATCAGCCATGGAAGTCGAGCTTTAAGGATGAAAAATAAATTACCTGTTGCCAACTCCAGAAGGTTAGCCCCTTTACCACGAATTCCAGAAGACCTGAAGAAATACTCTAGATGTTCCTTATGCAAAATATCAATGATCTCATCAGCAAGAACAACACCCAATAGTTTCCCATTATCATCGACAACTGGAACTGACTCGACATCGCTTTTAATGGCTTCTCTAACTAAATTGACCTGACTTAAAGAGGGAGTTATGGTCAGTTTAGGTTTTGACATTAACTGTTCAGCGGTTTCATCTTTTTTAGCCGCTAAAACTTTTGGAACTGGAATCAAACCAACTAACGTTTTTTCCTCAGAAAGCACAAAAATAGTGTGCACATCTCCCCAATCCTTGCTTGCGAGGATCGTCATTACTTCAGATGCTGTGGTATTTGTTTTGACCACGGGTACTGAAGTAACCATTAATCCACCAGCGGTTTCAGGTGAATAGGTGTTCTTATCCATCATTTTATGCTCTTGCAAATTCCATTTTCATGTTGCCTTTTATTTGTATTACTGTGCTAAATTTAGCATAATGCAAGACTTTTTTTCTTTTTGAAAAAACTATGACACAAAACAGAGTAACTCTTGATCTCTTAAAACAGCTGGTTAGCAAGGCAGAGCTTAGCCAGGAAGGCGATACAGCTAACTATATCCCCGAGTTAGCAAATGTAAATAAAGATATTACCGCCATAGCCGTTCATCCTTTGGATGGAGAACCAATATCTTATAGTAATCAGGAAATTGCACCGGTTACTCTGCAAAGTACGGGCAAAATGATAACGCTTATTGGGCTACTGGAAGAGTTTGGTCTTGAACAAGTGTTTGAATGGGTTAAAGTTGAACCTTCAGGCGATGATTTTGCTTCAATAACCCGTCTTGAGCAACTTGGCCCTAAACCCTCAAATCCTATGTTAAATGCCGGAGCCATTACCTTATGTTCACACATTCCTGGCGTTGGGGAGCAACAATTCGCCTGGTTGGAATTTTGGGTACAAAAACTATTTAATCAAAAACTTAGCATTAATCCTTTGGTATTTGCTTCCGAAAAAAGGACAGGGAATCGCAATCGTTCTTTAGCTTACCTACTTAAAAGCCGGAATAATTTGGGTGCTGAAGTGTCCGAAACATTGGACTTATATTTTGCGCTTTGTTCCTATGAGGCCAAGCTGGAACAAATGCTCTATTTACCTACAATCCTTGCTAATGCTGGAAAGGATCCAAAAAATGGAGAGCAAATTATATCTCTTGAAACGTGTAAAATTACTCTAGCGATTATGGCAACCTGCGGTTTATACGATGAAACAGGTACGCACATGGTAAGGACAGGCATGCCAGCAAAAAGTGGCGTTTCTGGTTACACTATTGCCGTGGTGCCAGGAAAAGCTGGAATTGTTGTGTTAAGTCCGCGCGTTAATCCCAAAGGCAATAGCATCCGTGGGGAAATCATGTTGGAAGAGTTGTCCAAAGCGATGAGTTGGCATTTCGCTTTGCCTTAGAAATGAGGGGCAAGTATGAGGTTGAACACTCCATTAGTTAAGCTAGAAATTCTTCGTCTTCCAGCTTTTATTCTATCTCTTACCCACCTAACTCGTTCACGACTACGATAGGCTGCTGCACAATATCCTGCAAGGACTGGAGTCCTTGGACATCTGGTATGCTGGGACCTAGCCCTTCAAAGGTAAGTTGGGCGCCACTAGCAAAATTTACATTCAAATCTTGACCATCGCCGCTCTTTGAGAAAGGATTATTTTGATCCAGGAGTTCGTCAAGATCATCAACGGTCTCAACACCCAAAACACTCTCAAATTTGAGAACATCTTGTTGCGGATCAAAATGCTTAATGGTGTTATGACCTTTAAATGTTTCAAGGTTAAGAAGCAAAGTGTCACTATCTGTGTCAATCCCGAAGTCAATGATGTTATTACCTGTTCCAGGATCCACAACGTCAGCGCCCCTGCCAGCAAGAATTTCATCATTGCCTTCCTGACCATAAATTCGGTCATTACCTGCACCACTATCAATGTAATCGTTACCACCTGCTCGACCAGAACCATTAGCGAGTAATGTTTCTTGAGCAAGTTCATGACTGTGATTATTGATATAATCAAGCGTATCTTCCCTAGTCCAGTTGTACTGGCTATTATTTTCCAATTCATCAAACACAGACCAACCAGAACCTTCAGGAAAATCAAAGAGGTCAAGACCCATCAGCGTGGCCAACTCATCAGTATTTAATGCATCACCATAAAGAATGTCATCCCCATAGTCACCAACGATGCGATCATCACCGACCGTATTTAATTGGTTCAAGGGTGATAGATCAGATAATACCTGATTAAGTTCCTCAGCACTGTCAATATTATTGCTCAGACTGCTTGGATTACTGCCCTCCATTTTATCTAGAATCTGTTTAGCAGTTAAATCATTGGCTGTTCCAGATGGATTGTACACAATCGCCGTTTCGCTGACATTAATACCAATAGCCTCAATTGGACCAAACGTTTGTTCTAACAAAGCAACTTCGTTAACGTTATCTTGGGCTGTGGCACCTAATGGGTCATACACAGTTCGTTCAGTCGTGGTACTACCGGTACCGCCTACTGTACCGTTACTGTTAAGATAATAGGTTGGAGCACCGTCGGAGATAAAGATAGTCTGATTAATTAGATTCTGATCTCCAGTTAATGGCCCTCCACCATTAGCCCAGTTATATGCGTTTTGGAAAGCCGCTTCATAATTCGTTCCCCCATTAGCGCTTAGACCATTAATTGCAATTAGAGATTGCTCCAATGCGGTATCTACCATTGCCCCATTGACAACTAAATTAAACGTACCAACTGCAGCGGCATTGGTATTAAACTGGACAATATGAACACGAACATTTAACGTTTGGCTCTCTGCGAGTTCATTTAAGAGATTACTAACCGCATTTTTTAGCGCTTGCATACGAGAAATGGTTGATCCTCCAAAAGGTATTTGATTGCTCATGCTACCTGAGGTATCCAAGATTAAAAGGAGATTAATACTTTTCAGGGTGGCATCAATACCGCCTACATCACCGACAAGAACATCATTGCCACCATTTCCAGTTATTGTACCTGTTCCAGATCCAACCTCATAAGTTGCAGGACTGGACGTACTATCACTGGTATTTGTGCCAACTTTAAATACTGGCTCAGCCAAATTGACTGTTAAATTAGCCAGGCTTGTATCACCGTCAGCATCTTGCAAGGCAACTTCAAAATTCATATTTACATTAGGGACATTCGTAACAATTGTCTCATAGGAGAAAAGGCCAATGTCAAAAGCTTCTCCATTTAACGTTGAATCATTAATGCCATGAGCGCCCGAACGCGCATTCTCTATTTCGATGCGGTTATAACCTTCATCTGTCCCTACAGTGATAATATCATTTAAGCTCAAACCTCTGATCAGATAACCACCAGAACCATCTGATTGCAGATCATCCAGATCCAAGCTAACGCCATTTACTTTTATCGTTGAGATCGTTGTTTGAGGATCATCTGCCAATTGCGCATTGTGCACACTGGTACTCGTACCACTGGGGTCATCATCATTTGCATCATAAGTACGAACCCATATCTCTATGGAGCCTGGTGGTGGATTACCGTTAACCTGAACAATCTTAAAGTTAAAGTTATTGATATCAAAGTGATCCGTATAGTTATAGGAGTTACTTGCAGAGTTTGTCACTGAAGGTGAATTGACAAAATCGATACGTAGATTATCTCCGTCATTCATGCTCTGATTATTAACGCCAACAGCAGTGCTATTCGTATTAACCGTACCCTGAGTAAGGGAACCATTTGTTGCACGCACGTAACCTGAGAATAATAAATCTTCGGTGGTGCCACTTACATCAATAAAGTTGAATGCTTTATTTCCGGCTGTTGCAAAACTAGTATTGGTTATCGTGGTTGTTGTGCTAGTCCCAATTGGAACAAAAATCTCAACTTTATACGTGTCATTATTTAAATTGTAATTACCATCGGGCTGTAAAGTAATTCTAAATACCTCTATTGCACCCACATCGCCAGGGGCACCTTTTATCCAGCCTTGTAGCGTATCAGGGGTTGCAACATTAGAATCATGATCGACTAAATACAAATGAATCGGAAATCCGTTAGCGCTTAAGTTAACTACATCACCATCTATAACTCCAGTTGCCTGTTGTCCATCTACGATACTTGAAAAACTTATACTACCTAGCTGATCAGCGCCCACATTATTATCAATGTTACCATCAGTATCTAAGGAAAACGTCGTGGTTGAACCAGCAACATTTCCAAGAGAAGCTCCTTCTGGATCAATGATTGTAGGGACATCGTCATCAATGACTACTGTCAGAGAACCGATTGACGTATCCCCATCACCATCAGTCACCGTATAATTTAGGTTTACACTAGCATTCGTTGTTTCATTGTTATCTGCAATTTCATGATGATTAACAGCGGCAAGTAAAGTGAAAGTATATTGACCATTTACTGGGTTGACAGTGATCTTAAACACATCATCTGTACCTAAAACCCCATTCGCCCGATAAGCAGTCAAGGTATTGTCGCTAGCATTCCAGGAGTATTTAATTGATTCAGCACCTAACGTAGCTGTTAATCCATTCATTGCTACAAAATCGATTTTTCCAGCACCATCAGCACCAAAATTATGAACCAATGTGCCAGTTAAATTGCTTTGAGCATCATCCCCGGTAACTATATTATTATTACCCTTGGCTAAGTTATCTTCATCTGCTGTTAGGCTTTGTGTACCTGCATGTGGACCATCATCTGCAAAGCGAACATTGCCACCCAAATCAATGGTTTCACTGTCTGTGGCCGTATCGCCATCACCATCCGTCGTCAAGGCACTGGCCGTTAAGGTCACCAAACCATTACCTAAAACCGCAAACTGATCGGCAAAGGGTGAACCCGTAGGACTTGGATCGTTAGCAATTGGATGGTCAATTTCTTCATATTGCTTGAGCGTCACGACCCCTGAGGCATCGACACTTAAGTCAAAAATCGTATTGGAGGCATCAACCCCTGCTAATGCCGCAGCCGTTGAACCAACAATCACGCCAGCGATGTCGTAAAGATAAATGGATAGGCCATCGCTGTCTAAACCAGAATCCGTTCCCGGGGCGCCTGCCAACGCCAGTGAATAACTCATCACCGTGCTGCCCGCACCGTCTGCACCATAAGTCGGGGTGTTGCTAAACACACCGCTAAAATTAGCCGTCGTTGTCGCGGTATCCGTCGCAGCCCCAATCGTATCCGCATCTTGCGTCGTCAATAATACGCCTGCTTCGGCATTTGCATTGACCACCACACTCGGACCATCATCGGCAAAGCGAACATTGCCGCCTAAATCAATGGTTTCACTGTCTGTGGCCGTATCGCCATCACCATCCGTCGTCAAGGCACTGGCCGTTAAGGTCACCAAACCATTACCTAAAACCGCAAACTGATCGGCAAAGGGTGAACCCGTAGGACTTGGATCGTTAGCAATTGGATGGTCAATTTCTTCATATTGATTGAGCGTCACGACCCCTGAGGCATCGACACTTAAGTCAAAAATCGTATTGGAGGCATCAACCCCTGCTAATGCCGCAGCCGTTGAACCAACAATCACGCCAGCGATGTCGTAAAGATAAATGGATAGGCCATCGCTGTCTAAACCAGAATCCGTTCCCGGGGCGCCTGCCAACGCCAGTGAATAACTCATCACCGTGCTGCCCGCACCGTCTGCACCATAAGTCGGGGTGTTGCTAAACACACCGCTAAAATTAGCCGTCGTTGTCGCGGTATCCGTCGCAGCCCCAATCGTATCCGCATCTTGCGTCGTCAATAATACGCCTGCTTCGGCATTTGCATTGACCACCACACTCGGACCATCATCGGCAAAGCGAACATTGCCACCTAAATCAATGGTTTCACTGTCTGTGGCCGTATCGCCATCACCATCCGTCGTCAAGGCACTGGCCGTTAAGGTCACCAAACCATTACTTAACACCGCAAACTGATCGGCAAAGGGTGAACCCGTAGGACTTGGATCGTTAGCAATTGGATGGTCAATTTCTTCATATTGATTGAGCGTCACGACCCCTGAGGCATCGACACTTAAGTCAAAAATCGTATTGGAGGCATCAACCCCTGCTAATGCCGCAGCCGTTGAACCAACAATCACGCCAGCGATATCGTAAAGATAAATGGATAGGCCATCGCTGTCTAAACCAGAATCCGTTCCCGGGGCGCCTGCCAACGCCAGTGAATAACTCATCACCGTGCTGCCCGCACCGTCTGCACCATAAGTCGGGGTGTTGCTAAACACACCGCTAAAATTAGCCGTCGTTGTCGCGGTATCCGTCGCAGCCCCAATCGTATCCGCATCTTGCGTCGTCAATAATACGCCTGCTTCGGCATTTGCATTGACCACCACACTCGGACCATCATCGGCAAAGCGAACATTGCCGCCTAAATCAATGGTTTCACTGTCTGTGGCCGTATCGCCATCACCATCCGTCGTCAAGGCACTGGCCGTTAAGGTCACCAAACCATTACTTAACACCGCAAACTGATCGGCAAAGGGTGAACCCGTAGGACTTGGATCGTTAGCTATTGGATGGTCAATTTCTTCATATTGATTGAGCGTCACGACCCCTGAGGCATCGACACTTAAGTCAAAAATCGTATTGGAGGCATCAACCCCTGCTAATGCCGCAGCCGTTGAACCAACAATCACGCCAGCGATGTCGTAAAGATAAATGGATAGGCCATCGCTGTCTAAACCAGAATCCGTTCCCGGGGCGCCTGCCAACGCCAGTGAATAACTCATCACCGTGCTGCCCGCACCGTCTGCACCATAAGTCGGGGTGTTGCTAAACACACCGCTAAAATTAGCCGTCGTTGTCGCGGTATCCGTCGCAGCCCCAATCGTATCCGCATCTTGCGTCGTCAATAATACGCCTGCTTCGGCATTTGCATTGACCACCACACTCGGACCATCATCGGCAAAGCGAACATTGCCGCCTAAATCAATGGTTTCACTGTCTGTGGCCGTATCGCCATCACCATCCGTCGTCAAGGCACTGGCCGTTAAGGTCACCAAACCATTACTTAACACCGCAAACTGATCGGCAAAGGGTGAACCCGTAGGACTTGGATCGTTAGCAATTGGATGGTCAATTTCTTCATATTGCTTGAGCGTCACGACCCCTGAGGCATCGACACTTAAGTCAAAAATCGTATTGGAGGCATCAACCCCTGCTAATGCCGCAGCCGTTGAACCAACAATCACGCCAGCGATGTCGTAAAGATAAATGGATAGGCCATCGCTGTCTAAACCAGAATCCGTTCCCGGGGCGCCTGCCAACGCCAGTGAATAACTCATCACCGTGCTGCCCGCACCGTCTGCACCATAAGTCGGGGTGTTGCTAAACACACCGCTAAAATTAGCCGTCGTTGTCGCGGTATCCGTCGCAGCCCCAATCGTATCCGCATCTTGCGTCGTCAATAATACGCCTGCTTCGGCATTTGCATTGACCACCACACTCGGACCATCATCGGCAAAGCGAACATTGCCGCCTAAATCAATGGTTTCACTGTCTGTGGCCGTATCGCCATCACCATCCGTCGTCAAGGCACTGGCCGTTAAGGTCACCAAACCATTACCTAAAACCGCAAACTGATCGGCAAAGGGTGAACCCGTAGGACTTGGATCGTTAGCAATTGGATGGTCAATTTCTTCATATTGATTGAGCGTCACGACCCCTGAGGCATCGACACTTAAGTCAAAAATCGTATTGGAGGCATCAACCCCTGCTAATGCCGCAGCCGTTGAACCAACAATCACGCCAGCGATGTCGTAAAGATAAATGGATAGGCCATCGCTGTCTAAACCAGAATCCGTTCCCGGGGCGCCTGCCAACGCCAGTGAATAACTCATCACCGTGCTGCCCGCACCGTCTGCACCATAAGTCGGGGTGTTGCTAAACACACCGCTAAAATTAGCCGTCGTTGTCGCGGTATCCGTCGCAGCCCCAATCGTATCCGCATCTTGCGTCGTCAATAATACGCCTGCTTCGGCATTTGCATTGACCACCACACTCGGACCATCATCGGCAAAGCGAACATTGCCACCTAAATCAATGGTTTCACTGTCTGTGGCCGTATCGCCATCACCATCCGTCGTCAAGGCACTGGCCGTTAAGGTCACCAAACCATTACTTAACACCGCAAACTGATCGGCAAAGGGTGAACCCGTAGGACTTGGATCGTTAGCAATTGGATGGTCAATTTCTTCATATTGATTGAGCGTCACGACCCCTGAGGCATCGACACTTAAGTCAAAAATCGTATTGGAGGCATCAACCCCTGCTAATGCCGCAGCCGTTGAACCAACAATCACGCCAGCGATATCGTAAAGATAAATGGATAGGCCATCGCTGTCTAAACCAGAATCCGTTCCCGGGGCGCCTGCCAACGCCAGTGAATAACTCATCACCGTGCTGCCCGCACCGTCTGCACCATAAGTCGGGGTGTTGCTAAACACACCGCTAAAATTAGCCGTCGTTGTCGCGGTATCCGTCGCAGCCCCAATCGTATCCGCATCTTGCGTCGTCAATAATACGCCTGCTTCGGCATTTGCATTGACCACCACACTCGGACCATCATCGGCAAAGCGAACATTGCCGCCTAAATCAATGGTTTCACTGTCTGTGGCCGTATCGCCATCACCATCCGTCGTCAAGGCACTGGCCGTTAAGGTCACCAAACCATTACCTAAAACCGCAAACTGATCGGCAAAGGGTGAACCCGTAGGACTTGGATCGTTAGCAATTGGATGGTCAATTTCTTCATATTGATTGAGCGTCACGACCCCTGAGGCATTGACACTTAAGTCAAAAATCGTATTGGAGGCATCAACCCCTGCTAATGCCGCAGCCGTTGAGCCAACAATCACACCAGCGATGTCGTAAAGATAAATGGATAGGCCATCGCTGTCTAAACCAGAATCCGTTCCCGGGGCGCCTGCCAACGCCAGTGAATAACTCATCACCGTGCTGCCCGCACCGTCTGCACCATAAGTCGGGGTGTTGCTAAACACACCGCTAAAATTAGCCGTCGTTGTCGCGGTATCCGTCGCAGCCCCAATCGTATCCGCATCTTGCGTCGTCAATAATACGCCTGCTTCGGCATTTGCATTGACCACCACACTCGGACCATCATCGGCAAAGCGAACATTGCCGCCTAAATCAATGGTTTCACTGTCTGTGGCCGTATCGCCATCACCATCCGTCGTCAAGGCACTGGCCGTTAAGGTCACCAAACCATTACTTAACACCGCAAACTGATCGGCAAAGGGTGAACCCGTAGGACTTGGATCGTTAGCAATTGGATGGTCAATTTCTTCATATTGCTTGAGCGTCACGACCCCTGAGGCATCGACACTTAAGTCAAAAATCGTATTGGAGGCATCAACCCCTGCTAATGCCGCAGCCGTTGAACCAACAATCACGCCAGCGATGTCGTAAAGATAAATGGATAGGCCATCGCTGTCTAAACCAGAATCCGTTCCCGGGGCGCCTGCCAACGCCAGTGAATAACTCATCACCGTGCTGCCCGCACCGTCTGCACCATAAGTCGGGGTGTTGCTAAACACACCGCTAAAATTAGCCGTCGTTGTCGCGGTATCCGTCGCAGCCCCAATCGTATCCGCATCTTGCGTCGTCAATAATACGCCTGCTTCGGCATTTGCATTGACCACCACACTCGGACCATCATCGGCAAAGCGAACATTGCCGCCTAAATCAATGGTTTCACTGTCTGTGGCCGTATCGCCATCACCATCCGTCGTCAAGGCACTGGCCGTTAAGGTCACCAAACCATTACCTAAAACCGCAAACTGATCGGCAAAGGGTGAACCCGTAGGACTTGGATCGTTAGCAATTGGATGGTCAATTTCTTCATATTGATTGAGCGTCACGACCCCTGAGGCATCGACACTTAAGTCAAAAATCGTATTGGAGGCATCAACCCCTGCTAATGCCGCAGCCGTTGAACCAACAATCACGCCAGCGATGTCGTAAAGATAAATGGATAGGCCATCGCTGTCTAAACCAGAATCCGTTCCCGGGGCGCCTGCCAACGCCAGTGAATAACTCATCACCGTGCTGCCCGCACCGTCTGCACCATAAGTCGGGGTGTTGCTAAACACACCGCTAAAATTAGCCGTCGTTGTCGCGGTATCCGTCGCAGCCCCAATCGTATCCGCATCTTGCGTCGTCAATAATACGCCTGCTTCGGCATTTGCATTGACCACCACACTCGGACCATCATCGGCAAAGCGAACATTGCCACCTAAATCAATGGTTTCACTGTCTGTGGCCGTATCGCCATCACCATCCGTCGTCAAGGCACTGGCCGTTAAGGTCACCAAACCATTACTTAACACCGCAAACTGATCGGCAAAGGGTGAACCCGTAGGACTTGGATCGTTAGCAATTGGATGGTCAATTTCTTCATATTGATTGAGCGTCACGACCCCTGAGGCATCGACACTTAAGTCAAAAATCGTATTGGAGGCATCAACCCCTGCTAATGCCGCAGCCGTTGAACCAACAATCACGCCAGCGATATCGTAAAGATAAATGGATAGGCCATCGCTGTCTAAACCAGAATCCGTTCCCGGGGCGCCTGCCAACGCCAGTGAATAACTCATCACCGTGCTGCCCGCACCGTCTGCACCATAAGTCGGGGTGTTGCTAAACACACCGCTAAAATTAGCCGTCGTTGTCGCGGTATCCGTCGCAGCCCCAATCGTATCCGCATCTTGCGTCGTCAATAATACGCCTGCTTCGGCATTTGCATTGACCACCACACTCGGACCATCATCGGCAAAGCGAACATTGCCGCCTAAATCAATGGTTTCACTGTCTGTGGCCGTATCGCCATCACCATCCGTCGTCAAGGCACTGGCCGTTAAGGTCACCAAACCATTACTTAACACCGCAAACTGATCGGCAAAGGGTGAACCCGTAGGATTTGGATCGTTAGCTATTGGATGGTCAATTTCTTCATATTGATTGAGCGTCACGACCCCTGAGGCATCGACACTTAAGTCAAAAATCGTATTGGAGGCATCAACCCCTGCTAATGCCGCAGCCGTTGAACCAACAATCACGCCAGCGATGTCGTAAAGATAAATGGATAGGCCATCGCTGTCTAAACCAGAATCCGTTCCCGGGGCGCCTGCCAACGCCAGTGAATAACTCATCACCGTGCTGCCCGCACCGTCTGCACCATAAGTCGGGGTGTTGCTAAACACACCGCTAAAATTAGCCGTCGTTGTCGCGGTATCCGTCGCAGCCCCAATCGTATCCGCATCTTGCGTCGTCAATAATACGCCTGCTTCGGCATTTGCATTGACCACCACACTCGGACCATCATCGGCAAAGCGAACATTGCCACCTAAATCAATGGTTTCACTGTCTGTGGCCGTATCGCCATCACCATCCGTCGTCAAGGCACTGGCCGTTAAGGTCACCAAACCATTACCTAACACCGCAAACTGATCGGCAAAGGGTGAACCCGTAGGACTTGGATCGTTAGCAATTGGATGGTCAATTTCTTCATATTGATTGAGCGTCACGACCCCTGAGGCATCGACACTTAAGTCAAAAATCGTATTGGAGGCATCAACCCCTGCTAATGCCGCAGCCGTTGAACCAACAATCACGCCAGCGATGTCGTAAAGATAAATGGATAAGCCATCGCTGTCTAAACCAGAATCCGTTCCCGGTGCGCCTGCCAACGCCAGTGAATAACTCATCACCGTGCTGCCCGCACCGTCTGCACCATACGTCGGGGTGTTGCTAAACACGCCGCTAAAATTAGCCGTCGTTGTCGCAGTATCCGTCGCAGCCCCAATCGTATCCGCATCTTGCGTCGTCAATAATACGCCTGCTTCGGCATTTGCATTGACCACCACACTCGGACCATCATCGGCAAAGCGAACATTGCCACCCAAATCAATGGTTTCACTGTCTGTGGCCGTATCGCCATCACCATCCGTCGTCAAGGCACTGGCCGTTAAGGTCACCAAACCATTACCTAACACCGCAAACTGATCGGCAAAGGGTGAACCCGTAGGACTTGGATCGTTAGCAATTGGATGGTCAATTTCTTCATATTGATTGAGCGTCACGACCCCTGAGGCATTGACACTTAAGTCAAAAATCGTATTGGAGGCATCAACCCCTGCTAATGCCGCAGCCGTTGAACCAACAATCACGCCAGCGATGTCGTAAAGATAAATGGATAGGCCATCGCTGTCTAAACCAGAATCCGTTCCCGGGGCGCCTGCCAACGCCAGTGAATAACTCATCACCGTGCTGCCCGCACCGTCTGCACCATAAGTCGGGGTGTTGCTAAACACACCGCTAAAATTAGCCGTCGTTGTCGCGGTATCCGTCGCAGCCCCAATCGTATCCGCATCTTGCGTCGTCAATAATACGCCTGCTTCGGCATTTGCATTGACCACCACACTCGGACCATCATCGGCAAAGCGAACATTGCCACCTAAATCAATGGTTTCACTGTCTGTGGCCGTATCGCCATCACCATCCGTCGTCAAGGCACTGGCCGTTAAGGTCACCAAACCATTACTTAACACCGCAAACTGATCGGCAAAGGGTGAACCCGTAGGACTTGGATCGTTAGCTATTGGATGGTCAATTTCTTCATATTGATTGAGCGTCACGACCCCTGAGGCATCGACACTTAAGTCAAAAATCGTATTGGAGGCATCAACCCCTGCTAATGCCGCAGCCGTTGAACCAACAATCACGCCAGCGATGTCGTAAAGATAAATGGATAGGCCATCGCTGTCTAAACCAGAATCCGTTCCCGGGGCGCCTGCCAACGCCAGTGAATAACTCATCACCGTGCTGCCCGCACCGTCTGCACCATAAGTCGGGGTGTTGCTAAACACACCGCTAAAATTAGCCGTCGTTGTCGCGGTATCCGTCGCAGCCCCAATCGTATCCGCATCTTGCGTCGTCAATAATACGCCTGCTTCGGCATTTGCATTGACCACCACACTCGGACCATCATCTGCGAAATTAAAGGCCAATCCAATATTGGCGACTGCACGGCTGCTATCTCCATCGCTATCCGTTGCGACGGCCTCTAAGGTAATCAAATCAGCGGCGGCTAAGTGAACAACATCATCAGGTGTGGTAGCGTCAGGATGAACAAGCGCTCGTTGTTGATCAAGTGTGATCTTACCATCGTTATCCAAAGAAATCCTAAAGGCTTCTGCACCTTCCTTACTACCAACGTGGCCTACCACAACCCCGTTTTCTAAGAACAAGTAAATTTTTTGCTGAGTAGCCGTGTCAACAA
Source organism: Legionella lansingensis (assembly GCF_900187355.1). NCBI lineage: Bacteria > Pseudomonadati > Pseudomonadota > Gammaproteobacteria > Legionellales > Legionellaceae > Legionella > Legionella lansingensis. The sequence continues at coordinate 938,285 of NZ_LT906451.1, read as the reverse complement.
GACCCGAATCAACACCCGTACTTTTGATCGCAAGAGAGTAAGTCAACGGATTATTAGCAGCAGCATCGTCTGTACCAAATTGGGCGTTAAAGAGGAAACGAAAATCTCCTGTGGCATCATTAGCTAATACCGTTTCATCTACGCTTAAATCAGGAGTCGGAACATTCTCTACTACAATCCTGGGACCATCGTCATCAACCCTTACAGTAAAATCTCTTGTGGCCTGAGCGCCATCTGTTCTTGTCAGTGTAACCGTAATGCGCACTGACATGGCGTCATCATGATCAGTAGTATCAGGATGAGTCCATGCTCGTAATTGTTGGAACTCGTATTGCCCAGTGTTAGGATCGAAGCGAAGCTCCCAACTGCTATCATCTGCCCTTAACGTTTGACTAGCTGCATCCCATGTTGCATCAGATGCAGAAAAAGTGATTGCGTTGATATCTTCAGAAGCAGCGTTAGTTTGTATGGCTGCAGAACCCAGTGCCAAACCATCAGTCTCATCATAAGCTAGATCTACAACACTTAATTGCAGTGGTTCAGGAGAAGAGGGTTCAGGAGAAGAGGATTCAGGAGACTCCTCTGTTGCTAGTGATTCAGTGACAGAAGCTATCTCATCTTCCTCTTCAAAAAGAGGTATGTATCTTTCAGCTGAACGAAATATCAATTCTGGGCCTATGGTTTCATAACCAGCAGATACAGAGCCAACTCCATAGAGAGGATCAATGCGGACAGCATTTCCTCCTTCACCCAGGAGCACTTCTTCCCCTGCAGCGGTAGGTTCTAAAGCTTCAAGCACAGCAACAGGATCAATCCCATTGGCTATTGCATGTTCAATTAAATTTTCAGCATCGGCTTGGGAAGTGATATTTTTTAAAAGGGGGGAAATACCGTCAATTTTAAATGGCCGCTCAAGACCTAAAGCAGCATCACCTAATGTTACATGGCGTAAAAGTGCTTCTCCACTTAAAAGAACCACTTGATCACCAGCCATTAACTGTGTGCCATTTTTAGCAATAGACACTTGACCATTAGCATGGTTCTTAATCAATAAGCCATTCAAGGCATCCACAACAGGCAAGGGTTTATTCATTTTTAACCTCGTATACCAACAGAGTTCACAGGTTCTCTCATCGATATCCGTTTGCTATGCCTAACGTATTTAACGGTCACCTGCTACTCATAAAAAGAGTACCTCTGATTGAATTCCCTTTACACCGCATAACCTTGTAGATCATTAACTTGGCAAATACCCGAAAATCCCATTCGTCTGTATAAATATAGTACAAAACCAGATCAAATAATAAAGAGCGCGTCGTTCTTTTCGAATTTTTAACCATATTTCGAACAAAGTCTTACCTTAAGTCTGAATGACATTTTTCTAGTTGTTTATAATTTAGTATATAAGGATTAATTGCGGTGAGATAAAAGAGAAAATCCAGGGCAATTTGCGGGTTGAGGCCTTGGCCAGAATTAACAGTTTTATTTAAAATAATTAGTACAAATAAATACTTATATGGATTGTAAATGATAAATGAGAACAATTATTTTGACCATGATGCTGATATTGGCATTATCGGATACGGAAAGTCCTTGGAGGACAGCTTTGAGGAGGCAGCAGAGGCTACCTTTGCCTTGATGGGTGATTTATCAAAGGTTACTCCTAAAGAGTCTGTCTCTTTTGAATTTGAAGAAAGTGATGTTGAATTAGCCTTTATTACTTGGCTTAATTTACTCATCGCTAAAGCACAAGCTAATTATTTAATATTAGCCTCTTTTAAAATTAAAAGAATGAATAACCACTGGTATGGCGAAGGGCAAGGTGAACCGTGGCGTGATGAGATCGAACGAGGGATCGATGTCAAAGGAGCCACCTTAACCATGTTGTCTGTTAAACAAACTAACGGCCAATGGCGATCCCAATGTGTCGTGGATGTTTAGAGACGCAACAGGAGATTAATGTTCTATGGATATGACACAAATCAAACAACTTGATGAATATCGTTGGGCTCCAAAAGAGAAACAAGATTCAGTCATCCTGTATGGTACTCGAGAGCTCATTGAAGCCATGGATGAAAAAGTACGAGAGCAAATCATTAATGTAGCCAGTCTACCCGGATTGGTTGGTCATGCAATGACAATGCCGGACGCGCACTGGGGTTATGGTTTTCCTATTGGTGGGGTGGCCGCTTTTGATGCTAATCAAGGTGGCATTATCTCTGCCGGAGGTGTTGGTTTTGATATTTCCTGTGGCATTCGCTGTTTGCGTACCAATCTTTTCCATTCCGATATCTTGCCTTATCTGGCAGAACTCGCAGAAAAGCTATTCGAAAATGTTCCTTCAGGAGTCGGTTCGGTTGGGAAAATACGTTTATCCACGGCTGAGCTCGATGATGTCATGTCTGGTGGAGCTCTGTGGGCATTGGACAGAGGTTATGGGATCCATGAAGATTTAGAATATATCGAAGAAAAAGGTTGCATAGCAAAAGCTTCCCCAAAGGATGTCTCTGAGCATGCCAAACAACGTCAATTACGAGAAATGGGCACGCTTGGTTCTGGAAATCATTATCTAGAAATCCAACTCGTTAAACAAATTTATGATAAACAAGCAGCAGAAGCATTCGGACTTGTTGAGGATCAAATTTTAATTGCAATTCACTGTGGTTCTCGTGGGCTTGGGCATCAAATTGGCTCAGATTATCTTATATCACTTGCTAAAGCGGCACAAAAATTAAATCTCCATTTACCGGATAGAGAACTTGCTTGTGCGCCTATTCTTTCACCTGAAGGCCAGCAATACCTGGGGGCCATGCGTGCGGGAATCAACTGTGCGCTGGCGAATCGACAAATTATTGCCCATTTAACACGTGAAGCCGTAACAAGTGTACTTCCTAATGCTCAACTTGAAACCTTATTCGATGTTTCCCATAACACATGTAAGCTGGAAAAGCATACAGTGAATGGAAAAGAAAAAGAAATTTACATTCACCGCAAGGGAGCAACACGTGCCTTCGGACCTAAACATCCTGCTGTACCCCACCGATACAAAGAGGTTGGTCAACCTGTTTGTATCGGTGGAAGTATGGGAACAGGTTCGTTCATACTGGCGGGAAACTCCACCAATGATGCATTTGCTTCAGCTTGCCATGGAGCAGGCCGACAGATGAGCCGAAGGCAAGCATTAAAACACTGGCAAGGAAGAGCCTTAGTCGACAAATTAAGAAGTGAGGGCATTTATATCCGTAGTCATTCCATGCGTGGTATAGCCGAGGAAGCCCCTGGGGCTTATAAAGACGTCCATCAGGTTGTTGAAGCAACCGAATTGGCAGGATTAGCACGCCGAGTTGCTTTTTTGAAGCCCTTAGCTTGCGTGAAGGGATAATTAGCTATCTAGCCTATGCTGGAAAATTCATGAGACCACTCTTCTAGGATATCTCGGGGAGATTATGAGGAGGGAGCTCTCAAGATCTTAGCTTCGCTCTAGATTACAACTTTATTTTTGATGCTTACTCCAAGGACTATGTACTCAGTCCTAGAGCTTTTCTAATATTGAATTTAACATATAATGTAGAGTATGACGTCTACTTACTCCGATAGCCTGGCTTGGGCGCATCCCCTTGTCCGTGAATGGTTTATTAACAAATTTACTGCTGCAACAGAGCCCCAAAAACAAGGTTGGCCCCATATTCTCTCAGGCAATACCACACTCATTTCTGCACCCACAGGCTCAGGAAAAACATTTGCTGCCTTTTTGGTTTGCATCGATCATTTGGTACGTCAATCGGTAGCGAAAGAATTAACTCACCAAACCCAGGTGTTATATGTTTCACCTTTGAAAGCGTTAACAAACGATATTCAAAAAAACCTTCTTGGCCCGCTTACAGAAATCCAGGCACTGGCAAAAGCGCAGGGTTATACCATGGAAGACATTGAAGTGACCGTGCGCACAGGCGATACACTTTCTCGTGAAAGACAAGCAATGGTGAAGAAACCACCTCATATCTTGGTCACCACTCCTGAATCGTTGTATTTATTGCTTACGGCAGAAAAGAGTCGTGCCATACTGAGGGATGTCAAAACAGTCATTGTTGATGAAATTCATGCACTGGCAAATAGCAAACGAGGAACGCATTTATCATTATCCCTGGAGCGACTTGAGGCCATTTGCCTGCAAAAACCTGTGCGGATTGGTTTATCGGCTACACAAAAGCCCATTAAGTTAGTTGCTCATTTTCTTGCTGGTAATGATCGTCCACAGCCTGACATCGTAAACATCGGCTACGCTCGGCATTTAGACATTAAGATAGAAGTACCGTCCAGTGAATTAGGATCTATTACCTCGAATGAAATGTGGGATGAAATTTACGATCGTGTAGCAGAATTGGCGCGACAAAATCTTTCTACCTTAATTTTTGTCAACACCAGAAGATTAGCCGAACGCGTTGCTCACCATTTAGCGGAGCGATTAGGCAAAGAAAGCGTTGCTGCACATCATGGCAGCCTCTCTCGCAAGTTGCGATTAACTGCCGAAACAAGATTAAAAAATGGCGAGTTAAAGGCGTTGGTGGCCACTGCTTCCCTGGAATTGGGAATCGACATTGGGGCAATTGATTTAGTTTGTCAGTTAGGTTCTCCACGCGCAATTGCAGTGGCATTACAGCGCATAGGCCGTGCCGGCCACTGGCATGGTGCTATTTCAAAAGGACGAATTTTTGCCACCACTCGCAATGAACTTTTGGAATGCACTGCCCTCCTCCATGCTATTCGTGAGGAAGACCTCGATAAACTACTTATTCCAGAAGCACCATTGGATATTTTGGCACAACAAATCGTTGCGACCTGCGCAACCGATGATTGGCATGAACAAGCTTTATTTGAATTAGTGAAAAAAAGTTTTCCCTATAAACACTTATCACGAGAAAACTTCGATTCGGTCCTCAACATGCTCTCAGAGGGGATCGCTGGTTCTCGCGGACGATATAGTGCCTATCTTTTTCATGACCGAGTAAATGGTATTGTTAAAGCAAGACGCGGCAGCCGCTTAACAGCCATTACAAGTGGTGGGGCTATTCCTGAAAATGCATTGTTTACAGTGTTGGCTTCGCCTCATGAAGTCATGGTCGGGACATTGGATGAGGACTTTGCCGTTGAAAGTAATCGTGGCGACATCATCTTACTGGGAAGCACATCCTGGAAAATCAAGCGGATTGAGAGCACAAAAGGTCGCGTGTTGGTTGAAGATGCACATGGTGCGCCACCGACTGTTCCCTTCTGGCGGGGTGAAGCACCACCAAGAACGGATGAACTCTCTTTGCGAGTATCTAATTTACGCAAAAAACTCAACGAGATGCTCCCTGTAACGCTTTCTCCAGTTGAAGCCATTCAAAACCAACCTGAAGCGGCAAGTGCATTAGCGTGGTTAAAAGAACATTGTGGCGTTGATGATGCCGGGGCAGAGCAGCTGATTGAATATATTCTGGAAGGGCGAGCAGTTCTCGGGGCAGTGCCAACACAAGAAACCATCATTGCGGAGCGCTTTTTTGATGAATCAGGGGGAATGCAATTAATTATTCACTCTCCTTATGGAGCACGCATCAATAAAGCATGGGGCTTGGCGTTAAGGAAACGGTTTTGTCGTTCTTTTAATTTTGAGTTACAAGCAGCGGCGACAGATGACGGGATTAATATTTCCTTGGCTGAACAACATAGCTTTCCGTTGGCAGACGTATTTCGTTTCTTGCATCCAAATACCGTTAGCGATGTGTTGAGACAAGCCGTTTTGCAATCACCTCTTTTTGCCACACGTTGGCGTTGGGCTGCAACTCGATCCCTTGCATTGGTACGTTTTCGTCATGGTAGAAAAGTACCTCCCCATATACTTCGTATGCTTGCAGACGATCTTCTGGCCGCTGTTTTTCCGGATGCGGCGGCGTGTCAGGATAATTTAGCCGGTCAAGATATTGAACTTCCAGCTCATCCATTGATCACAGAAACCATAAAGGATGCGTTAACGGAAGCACTTGATATTGATGGTTTGACTAAGCTTGTACAGGGCATCACGGATGGCACTATAAAGTATTTAGCCATAGATACACCTGTCCCTTCTGTTTTTTCTCACGAGATTTTAAATGCCAATCCTTATGCCTTTCTCGATGATGCTCCACTAGAAGAAAGGCGGGCTAGAGCCGTGGAAATGCGTAGGGTATTACCAGAGTCCGTGCTTCGTGAAGTGGGTGCCTTGGATCCTGCTGCCATTTTAGAGGTCCAACGACAAGCATGGCCTGATATCAGAAATGCAGATGAATTACACGATGTTTTGCAAACACTCATTGCTTTGCCAATCGAGGTTAATCTAACGGAGGCACAAAAAATTCTGCCACAGTGGCAAACTTTTTTTACTGAACTAGTGAATCAAAGACGGGCGGGACTCGCCTCTTTTGATCATAAACAATTTTGGTTTGCAACAGAGAAGAAACAAGCGTTTACAACCATTTATCCAGATAGCATATCTCTAAATCAATTGCCGGATATTAAAGAAACCCCGGTTGATAGAGATACAGCCATTGTGCATATGATTCGTGGCTGGATGCAACATTTAGGTCCCATTAGTCAAGACGAATTGGCAAACACATTGGCTTTAAGGGACTTTGAAATCGAACAGGCTTTGCTGAATTTAGAATCCTCAGGAGCGATATTGCGTGGGCATTTTAGAAGCAGCACATCTCAAGAATGGTGCGACAGACGTCTCTTAGCAAGAATTCATAGCCTAACATTGGGCAAACTTCGTAAGGAAATAGAGCCAGTCACTGCTGCGCAATTCATCCGCTGGCTGACAACATGGCAACATCTAGCACCTGGCACACAATTGCGCGGCGAGCATGGTTTACTAGAGACTATTAAACAGTTACAAGGCTTTGAAATTCCTGCTAATGCTTGGGAAAAGCAAATCTTTGCCAAACGTATTGTTGATTATCACCCTGATCTACTTGATCGGCTTTGCTTAACTGGACTGGTTGGCTGGGGTCGCTTATCCCCACATCCTGCTTTGCTATCTCAGAGCACTGAAGAAAATAATAATACACATAACCTGCCGACTTCCCGTTCCCGGACTCGATCCGGGATCACCGTGGGATACAGCGAACTTGCCAGATCCATGGATCCCGCGATCAAGCCGCGGGAAGTCGGCGGTGAGCGAGTAAAAACTAATAGCCTTCTTTCGAGACACAAACGCATTTTACCTACCAGCGTCGTTCCCATTACGTTTTTTGTACGTGAGGAATCGGATTGGATGATGCCTCATCTCGATCTCGAAAACGCGAACCAACTCGTCTTAAGTCATGTTGCTCAGGATATCTATTCTTATTTAAAAGAAAGAGGAGCTTCTTTTTTTGTGGATATTGTGCAAGGAGTAAATCACTTACGCAGCGAAGTTGAAACAGCTTTATGGGAATTGGTCGCAGCAGGACTTATCACAGCCGATGGTTTCGATAATCTTCGTTCTCTAATTGATCCGCATCGTCGAACCGGAAGAAGGAGTAGGAGCATTTTCCGGCATGCGACAGGACGATGGTCGTTGTTAAATACTAAAAGATGTATCGCTAAAGACAAGCAGATTGAAGCCATTTGTTGGATGTTACTCAAGCGTTACGGTGTGTGTTTTCGGGAATTGATAACTAGAGAAAGAATTCTCCCAAGTTGGCGGGAGTTGCTCATCGCTTTTCGTCGCTTGGAAGATCGAGGAGAAATTAGAGGTGGGCGATTTGTGAGTGGTTTTTTGGGCGAACAATTTGCCTTACCTTATGCTGTAGATTCTGTGCGTGCCATCAAAAACAAACAGCCAGAAGGAAGCATTAACATCTCAGCCGTGGATCCTTTAAATCTGCTCGGTATCGTTTTACCTGGAGAACGGGTACCCGCATTCTCAGGGAAGAGTGTGTTGTTGACTGAGTAATGGGGATGACGATAACAAAAATAGTGTTGATGACAAACTTTTTTGATTCACTCAGTTACAATAGGCTCAATTGCACTTAAGTACTCCCCCTGCCCCCATTTTATACCCAAGCCTCGTAGAGCCTGCCATTGTGCTTCGGTCTCTATTTGTGTAGCAATCACTTTTATTCCCAATGTTTTCGCCATCTCATTAAAATAATGAATGAAAAACTGCTTGTTCTGGTTTTCAACAACATCCTGTAATAAACTGCCATGCAGTTTGACATAATCAATGGGTAATTCATTCAAGTAATGCATCGGTGAGAAATGGATGCCTACTTGATCAATACCTATGGTAATACCTAATTTTTGTAATGCTTTAACAAAAGTCAGGGCTTTTGAAAAATTTCTTAAAATGACGGTTTCATTGAACTCAATATGAAGTCTTTCTCTAAGCGTTTTAGACAATTGCTGTATTTTCTCTAAATAAGCGTTTCGATGATTGGGATTGATAATTGTTTCTTCAGTTAAATTTAGAGCCAATACATTGTCTGCTAATAAATTTGCGGCAAGCACTTTAGCCAAAACCACTTGATCAATGAGATGCGCTATGCCCGCTTTCTCTGCAACTGGGATAAAATAGCCAGCAGATAGTTGCTTTCCACTTTCATTGATGCGAATAAATACCTCTCGGTGGAAAAGGGTTTTACTGGAAGTGACCCTCTGACCAAATAACGAAAATCGTAGCTCGGATAATGCACTCATTATCATGTCACTGTTCATGCTAATGTCAGATTTGGGAAACTGAGCACTATAAGCCAATTTATTGGTCTCGCTCCTCGCGATTTTCAACATCCGATCGGCTTCAACAAGAAGTTCCGTAGGCGTTTGATGTAAGACATAAGCAGTAACCCCCAGAGAAACCTGACAAAGAGGATAATTTATAAATATTTTCTGCAACATCTGGTTGAATTCATTACACGCCTTTATAAAAACTTCCGGTTCACTTTCTCTTATTACAAGAGCAAAATTAGTACCGCTTATCCTGGATAAATTGAGTAAGGCGGAGGAGGACCAGAAGTTGGCGCAAGCTTTAGCCGTTTCACAAAGAATTTTATCCCCTTGTTCAAATCCTAGTTTTTTATTCACATGGTCAAGCCCGTCTACTGCGACCAAGAGCATAAAACCTGGGGCGAACTCTTCTTCATTATTCAGCATAGAAGTTAATTGTTCCAAAAAATAGCGGCGGTTGCCCAAGTTTGTTAAAGGATCTTGAAAAGATTGTTCACGCAATCTTTCCATCTGCTCCAACTGATCTTTAAAAATACGTTTAATTCTCTTTACCATGCGATTCATAGCCAACGTCACCTGCCTTAATTCAGGTGTTCTTGGAATATTCTTCTGCACTGGAAATTCACCCTGACAAATCCTATTAGCCTGTGCCCGCATCTCCTTTAATGGTCTCAACAACCAATGAATGAAAAAATAAACAATAAGTAGAGATAAAACAGCGAATAAGGCATACCAAACAACTAACTCAAGAGCATTGTACCATAGTGTGTTATAAGCATAACTGGGATCAGCAGCCACAGAGACCTCACCTACCTGATGCCATCCACTCATGATAATGGATGATTGCACAGCTGGGAGCCACTGAATCACTTTTATGAACCACCCAGGAATTTTGGGGCTTTGTGCAGGTTTCTCGTAGCGAGCTACCAATAGTTTCCCATCTATATCTCTGACTGCAATCATGGCAAAATCACCGCGATCGAACACAGCCTCCACCATTGAAAGCATCATTGCCTTGTCTTTATGAGTCAGAGCATGAGAGAGCGATAGACCAAGAGAAGTAGCCGTATCCTGTGCATTACTATTCATCTGTCGCATAAAATAATTTCGCTCGTTATTTAGGGTAATGACGTACGAGCCAATACATATTATTAGTAACAGAGTTAAGACCACGATGGACATCTTTTTAGCTAATGTCATGGAATCACCTTCCTTGCATTCTTTGAATAACGCTTCGCCACTTGCTTAAACGACCAGGATCTCCTAGAAGCTTATCGCGCCCTCGCTGTTTGGCTAACCAGAGTCCTGCACCATTAAAACCATAAACGGGGATTAAATCAGGTCGTTTTGAAGCGGGTAGAATATCGCTGATTAGATTATCTAAAATTAATGGCTCTGCCTCTGGTCTGGGATAATAAGCTAAAACCATGTGCGCACGATTAAGTTGAATTGACTTAACGTAAGTGATACGCAACGTTGACATAGGCACACCTAGGGCAAGCAAAGTAAAATATTTTGCAATTGAGAAATCTTCGCAATCCCCTGCGCCAGCAACAAGAAATTCTTCAGGGGTTTGCCAATAATCTTCAACACCTTGGTAATTATACTCATATTGAAATTTAAATTGATTAAAGAAATCGTTCGTCGCCTTTAATTTTTCCTGCAACGGTTTATTTCGGTAAGTTGAAAGCAAGTTTTGCCAAGCGTTAAAACGTTGCTTGATTCCCCCAGTATATTTTTGCTTTTCTTTATTAATTTTTTGAACAGAAACAAGCAAATTTTCTTGTGGATAAGTAACCCCAGAGACTATAAGCAAGCCCGCGATGAGCAGGCTTGCCAATAGATTAGATGATGATGTGCTTGGGTATTTCTTTATAAGTAGCCAATATCCCTGGTACATGAGCAACTTCCTTTAGTCTCTCCATCGCATTTGCAGCATGACCTCGATACTCGTAAGGACCGACAATAACATTGAAACAGTTATTATCAAGAAGCTCTATACAGGTAGCAAAGCCTAACGCTTTTAGGCGATTTGCTAGAGCTATAGCTTCTTCTTTTTTCACAAAGCGCCCAACTGAAACATACCAAATTTTTGGAGTGACCAGAGGCGGTGCACTTGTATTTTTATCGACAATTGCTTTAGTCAAGCGCACAGTATTCATATTCTTCACAGGATGGGCCAATATTAATCCTTGATCAGAATTATCAGGAAATGGGATGCGATCCATGGCCTTATTGAGTAAAATGTGAGTCTGCGCGGAGCTAAAGACATCGTTATTTACCACATTCACAGGTAATCTGAGTTTAAGATAAGAAAGCAATCTCCCCATACCATTGAGAATACGATAACGTCCATAAATCTCATCATTTTCTCCTCTAGCAAGGGCGATCTGTGCTTCATAGAATTCATTTTGGGAATCCAATAGGTCAAGTAGGGTTCTTTTGCTAACCTTAAACTGTTCGGAATAAGCTGTTCGCGTTTGCCTCGATGATTGTACATGTTGTCGTAAAGGCTTTAGCCTAAGTCCTGCTGCAGTCCAAGCATTCCATGATAGTCTTATGGATTCTTTCAGATCGATTAAAGCTCTGTTTTTTACCTCGTAGGCTTCTTGAACTTGATATGCTGTCTCACGAACATGTGCGTAATCAGAGCCGCCACGGAAAACGTTGTAAGTCATACGTATCATGGCTAATCGATCAGTATTGGGTCCAATAAGACCATCTAAGTTCTTATTTTGAGAAGCGCTCAAGACAAAATCGACCCGAGGATAATAAGTCGCCTGAGCAACCTCATATTGGGATTTGGCTTCTTTAACATCAGCATAGGTCGAACGAACGGTAGGATGATTATCTAGCCCCCTCTCTATGGCTTCACCTAAAGAGCGCGGTAATTCTTGATGAGTGGGGATTCGCGGCCAACGCAACTTCCCTGGCCATTTACCTACTACCTTCGCATAATTGATTCTTGCTTCTTGTAAATTCGCTTCCGCGCTAATTCTATTGGCTTCCGCCAAAGCCAAGCGCGCATCAGCCTGATCCACTTCGGCCTCACGGGAAAGCCCAGCCTCACTGCGCTCTTTAATCATAGAAAAAACGGAGCGATGTGCTTGCAGATTTACTACGGCATAGTGGTAGAGTTTTTCATGCAACAGGACAAGCAGGTAGCGATTAATAACTTCTAAAGCCAAATCTTCAGCCACCCCTTGTGTTTTTAAAGTCTGTGCCTGGCATAAAAACTTATTGCGCTTAAGCTCATTGGCTATTCCGCCACCGGCGAAAAGATTTTGACGAAATTCAATGTTAGATTCCGTGCGATTTAAAATGCGTACGCCTGGGCCATCAATCGCCTCTGTCGTGGGGTTTCTACTTCGTTCACGACCAAACCCAGCGGTCACATCAACGGTTGGGAAATAAGCACCCCTAGCGACTTTAACGGCTTGCTGCGCAGACAAGCCTTTTGCTGTTTCAAACAATACATCAGGATTAGAAATCATCCCATGCTGCACAGCTTCAGCTAGCGTTTCGGCAAAAACTGGAAAAGTTATCATCAGTCCGGTAAAAATAAAAAAACGCTTTATACTCATCTTTCCCTATATCTTAAATCCCAATCTCAATAAGTTAAAGGAAAGCCCCCATAACATCAACTATTTTTCCCATTATTTGTTAATATAGATACCTTTTTGAAATTAACATATTTTCGCCATGATGCAGCATGACAAACCGGCACTTTCCATCAGTCAACTTAATCGCCAAATTCGCTTGTGGTTGGAAAATGAGATAGGTGAAGTTACCGTTGTTGGAGAGTTATCAAATCTAACCAAACCCAATTCAGGCCATTTCTATTTTACTCTGAAAGATCCTGGCGCTCAGTTGCGCTGTGTATATTTTCGTAATCATCACTCACTAAACAGCAAACATTTCAAAGACGGACAACAGGTTCTAGCGACAGGACGATTGAGCGTCTATGAAGCTAGAGGGGATTATCAACTTATCGTCTATTCATTAACCGAGGCAGGCCTGGGAGAGCTTTATCGACAGTTCGAAGAATTAAAGGCCAAGCTACAAGTCCAAGGCCTGTTTGACTCCAATAGGAAAAAAATTATTCCTCGATTTCCTTCTGTGATTGGCGTGATTACTTCACCAACTGGTGCTGCATTGCACGATATTTTAACCACCTTGGCAAGACGTTACCCTTTAGCCCGCGTAAAAATCTATACAAGTGAGGTGCAAGGTAAGGATGCAGCACAACAACTTATTAAAGCCTTAAGTAAAGCAAACGAAGATAAAGACGCTGAGGTCTTAATTTTAGCGCGAGGCGGAGGTAGCATTGAAGATTTGTGGGCGTTTAATAATGAGCAATTGGCCTTAGCAATCAGCCAAAGCTCAATACCTATTGTATCTGGCATTGGACATGAAACCGATTTTACCATAGCCGATTTTGTCGCAGATTTAAGAGCAGCTACACCTACAGCTGCTGCTGAGGCTGTCACACCAAACCGCATTGATTTAGCAGCCTCACTAAAGGATCTTGAACAACGAGCTCTTTCTTCGATCACACGTTACACTCAGCATAAACAACTTTTGCTTTCCAATCGCATAGCTAAAATTTTATCCCCGCAACAACTCATTGCAAGGCACTGGCAAACCCTTGACTTCTTAGAACGTCAACTTTATCAGTGCATGCAAAGTTTGCTATATCAAAAGAAAAATACCCTTCATTTATTCATAACCAAACTTCAGGGTAAAAATCCAAAAGCCCTGTTGCAACATTCTGAGATCAAAATCCGTGGGATAGAACAGCAATTAATTCAACACATTAAAAACAAATTATCTGAATTAAAACAGACGTTTACAACACGACTAGCCACATTGCATGCTGTCAGCCCATTAGCTACACTGGAAAGAGGCTATGCTATTGCAACCATTAACAATAACATTATTTTCAGCAGCACTCAGGTAGAAAAAGGCAATATTATCAATGTGCGTCTTGCTCAAGGACGCTTGGATTGTGAAGTGAGCGATATTAAGGAATAAAGGTCATGAAGGATTGGATGAAATGGGTAGGATGTATGACGTCGTTGTTATTTCTATGGGGAAATAGTCTCATTGCTACAGCGAATGTTCTGCCTGAAAATCACTCTGTGAACGGAGGAGTGACCATTATCCCCATCGATCTCAAACAAAAACCTGAAGTCTATTATGACAATAAAAAAATTGTGGTTCTCCCTAGCTCTAGACCCAACCAATGGTTATTAGTCGTTGGCATCCCTTTAGATAAGAATGAGTCGATTCAGAATCTCATCATGACCAAGCCCTACCAAATGACCATTCCCTTTCATGTCAGTAATAAATTCTACGCCACACAATCGTTAACCATTGGGAATCAGCGCTTAGTTGACCCTTACACAGAAGATAAGATACGCATTGACGAAGAAAACAAAGAGATGGCGCTTTTATATGCTCAATTTACCCCAACAGATCCCTTTGCAGAGGGATTTAAAGCACCCAGTCATGGACCCATCAGTGGACTCTTTGGCTTAAAACGCGTGTTTAATAATCAACCTCGTCCACCTCATTCTGGTTTAGATATCGCGGCTCCCGAAGATACACCCGTTCGAGTGATTACCAAAGGTAATGTCATAAGCACAAAGGAATATTTCTTTACAGGGAACACCGTGATTGTCGATCACGGCATGGGCGTTTTCTCCCTCTATGCTCATCTTAAACGGATTGATGTGAAGGTAGGGGATCACGTCAAACAGGGTGATCAGATTGGCACTGTAGGCAAAACGGGCCGTGCAACAGGACCTCATTTGCACTGGTCGATGATAATGAATCAAACCCTAGTGGACCCTCTTCTTTTTGTCCCTGTACGTGTAATTACTGCAAGCACCAGCGTTCCAAAAACACTTCCGCAAGCAGCGCAAAAACCTACTCCTTGATTATAGGGTTAACAGACCATGCTTGAAGAATTATATACGAGTTTGGCACTCATCATCAGACAAACCCAAGCCAACATGAATACTCTCATTATTATCTTGGGGATAGTGTGGCTGGTCTATTTCATCAATATTTTTGTTAATAATCGCTTGTATTATTTAGGTATTATTCCTAGACGTGTCTATGGACTCCCAGGAATCATTTTTTCTCCATTCTTACATGCAAATTTTAATCATCTTTTTTTTAACTCTATTCCCCTACTCGTATTGAGTAATTTTATATTGATAAATGGATTAAGTTATTTTTTATGGGTGACCTTAAGCATCACCCTCCTTAGTGGATTCTTGATTTGGTGTTTTGCGAAACCAGGTATTCATATTGGTGCTAGCGCATTAATCACGGGGTATTGGGGTGTATTAGTTAGCGATATTTACCAACAAGGCAGTGTAACTGCCATTATTTTAGGTCTTATTAGCCTTTATTATTTTGCCGGTATCTTTCTTGGAATTTTTCCTGGAGAAAAAGGAGTTTCCTGGGAGGGCCATCTGTTCGGATTACTGGCAGGGCTAGTGACCAGCTACTTTCTTTAGAGCTCAAATTCAGTGCCTAATTGCCTTTCCTTTGCATTCCAATACACAGCTTGGGCAATGCTGATATCCTGAATTGCAAGTCCCACTGATTTAAAAACAGTTAACCTTTTCTTATAGTAAGGGGAGGCGTGTTTCGATATGACTTTTCCTAATTCTTTAAGACTGGTTTTTTTGAGCACTTTATTTCTAATCGCATGAATGATCTCCCCTGCTTCCGCAAGGGCTGCGCTTTTCTGATCAACAATCACTGAAGCGTTGGCTAACACATCATTAGCAATTTCACGCATGTCTTTTGTATGAGAACCTATAGCATTAATATGAACATTAGGCTTGATATGTTTTAAGTGAATGAGAGGTTCTGTACTTGCTGTTGCCGTACAAATGATATCCGCATCCTTTATTGCTGTTTCCAGTTTTTTGTAGGTCTTAACTTCAAAATGATTTTGTATTGTCTCTGCAAGAGTATTCGCTCTTTCCTTATTACGAGACCAAATGGAAACTTGCTCAATATTTCTTACTGCTGCAATGGCTTCCAGCTGAGTGGCAGCTTGAGCACCAGCCCCGATAATCGCAACATGTTTAGCATTCTCATCACTAAGAAATTTAGTCGCTAACCCTGACACTGCACCTGTCCTAAGTGCGGTGAGATAAGCCCCCTCCATAAGCGCCTCTACTTTTCCCGTCTTTGCATCTAAAAGTAAAATAACCCCTTGAACACTATGTAAATTCTTTTTTAGATTATTGGGGAAGATTGAAACTACTTTTAAGCCTAATGCACCCTGCTCTGGTAAATAAGCTGGCATACTTAAAGTTAGGGCATTTTCCTTAAATACAGGAATAGGCGTCCTCAAGGGCATGATGACTTCTCTCCTGGCCAATTGTTTAAAGGCCTCTTCCATAACATCTATCGCTTCTTTCATAGTGATGCAGCGCTTAATATCTTCCAGCCTTAATAATGTTAACGCCATTTTTGCTACTCCAATGCCTAAAAACGTGTGTAATTCTTCTTATAACATTTTAATCAGATTCAGACCCATATATACTGTTTAAGCGTTTTTATTCATAACCTTAAGGAAAACATTATGAAAATGAAAACCTTTATTGGCCTCGTTGCCACTTTTTCATTAGTTACAGCCACAGCGAACGCTAATTGGGTCTGTAATATTGCTAACAAGCGTGGTCAACATTGGACCTTTACTGCCCCTGATCAGGCTGGTGCTGAAACAATGGCAAAAAATGCCTGTGATGCCAACAGCATTAACCCGGAGAACTGCAATCCAACTTGCTATGATAATGGTGTAGCAGCCGGCCGTTGGCACTGTGTAGTAAGTAACTTAAAAGGTCAACATTGGTCATTTACTGCTCCAACCCAAGATCAAGCCTCTGCTTTAGCTAAAAACGCTTGTGATGCAAACAGCATTAATCCTAACAACTGTAATCCTTCCTGTCTTCCTGAATAATGGCGTTGCCGTTGGTTGATTGTTGGGCCTTGGCCCAATCAACCAACATGGAACTGTTTTATCGTATACTTTGTAGTATACTCTGCGCCTTAAAATTTTACAGTATGCGTTAGCTTCACATGGTCAAGCTTATATTCAATCCACCTCAAATTGCAAAGAAACAAACATGGGGCCAATTACATGGCTGTAGTCTCCCATTAGCGCTGGCTGAGTTTTGTCAACAAAGGCCAGGTATTAATCTGATAATTGCTCCGGATAATCTGACAGCCGGACAACTTCTAGCTGAAATAAGTTTTTTCATGGGTACTAGGGAGAATGCTCCAGAACTGCTATTTTTTCCTGATTGGGAAACATTACCCTATGACCAGTTTTCACCTCACCAAGACATTATTTCCGAACGGTTAGCAGCGCTTAGTCGTCTACAACAAGTATCAAATGCAATCGTCATTAGTTCGGCAAGCACTCTCATGCATCGCCTTTGTCCGCCGCAGTTTTTGCATCATCATGCCTTGCTGCTAAAGGAAGGACAAACGCTCCACTTAGACCACTTCAGACATCAATTGCAGCAAGCGGGTTATTACTGCGTGAATAAAGTCTTAGAGCATGGTGAATTTGCAATTCGCGGTGCTATCATTGATGTCTATCCCATGGGAAGTACCGCCCCTTTTCGCATCGAATTATTTGATGATGTCATAGACAGCTTACGTGAATTTGATACCGAATCGCAGCGAACAACCGCAAAGATTAATGAAATTCATCTTCTACCAGCACGAGAATTCCCTCTTAATGAACAAAGTATCACTTTGTTTCGTCGCGCCTTCAGGGAACAGTTTGCCGGGAATCCAAGTCAATGTCCTGTTTATGAAGCAGTAAGTGAGGGACAATTTCCTTCAGGTATCGAATACTATTTACCACTATTCTTTGAGAAAACAGCAACCTTTTTCGACTATTTGCCACCCGATGTCAATATTTGTTTAATTGAAAATATTCAGGAGCAGGCCGAACAATTCTGGAGTGAAGTCACTACACGCTACGAGCAACGAAGCTACGATATTACCCGACCTATTCTTAAGCCTAATCATTGCTTTTTAACCCCAACAGAATTATTAACCCATGCCAATGAATATCAGCAACTTCGCTGTTACCATGAACCCGTTGAGAAAAAAGGAGCGGTATTTAATTTCAATATTTGTAAGGCGCCTTCTCTGCCGCTAGAACGCCAAACCGAACAGCCTCTAACTAAACTTAGTACTTATCTAAATGATAAGCAGAAGCGTTTTCTCATCATTGTAGAAAGCGCGGGCAGAAGAGAAGTCTTATTGGATTTACTTAAACAAGCTTCTATTACCCCTAAAATCCAAAGCTCCTGGCAGGATTTTCTTCATGATAATACGGCGATCAATATCACAACCGGTCCGGTCATTTATGGTACGGAATTAGTCGATCAACAAATCGCTATCATCGTAGAAGCACAATTGTTTGGTGAGCAAATTATACCGCAACGTCGTAGCACCCAAAAAGCGATCGACCCCGATCTCATTATTCGTGACCTCGCTGAACTAAGAATAGATACCCCTGTTGTTCATTTAC
This sequence comes from Legionella lansingensis, assembly GCF_900187355.1. Taxonomy (NCBI): domain Bacteria; kingdom Pseudomonadati; phylum Pseudomonadota; class Gammaproteobacteria; order Legionellales; family Legionellaceae; genus Legionella; species Legionella lansingensis. Next base: position 919,984 of record NZ_LT906451.1, on the reverse strand, counting down.
AATTTGGGGTTGGCCGTTACAAAGGTCTTAAAACTCTAGAAAGCAATGGCATGGCAAATGAGTTTCTCGTACTCGCTTACGCCGGTGACGATAAAATTTATGTTCCTGTTACCTCCCTGCATTTTATCAGTCGTTATACAGGCATGGACAGTGAGAATGCCCCCCTGCATAAATTAGGTTCTGATCAATGGCAAAAAGAGAAGAAAAAAGCGGTAGAGAAAATACACGATGTAGCTGCACAATTACTGGAAGTATATGCAAAGCGAGAAGCAAAACCTGGTTATGTCTACCAATTTCACGCTGGTGATTACCAACGCTTTGCTAGCGGCTTTCCTTTTGCTGAAACGCCAGATCAATTAAGCGCTATTGAACAAATCATTAAAGACATGAAATCACCCCGTCCCATGGACAGACTTATTTGTGGTGATGTTGGTTTCGGCAAAACAGAAGTGGCGATGCGAGCCGCCTTTATTGCTGTACAAAACAGTAAACAAGTTTGCGTATTGGTGCCAACTACTCTTCTGGCCGCCCAACATTTTGAAACCTTCCGCGATCGCTTCGCTGAGTTCCCCATCAATATCGAATTGTTATCACGATTTCGCAGTAGCAAAGAGTCGGAAAAGGTCATTCAATCTCTAAAAAATGGCCAAGTGGATATTGTTATTGGGACTCACAAACTTTTTTCTAAAGACATTGAGTTTAAGAATTTGGGTTTACTGATCATTGATGAGGAACATCGCTTCGGGGTGAAACAAAAAGAATATATTAAATCATTACGCACCCATATTGATATTTTATCCATGACAGCCACCCCCATTCCCAGAACATTAAATATGGCTATGGCAGGCATAAGGGACATTTCCCTGATAGCAACCCCTCCTGCCAAAAGGTTAGCCATTAAAACGTTTTGGCAAGAAAAGAATGATTTCATGTTGCGTGAGGCTATTTTACGGGAAATCTTACGTGGCGGTCAGGTGTATTTCCTTCACAACAATATACAGACCATTGAACGCATAGCCCAAGAGTTACAGACCTTAGTACCTGAGGCCAAAGTGCGTAGTGCGCATGGTCAGATGCGTGAACGCGAGTTAGAGCGCATCATGTCTGATTTTTATCATCACCGCTTTAATGTATTGGTATGCACAACAATCATTGAAACAGGTATCGACATACCTACAGCAAATACCATTATTATCGACCGCGCAGATAAATTTGGTCTAGCTCAGTTGCACCAATTACGAGGACGCGTGGGACGTTCTCATCACCAAGCTTACGCCTATTTGCTCACACCTAATGAGAAATTATTAACCTCTGATGCGGTTAAACGTCTTGAGGCTGTCGTGTCTTTAGAAGACCTAGGCGCAGGTTTTACTCTGGCTACACATGATTTAGAAATTCGTGGTGCAGGTGAACTATTAGGTGAAGAACAAAGCGGTAATATGCAGGCGATAGGTTTCACCCTCTTCATGGAAATGCTGGATAAAGCGGTGACCGATTTGAAAGCAGGTAAAACACCTGAGTTAGCCACACCAATGTACCAAGGACCTGAAATTGATTTACGCTTAAGTGCCATTCTGCCCGAGGACTACATTGCTGATATCCATACACGACTAATTATGTATAAACGGATTGCAAATGCGAAAAATAGGCAGCAATTACGCGATTTACAAATTGAAATGATTGACCGTTTTGGTATGCTTCCTCCTTCTGCCAAAAATCTTCTGCTTGTTACAGAACTCAAATTATTGGCAGAGAAGTTGGGTATCACTAAAATTAATGCTACTCAACAACAGGGAAAAATTGAGTTTGATGATAACCCAAACATTGATCCAGGCATTCTGATCAATCTTATCCAGGTACAGGCTAAGCGCTATCAGATGGATGGTCCCTCGCGCTTAAGGGTTGCTCTAGACAGCACTTCCGCTCAAGAGCGTATTCACGAGATGCAATCCTTACTCACGAAATTAGCTAATCGAGAGGTTGATTGGTAAGGACAATGATAAGCTTGGGAGACAACTTTGAGCTTGATATATAACCCAGTTCTATTTAAAGTATGAAATTTATAAATTTTGAACACTTAATATAACCATTTTCTTATGGGGTTTCCGTGTCTCCATTCACACAAATTACTCTTCCTAATCTTAAAAATGCCATTAAGAACAAACTTACCTTTCTTATCGATGCAGCTACACAAGACATCCCTCAAGATCCAGTTTTGGTAGCTTATCTTAATTACTCAGAAGTACGCTTAATGTCAAAAACGACATTAAGAGCATTGCATCAACAACTTATTGATGCTCGCAAGACTATCGATGAAGGCGCTGCAGATATAAGCGGGATCCGGATTGCCTTACAGCAACTGCAAGAAAGCGAACTCTCTGAGGTTGAGAAGTTTTATAGACGGATTTTATTAAATAGGACCGGTACCTCCAGCGAGGAAATATTAACGCAGTGTGAGGCACTACAGGTATTTGCGTTATTAGTTCTTACAGACCCAATAAGTTTTTTGCAATTCGTTCTGCCCATTGTCTCCCCTCCCTTTGCAGCCGCCGCAATACATCTGGCGAAACTATTCAGAAACTCTGATGCAACAGAGCCAGTGCCTACACCCGTATTATTTTGTATGGAAATGATATTTGAACAACAAGCAATCATTGAAGAAAATCGCAAAAAATTACTTCATAACGGGGTGGAATTAACCACTGATCAAATTTTGTGCCCATATACACGAAAAACCACGGTCGTTTCTACTTCCTTGTCCACTACAAAGAAAGCACAAGATTTTCTTGCCATATGCATTGCTCTCGCTAAATTAGCAAAGGTAGATGACTCAGATATTGACCAATTTTTACGCGCCAAGCCTGCAAATTATTTGCGAACAGCAAACAAAACATTACTACAATATGTACTCCTCCCACAAACCTTCTCTTTCACTGCCCAAGAGAAACAATTTTTGATTGATTTAGGCGTGGAAGAGGCCGCGAAACAAATTAGAATAGCTTATGACAAATGCTATAGCCATCTGTGGCGAGAAGATAATGATGCTAAAGCTAATACACTAGCAGTATTAATTGATTACAATAAACAAGATTGGTTCTCTCCAACACTTGGATTGTTTTTTACAGGTCATTGGAATCGTCATCATCACCAATTAGTCAGGCAAACGATAGAAGATATAAAAACCGGGAAATCGCTGTGCTTGGCTCTCCAGGAATTACGGACTGCGGCCACCAAACACCCGAATTTTAATATAGAAGGCTCCTTAATTAGGCGTTGTGAATTCATAGCTCATAAAGGGAAGATTGAGCTTAATCCTGTAAATCCCTCAGAGCCTAGAGTTGAAGGTATAGAGCCAGGGCCGCCCTAAGATCGTTTGATAAGCAATACAGTTAGAATGGACTTTTAACAGATATGTGGTTAATATCATGAAAAATAAATAAAAATCATAGAAAAAACGTCTCAGCACCAACTAAGATTAAGAATATTAAATCATTCGTATCTGAATAAAGCGCGCAAAAATCTGACTTAGATATATACTATAAACGAGGACAATTTAGTATAAGGTTTATTATTATGGACATGAAAAAATATATCTTATCATTTTCACTTTGTACCCTATTACTAAACCCACTCTATGCCACCACAGAAGAAGGTGAAGCAGCTTATAAAGAAAAACGCTATGAGAAAGCTTTCCTCCTGCTTTCAGAAGAAGCTGCCAAAGGTGATCCAAAAGCGCAATATCTGCTAGGTAAAATGTACTATCACGGCGAAGGTGTCACATATAACCCAGATAAGACCGAGCAATTATTACTCGCTGCAGCCAATCAGGGTAATGTCGATGCGCAAGTTCTGTTAGCCGGCTTTTATTGGTATCAGGAAACACCCGATGGCTATAGCAAGGCGCTTTCATGGTATGAGAAAGCAGCGGCTCAGAATAACGCTGATGCACAATATGCTTTGGGTTATATGTATGACCACGGCACTGGTGTCACACAAAATTATGATACTGCTATGTCCTGGTATAAAAAAGCTGCTGCACAAGGAAATTCTGAAGCAGCCTTGTCAATCGGATTTATGTATGACACAGGCACCGGTGTGGCAAAAGACTTGAATGAAGCCATTAAGTGGTATCGACAAGCCGCTGATATGGGGAACCCTGGTGCACTATATAATCTGGGCCTTTTGCACAAATTTGGTGAAGGTGTACCTAAAGACGAAGCCAAGGCATTTGAGTATTTCCAAAAAGGTGCAGATAAAGGGCATGCGAAATCTCAACTTGAAGTCGGCTATTTTTACGATACGGGTAAAGCAGGAAATACGGATTTACAAAAAGCCGCCTATTGGTATCAAAAAAGTGCAGATCAAGGTAATGCAAATGCCCAATTTAATATAGGAGATATGTATCTATACGGTGACGGTGTTACAAAAAACCTGGAGCAAGCCATCAGTTGGATACGTAAATCAGCGGAACAAGGCTATGGCAGAGCCCAAAATAAAATGGGGGTTTTTTATCGTGATGGCATCGGCGTAACAGCCAACCCGGTAGAAGCTTATGCGTGGTTTAGTGCCGCCGTTACTAATGGCTTTAATGACTCAAGTAAATATCGCGACGAACTTGAGAAATCATTAACTCCTGAACAGTTACAGCAAGGTAAAGACTTAGCTAAAAAATATTCAGAAGACTATAAGAAAGAACAATAACCCCGCTCCCGCCGCGCTATGCGCGCTAACTTCTCCCTCAAAGGGAGAGGTTGCATTTGTTCTCCTTTTCCTCCATGCTTTGTGCAGCGGCAGGTTGGGCCAAGGCCCATAGCCGTCAGGCTAAGAGTTTAAAAGCACTCTCCTTCGCAGAAGTCAAAGGTCAAAAGAGGTTTCTTTTTTGAATCTTTGATAGCAAAGAGGGAGAGATTTTCATAGAAATCATTCAAGAAATGCTTTAATCGATAAGGAGACATGAGGGCGATAATCAATCCAGTAGCCTTGGAACTTAGTTGGTGACAGGCTTTATAAAAAGAGAGTTGTTTGCCTTCTATGTTGCGCATGGGATTGCATAGCAAAAACAAAAGCATCATTGCAATAAACTTACCATAGGTTTCAATAATCACTCGAGCAAACTTTTTAGTTTTGATAGAGTCAATATGCATTAAGGATTTACTTAATTTAAAGAGGAGTTCTACCTGCCATCGTAAAGCATACGTTTGATGAATTGCTTTATTATTGATTTGAGTTTCAGAGGTATTGGTAATATAAATAGACCAACTTTGTAAAGCCAACGATTCCTGGTTTGGTGTGGAACCACGGCGACGATGATCTTTTATAAGTCTTCTCCGCCTTTGCTCGGCAATGACTGGTGGTAATCGTTGAGCGACCAAGCGGACAGGAATTTTATGCGTTGCTCCCATAAGGACCTGCTGAGAAAAGAATGGTGCAGCATTCTCCAAGGTAACGAGTAAATCAAAAGGTTTCTTATCTTGTGTTAGAAGTTTAGTTCCGGTGAGCAAGCGGCTTATGAAGAAAGCGTTTTCTTCCATAATTTTCTTAAACGTGTTCAGTTTAAAATAACCTAAATCCATTAAATAAAGAGCTCCTTTTTCAATAGTATTAAAATAATTATCAAAGCCCTGATCGTTATCACAGCCCGAAGTTAGAGTAAGCTCTTTTATTTGTCCACCAAGATAATCAAACATCATTTGGATTTTCATAGCGGAACTGGATGCGGCTCCGCCACTGCCTTTAAAAAGCTCATTCAGCGCCTGATGTAAGGATATAGTACTGCTATCAATGATGTTAAGGCTACTAAATTGCTCCAATCCTTGGAGTTGAGGTAACTTTTTCATTTGAAAGTGCTTTAAACAGAATAATGAAAAGGCTTTAAGAAATCCGGCTGTTCGTTCGTTAAATCGCTCATGTAATGATTGTTTTTTGATATAAACTTTTTGCGTTTTTACCAATCCACAGAAAAGTTCCAAATTAAAATGTTCTGAAAAACAGAGCGTTATCAATGATTTTATAAAAACACTAGGTGTCAATTTTGAACGGCGTTTCTGAAAACCTGTTTCCTTTCCTATCCGATCCGCTTCATAAGTAAAAAATTTAAAGATTTCTTGAGGAATATTTGATAGGGTATCCAGCAGCATAGAGTCCCTTTTGGTTGTTTTCCTGGCGGGAAAAAATTTAAAAGGGTACTCTAGCTTTTTTTATTATTATTTCAATAAGTTAAACAAACAATTTCTTTCTTAGCCTGACGGCTATGGGCCAAGGCCCAACCTACTCCCAAACAATGGTATCGGGCTGCGTGATTGCCCCTTGAATCACATCATGATAATTTGTTTCCACGAGACGTCGTTTAACTTTGAGAGTTGGTGTTAGAAATCCGTTTTCGGTGGTCCATGGTTTTTTGGCAATAATTACATGACTGATTTTTTCATAACTCGCAAGTTCGCTATTAACTTTTCGCAAATTTTCCTGCAGACTTTGTTTAATATTTTCCTTACTTTGCTCCTGTCCCGATTCACTCAGTGTAATAACCAAAACATTGTTTGGTAGCTCACGGCCCACCATGCAGAGTTGCTCGATATCTGAATTCATCGCAAATCGTTTCTCTATAGGCGCAGGGATAATAAATTCGCCTTTCTGATTTTTAAAATTCTCAGAAAGGCGACCCACTATTTTTACATTATTGTTTTCATCCAATTCAGCAATATCGCCAGTATGTAACCAGCCATCCTTGGTTAAAGCTGCACTCGTTGCCTCTTTATTCTTATAATATTCCTTCATCAAACATGGCGATTTAATCATTAACTCATTTTCGTCAGCTAACTTTACTTCAACTTGCAGTCTTGGGGTACCAACATAACCAGGGCGGCGCTTATCAAGCATCGAGAATGTTGCATAGGCTAGATTTTCCGTTTGACCGTAACCTTCCTGGATCTTGATATCAAGCTTGTCAAAAAAATTAAGAATGGACACAGGCAGATGAGATGCGCCCGAAAAGCAGTTGGTGCAACGATTTAAACCTAAATGATGTCTAATTTTATTTTTAATTAAACTGGAAATAAATGGAATTTTAAGAAGGATATTTAGTCGTGATGGCGGTAATTTTTGTTCAATCTTCTGCTGAAAAACGCCCCAAATCCTAGGGACAGCCGCAAAAAACGTGGGTTGTACTTCTCTTAAATTATCGGCAAATTTATCAAGGCTTTCTACGAAAGAAACATCAGAAGGGATAGTTATACTCCCTAATTGGATGGCAGAACGCTCATACACATGAGCCAAAGGCAAATAAGACAGCAGATGATAATGGTCAAGCACACGTATACGTTTAATATCTTCAGGAAACAAGGATAAGTAATTAGCGGTTATTCCATGAGTATATACAGCACCTTTGGGTTGGCCGGAAGTGCCAGAAGAATAAATGATCGTGTATAAATCATCTGGAGAAGGTAGGACAACCTCTTGCAGCGGCTCTTTGTTAAGAACATCTGTCCAGAGATAAGTCGTATTAAGATTATCATGATAACCAAAACTCACTGTGATAAAATCTTGCGGAATATAGCCACGTACCCGTTGATGATCATCAAGCTTCCCCACAAACACCAACTTAGCTTCAGCATGCTCCAAGACATATTTGATGCTCTCTTGATGCTGATTAGCGAATAAAGGAACACTCACCATACCTGCCAAGCTAATACCAAAATCCGTAATGAACCATTCCGCACAATTCTTTGAAAAGATAGCGACATGATCCCCTTTTTTCAGACCAGCATCCTGCAGAAAACGCGCTACTTGCCTTGCCTGGCGAATCACTACCGCCCAGCTAAACTCATGCCACCGTCCCTCGCGAGGTTGCCTTAGGTAAATTTTGTCACCCCTTTGTTTTTCATTTTCTAACAAAAGTTGATTCAGTGTTCTTGTTGGTGTCGTCATGGCCGTCCTTTAGAAATTTTTAAAGTCATATCAATTTAATAATAGTATTCAAGGGGATAGGTTCCAGTTGGATCCACTTAAAAGCTTTTCTAGCAGCTCTTATGCCAGTTCATATGCTAAGCAACTCATCTCAACAAAAATAGGCACAGTTTTTGAATATTAAAACCTCGATCGGCAAGTTTTTAATTTGACAAATCAAAACCGAATTACCGTGGCTTGACCACGGGTAATTCGATGTTCTAAAAACCAAAGCAATTAAATAGGATTATAGAAATGAAAATAAATAAAACACTTATAAAAATTTTTCCCTTGATTCTTTATGCCATTATTTCAATTTATCATAGTGCAATTACTCTGTATTAGAGTTTGGCAATGTCCTGGGAAGTGAATAACTAAAGCTTTGCAATATCTAATGGAATGAGGAAAAGAATTGTGTTCTCTTTTTTAAATTTAGCCTTGCCTGTTTTCTGATTTAATTCACCATTTAATTCGAAATCATTATCAGTGATAAGAGCAATGTGTTTCTGATTGACGAGAGCAATCCCTTCTATTTTTTTGTTCTTAATGCCCAGAGCGGCTAAATTCAAAACTTCTTTTTTGCTAACAGTACGCACTCCTGCTTGTTGTAGCTGAATACTCTCTAAGTTCTCTGCATTTAGTGATGGAGGTTGTTTATTTGCTTGTATATTAGTAGCATTTGCAAGATCAATGAGAAAAATTTTCTTTAAAACACTTTGGCCTTTTCGACCATTTTGCTCAATCACTAAAAAACGGTTGCTACCAAGAGCAGCCATGTCTCCTATGGAAGCGGATGGCTCCTCAAGTATATATAAGTACTGCCCCACCGTACGTCTTTTTTTGGTATCGAATTCAATAATGCGAATCATTTTGGATTGTTTGTTGTTGTTCTTTTTATTCAGAGGACCTTGCAAGATAGCAAATAATTTATCTTTATGAAGTGCTATCCCCTCAAAACCAAAATTTGGTTTTATCTGTGTAATCATCTTTGGTAATCCTGCTGCCGGGGTAAACAAAGCTAATAATTTTCCTTGGGAAGAGAAATACATCAAAGAAGGACCGTACTCATCTCCCATCCAGTAACCACCGTCAGCTGCCATATCAATACTCTCTAAATCCATTCCTTTCTTATCAAACGGCAACTTTTTACCATAAAGATTGACTGGGTGTTCCCGAGTTCTCATTGAAGGTAAGCCCGTTAACAGTTGACCGTTATCAGACTTCAATGGAATTTGTTTAATAATTTTTAGTGTTTTCGTTGGGGGGTCAACTTCCAAGAAGATTAAGCGTGGATTAAACTCCGGCAACATAAAAGGTCGCATTAAAATACCTTTTTTGTAGTAAGCATGTGGATTAGGACCACGATCAGTATGGGTAACAAAAATCAACTTGCCATTCTTTTTGCCTACAAACCTTAAACCTGAGAACCCTCCTAAATGTATTGGTTGACCTGCTCTAGTTACACCAAGTCTTGGCGGATTGAGTAATTCATATTTCGCTATACTTTGGTTCTGCGCAGTCTCAGAGATCGTTTGACTACAGAGAGAGGTCGATAAGAGTAAACTGAAAAAAAGAACTGTGGATTCTAATTGTTTTATTTTTAATACTGAGTTTCTCATTAAATCATCCTTGTCTATAAACCCCTCACCCTACTCTCTCCGAGGGGAAAAATGCCTTTTTGTGGGAGAGATCGACGCCTATTTTAGTTTCGATTACTTGTTTTGAAATTGATTCTTTTGCGTTTCAAATATATAATAGAGCAAATTTTGTACTTATAGAGCAAACTAAACCATGCACAAAATCATCCACGCTTTTTTAAAAACCCTGTTTTTACTTCCCTTGATCTCATCAATGGCTTTGGCAAACCCCGGTATCGTGGTATTTCAAAGTGATTTTGGTGAAAAAGACGCTGCAGTCAGTGAAGTAAAAGGAGTGATCTATTCCGTAGATAGATCGCTTCTTGTCTCTGATTTAACGAATGAAATTCCACCCTTTAACATTTGGGAAGCTGCTTATCGTCTTTATCAGGCTGCTCCATATTGGCCAAAACAATCTGTATTTGTTAGTGTTGTCGACCCCGGTGTAGGGACAAAGAGACGATCTGTCGTTGCTCTAACAAACAATGGATTATATATTGTCACACCAGACAATGGTACTTTAACTTTAATTGATGATATTTACGGCATAAAAGAAGTCAGACTCATTGATGAAACAAAGTATCGCTTGATGGGCTCTGAGAAATCCTATACTTTTTATGGCAGGGATGTTTACGCTTATACTGCTGCAAAATTGGCCTCCGGTAAAATTTCGTTTGCAGAAGTCGGGCCCATATTAAAGGAACCTATTGTAAAACTGCCCTATCAAAAACCCACGATAGAGAATAATGTTTTGCGGGGCACCCTTGTCATCCTGGACCCACAATACGGGAACATTTGGACTAATATCGATAAAGATTCAATGAAAAAATATGGCATGAAGGTCAATGAACGTTATCAAATAAAGATTTATCACAAGCAAAAAGAAAAATATGCCGAGATCCTGTCTTTTCATCATACGTTTGGCGACACAAAGCCAGGCACTGATTTACTGTATTTAAATAGTTTGCTTAATCTTGCTATCGCCAAAAATCAAGGTAATTTTGCCAAGCTACACCATCTTGGTTCAGGGCCCGATTGGCAAATCAGTGTTGAAAAAGTTAAATAGCCTAACGAGTACCACCAATTGTTAAGGCATCAATTTTTAATGTGGGTTGGCCAACGCCCACAGGGACAGATTGCCCATCTTTCCCGCAAACACCAATACCACTATCCAGGGAAAGATCATTGCCCACCATACTGATCTTTTTCATAACGTCTGGGCCATTGCCAATCAGTGTTGCACCTTTCACAGGCTTGGTAACTTTTCCATCCTCAATGAGGTAAGCTTCACTAGCTGAGAAGACAAATTGACCGGAAGTAATATCGACTTGGCCTCCTCCAAAATTAACAGCGTATAAGCCTCGCTTAACAGAACGAATGATTTCCTCAGGATGGTATTTACCAGCAAGCATATACGTATTTGTCATACGAGGCATAGGTACATGGGCATAGGATTCTCGACGACAATTTCCCGTAGGTTTCATACCCATTAATTTGGCGTTAAGTTTATCCTGCATATAATTCACTAATACACCATCTTCAATCAGCATTGTACATTGAGCAGGAGTACCTTCATCATCAATAGTGAGCGATCCACGTCTGTCTTTTAACGTTCCATCATCAACAACAGTTACCCCTTTTGCAGCAACTTGCTGTCCCATACGACCTGAAAATGCAGACAATCCCTTACGATTAAAATCACCCTCTAAACCATGACCTACAGCTTCATGCAACAAAACACCTGGCCAACCCGGACCTAAAATCACAGGCATGGTTCCAGCGGGAGCATCTTGTGCTTCAAGATTAATCAAGGCTTCACGCACAGCCTCTCTGGCATAATTAAGCGCTCTTTCTTTCTCGAGAAAGTAAGAATAAGCAACGCGACCTCCGCCCCCAGAGCGAGCTGATTCTCTGCGACCATTCTTATCTTCAACAATAACACTGACATTAATACTTACTAACGGTCTTACATCAGCAATCATGTCACCATGCATACCGGCCACCATCACGACCTCATAGCAACCGCTTAAGGACGCATTAACTTGAATAACCCGTGGATCTAACCGTCTTGCTTCTTTATCAATTGCTTCCAATAACGCAATTTTCTCTTGCTTGCTCATGCCTTCAATGGGATTTAACGGCGCATATCGACTAATCGGAGCTCCCGCTATCTGAATCGCTTGTGCTGGTTTGGTTCCAACGAAAGCGATGGAACGGGCGGCATCAGCAGCCCTTTGCATGGCAGGTAACAAGATATCATCACAATAAGCATAACCTGTTTTATCACCACTAATAGCGCGAACCCCAACCCCACGATCAATGGAATAACTACCACTTTTTACTTCTGAATCCTCCAAATACCAAGATTCATAACTACTGCTTTGGAAATAGAGATCAGCATCGTCTACGTGATGCGTTATCATCGAACGAATTAATTTTTCTAAAGCAAACTCATCTAATAATGCGGGCTTTAATAATAAATCTTTGGCAATGCTTAATGCCTGAGTCATAATTTTACCTTTTCAATGTCTAATTTTAACCTGTGCACCTCTAACCTACCAATATGCAACTTTTCGAATCCCCGTGGCTTGATTGACCATGGGGTCCATGATTGCACCTGGTCATGGATACCGCGGTCAAGCCGCGGTAATTCGCCGCTTCGGAAAGTTACACATCACATTAACTTTATTTTATCAAATGAGGGAGCACGTGGTGTTCATTTGATGGGAATTGTTGGCGCAGTTGCTCTAACCGTCGTAAATCAATTTCCGCAGTAATCAGACCAATACCCGTTTCTTGTTGCGCTATTATCTTCCCCCAAGGTTCAACGATCATACTGTGCCCATAAGTATGGCGTCCATTTTCATGTTGTCCACACTGATTAGGGGCAACAACATAACATAAATTTTCAATCGCTCGTGCTCGCAACAACACTTCCCAATGTGCAACCCCCGTAATTGCAGTAAATGCGGATGGTACGACAAACAATTCAGCACCCCTTAATACTAATTGTCGATACAATTCTGGAAAACGCAAGTCATAGCAAACTGTCAATCCCACCCGACCAACAGGAGTCTCCGCAACAACAACGTCATCCCCTCTTTCGATAGTAGAGGATTCTTGATGCACCTCTTGTTCAGAAACGCACACATCAAACAAATGAATTTTATCGTAACGAGCAGCACATAAACCTTTATTATCAAACACTAAACAGCTAGAGCGTACGTGCGCCTTTAATCCTTTTAAGGGTAAGGTTCCAGCAATAACCCATAATCTATATTCCTTGGCCCAGCGACTTATATGCTCCTGAATTTCACCTGTACCATATTGTTCCGCTTTCTGTAGTTTATCCTTTTCGCTCTTGCCCATAAAAGCAAAATTTTCAGGCAAAACCAGGAGATCAACACTCTCGTCTCTCGCTTTAGCAAAAAAAGGCTGAATTTGTTTTAGATTCTTTGCAATGGACGTTGAAGAGGTCAGTTGTACTGCAGCAACTTTTGCCATAACTAATCCTTATGGTGTAAAATAATGTTCATTATCTGTGATTAGTTTGGCAGGTTTCAACAGACCACTAACTTTTCTGTTAAAAAATGATTAAGATCATGAAAGAATCTTGCTAGTTAATTCACCTAGTTATAGACTTGAAATTAAAGCAGCACACCCACATATATGCTAAACTAGCAATATGAATAATCTGGAGCTATTGCATGAACAGAAATGATGTCACCTTGTTAAGTCAACGAAGTCAAGCGGTACTTGCCACCAATAAAGTTTTGCGCAATACCTATCTTTTACTTGGCATGACTTTTATATTTAGCGCACTAACAGCTTATGCTTCCTTTGCCTTTAATGCTAAACCCCTCAACCCATTGTTCCTTATTGTTGGTGTCTATGGTTTGATGTTTCTTACGCATGCATTAAGAAATAGCGCTTGGGGCTTGCTAAGTGTTTTTGCTTTTACTGGTTTCCTCGGTTATACCTTAGGGCCTGTTCTTAATTTTTATATAGCGAATTTCTCTAATGGCCATCAACTGATTGCAACCGCTTTAGGTGGTACAGGCATCATCTTCTTTGCTTTATCCGGATATGCGCTCACTACACGAAAGGATTTTAGTTATTTAGGTGGTTTCCTGTTCGTGGGAGTCATGGTAGCTTTACTGGCGATGATTGCAGGGATCTTTTTCCAAATGCCAGCTTTGCAATTGGTTATTTCAGCAGCATTTGTGCTGATTTCTTCTGGTTTGATTTTATTCCAAACCAGTGAACTGATTCATGGCGGTGAGACAAACTACATTTCAGCAACTGTTTCCTTATTCGTCTCCATCTATAATTTGTTCGTAAGTCTGTTAAATTTATTAAGCGCATTCTCAGGCCGCGACTAAAATCATCTCCTCAAACTTGATCCCGGTTTATACCGGGATTTTTTCTACCAAACCAAACTTTCGTCCAATGGTACTACTATCATTCCTCTCTTTGTTCCCAACTTGCCTTAGAGCGAAACAAGTCAGCCAAATCATGTATCGAGCGTGTGATAGGGTAATTAAGGGTAAAAATTTGGCGCATGCTTTGATAATAAATGCCTAGTGGAACAGGAAAATCAGGGAAATTTAAACGAGTCAAACGCATTGCCGCCAGAAAATTGCTCGGATCATGTAGATAATTTTCTTTGCCATGATATTTAACTCGCTGCAGATTTTCCCCTACTAGGGTTAAAGCCTGCTGCTCATCGTCAAACACCAAGGGTTTGCCCTCCTCCAAGAGGATGGTTTGCGCATTGCGATTTGCTTTTACGGCAAACGCATCAAAGGCACCGTTATTAAAAATATTGCAGTCTTGGTAGATCTCAACGAAAGCACATCCCTCATGTTCATAAGCTTTCTTAAGAATTAAGGCAAGGTGATTAGGATCTTTATCTACAGCGCGAGCAACAAAGCTGGCACCGGCAGCCAGAGCGAGGGATAAGGGATTGATAGGCTCATTATTAACACCGTGCGGAGACGTCTTGGTCACTTGTCCCTTTTGCGAAGTCGGTGAAAATTGTCCCTTTGTCAAACCATAGACTTGGTTATTAAACAATAATATTTTGACATTTACATTGCGTCGTAAACAGTGGACCAAGTGGTTTGCACCAATGCTTAAAGCATCACCATCGCCAGTGATGACCCAAACAGTTAGGTCGTCACGCATGGCTTTCAGTCCAGTTGCAACCGCTGGTGCTCTTCCGTGAATGGTGTGGAAACCATAAGCATTCATGTAGTAAGGCAATCTACCCGCACAACCAATGCCTGAAACAAACACATGTTTCTCAGGTGGTAAACCAAGCTCCGGTAAGAGTCGTTGCAAAGCAGCCAATATCGCATAATCTCCACACCCTGGACACCATCTTACTTCAGTAGAATTGGTAAAATCTTCACGTTTATACTGGTTCATGATTTGTTTCCAATTTGATAGCTTTAACCAAACGACTGACTGTAAACGGTTGACCTGAGCACTGATTGATTGACTTGGCATCCACTAAATAAGTCGCGCGTAAGAGCTGACACAACTGACCTGAATTAAGCTCGGCAACGATAATTTTGTTAAATCTGAGCAATAACGTGATTAATTCTTGTGGCAAGGGATTTAGATAGCGCAAGTGGATGAAAGCAATTGCAATTCCTTCTGCCTGACACTGATTAACCGCCGATTTAAGACTACCATAAGTACTACCCCAACCCATTAGCAAAATAGTGGCATTCTCATCCCCTTCGATTTCCAAAGAGGGGTATTCTCGTGTCATGCCAGCCACCTTGTCACCACGAAGCGTCACCATCTTTTGATGGTTCTCTGCATCATAACTAACTCTCCCCTCCTCCCCTTGCTTCTCTAGACCTCCTAGTTGATGAATAAATCCAGGGGTTCCAGGGATATTCCAACTGCGAGAGAGGATATCATCACGTTGATAGGGCTTAGGAAAACGATTGAAATGGATAGCAGGGATCGATAGCGATTCAATGGCAGGAATCTTCCAAGGCTCAGCAGCATTGGCAAGATAGGCATCGAGCAACACAATCACCGGAGTCATATATTTTATGGCTAAAGTAAAAGCCTCCAGAGTAGTATTGAAGCAATCAGCAGGGGATTTGGCCGCCAGAACAGGTAATGGTGCCTCGCCATGCCGGCCATAGAGCGCTTGACGTAAATCGCTTTGCCCCGTTTTCGTTGGTAAACCAGTGGAAGCTCCTGCACGCTGTACATCAATTAAAACCAATGGTAATTCAGCCATCACTGCAAGCCCTAAGCTTTCTGTTTTTAAATCGAAACCAGGACCAGACGTACATGTTAATGCCAAACGGCCGCCATAGGCAGCACCAATACAGGCACAAATCGCAGCAATTTCGTCCTCAGCTTGTAATAATTGCACCCCAAAATCGCTCAATTTTGCACACTCATGCAAAACGGCAGACGCCGGTGTAATCGGGTAACCAGACACCAACACAGGTGTTTCTGTGCCCGCAGCCATTGTTGCAACCGCCAAAGCGACCGCTTCAACACCCGTTATCTGCCTGTACTCACCATTCTTACGATTTACCTGACCTAACATAAATTGACGACGAGTTAATTCCAAGGTCATAGCATAGTTATAGCCTGCTAAAAGCGTTAACTTATTGGCCTTAGCAATTTGCGGATTGGCTTTGAATTTTTTATTAATAAAGTCAATACAATTCTCTGTCGGTAAATCGAATAGCCACAGCACTAACCCGAGAACATAGAAATTTTTTGCTTTCTTCGACTGGGCATGATTGATATCTAATGCCTCAATGGCCTTTAAGGTCAGCGTAATGAGAGGCAAAGAAACAAGTTGGTAATGCTCCGCCACATTATCAAGAAAATCTTTCGTTAAACCTGCTTTTTGCCAATCCTTCGCTTGAAAGCTATCCTCATTGACTATTAATAAACCACTTGGTTTTAAATGCTGTAATGAATGTTTCAAAGCAGCGGGATTTAATGCCACCAATACATCGAGCGTTTCGCCAGCCGTAAAGATGGCTTGTTCTGACATCGCTAATTGGAAACCGGATACTCCTGCAACAGTTCCTGCGGGTGCTCTGATTTCCGCAGGGAAATCAGGAAGTGTCCTAACATCTTTACCCGTAAGTGCTGCGGTGATGGTTAGCTGCTCACCAATAAGCTGCACCCCATCACCGGAATCTCCCGTTAACCGAATAACGATTGCGTCAGTATTTGCCATAGCTCCTTGCTTCCAACATGAGTTGGCGCATGTGTCTTACCGCCTCCTTAAAACCAGAAAATAACGCACGAGCGATAATGGCATGGCCAATGTTTAATTCACGTACTTCTTTAATGGCGGCTATAGGTTTTACGTTATGATAATTCAAACCATGGCCAGCATTCACAATCAAATTGAGACTTGCAGCATAATTTGCAGCTTCAGTGATCCGGTGCAATTCATGCGCTTGTTCTATTGGATTGGTAGCATCAGCATAGCATCCTGTGTGAATTTCAATAACACGAGCACCTACATCAACTGCAGCCTCAATTTGCTTCCTATCCGGATCAATAAATAAAGAAACTTCACTACCAATAGCCTCCAAGCGTTTTACTGCTGCAGCAACAGCATGATGATGACTGATGACATCTAGCCCACCTTCTGTGGTCAATTCTTCACGCTTTTCAGGAACCAGACAAGTGTGTTCTGGTTTGATTTCTTCAGCAAAATCGAGCATCGCATCGGTGACTGCCAACTCAAGATTCATCCGTGTTTGCAATACAGCCTTGATGAGTCTGACATCACGCGCTTGGATATGGCGCAAATCCTCACGCATGTGCAATGTAATACCATCAGCACCAGCTTCCTCGGCTTCTATAGCAGCTTGTACTGGATCAGGGTAACGTGTTCCTCGTGCCTGACGTACGGTTGCAACATGATCAATATTTACACCAAGTAAAATTTCATTCGTCATAGGGGTTCACCATGTTAAAAAATAGTGCCAAATTATGACCTGAAACCTGGTTTCCATCTATAGTTGACGCTAATCATTTTTTCCTTTGAACCTATCTCAGATTGATAAATACAAGCGATTTACATGCCAAAATTTCATTGAAACTTTGAACGTCGAAATACGGTATTGTATAGTTATTTCAAATAATTAAAGAACCATAAGTTATGGCCTCTCCTTTCTTAAAGTTTCTTGTTTTCTCCAAACAGTCTTCTCTTAAATTTGTTTTCATTGGATTGATAACCATCATTTTTCTTTGGGTAAGTAATTGGCAAAATATTCAAGATGCCATAGAGGGTCGGTACTATGTCTATGATCAAGATGCTTATATGCATTTAGTGATTGCAGCGGATTTATTGCATACTAGAGATTGGCATCAACATTTCAATGACCGATTAAATACACCTTGGGGAGCTGATACTCATGGCTGGACAAATGTTGTTACTGCCCTACTAGCAGGCGGAGCATGGTTACTTGGCTTCTTCATGCCGCTGTCCTCTGCTCTTTATCTTTGGTCTTTTGTTCTGCCGATCATTTTTTATGCCATCGCAGCATGGGCGATGTTATGGGTCATCCAGGCATTGCAACCGACAAGCTATCAACAATTCTTTGTCTTGGCAGCTTTTCTGTTAAACCCATTTATGAATTCCTTTTTCTTTCCTCTTCGGGTTGATTATGATTTTTTGTTAATCACGTTAAGCATTATTTATTGGGGGTTTTTATTAAGATTTCTTAAGAGCGACAATACCAGGTTGGCGATTATCACTGCTGTTATTGCAAGTTTAGGCACATGGACAAGCATCAGCTTTATTTTGCTAATATTCTTAAGCCTAGCTTTTCTGTTTTATTATAGTTTAATCAAAAAAGAGATTCGACAACAAAGTCTAGTTGTTTATTTGATGACATTATCTCTCTGTTTCGTTGTGATTATTCCCTTTGAACATCGTCATTTTTTTAGCATTGCTCATGACATTCTCTCCATCGTGCATTTGACTCTTTTGCTAATGTTAACTTTGACTCTTGTCATTTATGCCAGATGTTTAGAAGAAAGGCGTGTGGCGGCAAAACTTATTTTTATTTGTGTCGCATTGGTGATTATTTTCTTGGTTATGAATGCTCTATTTCCAGGATTTTATCGTGGCCCATATAATGAAGTGGATCCTTACCTATTACGACATTTCTTTCCTGTACTCTCAGAGTTTTACTCACCTTTTGCTGTTGATCGATCTCTCGCATTAGCCATCCTCTGTTATTTTCTTATCGGTGCTGGTTATTGCTACTATCTCTATTTATCCTCTGAACTTTCAATTCCGAAACGATTGTTTTTGTGGGCTGCCTTCACAACCACGTTGCTTACAGTGTGTATGTATCGCTGGGTGGAATATGCCACTCCTATCAATATTCTATTGGTATCTTTTCTAATGAAAGATATTAAAAACACTTCATTCTTGTTCAGGTTATTCGCCTTTATTCTTATGGTTTCTTTACCGAGCCTAATCTTATCGCTTGCTAGAGATTATTTTTCAAAGCCTGAGCAAATTTGCCAAGAACAATTTTACTCAATGTTAAATAATCGTTTTTTGGGAAGCCCACAGTTTAAGCAAGATAAGAGGATTTTCGTGCATAGTAACTATGGTCCTTTACTCCTTTATTCCACTCCCTTTTCCATCGTTGCCAGCAATGATCATCACAACCCGCAAGGACTTAAAGACAGTATTCTTTTCTTTAAAACGAATGAAGCGAAAGCAAAAGACATCGTTTTGCGGCGACAGATCGATTTAATTCTTCTTTGTCCGATAGAGTTCTCAACGAAGTTTAATCCGGATAAAGCTTCATGGCTGCGCCAAGTACCCCTTCCCAAGGAGTATTCACAATGGCGGCTTTATCGGAGATTCGACACTAAAAATGTCAATTGACGTGATTTCTTATAAGGAAGATTTATTTTTATGACGCATAAACAATGTGCGAGATTTTAATTCTCTTCCTTCCAAAAGATGATCGATGGCCTGGCGCATGATAAATTTTGCTGTCTTCAGCACATTGATGTCATCCAGATATCCTTGCGCGAACGCCAAAATATCCTTCCCAGCTAAACCTGCTATGGCAGGCAGAAAACCTTCACTTACTATAAATTGATAATACTTATCTTCGGTAATCAAGTTCGTGGAATGCGCTTCTTTTGTTAACGAAACAGCTTGCCCACAAGCAATAAGCAAAGCCCATTCAAAACGCCTCAGTAAGGCTTCTATTGCCAAATTATCCGTAGCAACGCTTAATCCTCGAAGTGTTTCTATATAGGTATCAAAAAGGAGAGGATGGGGATCGATAGGACTTAGCGTATAATACAGCAACTCATTCATATAAAGAGCAGCAAAAAGCGCAAACCCTTTGATGTTGACCGGTAAAGAAGTACTTTCAACTTGGCGACTGTAGTACCATTCCTTTCGCACTTCTAAAGCTACCCACAAAGGAGTAAATGCTTGTAAAATAGCTTGCTTTTTCGGTGCTCTACCCCCCTTACACAAACAATTTATCACCCCTTTTTCCCGGGTAAAGAAAGTCACACGAACACTGGTGTCCCCAGAAGGCCGTTTGTGCAGAATCCACGCTTCGAATGCTTCAACTGTCATAACCTAATTGCTTCAACATGCGCTCATCATCAGCCCAACCCGTTTTTACTTTACACCAACATTGTAAAAAAACTTTTTTGCCTAGGAGCTTCTCCATGTCCAAACGAGCACTGGTGGCCATCTCCTTTAACTTCTGTCCTTTATCGCCGATGATAATGCGCTTGTGATTTTCTTTTTCAACCAAAATCAGAGCATGAATCCTTACTAAATTGCCTTCATCTTTGTAGGATTCAATTTCCACAGTCGTTGCATAAGGTAATTCCTGCCCACAAAGACGGAAAATTTTTTCTCGGAGTAATTCCGCACATAAAAATCGTATAGGACGATCGGTAAATTGATCCTCTGCAAACAAATGTGGTCCCTCAGGCAAATAGGCTTTTAGTTCTTGTTCTAAGTTATCCACTTGGGCACCGGTTTTAGCAGAGATGGGGATGATTGCAGCAAAATCATGACGTTCGTTCAATTTTTCTATCCAGGGTAATAGTTGTGATTTGTCAGGAATTTTGTCCACTTTGTTAATTAATAAAATACAAGGTACTTTGGTTTGCTTGATGAGGTGTAAAACGTATTCATCTTCCTCATTCCAATGAGTCCCATCCACAATAAAGGCAATGACATCCACATCACGTAAGACAGATTTGGCGGTCTTATTCATCATACGATTCATTACTTTTTTTGAGCCCTGATGAAGACCTGGGGTGTCCACATAGACATATTGATAGTCGCCAATCGTCTGGATTCCTAATAGGCTATGCCTAGTTGTTTGAGGTTTGCGAGAGGTGATACTCAATTTTTGTTGCAGGATGCGATTTAATAAGGTTGATTTACCCACATTCGGTCGACCTACTAGAGCAATATATCCACAATAACTTGTCATTAACAATTAGTCCTGTCTATTTTTGATTCATTTTAACAGTCCATCTGTTTGATTGCCAGCAGAACACTGCTGCGACAACGCGGGAATTCGGTGTTCTGAAAAGTCACGCAATAAAAACTTGAAGATTAAGTACGAAACCTTGTAGTGTTAATACAAAATGGAGATCAGCCGTTAGATTATGGTCGAGACTAAAGTTAGAAGGAAACACTCACAACCCGTTATCCCCTTGCAAGTTAAACCGCATGCTCATCAAGGAGTACCAACCATTACTGGCTCCGCTATTAGTCACCAGGCCGGAACAGTGTTGTATGGCTACTACAGCATGGATTATAAACTGCCCGGTAATGATTATTTGCGGATTTTTGCTAATCACAACAAAAAGAACATTCAATTGTTCCTGCTCACTCACGATCCTGAAAAATTGAAACGTTTACCAGGAGCGCGTCCAGCCTCTTTAGTTGCAGATGCCATGAGTAATATCAATCTTTATCGCATTCGCTCGGATCATTATGAAAAACCACGCTCACTCGAACAAGACGCTAAATATCAGCTTGCTACTAACTGCATCACTCAACTTGCTCAACTTCTCAGTCAAGAACGAGAATTAGCTAGTAATGATTGGGAAGGTCAAGAAACCCTGCGGACAAAAGTGATTGCTATTATTGATAAATGTCTTGGTAAAAATTTATTGATTGCCATACATCCTACTGTTTCTGCAGGTTATTTCGACACACTGCTCTATGAAGCTCGAAAGAAAGTACAGCATTTTCAATTTAATCGTATGTATCCCGTCTGTAGGCTTGACCAGCTTGATTTTAGTAAACAGCACGACGCTGAGGTTTTTGTATGGGATAGTGAGCTGCATATTGGTCAAGACGAGGAAGCATTGAATCATGTTATTCGAGTCATTTGTCAAGAATATGGTCTTACCCCCGCTCCTTCCCTTAGCAATATAATTGCCAATCGATTCGAACGTCTGCAATGGTTTCTGCGCAAACTCTGGCTTGATGGTCGTGATTGGGTCGAGCACTTGCGAAATCCTCGTAATGCAACGCACATCAGTGAAACTGAAACACGAGCAGATGGCTTATCAATCACCAAAATTAAACCCTACTACCTTTTGGATGGTGTTGCGCAAATTGGCTACTCAAAACCAGAAGATATTGTAGCGGCCTTTAGTCGAAGCCATACAAGAAATCATCATAAGGCCGCTTCAATGGAAGAAGCCCTACACTGGTTAGGCGATCGTCCGAATGGAAGTTGGGTTGAATTGCTCGAAAAGCAATTGGTTTTGCGCTTGCATGATGAAATGCTCATTATTAATTATTTTGAAGAGCAAGGATTATTTTATCCTCTTCCGTTTGGAGAAGACCTCTATAAATTAAGCCAATTGGGTAAACATCATCTTTATTTGCCAGAACGAGCAAGTTTACAGCTAAAAGCTTTTTTTTCTCGTTTTCCTATTTTTTTCAGAAACTTATTTTCTAATATCCGGCAATTTACCACGACTTTGTATAAAGAATTTTTTAACTATGTGCACGCCAATCATGATGATGTCAAGTTGCCAAACCAAGATGAAAAACCATCAAAATCGCACCGACTAAGTTATTTACAAGAAGTGTTATATGCCCAAGGTATTCTAAGTAATGGTCAAACCCTGGAAGAATTCGTACAAACTCAATTAAGAAAAAATCACTACGTCATTGTACGCGAAGCTCATCCACCTAGTCCTCCACCCTACGACAACCCGTTTCATCGTTCTTTGGAAATCTTACGGCATATCGGCGGTTTTTTTGTTGACACCAGCGAGAAAAACCCCATTCTTGGCACACTGGCTATGGCTGCCTATGCTTATGGCGCAGGAGCTGTGATTGCCCCTGAGGCGCTCACTTCAATTTTAGTTAAATTGCATCTCAATGGGCTTATCCATGGGATAGAGCCTACCCAAGCTCTTGCAAAATGGATGAGCCATGGCACCACTTCTGAAGCCATTTCAGCGGCAGTTACCTATTGGCAAGCCATTGTTGTTGGCGGTGATCTTGATCAATTTTTTATTAAAGCCGTTGACTTATTAAAAGAAAAACCTGCTGAAGTCGCTATTGTTGTCGCCCTTGCAATCAGTTTGGGTTACGGCTTGTGTAAAACCATACCTCGTCTTGGAAAGGAAATGGGCGAGTTCCCTTATATCAATTATGCGGCCTTAGGGGCTAAAGGCGGGGCAGCTATTTATGATACCGTCATGCACCCAGGTGATGATTGGCTTCTTGGTTCAATAAAATGGTTTCTCAAGGGAGCCCTTACCTTGGTAAAACTCATCGCAGGCCCCTTTGTTGAAGCCTATTTTTATGGCTATCGATCGGGCTTTATCTCGGGTTGGAAAAAAAATAGCAAATTATTGGTGAAGACGGGCAAACAATTTGCAGCAGCAGTTGCTGATTTCTTTCTAAGCTTGGCAACTGTGCCCTTACTTGAATTAAGCTCTCTTTTAATTCATGTTCCTTTTCGTGGGATCACAAAATTGGTAAGCAAGGCTTTAGTTATCGCAGGCCATTGGCAAATCATTGGGGAAATGCTCACGCAATTTGCTAATCGCCCCAGCAGCTGGGGGTATTTACCCGGATTTCGCTTATCTCCACTCTACGGCTTTAGTAATCCGTTCGGTAAATATGCCGAGAATAAATTGGCAAATGTTTGTCTAAATTTACTCGGGTTATTGGTTTTTCCACCTTTGGCAGTTATAAAAAACGTCCTCTTATTACCAGTCCTCGATCTTATAGCATTTTTCGTTCGTTTAACTTTTACGCTTTTGGATCCCATAAGTAGGGTAGTCGCTTACATCTTAGGATCCACATTGTGGACAGGGGGTATGATATGGGACAACTCCCTCGGGCGTGTCCTACAGTTTACAGCTTATATCATCACCCTAAGCAGCAATGCGTTGGATAATTTTGCCGGTCATCTGAAACAAAGTGCACTGGCCAAGATACAAACCCATCGTCGCAGCCTCTATCATTGGGCTTTCTCAGATGATGAAGAACGTGCTTTTCATAAGATGAATACGGATACTGACTATTGTCAGGCAGACCCCATGAGAAGCGAGCGCTTGCCTCATACATCAACAAAATGCTTGTTGCAAAATCTACTCAGTTCTTCAAGCGTTACCTTCGCTGCTACAGAGGAAAATCCGAAACATACCAGCTTATTTCACCCTAAAAAAGACGATCCATCTCCCACTCACCTACAAGAAGAGGTAACGGTGGGCAATGCTTTGTAAAAAATTATACTCGCAAACAATGAGACAAGGATTCTCACTCATCGAGCTAATGATTGTGCTGGTCATTATTAGCCTATTCACTTGTTTTGCTTACCCAATCTATCTAAACCATCTTATGCAGGCTCGACGATACGACGGACAAGCTGCACTTTTTGATTTAGCTAATCGATTGGAGCATTACTACTCTGAGTATCATAGCTATGAAAAAGCCTCTCTAGGGACCGGTGAGGTTACAGATATAAAAAACGATAATCTCTCCGCACAAAAGTGGTATTGTTTAAAAATAAGCTCACAAACACACACTGCTTATAGTCTGCAAGCAATCCCCAGAGGTGCCCAGACTAAAGATAAAGACTGCCAAAGTTTTACTCTAGATAATTTGGGTCATAGAGGAATTGCTCCTGGACCACATGGTGATCCCTTAAGGAAAGCAGATGAATGCTGGTGATTAATTGGGCTAACTGAAACTATTCAGGTCTTTTGCGAGTCAAATTGACTATTGTCTAGTCAGTTTAATCGTGTATAATTAAAGGTATTAAGTTCTTCCGAGGGATTTGTATGGCCAATACTCCAAAGCGCGATCATCAGGATGTACTTACTCGCGGCATACCAGAAGAAAGAACGCTGGAAAAACAAGACGTTGATTCTTTTGCACTAACTACAAAAAACAAAGAGGGTGTGTTTACTCACAGCAAACGAGAAGAGAGGAGTCTGGAAAAACAAGATGTTGACTCCATTACACTGACCACAAAAAATAAAGAAGAGATTACACTTACCTCTTCACAGTTGGAGCAATGGTTTGCAAATTTGGAAGCAAGAAAATTAGAACATCCAAAATCAAAGCATGCTCACAAGTCATCTACCCCAGAACCACATTCACATGACCTAGCTACTCAATACCTTAGTCGTTATGGTTTAAAGACTGCTAAAGATGTTATTACTTTTTTAAAATCACCTGCAGGTCATGCCATTATTGCACTAATTGGTGAAAAGCTAGCCGAGATTGCGTCAATCAATAAAGCTATTCGTCAAGAGTTGCTGGATCATGAGACAAGAAAACATCGGGCGCTGGCTGCTTTGCTTTTGGGCCTGCTTTACAGAAAAGAAGCCCAAGCAAGAGCGAGGCATGAAGCAGAAGAAAAACAAAGCAAAAAACTGCATGACGCGCAAAAGCAATCCCAAACCTCATCTGGACAAAGCTCTGCAGAGGCTGCTAAAGCCTATGCTGCATATAGGGAATCCATTGTTGCCTTAGAAGACGTATTGAAAGAGAAAGTAAAAGCTTCTGAAGAACTAGAACAAGAAATGGATAAACTTGAAAAACAAGGGCAGGCGATTAACAGCCGTTACGCTAATTTTGATCACTCGCTTGCTCTCCTTGATCAGTTTACCTTTCTCATGCAACCAGATGCTATGGACCCTCAACAGCGGGTTAATTTCTTAAACTCTCTGCAAAACGAAATTGATAGTCTGCGTGCAGAAGCTCAAAAAATAACGGAGCCTGGTCCTGACAATGAAGAGACGTTGAAACACTTACTAACGCGCATTGATATGCTCAAAGAGCAACATGATTTCCTACAGAGCAACCTTGACAAACCTCCAACAGAACTTTTGCAACAAAGAATCGATGGACTCATTAAGAAGCTAGAAGGACAAGCTGAGTTAATTGGCAAATTGATTGAAGCCAATAATGATGAGCAAGCCCTGCGTCTATTGCATGAACACAATGCTATGCACGTCCAGGTCGAAGGCTTGCGAGATATGTTAGCCGTGATGAAAGGAGAGAAGGTCCTCTATAACGATGAAGGACAGGTAACATCCGACTTTACGAAGGCCGCTTTTGTTCTGCCAAAAGAGGAACAGGGCAAAAATCTACCGAAAGAAGAACAGGGCAAAAAGCTGAGTATTGTACATAAAAACGGCAAATATTACCTACTAAGGGGTCATGATCCTAAAGATTTTGAATCTCTACCAGAAGAGGTAAAAACAGCTGCACAAAAGAACTTTGAGCGCGCACGTCCTGATATCGCAAACTTAAAAAAATTAGTTGAGCATAATAAAACGCTTGAAGGGAAAGAGCATAAGAGCAAAAAAGAAACCTTGACTCAACACACTGAAGATATGCAAAAAGACATTTTGCTTATCACCAATCAGATTTTACAATTGCAAGCTGCACAAGCGAATGTATCTACCTTAATGAAGCAAACACCTCAAGTTTCTGGCATTGAGAGCACGACCACTAGTCCAAAATTAACACCGATGCCAACACAGGGTTTAAGTAAGGGCTCCTCATCGAAGCCTAGTAGTGACACTTCTGCAATTGTGAAAAGCTGTAAGCATGTTCTTCTATTAATGAAAAATAATCCAACCCCGGAATCTATTAACCTGCTTGGAAATATGTTCAAAGGACCGGATGGTAGAATAGACTCTCCTACGCAAGAGGTTCTGGCGAGTATCCGAGTGGGCAGGCCTATCCCACAGCAAACCATGAATTTCTTGTTAAAAAATATGGAACGTCTTGGATTAGATGCTTATCGCCCAAATGTTAGCTCGATTCCAGATCCGCTCCGGCAAGAACCAAGCTCAACGGCACCAACTCCCTTCAAAACAAAACCATATTAATAACTTGCCAAGCAGCCGCAACTCTTCTAACATGGACAGATATTGCGGTGGCTTGCGAATGGACCATGATGACTGATAAATTGTTTGATAATCAATCAATTATTGTAACTTTAGATGTTGATGCTTTTTTATTTGATAGACTTAAACAAATCGCTAATGCGGGCTTCGTTGTAGTAGAAATCAATAGCAGTGAACAGGCTATTTTGAAAAAAATCTTGCAAGACTTTCCTGCATTGCGTGTGGGCTCTGGTAATATTACCACAACGCAACAATTAGAAGATTGTTACCAAGCTGGGGTTCATTTTGCTTCCAGCCCTGGCTTTTTACCAGCCATTGCACAAACAGCAGCCATCTATTCTGTAAATTATCTGCCTGGGATAGCAACAATTTCTGAAGCGATGCAAGTTATGGCTTTGGGTTACCATCAAGCAAGACCATACCCTGCCAATTTGACACTCTGTGCCTCGTTGAACAAGTGCTTACCAATGCTAAGATTATTCCCAGCAGAAGTTGAATGGGAAGAAGCAGAACATTACTTAAGCCTACCAGCTGTCGCTGCGGTCAGCATCCTGAATCCAGAAAGCAAGCATTTGCAAGCGTTATCGAATGGGGTTTTTGCATAGTAGATAGATCACACTACTTGCAAGATTATAAACTACTTGCAGTGACAGCCTAATTTTGACAGGTACCGATCTTAAACGAGGGGTGGCGCGGAAGGAGGGCTCCTACCGCGCGCAGCTTGCGAGCACGGTGGGATACCTACAGCGACAGGACCACGAGGCGAGTAATTCTCTTTGAGGCACGATTAAAAAGAAACCTTTTTTTACCTGACTGAGCTGCTATTTTTGCATAAGTCAACCAGCAAGAGAAACGCCCCCATACAGATGGCACTGTCTGCCAAATTAAAAACAGGCCAGTGGTAATTTTTATAATAGAGATCAACAAAATCGATTACCTGGCCTAAAATTGCCCTATCGTATAGGTTACCTAGCGCGCCTCCGAGTATCAAACTAAGTGCAAAAGATTGCAATTTTGCTCTAACAGGCAAACGAAGCATCCAAATGATTAAAAATAAACTCATTAGAACGCTAAAGCCTGCAAAAAACCATCGATGCCAGTCACCTGTTCCGCTAAGAAAACTGAAAGCAGCACCGCTATTAAAGGCCAAAGTAAAATTGAGCATGGGCAATAAAGGCTCGGGCTGATACGGCACTAAGGTCGTTGCAGCCCAATATTTAGACCATTGATCAAGCAGAACAACGACAATACTCAACACAAACCATGGCAACTTTTTCATGCAAACTGCCTCACTTCATCATGACCTGTAATGTTATCAACGCAACGTTGGCAGAGAGTTGGATGCCTGACATCAGCGCCAATATCTGGCCGCCTATGCCAACAACGCTCGCATTTTTCATAAGAGCTAGGAGTGACTGCGATGCTCACTCCCAAGGCATCATTCGTAGACAAAACATTTTCAGGCTTAGACGCTATTGGTTTAACTATAGCTCCTGAAGTAATGAAAACAAACCTTAACTCATCACCTAATTTATTTAATAAAGAAAAAGTATCTTCATTTGCATAGATCTTTACTTCTGCAGCCAAGCCTGAGCCTATCTGGCCTTCTTTACGTTGGTTCTCGAGCGCCTTATTGACTTCATCCCGAATGGCTTGTAACTGCTCCCAGAACGTCATATCCACATCTGCAATGAGTGGCCATTTATCGTACCATTGCTCCACAAAAACGGATGTGCCTGTCTGCCCCGGGATAAATTGCCAAATTTCTTCAGCAGTATACGACAATATAGGCGCTAACCAGCGTGTTAGAGCGTGAATAATGTGAAACATAGCCGTTTGACACGAGCGCCGTGCCACACTATTTGTGGGCGTCGTATACTGACGATCTTTAATCACATCCAAGTAAAAGCTACCCATATCAACAGCACAAAAATTATGAATCTTTTGATAAATCACATGAAAATTATAATTTTTATAAGCTTCTATAATCTCCTTCTGCAGCTGTTGTGAACGCCTAATCGCCCAACGGTCCAGTTCGACTAAATGCTCAGGCTTAACACAATGCTGTTCGGGGTTAAAATCAAATAAATTAGCCAATAAGAATCTTGCTGTATTGCGAATGCGTCGATAGGCATCAGCATTACGTTTAATAATTTCTTCAGAGATACTGACTTCGTGACGATAGTCAGTTGAAGCAACCCATAGGCGCAAAATATCAGCGCCGTGCTGATTAATCAGCTTATCCAACGCCACATAATTTCCTTTGGACTTCGATAGTTTCTTCCCTTCGGCATCTACGGTATAACCATGGGTCAAAACGGTTTTATACGGAGCATGTCCGTAAATGGCAACTGCCGTTGTCAAGGAAGAGTTAAACCAGCCACGATGCTGATCCGAGCCTTCAAAATACATATCGGCGGGTAGATCAAGTTCTGCATTTTGCTTTAAGACACAATAATGAGAAACACCGGAATCAAACCAAACATCCAAAGTATCTGTTAGCTTTTCATAGTGATCAGCATCTGCGCCTAAGAACTCGCGGATATCTAGATCAAACCAAGCATCAATTCCTTTGCTTTCCACACTGGAGGCTATTTCCTCAATTAATGCAACCGTGTTTGGATGAAGTTCGCGAGTGCTTTTATGCACAAATAAAGTCATGGGCGTTCCCCACGCTCTCTGACGCGAGATACACCAGTCAGGTCTCGTTTCAACCATACTAGCGATACGCGCTTTACCCCAATCAGGTATCCAGTTTACTCGTTCAATCTCTGCAGCTATAGAATGGCGCAAACCATTTTTATCCATGGCAATAAACCATTGGGGTGTAGCAAGGAATACCATGGGGGTTTTATGACGCCAACAATGTGGGTAACTATGACGAATGGTCTCATGGTGAAGCAGGACCTTACGCTCCTTAAGAACCTCTATAATTTTGTCATTCGCCTTTAATACGGGAAGACCCGCAAACAAAGGGACCTCATCATGATAACAACCGTTAGCGAGAACAGGGTTGATCAAAGGAAGATTATAAGCCAGCCCTACTTGGTAATCATCCGGTCCATGTGCAGGAGCAGTATGCACACAGCCTGTTCCTGCGTCCGTGGTAACGTGTTCACCTAAAACAATCGGAACTTGTCTGTCATTAAAAGGGGGTTGCAAAGGAAGGTTCTCAAAAACTTTCCCTTTTGCTCGACCAACAATGTTGTAACTCTCAATACCATAACGCGTCAAAACCGGTTTTAGAAGTTCTTCGACGATCAAGAAATACTGTTTATTGTCATCTATCAATACATAATCAAGTTCCGGATGGAGGCAAACCGCTTCATTAGCTGGTAATGACCAAGGGGTAGTTGTCCAGATGGGCACAATCACTGGCTTCACAACCGATACACCGATCGCTGACAGGAAGTCGCGAGGTGCAGCAGCCAGGAAAGCAACATCAATTGCTGGTGAGGTTTTATCCTCATAATCAACCTCTGCTTCAGCCAAGGCAGATCCACAATCAACACACCAATGAACAGGCTTAAATCCTTGCTGTAAGTGACCATTCTCAATGACCTTACCTAGGGCGCGAATAATATTTGCTTCATAAGAATAATCCATCGTTGCGTACGGATGTTGCCAGTCCCCAAATACGCCTAAACGTTTGAATTCCTCACGCTGAATATTAATCTGACTGGCTGCATATTCCCGACATTTGATGCGAAATTCACGCGCACTAATCTTGACTCCAGCCTTTCCTATCTTTTTTTCAACATTAAGTTCAATAGGCAAGCCATGGCAGTCCCACCCAGGAACGAAAGGAGTATCAAAGCCACTCAAACATTGCGATTTATTAATGATATCTTTCAGTATCTTATTGAGTGCATGACCACAATGCAGATGACCATTCGCATACGGAGGACCATCATGAAGAATAAACTTCTCTTTCCCAAGGCGCGCTTGTCTAATTTTTTCATAGATACCTTGAGTTTCCCAGTTAGCTAACATATCGGGCTCACGTTGAGCAAGATTCGCTTTCATGGGAAAGCTTGTCTCCGGTAAATTTAAGGTATCTTTATACTCTGCCATGACATTACTCTACTAAGTTTGAATAAGGGTCCTAGAGCTCGGAGGCATGAAATTGTGCCTTAGCTGCAGTTACATCTCTATGGATTTGCACAATTAAACTCTCTACTGAGGAAAATTTAATCTCATCACGCAACTTGTGCAAGAAAAATACCTGCAACATTTCACCATATATATCTTCATCGAAATCGAACAAATGAACTTCAAGAATGTTTTTTGTGCCATCCACAGTTGGTCTACTACCCAGATTTGCGACACCTTTTAACCATTCACCCTTTCTTTTTATCCGTATACAAAAAACCCCTCTTAGAGGTAGGGAAAGCCTAAGCATAGCTAAATTGGCTGTGGGTATTCCCCATTCTTTACCACGCCCATCTCCTTTAATCACTCGTCCGCAAAGACTATAGGTTCTTCCTAAAAGAGCAGATGCTCGTGCCAGATCACCTTTGGCTAAAGCTTCTCTGATTTTTGTTGAACTGATGCGTTCATTTCCCATAGAAACATTGGGAAAAACCTCAACAGTGCAATCATTATCCTTAGCCATATTTCTTATAAGGTGGATATCTCCTGTTCTTTGTTGCCCAAAGCGAAAATCCTCGCCTACCAATAGGTACTTAACATTTAGTAAGTCGAAGAAATAATGTTTGGCAAAATTTTCGGCCGTCATCAAAGACAATGCTTTATTAAATTTTAAACAATAAACATAATCAATATGGCATTGTTTCAATACGGCCAATTTTTCACGTAAACTAGTCAATCTCGCTGGTGCTTGCTGACCATAAAAATATTCGCCAGGCTGTGGTTCAAACAATAATACGACCAAAGGTAATTGCATTTTATCTGCCTGGGCACGAAGCGTTGCCAATAAGGCTTGATGCCCACGATGTACACCATCAAAATTACCAATGGTTGCAACTGTTCCTTTTAAAAGATGGTTATTGGGTCCACGCAGCAGCTTCATGGCTGTTCAAACAAAATAATAAAGAAAAGATTATACCTAGTTTATTGTAGATTGCGAAATGAATCTCAGTAAATGTAAGGTAAGATTGCCTGGATGCCGCGAACAAGCATGCCCCACGCTTTATGCGAGGGGTCGCGGCGCGTAGGCGGTGGGAATGAATTTTTTCGGACTTTGTGAAACTTTGCATAAGTAGCATGAAAAGGTATTTTTTATTTGACAATAACTCGTGTACAAATAGATTTTTTTAGGTTAAAAAGAGTAGCCATCATAAAAAAAGGAACTGAGATGAAATTATATTTTACACAAGGAGCTTGCTCTCTGGCTGTGCGAATCGTTATCAATGAAATTGGTGTTGATTGCGAATATGAAGCTGTCGACCTCAAAACCAAAAAGACAGAGGAAAATCGAGATTTTTTAAGTGTTAACCCCAAGGGAGCCGTTCCAGTTCTGGAATTAGATAATCATCAAATACTCACTGAGAATGCCGTTATTCAACAATACCTGGCTGATAAATATCAAGCGCGAGAATTATTGCCTCCAGTCGGTGATTTTAATCGCTACCGTGTCCTTGAATGCTTAAACTTTATCTCAACGGAAGTACATAAAAGTTTTGGGGGCTTGTTTAATCCAAGTTTCCCACAAGAGATCAAAGATAAAATCTTTATTCCTTTAATTAAAAGCAAATTGAGTTTTATTGATAAGCAATTAAAGAATCAATATCTCATGGGTGATCATTTTACTTTAGCGGATGCCTATATGTTCGTTATGCTTTTATGGGCGGGTTCCTTCAAGATCGATTTGAAAGCATGGGATCGTTTGCCACATTATTTTGCAACGTTAAATAAAAGAGGTTCTATCGTGAAATCTCTTAAAGAAGAGACTCTTGAAATTGCGTGAGATCAGTCCCCACCCTACCCTCTCCCACAAGGGGAGGGGGTAAAATTTGCGTTTAAATTAATCAACTTTAGGACGAACAATAAGAACATCACATTCCGCCCCATGAAGAATGGCATTGGCCGTGGAACCAAGCAATAAAGCCAATCCATGTTTACCGTGACTTCCGGTGACAATTAGATCAATCTTCTTCTCTTTAGCAACCCGCAAAATTTCATTTTTGGTAGAACCAAACTCAATCATGCAATGTGCGTTATCGACACCAAGCTTTTTGGCCAAGTTTGCTAATTCTTTTTCAGCCTGCTCACGTATAGATACTTCCACTTCCGCAAATCCTGCAAATCCCGGGTAAGCATATGCGGGAATTGGCTCGACGACATGAACGAGAAGTAAGTCAGCGCCGTTTTCATCAGCAATTTTTTTCGCTTTATGAGCTGCTTTTATCCCAACTTCATCAAAATCTGTCGCGAATAATACCCTGTTGTACATAATTATCTCCTTGGCTACGCTAATTCTAGGATCCGTTGACCCTAAGCTTTTAGAAAATTTCAATTTCCATGAACGTCAGTTTACTATAAAATTTGATTCTCTTAAATTCAAATAAATGCTAAAGAGATTTCGGGGTGTTCTTATCTTCTTCAACAACATCATAGATAAGGGCTGAGAAAATACCCATTGAACCTGTTCGGGTAATGCCGTCGTAGGAATCATTGAATGTTTATTGATGTTTTAGGGGCCATGATTTCATTATTGGCTACTTACTATTTTATACGTCTTAATAGTAAAGCATGGCTTATCAGTCTTATGGCCACATCCATGAATGGCTGGTTATATTGGCAAAAAGGCATTTATGCGGACACCATCCTAGAATCGTTCTACTTTTTAAGTGCCTGTTATGGGTGGTACGTTTGGCGTATGCCTACTCGACAAAACAACCTATTGATCATCAGACTTCTGTCGTTAAAACAATCCTTCCTATTTATAGCTTTGACCTTGGTTCTTTTTATGTTCATTGCCGTTTTATTAAGCACCTTCACCGACTCGAATGTGGTTATCCTAGACGCCCTTACGACCTCTTTAAGCATCGTCGCACAGGTATTAATGTGTTACAAAATCATCTTAACCTGGATCCTATGGTTTATTACGGATGCCATTTATGCCTATATGTATCTCCATAAGCAAATACCCTTCCATAGCATGATGATGCTCGTTTATCTGGGCATGGCAATCATTGGCTATTGCAACTGGAAAAAGCAATACATCAACGAGGCTGTCCCAGTTGCCTCTTCTTTCTAGAAGGGCGAATGGTACTTATTTAAGGAAAAAGTGCCAAAGTGAAGCAACCCAGACCGGAGTTTTGTTCAAGGACCGAAACTGGGTTGCTGCGCTTTGCTCGCAATGACGAAGCAAGGTGCACTAAAAATGCACTCAATTCCTTAAGTAAGTACCATTCGCAACAAACCTAGCCGACCGCATTAAGATCGGTCATTGAGCGAATCCATGGTTTAAATTGAGAAAGGGATGCAGGTAAACTATTAGCTGCTTGTTGCGCCTGCGTGAAACCACTGTACTCACCTAAAGTCAAAACGAACCAATCATGCCCCTGATGTTTTGTTTTGCGAATTTTTGTATTTTCACTGAGATGATGCAACCTCATAAAGCGCTGAATATCTTCGAGCCTCTGACTTGCAACAAGTTGTACGGTATATTGGCCACCTGCTGTAACTTTCCTTTCGACAGGAATTGCCGACGCTACCACTGCGGGAGCATCCTTAGAAAATGCTGGCGCAGAAATTGGCTTAGGAAGTTCTCGTGCAGATAAGACATTTCGTTCTAGATCTGCTACTTTTCTTGCATGTGGATTGCTAATAGTTTTTGGTATAACAACAACTTTATCCATAAGCACCAAAGAATTATTTTCTTGCTCATCTTCGTCCAAGACAATATCGACAACACGCTTCAGTGGAGGTGGCTGTACTGCTTGTATCATCGCAGAAAGATTAAAGGGGGCTATGTAGCTAGCCGTTCTATCATTATCATAAGCAGGTATTTCGCTAATTAATGCTTCTTGATCACCTGATGGCATAGATATGATTGATGCTAAATGACTGGCAAGACCTCCTATTTGTTTGGCCTTTTCCAGGGTAGCAGCAGTGACGGGTTCTACATGACGGAAACGATCTTGATTTTGCCAAACAAATATACCAGCTAACACGGCCACGACAAACGTTGCTGTCAAGCTTAGATATTTTGCTAAATGCGAGTTTCTTGTTGACGGAACTTTCAAGGCTTCTGAACAAAAGTAATGGAGCATCTCCTTATTGATACGCGCTATATTTCCCCCGGTTAGCTGATAAAATTGCTCCAATCGCTTATCTGACATTGTCTTATCTAGGCGCTTTGGCGCGGGTAAAGCCTTTAGTAGATAAGTCTTTGTTTCGTTTTCAGTTAAAGCACCAGGTTCCAGAATCTGAATTAAACTTCCAAACGGTGTTGCTTCTAGTTTATTTAAGTTAGCCATTATGGAAAAATCAGAGACAAGACAAAGGTGAAAGAATGTTTGCTCCCCCTCTTGTCCTAACTCAAGTAGAACTTCATTTAAAAAAGACTCGGAGGCATAGTGGGCATCATCAATTACAATGAGCGTATGTGTCTTTCTTTCATTAATTTGTTGAATGAGATTATGGATATTGAATTCATTATCAATTGACAAATGAAAAGTCTTAGCAAGCTCCTCTAAGAATCCAGTTGGCGTAAAAAGAGGTGTAGCCGTAACAACATGTGATTTAATTTGGCTATCAAGCCCAGATTGTAACAATTCGATAAAAGTAGTTTTTCCACCACCTTCTTCGGCAACCACTGTTATTAACGCATTCTTAAAAAGCACAAGATGATTGATAAAATCAATTTTTGCCAACCATGCAGCAGGTTTAAACAGTTCACTGGGGTCCGCGTTTACTTCCTGAGTTGATTCTTGTGTCATATTTTGCATTTATTAATCTCCTTCGACTGCAGCTTGCAATGTCAAGCGTAACAGGTGTTCCGATACTCGCTCTTCGATATAACAATTACCTGCTGCTCTCATTAATATGAATCGTAAATGTTTACTTTTAATTTTTTTGTCCTGAGACATTAATGCTCTTAAAGCATCAAGGTCAATATCTGATGGAATACGTCGCGGTAATTTCGCCATGACTAGCATTTCATCAATGAGATGAATCGTCTCTTCATCCAACTGCGCACATTCACGAGATAATAAAGCAGCACAGTAGAGACCAATGGCTACTGCTTCTCCATGAAGCCAGCGTTTATAATGCGTACACGCCTCAAGGGCGTGTGCAAATGTGTGGCCAAGATTCAACAAAGCACGTTCTCCCGAGCATTCATACTCGTCTTGCTCTACATACGTAGCCTTAATCCGACAACACTCACTTATTACAGTTGGTAAGCTTTCGTAAAAATTTTCTTCGATCCCGGATTGTAAAAGCTTATACACTAACTGAAAAAATTGTCCGCCTACCAACAGCGCATATTTGATAACCTCTCCAAATCCTGCATGAAGCTCCCGTGTAGGGAGCGTTTTTAGCGTATTCAAATCAATGATCACCGCTGCGGGTTGATGAAAACTCCCGATCATATTCTTGCCTAGAGGATGATTAATCGCTGTTTTTCCTCCAATGGCTGCATCAACCTGAGCTAATAACGTGGTTGGGATCTGTATGAACCTTACACCACGCTGATAGGTTGCAGCTGCAAAGCCAGTGATGTCACCAACAACTCCTCCTCCCAAAGCAACCAATGTCGTAGCACGATGATGTTGCTTAGTGAGCAATTTATCATAGATAGTAAATAAACTTTGTTGGTTTTTAAACTCTTCGCCATCCTGAAGAACAACAACATCACATTGCTTATTGGCAAAAGCAGTTTGCAGGTGGTCTAGATATAATGGTGCAACCTTGTCATTCGTAACGATCAAGACTTGCTCGCCAGCCAAATACTGACATAAGGTTTCTGGATCGTTTAGAGCACCATAACCGATGACGATCGGATATTCTCGGGCTGGTAAATTTACCACCAACTTCTGATATAAATTAAACTTCGCCATAAATATATTTAATAATATTATTAGCGACAGCTTTGACGGTTAACTTATCCGTCTCAAAGCTGATGTCAGCAAGCTCATCATAAAATGGCTCTCTTTCATCTCGGAGCGATTCTAGGCGACTCTCTAAGTCTTCCGTTTGCAGTAAAGGCCGCTTCGTATCACGTTTAGTTCTTTCATATTGTTGTTGTAAAGATGTCTTCAAATAAATAACTGTTCCTCGTCCAGCCAAAGCATTGCGATTTTCCGGTGTCATAACCACACCGCCACCGGTTGCTAACACAATGTTGGTCTTCTGGGTCAACTCTTCAATGACCTTCTGCTCTCGACGACGAAAGCCTTCTTCTCCTTCAATATCAAATATCCAGGAAATATCAGCTCCTGCACGCTCTTCTATAACTTCATCGGAATCATAGAACTCGAGCTTGAGCTCTTTTGCCAAAGTACGGCCTATTGTGCTTTTACCTGCTCCCATCGGCCCTATTAAAAATATATTTCGTACTTTAACGATGCTCATTTTTAATCACATACCCCTTCAGCTGAAAATGAAGAAAAATTCCTCATGTTAAATTAAACATAGTACACCTAGGAGAGCTTATAAATCCTCTCCTATTTGATCACCAGACTTATTTAATTTTACTCCTTGTATTAAGAAACTTTAGAGACGTTCCTTAGTTTTTTGCCTTTGCCTTCTTAACGGTTTTTGCCGTAAATTGTTTGATATTATCCTAGGAGTAATGAAAATGAGCAACTCCTCATTTCTAATTGATGTCGACTGATTTCTAAATAATCCGCCTACCATTGGTAATTCTCCTAGAAAAGGGACACGATTGATCTCGTTATTTTTATCTTGTTTATAAATTCCACCGAGAACAATGGTTTGTCCATTACAGGCTAACACATTTGTTTGAATTTCCTTCGTTAGAATCGTTGGGACACCATTAAATACCTTGGGAGTGGGTATATCCTGGTTAATTTTTAAATCCATTAAAATTTTACCATCAGGGGTGATCTGTGGGGTCACTTTCAGGCTCAATACAGCTTTTTTAAAAGATACAGCTGTGGCGCCACTCGAAGTTGCTTCTTGGTATGGAATTTCTTCTCCTGATTCAATCACTGCTGGCTGCTGGTTAGTCGCTATCAATCGTGGACTGGAAATGACTTCTCCTCGACCCTCACTTTCTAGGGCGGAAAGCTCCAAATCCAACAAAATCCCATCACCCAACTTGGCAAGAGCTATCCCAAGAGAGGCTGTTGAAGTTCCTATAGGTATGTTTCCAATATCAAAATTTAAGCGATCTGCTAATGGAGTTGCTGATGGCGAAGCAGTCTTTTCTGTCAATTGCGTGATATTATCCTTGCGCGCATCACTAAGTCTGCCTCTGGAGAGACCAAAATGCAGCCCTAAATCCTGAGCAAAATCTTTTGTTACATTAACAATACGTGCTTCTATCAATACTTGTTTCACTGGAACATCAAAATACTCAATCAATTTTCTTATAACGGCAAGTCGCCTGGTACTCTCTTGTATCCAAAGTGTATTGGTTCTTGCATCAATAGCCATCTTACCCCGAGTAGACAGAAGGGTTTCATTCTTTGCTTGCAATATATTGGCAATTTCAGAAGCCTTCGCATAATTGATTTGAAAGAGCTCAGATTGCAACGGGGTCATATCGTTTAACTTAAGTTGAGCTTCTTCAATTTTTTTCCTACGCTCTGTTATTTCAGTGGCTGGCGCGATAAATATGATATTGCCCATTCGTTTTTTCTCTAAGGATCGGGTTGTTAGAATAATATTTAAAGCCTGGTCCCAGGGTATATCATTCAAGCTAATTGTTATATTGCCCGCTACTGTATCACTCACAACTATGTTGATGCCAGCAAATTCAGCCAATAATTGCAAAGCGGATCTCACCTCAATATCTTGAAAATTTAGTGAAATTCGTTTGTGATAAACATCCTTTCTTGTCATTTTATCTTTTTCGCTCTTTCCTGCAACTATCGGTATGACTAAACTGGGTTGTGCAAGTAATTTAGAATAAAAAAGAAAAAAAATGAACAATACTAAAAATATGTTTCGCAAAATCAAGTGTGACTCCCTTTACTTAACGTGAGGCTGATAATTTTTCTCTGCCATTTTCCCTTTGTTAAAATCTGTCGCTCCAAGATAAGCAATCTTTCCTTAATGCTAATAACTTCTAACCTATCTTTTCCTATGTAATCTCCCGATCTCACATGGCTAATCCGTTTGCCCTGAACTTTAATCAAACCCCAGCTTGCAGAGCCAGATTTCAGTGTGCCCACAAACCGCAGATCAGATAAAGGAATATCATTCAAAAATTGCCGTGGATAGTGACTAATCCGTTCAATATTGTTTGGAATGTTTAGCCTAAACGGATCGCGACAGCCCGCACTTCCTGTGTAATTAAATTTATTCAATATGTGAAATTGACGCTTTCTCTCCTTAAACACAACATTCCTTTTTTTTACCATGTGTATATAATCTTCCAGGTCATCTTTTGTTGAAGAATCGCACGACATTAGCATTAAAAATGATGCAACGATAATCCATGTTCTTATACTCATTCTGTACGAGACCGATAAATTTTAAATTTAATTTTCATCAACAAGGGATTCGATGAAGAACTTTTGCTTTCTCTCTTAGATAATTTTGTTATTTTGATATCATCAAAGGTTATGATGTAATGTAAGTGATTGATTTTGCTAAGAAAGATAGCCAATTGATGATACTCACCTTTTATTGTTGCATCCACAGGTAACTCCATATAAAAATCATGTTTAATTTCACGTCGTGGAGCAAATAGATTTACTGTAAGGTGGTTTTCTTTTGCCAGCTTAAAAATGTTTTCCATTAGAGGAGAAATCGTTTCCTTTGATGGTAGCAACTTAAGCATAGCTGCAAACTGAGCCTCCGATGCACTGAGGCGATGACGATAGTTATTGATAGTAGCTGCTAATTGTTGTTTATGCTCAAACTCAACCCGCAAAAGAAGTTCTGTATTTCTAAGATTTTGGTATTCTTTTCCCTGTGGTATTATTATCACCAAATAACCAATACCAGTGACGAAAATAGTCAAAAAAACAATAAATGCCGTTCTTAAGAACGTTGATGTCTGGCTAATATTGTTCAAATTTATTGTGTTAAGATGCATACGAATAACGGGTTCTTAGCTCAATACTTAATTTAAATTTATTTACTTCTCTTATTTCGATATGCGGCATCTTTATTTCCGCCAATTTGGCATTTAAAAACCATTTATTCTCACCAATTGCATGCATCATCAATCCAATATCGTGATGAGATTTCACATAGCCTGACAAACTTACCTTATTTTTCGATTTTTCTATTTTTGTCAGCCTAACATTTGCAGGAAGAATCTTATAAATCTCATTGAACAAATGCAGAGATAAAATCGGATTGTTATATAAATGACTTATTCTCCTTAAACGGGCAAGAAGTACAGTTGTTACTTTGTTAATTTTTCTAATTTCTGAAATTTGCTGGTCATATTGCTTGATTTCATTGTTTAGCCGTTCATTACGTTGTAACTGGCTTTTTGTAAGATGATTCATTCGCGAAGCTAATGCCATTACAACAACGATAGCCATTACCAGGCTCCAGACCGTCATAAGCATAAATTTTCTTTTTAACTCTAGTCTCTTTATGGTTCGCCATGGCAGTAAATTAACTTCAACCATACTTAATCCACATCCCTTAGAGCCAAACCACAAGCAAGAATAAATGAAGCCGCTTTAGCCATTTTTGTTGGGCATGGCGGTATTGAGAATTTCATTCGTCTAAAAGGATTAGCAACGGTGGTAGGTGTTCTTATTGTTTCTTGCAAACATTGCGCGAGATGGGGTAGATCGAATATCTCGCCAGCTAGAAAAATATGATCAAGCCTGTGCGCTGTCGTTGAAGAAAAAAATTGTAACATGCGCTTCAAATGCCGAAGTATAAGATCGGATGAGAGTGATATTTTATCTAATTCATGCTGAATTTTGTTGTGAATAAAAGCTGAATCTAGCGTCTCATGATCCTGTTCAAAGCGTTTCACCCATGGATTGGCTGCAAATATTTCCTCATGAGTAAAACTTGTTTTACCTGTATCAATCACATGCAAAGTGGCTGAGAACCGGTTCACATTAATGACAGCTATTCTTTGTGTTTGATTAAGTGTTGAATGACATAGCCAGGGTATAATCCGTTCCAGAGAGTTGGATTCCATTTCAACTACTTTCACCACAAGACCAGCTCGAGAAATAGCTTCAACACGACCGTTGATGTTTTCTGCTCTACAAGCGATCACTAAAACATCTAGCTGATGAGCATGCGTGTCTGATGGTCCTTGAATAATGAAATCTAGATTGATTTCATTAATGGGATAAGAGAAATATTTGCTAGCCTCTAGAAAAACCGATTCTTCCATTTCCCTTTCAGGAACCTTACTACTTACCTGAATCACCTTGGTAATGATCGCCGAATTCGGAATGGCAAGAACTGCGGCCGTTTTCCCACGCAACGAAGTACCGTGTATTAATTTTTTAACACAGGCAGTAATAGCGTCTTGATCTTTGATCTGATTATCAACTAGTGCATTTGCAGGTAAAGGCTCAGAGTTAATATTGTCAACAACGAAATGATCACTCGTTTTAGAGATCTCGACGACTTTGATAGATAATGGGGTAATATCAATTCCTATGATGGAATGATCGAGTGGTTTAAACCGCTTGAACACTTTTATTCCTTATTTTGCTTTTAATTGGACTTGACCAGTAGCTTCCAAGCTACTTTTAGGCGGCTAAATATTAACTTAAGATTAATAGAAATGGAAATTTTTTTTATCCAATGCAAATCTATAGATTCAAAAATTAACGTAGTAACTTTTGCATCAACCATCTGTCCAACACTTGCTCTCACCGTCTTCTTTAAATATAGTGGATCAGCTGGTTTTTGTTTTGAACCTGCCGTTCACTACTGTTAAAAGGAGTTAATATGCCATCACGTTTGGAAAAAATAGTGCATTCGTTGTGTGAAGTCGTTTTGAGTTATAGCTCCACTCAGACTTTGAAACCTTATTCTTTGAAAGAATTACTTGAAAAGGAACATGAAAAATTTATTGAGGCCCTGCAATCTATCATTAATGATGGTACGAAAGGATATACCACAAGGCTTAGCTTGCTGAACTACTTTCTTTTTGTAATTAACCAAGTGAAACCATTGTTGGTTCAAAATAAACCGATGAGTAATGAAGAATGCATAATAGTGCAACAGCATTTAGAAAATCTTATACTTAACGTCAATAAGTTACTAAACACTTATCAAAACCAAACGATTGTTGTGAATTACAACGATAAAAAAGAAAATATCTATGGGTTTGTTCGAGGAATATCCGGAATGCATAAAGCTTATACCTTATGCAATTCTGGACAACTTCTGCAAGACAATTTCATTACCCCATTAGGCTTGACAGAATACTCAAAAAATACAGTAAATTCCTTTGTTGCTGAGTTAATCGATGAGCATCAGCGTGCATTAAAGTTGTTGCTTCTTAATGAAGAAAATACCACTTTAAAGAAGCAATTTAGCGAATTAGAGGAAAGATTCAAAGCATTAGAAGAAGAGAAACTGAGCCTAGAAGTAACAATGAAACAACTGCAACAAGAAAAACAAAGGACAGATGAAGCGCTTGAGCAACTCAATCAGGAGAAGCTTAGTCTAATGGCCGAGCTTAAGCTTGAGAGGGAAAAGACAACAGAAAAATCAAAACCCAGTTCTATAAAACGAT
Source organism: Legionella lansingensis (assembly GCF_900187355.1). Classification (NCBI taxonomy): domain Bacteria; kingdom Pseudomonadati; phylum Pseudomonadota; class Gammaproteobacteria; order Legionellales; family Legionellaceae; genus Legionella; species Legionella lansingensis. The sequence goes on along the minus strand of NZ_LT906451.1, from coordinate 877,144 downwards.
CATCTAATATGAATTCGATGGGCGGTTTTGGTTTAAGGCCATACTACCTTTCTCCGTTTTTTCCGAGCATCGGTCTTCCTTCTTTATTGGAGTATAAAGAAGGCGGTGAATTGGATGATAAAGAAGGTAACGAAGAGACCGGGCCTAAAAGTACCACAACTCAATCTCTCGATTTTGATATCTAACCTGCTTTCCCTCTCTTTGAGAGGGATTTGAATTTATAATTGGGAAAAGACATTGTTCACAGACGGGCGAAAGCAGAAGGTGTCTACAATCATCTAGTTTTTATATTAAAATTAAACGCAAAATTTTACTGAATAATTCGCAAAAAACTAGCAAATAGCGCTATAATCCGCAAATTATAAATTTCGTTTATATTGATATATCTCATGGGAAAATCGGCATATTTTTGGCGTAAAGGCTTATGGGCATTATTAAGCCTTTTTTTTCTATTCATTGTGGGCGTCAGCTTTCTCTACCTTTATTTAGAAAGTCAACTACCGGATGTAGATTCCCTTAAAACGGTTCGTCTGCAAGTCCCTCTTCGTATTTATACACAAGATGGTTTGCTCATTCAGGAGTATGGCGAAAAACGACGCATACCAGTGAATTATGAAGATATTCCACCAATGTTAATTCATGCTGTTCTTGCAACAGAAGATCAACGCTTTTTTGAACACCCAGGCGTGGATATTTTTGGCTTGGGACGCGCAACGGTTCGTATGATTCAGACTGGAACAAAATCCCAGGGTGGTAGCACAATTACGATGCAGGTAGCACGTAATTTCTTTTTAACTCGTAAAAAAACCTTTTTACGCAAATTTAATGAAATCTTACTGGCTATTAAAATCGACCGAGAATTAAGTAAAGAAAAAATTCTTGAGCTTTATCTTAACAAAATTTATCTTGGAAACCGAGCTTATGGTGTTGGCGCAGCTGCCGAAGTCTATTACGGCAAGCCACTGAAGGAATTAAACTTGGCAGAATTAGCCATGATTGCAGGTTTACCTCAAGCTCCGTCAACACAGAATCCAATCGCTAATCCTTTGGCTGCTAAGAAACGACGTGATCACGTCCTGGAGCGTTTACTGGAAGAAAAATACATTACTGAAAAAGAATACCAAGAAGCAGTTACTCAACCCATTACTGCAAAATATCATGGCACAAACATCGAAGTAAGTGCTCCTTATGTTGCTGAAATGATTCGACAATCGCTCTATGAGCACTTCGGACCTAAAGCCTACACCAAAGGGTATAAAGTCTACACTACCATAAAAGCACCCCTACAAATTGCAGCAAATAAAGTAATCGCTGATAATCTACTGGCCTATGATCGTCGTCATGGTTACAGGGGTCCGGTTGCCCAAATAAGTGGCGTTGATAGCCAATCACCAGATGCTTTACACAAATTGTTGGCGCAATATCCTGTTATTGATGGTCTTGAGCCTGCTGTTATTCTTGCGGTAGGGGAAAAAGAAGTGATGGCAGCAACACGACACGGCCGCAATTTTACCATCACTTGGGAAGGGTTATCATGGGCGAGACCCGCTCTTAAGAATGGTTGGATGGGCCGCGCTCCGACCAAAGCACAACAAATCGTGGCTGTTGGCGACATTGTATATGTACGCAATCAGGACAACAAATGGCAGTTGACTCAAATCCCACAGATCGAAGGTGCATTGGTGGCTCTCAACCCCAACAATGGTGCACTGGAAGCATTGGTAGGTGGATTTAGCTTTCACAAGAGCAAGTTTAATCGTGCTACGCAATCAGAAAGACAACCAGGGTCAAGCTTCAAACCGTTTATCTATGCCGCAGCCTTAGATAAAGGATACACGTTGGCTACATTAGTCAATGATGCGCCAATAGTCGTTGACGATCCTAGTCAAGCTAACTTGTGGCGCCCACACAACGTCAATCTTACTTTCAATGGACCGACTCGTCTCAAAGATGCACTGGTCCATTCACGTAATTTAGTCTCGATCCGAGTTTTAGACGATATTGGTTTTGATTATGCGATCAATTTTATTTCTCGATTTGGGTTTAGGAAGGAAAAACTGCCCCGTGCATTATCATTAGCCTTAGGTAGCTTATCCGTTAGTCCCATGGAGTTAACTGCTGCTTACGCCGTTTTTGCCAACGGTGGCTTCAGAATCGAACCCTATTTAATCGATCATATCACCGATAATAATGGCGAGATTCTTCTGCAAGCCAAACCATCTATAGCATGCGACAATTGTGAACCAGATAAAGTTGATCATGCAACGCTTGCTCCTCGGGTAATTCCAAGTGATATTGCTTTCTTGATGACTTCGGCATTAAAAGAGGTTATTCAACATGGCACTGGACATGCAGCAAAAGTTCTAAATCGACCTGACCTGGCTGGTAAAACTGGAACGACGAACGATCTAGTTGATGCCTGGTTCGCTGGTTTTAATGCCGACCTGGTTGTTACCACTTGGGTGGGTTACGACAACCCACAATCCTTGCATGAATACGCAGCCGGCTTGGCTTTGCCTATGTGGATCGATTTTATGAGAGTTGCACTCGCTAATATGCCCGAAAGGGAACTACCGCAACCTGAGAATGTTATTGCAGTACGCATTGATCCCAGCACGGGTTTATTGGCTAAGAATAATCAAGCCAATGCCATTGTTGAGTATTTTCGTGAGCAGGAGGTACCAGGAACTGAACCTTCCACTGATGACACCGAGACTTCGGTAGAGGCGGATACTCAAGAGAATTTATTCTGAGCCCCTCTCACCCTACCCTCTCCCACAAGGCCCACACAAGGGGAGAGGGAAAAACGGGGACGCGTTGTTGCTAACTAGCTAATGCCTCTGTAGCATCAACATAATCATACCCAAGCTCACGAGCTACAGCTTCGTATGTAATCATGCCCTTATGAACATTAAGACCATTAAGTAAATGACCATCACTTAGCAATGCCAGTTTTACACCTTTGGTAACTAAACTCATCACAAAGGGTAATGTTGCATTATTGAGGGCAAAGGTTGATGTACGAGGAACGGCTCCTGGCATATTGGCTACGCAATAATGCACGACATTATCAACGACATAGGTCGGCACTTGATGTGTCGTGGCACGGCTTGTTTCAAAGCATCCTCCCTGATCAATCGCAACATCGACCACAACGGAGCCAGGGCGCATGGTTTTTAGCATGTTGCGCGTTACTAATTTAGGAGCGGCAGCTCCAGGAACTAAAACTGCTCCGATCACCAAATCAGCTTCACGAACATACTGCTCCAGAGATTCTACAGTCGCATACATGGTATTTAATTTTGAACCAAATTGAAAATCCAATTCGCGCAGACGTGTGAGAGATTTATCAATAACAGTTACCCGAGCGCCCATTCCCATCGCCATGCGAACAGCATTACTACCAACGACACCACCGCCAATAACGACAACATTTGCAGGTGCTACTCCGGGTACCCCTCCCAACAAAACACCACTACCTCCTTGAGCCATCTCCAAACAATGTGCCCCCGCCTGAATTGACATACGTCCAGCAACCTGCGACATCGGTGTTAGTAATGGTAATCCACCATCATTTTGAGTCACGGTTTCATAAGCAATTGCAGTCGCACCCGATTCTTTTAGTAAGCGCGTTTGCTGAGGATCCGGAGCCAAATGCAAATAAGTAAATATGGTTTGCCCTTCTCTTAAGCGCTTGCATTCAATAGGCTGTGGCTCCTTCACTTTAACAATTAATTCAGCACGTTCGAAAACCTCCTCTGCTGTAGCAACGATCTCTGCCCCAGCCGTATGGTATTGTTCATCACTTATACCGATCCCCAAACCCGCGCCCTTTTCGACGAGAACCTCATTGCCAGTTCTGACAATTTCGCGCACACTACCTGGAACTAGACCGACTCGATTTTCTTGCGGCTTAATTTCTTTTGGGACACCTACAAACATAGAGCTCTTCCTCTGTTTAGTTTTTTAATTATGCTTTAATAACTTAATAAGTTGCGGTACCAATTCGAAGAGATCCCCAACCAATCCATAATTTGCGATTTGGAAAATTGGAGCATCTTCATCTTTGTTAATCGCTACAATCACTTTTGAATCTTTCATGCCGGCTAAATGCTGTACTGCTCCTGAAATACCAATGGCTATATATAATGAAGGAGCTACTACCTTCCCTGTCTGCCCTACTTGGTAATCATTAGGAACAAAACCAGCATCCACGGCTGCTCTTGATGCTCCAACCGCAGCACCAAGTGCGTCTGCCAATTCTTCAACAAGTTTAAACTTCTCTGCACTCTGCAAACCTCGGCCTCCAGAGACTACTATTTTGGCACTTCCTAACTCAGGACGCTCCGAGCGGCTTAATTCATGCCTTACAAATCGAGTAACACTTTCCTTTATCTCTTTATCAATTCGCTCGATGCAGCAAGGAGATTGCGTTTCATTAACACCATCAAATGCGGTGGTTCGAATCGTCAGTACTTTTATCGGATCCAAAGCTTTGACTTTTTCAATTGCATTACCAGCATAAATTGGATGTTCAAAAATATCCTCACCAAGAACGCGTGTTATATCTGAAATTTGTGCCACATTCAATTTGGCAGCGATACGAGGCAATAAATTTTTACCAAAAGTAGAAGCAGGTGCCAAAATGGCAGAAAAAGAGTCTGCTATGGATACCACCAATTCACTGACAGCTTCCGCCGTCTGATGTTCGAGGCGATCGTTATCGGTTATCCATACGGCATGCACACCAGCTATAGTAGCTACTTGTTCAGCAACAGCTTGGCATTGATGACCTGCAACCAATAACACTGGATTTTGGTCGAATTGTAATGCAGCTCTAAGCGTATGTCGGGTAGAAGGGTGCATTACCTTATTATCATGTTCAACAATTACTAAAGTGCTCATTCTTTCTCCTTATTAAAGCACTTTGGCTTCATGCTTTAATTTGTCAAACAATTCCTCCACGGAGGCCACCTTTATCCCCCCGCTACGTGCTGCTGGTGGATTTGTTTCTAGGATTTGAATATGTTCTTGTAAATTTACACCCATATTCTCATATTCAATAATATCCAAAGGCTTATGTTTGGATTTAATGATGTTGGGTAGGCTAGCATAGCGTGGCTCATTTAGGCGCAAATCAGTGCTAACTACTGCAGGTAGATTCATAGATAGCGTTTCCAAACCACCGTCGATTTCCCGAGTAACCTCTATCATTTTCCCTTGGACCACCAACTTGGATGCAAAGGTTGCTTGCGGCCAATCAAGAAGAGCAGCAAGCATTTGTGGCGTTTGGTTGTTATCACCATCAATAGATTGCTTACCCATTAATACCAAATCTGGTTGTTCATTCTTTACGATCTTTTGTAATAACTTGGCAATATTTAAACTACAAAAAGATTGATTACTACGCACCAGGATCGCTCGATCTGCTCCAAGTGCCAACGCATGTCGTAGCGTTTCTTGATTAGCATCAGGACCAATGGTCACCGCAACTACTTCGGTTGCTATATTTTTTTCTCGTAACCGTATAGCTTCCTCAACGGCGATTTCGTCGAAAGGATTCATCGACATTTTAATGTTTTGGGTTTCAACCCCTGTGTGGTCTGATTTAACCCGAACTTTAACATAGGGGTCTATTACCCGCTTCACTGCAACCAGAATTTTCATAGTTCCTCTCTGGAAATTAATCAGTCAGCATCTTGCCAGAGATGCTGACTGAAGTTCAAGTTAGTTTTTAAGAGACTGCTCATTTAAATTATGTTCTGCGTGGGTGGGATTCCATTCTGGAATAACATGTAGCCCGGGGTGAAACGCAGTGAACCCCGGGTTCAGCCCTTCGGGCTTCTATCCAGGCTACTTCCTATACACCTACACAAGAATGACACAATTCAGTAACACTCTCGTTTTTAATTTCTTCTAAGATAACGTTCCTAAATAATCTTTAAATTCCTTCCCAATTTCTGGATGGAGCAGTCCCAGCTCAACCGTTGCCTGTAAATAACCTAATTTTGACCCACAATCATAACGCTTCCCATGAAATTGATAGGCTTGAACTTTTTGTTCATTCAATAATCCACGGATGCCATCTGTTAACTGAATTTCACCACGATAGTCGGGGATCGTTTGTTTTAAACAGGAAAAGATTGCCGATGTGAAGATATAGCGACCAACTGCTGCTAGATTAGAAGGCGCTAATTCTCTCTTTGGCTTCTCTATCATTGCAAGTATAGTGGAATAATTTTCCTCGGCATCAACGACCTTAACGACCCCATATTGATTGACATCACGCCAAGGAACTGGCTGAACGGCCAAAACGGACAATTGATCTCTTTCAAAATGCTCTGTCATAGCAGCTAGACATGGCAACCTGGAGTCATCGATTAAATCATCAGCGAGTAGAATAGCAAAGGGATCGTCACCGACCACATGCTCGGCACACAATATGGCATGACCTAACCCCAAAGGTTGATTTTGTCGAACATAAGTAAATTGGATACCTGGTGGGGAAACGCTTTTTACGACCTCTAAAAGGTTCTCTTTACCCTGCTCTTCCAAGCGCTTTTCTAATTCAAAATGATTATCAAAGTGGTCTTCGATGGCTCGTTTGCTAGAGCTGGTGATAAAAATCATATGATTAATTCCAGCACGCACAGCTTCCTCAACAGCATATTGAATCAAGGGCTTATCAACAATAGGTAGCATTTCTTTAGGGTTGGCCTTTGTTGCTGGCAAAAAGCGAGAACCTATGCCTGCGACGGGGAAAACAGCTTTTTTTATTGGCATCCTCTACCTACTCCTCATCTGCTGCCCATCCATGACCAAAGGACGTCCAACAGAATAATAAGACAATCCTGCAAAAGCCACTTTGGACAAATCAAAGCAATTACGACCATCAATGAGTGGTGCTTTACCTAATTTATCCTTCAGGGTACGCAAGCAAAAATTTTTAAACTCCAGCCATTCAGTTGCAATAACTAAAGCGTCCACACCACCATCAAGCACCTCTTCTGCAGACTCGCACCATATGATGGTTCCTTCTAATATTTTTTTTGCAGCAGGCATGGCTACCGGATCATATACCCTAAGTTGCACCCCAGCACAAAGCAATGAATCAATGATCACAAGACTGCTTGCCTCCCTCAAATCATCTGTTCCAGGTTTGAATGACAAACCCCAGAGACCAATTGTTAATCCCTTGAGATTATGATGAAAATGTTTGGACACCTGCTTGAAGACCCAATCTTTTTGCCATTGGTTAACATTCTCGATAGCTTCCAAAAAATCGACATTCATATCGATTGACTTTGCAATTTGTATTAAAGCGCGGACATCCTTAGGGAAACAAGAACCTCCGTAACCTATGCCAGGGAACAAGAAATGAGGACCAATACGATGATCAAACCCTATACCCTGGCGGATCTCATCAACATTGGCATCAAGTGCTTCTGCAAGTTGACTGATATAATTGATAAAGCTAATTCTTAAGGCCAGCATAGCATTGCTAGCATATTTCGTAAGCTCGGCAGAACGCCGATTCATACACAGAAGTGGGATACCTTTATCAACAAGAGGTTGATAAATCCTCTTAAGGACATCAAGAGCCTTCTTATCTTCCCCTCCTATAACGATTCTATCTGCATGCAAGAAATCATAGACAGCTGTTCCTTCACGTAAGAACTCAGGATTAGCACATACTGCGAGCTTAATCGTTTTTCCACCACGTAAAAGCTCCTCCTCGACGTGAGTTTGAACTGCATCACCCGTTCTGACTGGAACAGTGGATTTGATAACCAAGATCCCGTCAATATCCGCCTCTTGAGCGATCATAGTAGCTACGGCAAAAACCTGGGACAAATCAGCACTGCCATCAGGCAAGCTTGGGGTCCCCGTTGCAATAATGTGGATCTCTGCTTTCTTTATTGCTTCAACCAGGTTATTGGTGAACATAAGCCGTTTATTTAGTTGTTCTTCCAACAATTCTGGAAGTCCATCTTCATATATGGGACATTTGCCCTCTAGTAACATGTGAATCTTGTGCTCATCGATATCAGCACAAATCACTTGATATCCGAGCTTGGCCAGACATACAGCAGAAACCAATCCTACATAGCCTGCCCCATAAACTGAAATGATCATGGTTATCTCAAAAAAGCAAATCCTTGCATTATCAGCCAAATTCACAAGAATGCAAATAGCTTTAAGTAGGAGTCACTGAACCGAACGGTGTTAAGCTAAAGCGTTTTGTTTAAATTTACAACTATATGTTAATTATTGCGCCACAGAGATCTCAGACTGAACCGAGTTAGAAACTTAAGCGCTTAACTTAAATCCATTGCTACTGAACTCAGGTAAGGGAAATCATTTCGTCGCAATGGATAAGGCTTCTTTCTTCTTCCGCAGGTTTTGGCTTCTTAAGCCTCACTAAAGTCATTTGAGCCATCTTAATAGTCTTGTTCGTTCCACTTCCATTGACATTTACTTTTTGATTCTTGGCTAGCTCTTTTATAATCTTCTCCGCTTCATCTAATTTAGTGCTTAGATCCACGTCAGTGCTGTCTAATCGTTGCAGAGCTTGTAATGTTTCTTTTATCGCAGCATACTTTATGCTTCCTGCTCGCCAACCAAGTAACCATTGATTCTTCAATTGCTTCGCTTTCTCCTCAAGCCCCATTGCTAATAACTTTAATTCAAATGTTGTAAAACGTAAGCCACCAAATAAATCTTGGGGAGCTAAGATGAGCGCTCTACTATTGTTTGTTGCATCATTTGGAACTCTCGGAGCTGCAAGTAATTTATAAAGCCCCCCACTCGCATCAATACCTAAATTAATCGCTCCTCGAACCATAAAAATATTCAATTCTGTTAGTCTGGCTATGAGTGCAGTTACTGCAGCAAAAATGGTGTCACTAAATACATGCATTACTTGTCCCACCATCTGCAAATGCGTTGAACTGGAATGTTCAAACCATTGACCACTCTTCGTTAGGGTAAAGGTAACTGCATACAATAAGGCCAATTCTTTTAGAAAATAACTTACACAATAGCCTGTCGTAAGATAAGGCATTAGCTGTGTCAACCGTTTTGCCCAAATGATCGGGATTTTGTCGTCCATCTGACTATTATAGTTACCTGCTGACCTGAGCATTGTTAATATACTCTCCAACAAGGCACGCTCCGTATATGTCGTTGCATACTCCTTATCTCGCTCTAAACGTGTAATCAAAGCCTCCATCGTTGTTATATTTTCAAGATGGAACTCAGGCAATTCAGGGTTTTTTAATTTCTTCTCACATAATTTCACCAAATTAAAACAAGTCCCTCCCTTGCTTGTCTCTGTGGGATATAGCGTATCTTGCAGCCACTTATTTTCGGGGGAACTGGTTAGGTATTTGTCTGGATGAAAAAACCTTTGCAGTTTTTTTGAATGATGGGTAATCCTATCTTTGTCCTCTAATCCATCCTGAGAAAGGTATTGAGAGATTAAAGCAATCAACATTGCTTCAATTTTTTGTTTTTCTTCAATGCCTAAGGATTTTTTGTCTTTATAAATATTAAGTTCCTTATCATAAATGGCATAAACAGCAATGAGTTCCTCTAAGTCCTTTTCAAAGTTCATGATTACCTGCTCCCTGTTCATCACAAGCTTAAAGGCATATTCTGTATTGATACAGATACAGCTTAAAAGAAAGAGTAAAAAAAAGCTAATGAGATATTTCTGGCAAGAAGGCTCCGAGAGCTCAAAAAGTGAGAGGATCAATCAGCGCCTCACTGCATCCAGGCTGCTAAAATCGTATAATGCTGCGTTTTAACTAATGTAAGCTTTGCAAGCAATACGGATATTTAATATGAAAAAAGACGGTTATTGGCTTGGGCATCCTGCAATTATCCTGTTTCTTTTTAGCTTAACCATTCTTCTCATCAGAATTTTTTTCCGTGGCCAAATCCTTTTACTCGATGAATCCGAACAAGTCATGCTGGCCCAGGAATTACTTCCAGGCTATCCTGGTCAACCACCTTTATATACTTGGCTGCAATATCTTTTCTTTAAGGCATTGGGTGTTAATTTGTTTTCCTTAACACTCCTAAAATGTAGCTTGTTCTTTTTTTGCCTTTATTTTTTTCATTTAATCTGCAAGATTCACTGCGAAACGCTTCTATTGGCCTGGTGTGCTACGCTCTCATGGACTCTTATTCCAGCAATCGGCCTTGATCTCATCAAAGACAATACGCACTCTATTTTAGCGTTACTCACTGCCTGCTTAACATGGTATTGGATGATTATTCCAGAACGCTTCTCGAAATATATTTGGTACACTCTATTTGGCTGTATTCTCGCTGCAGGACTGCTTGCAAAATTTAACTACCTACTATTTTTGGTTGTTCTTTTGACTAGTGCTCTTTCATTAAAAGAATTCCGCAAAAAATTTATCCATCCTTACATGATTTACAGCTTACTATTGGCACTCTTACTCACCTGTCCCTACTTATGGTGGCTTTGGAAAGAGCCACACATTGCATTATCTAGCATCTACAAATTGCATCCAAATGCTACTTCACTTAGACAAGGGATGGGAGAATTAACCATCGTCGTGTTGATATTTAGCCTACCTGCTTTTGTGACTTTATGTTTTTTTTTCCCAAAAAGACAAATCAATCTATCTGAGAAAATAGCCAATAGATTATTGCATCGATATCATATCATTCTCTTACCCGTCTTATTCTTGACAGTCATTATCGGTGATATGCATGCCTTTAAGACACGTTGGCTGATTCCTCTTTTATTTCTTTTCCCGGTCTTTTATCTCAGTCAGGTTAAATATTGTCCTGATTTAAAAACACGAATTCTTAAGTTTGTAAGTTTGAGCCTCCTAATCGAAGTTATCTTCTTGATGATTTTAATCCTTAGTCATCACTTTGAACAAAGCAAGAACAAACAAAAACCCTTACAGGCAATAATTGAACTCCTTAAATACGATTCTTCTCATCACATAGACTGGATTGTTTCAGATTCTTATTGGCTATTAGGTAATCTTACATCTACTCTAGCTCACAAAAATGTATGGTTACTAACCTCCATTAACAAATATCACCTACCTCAGGGTCAATGTTTACTCATTTGGAAGGGAAAGGAGATTCCTTTCTGGGTATACGCTCATGATCAAATGCATGCAAGTAACGTCAGATTGATTGAAGACACTAAACGAAAAACAGTAATAGGCGGGTACACTTTTATGCAAATTTATGAATCATCAGATAAGCCTGGGTGAAACGAATGAAACCCGGGTTTCAGCCCTTCGGGCCCAGGCTACTTTTTATAATTTAAAGAAATAGCAAGAAGTCAAGACACCCCTTTTTGACTCATGCGATTTAGTTTAGCAATACGTGAAGCCCTTTCTCGATGGATAAGGTATAAGTTCCTTGTATAGATGAACACACCTGTTGACTGACCAAGAATGAATACAGGATCTTGCTTATAAATTGAATACACCAACAGTGTTAACCCTCCAAATAGGCTGAGATACCAAAATGCAACTGGGATGATACTTTTCTTCTCTCTTTCGCTAACTAGCCACTGCACAATAAAACGCGCAGAAAAAACACCCTGCCCAATTAAACCAAGCCCTAGCCAAAGGTATTCAGTTCTCATTTGTAGAAACCTCCGGTGCACACGGACGCTTTAATAACCAGCGAACGCCAATTAAATCATATATACCTACGAATAAACGATTCATGATGCCATATTTTGAAACACCGTGTCGTCGGGGACGATGATTAACGGGAAGATTAATCAGTCTAAATCCTGCTCTCTTGAATAGAGCAGGTAGGAAGCGGTGAAAATGATTGAAGTGAGGTAAGGCCAAAAAAGCATCTCGAGGGAATAGCTTTAAGCTACACCCTGTATCAGGACAATCATCATTGAGTAAACGCTTACGGACACCATTGCCGATTCGTGACGATAGCCGTCGCAAGATATTGTCATCTCTTTTTTTGCGAATACCCAACACAACAGTTCGCGCATCCTTTCGTTGCTCAAAAAGACGAGGTATATCATGAGGATCATTTTGACCATCACCATCTAAAGTCACCAACATTGAATATTGAGCAGCCTTTGCTCCACTTAGTAAACCCGCACTTTGGCCAAAATTTCTTCTATGATAGAGCACCCTTAAGTTTGGTAAATTTTGTGACAAAAGCCTTAAACGTTCCGCCGTACCATCGGTACTCCCATCGTCAATAAAAATGACTTCATAGATAAATCGCTCCAGAGAAAGGGCAGCTGCGATTTCTTTATAAAGAGCTTCCACATTATCTACTTCATTATAAACAGGGATGATTATGGAAACATCCATCTGCGTGTTTGTGGGCATTGACTTCTATCCAAATGATTAAATGTCCCACATTATACTGTATGTCCCCATGCAGGTGCCAGCCACGATTTGCGCCGTAAAAAGCAAAGCAAAATGCCTATTTCTAATAAGCTCAAATAACTTGCAGCTAGAATGTCACTTAAATAATGATGGGTTAACAATACACGGGAAATAGCAACCGTTATTCCAGTCAACATCAATGCATAAGCATATCTTGGAAACACGATACTTAAGCCAAAAACGAGGCTCATTATGGTGGTTGTGTGACCTGAAGGAAAAGACCAAAAAGGAGAATGCAGTTGCAAACCATAAAAGCCAAATAGATCATTGTGCAGCCATAAATTTGGCCGTGCACGCCCGAAAAGCACTTTCAAAAATCCACAAATGGCGCTAGGGATTGCAACGCACATAAATAAAAACCAAGCCCGTACTTCATATTCACGATTTGCATAAATATAACGAAAAAAAAGAGCAGCAATAAACAAAACAGGCAACCAGACCATACCCAATCCTAATTTGGTCAGCCACCCGATCAAAGCCAAGTGTGCCCTTATATCAAGGTTGTAGAAATATTCAGCGATGGGTTTGTCGAAATAGAGAAAAGATAATACGATTAAACCGATATAACTTAACATGATGCCAGGTTTGGTCATTACCCCTAACAAGCGATCAAATGGCGACATTTATTTCTCCTCTTCTGGCCACTAAAAAGAGCTCAACCCAGCGACCTTTCGTATAATTAAACCCCTTGGTCTGGGCTACGATGGACAATGTGAGTCCACCTTTCTCCCATTCGTTTAGAATAATACCATCAATTAATGCTAGACGCGTTATGTCATTTTTTATTATTTGCTTAGCCTCGGTACCGTCACTGTATTTGACCAGTTTGGTATTCAAATTAAAGACCAAACTGGGTTCTGCAAATCCTACAACTAATAGAGGTTTTTGCTGCGAAATTTTCTTTATCTCGATGAGCTGGGCAGCATTACGAGCAAGCCACACAGGCTCTAATTGCGGCAGAAGTTTGTTAAAAATAATGGGATAGACTAAAAGTGATGCCAGAAAAACTGCCACACAGGAGCGGTGATAAGCACCTTGCCAGGAGAAATAGATGGCAATCAAGGTCAATACCGAAATCCCACCAAAAATAATAAAACTGAGCATAGGAATTTTATGCAAAACGAGATAAGGAAGTAGAGCCAAAACGAACGCTAGACCTAAGGACAATAACCCCCACATTAGCTGTAAAAAATGCAACCACTTTCCTCTTTGAGTGATGTGATCAGTCTGAGTATGATTAATAGCCAATGCACAAAGCAAAGCAATAGCTGGGAAAGTGGGTAATACATATTGTGGCAACTTCGTAGGCATGATCTCAAAAAAAAGCCAAGTGGGCAAAAGCCAAGCCAATAGAAACTTTACTGTCTTTTGATGCCGATTGACTGTGGCATAGACGCCGCCTTGCCACAAAAACAGTGATGCAGGCCAGAAGGTTAAAGGTAGGATAGCAAGATGAAACAGAGGTGGTCTGCCATGGGACTCATGCCCTCCTTGTAATTTAGGTAACAAGTCTTTATGAATCATCTGCATTAAATAATTGCTATTTTCTGCGGCATTCAGCATCAATAACCATTTCAGAGTAAGGAGAATAAAAAATAACAACCCACGACATGGTCGCAACCCTCGCAACCAATTCACACGCTTTTCTATAATGCATAAGGCTAAAATTGTGAGAAGGCCTACTAACGGGGTGACACCTTTTAAAACCATGCCGTAAGCCATAGCAAACCAAAAACATAATGCCCAAATCCAGTGAACATTCTCCCCCCTTAGTCCTTTATCATAACAATACCAAAGAGCTCCTTGCATCAATAAAACAGCCGATAGCAAAGAAGCATCTGTCACCGCCAAATGCGCTTCAACAACGAATAGCAAAGCAGTAGCTAACAAGGCTGAAGCTAATAAGGCTGTGCTTCGACCAACAAATTGGTGAGCAAAAAAATAGAATAAGAGCACTGAAAATAGTGCCCCCAATACTGAAGGTAGGCGATAAGGCCATATTGCTTTAGATTCAGCATCACTAAATACGCTGACACTGACAACTTGCAACCAATTTATCCCGGGCGGTTTTTGAAAACGTGTCTTATCTTGGAAACGAACCTGAAAATACTGGCCAGTTTGTAACATTTGTCGGCTGGCTTGAGCAAAATGTGCTTCGTCTCTATCTGTTACCGGCATGGCGATGATGCCAGGAAGAAAAAGTAGCAAAGAAAATAGAGTTAGTAAGAGATAATGCTGGACTTTATGCAACGTATATCCATGCAAAAGAAGGAATAATATAAGAACCATGAGCAAAATTCCATTCATTTCCTGACAGGCAGAGGGCAACGCATAACAATAAAATTAAAACAATTCGCCGTCATTGCGAACGAAGTGAAGCAACCCAGATCGATGCCTCGTTAAAAATTCAGTTCTGGATTGCTTCACTTCGTTCGCAACGACGTCAGAGGATGTTAATTAACCATAAGATGCGGCTGTCCTAGGTATGATTATAACTTGAGTAGGAACCTCACTATCCGTTAATATGTTAAATTTCCTTATTCCTTTCCTAGCATGCTTGAATTAACCGCTGTTCAACAAATAGCTATCTGGTTGCTTCCTGTTTTATTCGCTATTACCCTACACGAAGCAGCGCATGCATGGGTAGCATACCGCTTAGGGGACACAACAGCAAAAATGCTGGGGCGTTTAAGCTTTAACCCTTTTCGCCACATTGACCTTATAGGCACGATTCTCATCCCGATTATAGTGCTCCTATTAAGCCAATTTAATTTTGTGTTTGGTTGGGCAAAACCAGTACCGATCGATGCCTCACAGTTCAGTCACCCACGTCGCGATGTGGCCTTCACCACAGCTGCAGGACCGTTGTCAAATTTGTTAATGGCACTCCTATGGGCGGCTTTATTGAAATTAGCTTTGCTACTTAATCCTCAAGTATCAAACATTGCTTTATTTACTTTGCTTACCGCTCGTGCGGGAATCATCATTAATCTGTTATTGGCTTATCTTAATTTGATACCTATTCCTCCTTTAGACGGAAGCCGCATTGTTTCTAGTCTCCTTCCTCCGCATCTTGCTACGCTCTATGAAAAAATTGAACCATTTGGGATCATTATTTTACTCATTCTCATCTTTACAGGTATTTTAGGTTGGCTCATTAATCCCCCTATTCAATGGTCATTAATAGCTCTTCGTAATTTATATAACTTATGAAAATTCTTGCAGATGCCACATTGCCAGGTTTACATGCAGCGTTTCCTGGCCCTTTTGAACTAACCTTATATCACGATGCCAAGGAAATTCCGCTCTTGCTTAACGATCAGCAAATCTTACTTTGTCGATCCACCCTTAAAGTAACCCAAGCATTATTACAGAATTCTTCGCTCAGCTATGTTGCCACCGCGAGCAGCGGTGTTGACCACATCGATGAAGCCTACCTAAAGCAACGTGGCATCCATCTCATTGATGCCAAGGGGAGCAACGCACCTGCTGTGGCCGACTACATTATCGCAAGTTTGGCTTTTTTAATGATCTATAAAGGTTTTCAAGGAACAAAAGCCGCTGTAATAGGCGCTGGAAAGGTAGGCACAAAAGTAGCCGAACGCTTAAAAGCAGCCGATCTACAGGTTATTTTCTACGATCCTCCAAAAGCAAGACTTGATGCCAATTTTCAGAGCAGCTCTTTAGAGGAGGTATTGGATTGCGATTTAATCTCAATACATGCCAACCTACATACTGCTCCACCTTATCCAAGCCTTAACTTAATCAATGAAAACTTACTCAAACAATTAAAACCTGGATGCGTAATCATCAATACTTCTCGAGGTGGGATTGTGAACGAGAAAGACTTATTGCACTCAAAATACCCAAGGCTTTACTGTACCGACGTCTTTAACAATGAACCCTCCCTAAATGCTGCAATTGTTAATCTCGCCACTTTATGTACTCCGCATATAGCAGGTCATAGCATTGAGGCAAAATATGCTGCTGTGATGATGATTAGTGAAAAATTGCATGGACTTTACCAACTATTTCCTCCTAAGAACATCTTATCATCCCCTCATGAGCCACCGACTTTTACTGCCAAACTAAGCTGGCAAGACTACGTCTTATCTCTTTACAATCCGAGTTTTGAAACTGACATTTTAAAGAATACTAACGATCTCGAATCAACCTTCTTGAGTTTACGTAAAGCACATGACTATCGTCATGATTTTTTTACTTATGCTGATGATTTAGAAGGCAATGAAAAATTGCTCCAAATACTGGGCAAAGGATAGTCAATGATTAAGCTAGCTGTTTATTAATCAATCTCCGTATAACCACTTGATCTGAAAATGAGAAACGGGTCGTTCCTATTTGTTGATAGTCTTCGTGCCCTTTACCGGCAACCACGATAATATCGTCTTTGTTTGCTAAAGCAATTGCTTTCTCAATTGCTTTCTCGCGATCGACAATTTTGTAAACATCAGCATCAGGAACAATTCCTGCTGCAATTTCATCAATAATGACTGTGGGAGCCTCGGTACGTGGGTTGTCGCTAGTAATAATAGCAATATCAGCGTATTGGCTAGCGATGCGTCCCATCATTGGTCGTTTCTTCTTATCGCGATCCCCACCACAACCAAATACAACCAAGATCCTACCTTCTTTCATTTTATTTAATGTTGCCAATACATTTTCCAAAGCATCAGGTGTATGGGCATAATCAACAAGAATATAAGGTTCTTGCGATACAATCTCCATTCGTCCAGGCGCCGCTGTTAATTTTGCCATCACGGGAATAACCTTATTGATAGGATATCCATGAGCCAAGAGGCTTGAGAAAACAGCTAGTGAATTGTAAACATTAAAAAAACCCAAGGTATTGAAATGTAATTGCACTTGTCCCCAGGGAGAGACGATTTCACAACGACTGCCAGTTATAGCCACTCTCCAATCAATGACCCGCACATCAGCATTATCTTTAAAACCATAGCTAATGATCTGACAAGATGGCGAAGACACCGCATTTCTCATTAACTGACCATGGTTGTCATCCTGATTGACAATAGCCCATTTTAGCGTTGGCTTGGCAAACAACAACGCTTTTGCCTGTGCATAGGCCTCCATAGTTATATGGTAATCCAGATGTTCATGGGTTAGGTTTGTAAAAATCGCTTGCTGGAACTCGATAGCCTCCACACGCTCCTGAGAAAGCGCATGGGAGGAGACTTCCATACATACCTGCTTGATTGCATTTTCTCGATAAGTTGCAAAAAGATGTTGAAGACAAAGAGCATCTGGTGTTGTATTTATCAAGGTCGATAAGCTGTTAACTCTACCCTGCCCTATAGTCCCTATATAAGCAGCTTTCTCTCCTAATAAATCATGGGCCTGTGCCAGTTGATAAGCAATCGTCGTTTTGCCATTGGTGCCAGTGACACCTGTAACCATTAATTCCTTTGTAGGATAACCATAAAAACGACTGGCGATGTCTGCCAGTTTTTGTGCAACGTCCGGGAAAGGAAGAGCATTTAATTTTGTCGGCAGCTCAACATCTTGTGGCCAATTTTGCGGCTCATAGAGAACAGCTTGAGCACCTGCGTGAATAGCCTGGGAAATAAATAAGCGACCATCGGTTTGCGCACCAGGGTAAGCAAAAAATAAAAAGCCTGGTTTTATCTTACGACTGTCATTCTCAAGCCCTAAAATTTCACAATCAGGGATCGCGGAATCAATCCAGGGTTTTATTAGTTCTGTAAGTTTCATTTTAATCCCACATTTAATCTCACATCGTCGTTTTATCAGGTGGAACCTCCAAAATACGCAATGCACCTGACATAACCTGAGCAAAAAGAGGTGCAGCAACTGCAGCACCATAATAACTGTTTCGCGTAGGTTCGTGAATAACAACGACAACAACTAACCGTGGATTAGACACGGGAGCAATTCCGGCAAAGCTTGCTATGTGGCGATTGGCTTCATAACCATTTTTCCCAGCAATTCTCGCTGTACCTGTTTTACCGGCCACACGGTAACCAGGAACTCGGGCCTGTTTACCAGTGCCTTCATTGCCAAGCACAGCCTCCATCATTAACAGGACTTGGTTAGCCGTTTTTTCATCCAAAACTTGCGCTCCCAAGGTAGTGGGCTGATTATGTATTAGTGTCACAGGTAAAGCTCGACCATGGTTAGCAAAAATAAGATAAGCTTTTGCTAGTTGTAAAGCAGTTACTGAAAGACCATAACCAAAGCCTATGGTAGCAAGTACAAAAGGATTGGCATCTTTAACATCAACAATTGCCCCCTCACTTTCTCCTGGGTAGCCACTTTCTGTTCTTTGTCCAAAACCACTGCGCTGCAAAAGACCAATTAACTGCTCGGGTGGACTTTGCAAAATCATCTTTGTTATACCCACGTTACTGGAGTGCTGTAACACGCCGGTAACATCTAACACGCCATAATTACGGATATCACGAACGGTGTGACCATGAACGATCATCCAACTTGGACGAGTATCAATGATGGTATCAGGTTTGAACAGACCACTCCCTAGAGCACTCGCAATACTAAACGGTTTAATCACTGATCCTGGTTCAAACATGTCGGTGATTGCCTTGTTACGATAACTGTCATGGGTGTAACGACCACGTGCATTAGGATTAAAGGAAGGTGCATTTGCAGCTGCGAGAATCTCGCCATTTGTTGTATCAACAACAACCACGGAACCCGATTTTGCTGCAAATTTTTCCAAAGTATTTTGTAATTCGTGATAGGCTAAATATTGAATACGACTATCGATACTTAATACCAGCTCATGCCCCGGGCGAGGTTCCCTAACCACACCAAGTTCCTCGATGATCTGCCCCATCCGGTCCTTTAAAACGCGTTTTTTGCCATTTATACCCATTAACCAATCTTGATAGGCCAATTCCAACCCTTCGATACCAATGTCATCAATATTTGTAAACCCAAGTAATTGCGCAGTGCTATCACCCGCTGGATAGTATCTTTTGAATTCTTGTTGAAAATTTAATCCTGGAATTTGCAGCTGCGCAATTTTTTTGGCGAGCATCGGTGTTAACTGACGGCTTAAATAGAGGAATTCTCGGCCAACGGCTTTTTTTACTTGGGACAACAAGATTTTAGGAGAAATTTTAAGCAGACTGGATAATTCAGCCAGCTGTTGTGCATCTGGAGCGAAGATCTTGGGATTTACCCAAACAGATTGCACAGGAGTACTGACAGCCAATGGTGTTCCTTGTCTGTCCGTTATCATTCCTCGATAAGCAGGAATATCTACAATGCGAACACTTCGTGCATCCCCTTGGCCTTGTAAAAACTGACGATGCAAGACGGTCAAATCAAGCATTCGCCATAAAAGAGCAACTAATAATACCAAAAAAAAGCACGATACAACCATTAGGCGTGCTTGGTGACGTCTATGCTTCATCGGGTTTGCAACACATAAGTATCTTTGTCTAAAGGCAATTTCATATGCAATTTTTCTACTGCAAGTTGCTCTACTCTTCCAGGAGTTGCTAGGCTCGCTTGCTCAAGCAACAATTGTCCCCATTGTAATTGCAATTGTTGAGCTTGATGCTCCAAACGCTGCAATTCACTAAAACCTACACGATGTTCATTAGTGACATAAACTACAGCCAATGCACTAACCAACACCGCCAACAATAATGATAAAATAAAACAAAGCTGTTTTGAGAGACGCATATCTGTTAGATGTCCATTAAAAAGATTGCTTTGATGAATCGCTCTAGCTGCTGCGTTCATGCTATTTTCTCCCCTATTCTTAAAACCGCGCTTCGCGCTCTAATATTCTCTTTTACCTCTTGAGCACTTGCCTTTATCGCTTTGCCTATTTTTTTAAAGTTTGTTTTGATCTCCTCATGACGTACCGGAACACCAGAAGGTAATCTTCGCCCTTGCTCTTTATCGCGCATAAATTGCTTCACAATCCGATCTTCTAAGGAGTGAAAACTAATAACCACTAAACGACCGCCAACAGCTAAAACATCCATTGCAGCTTCCAAACAAGTCGTTAAATCATTTAACTCCTGGTTAATATGAATACGTATTGCTTGAAATACGCGTGTTGCAGGATGTTTATGTTTTTCCCATTTCGGATTGGCTTGTTTAACAATCTCAGCCAAGTCTCCCGTCGTTTCAATGGGTGACTCGGCACGTGCTGCCACAATGGCTCTCGCTATACGCCCAGCAAAACGTTCTTCACCATATTCTCTGAAAATAGCAGCCATCTCGTCGGCTTCCGCCTCATTAATAAATTGAGCAGCATCAAGGTCCTGCTCAAGATCCATACGCATATCCAATGGACCTTGTCGTGTAAAACTAAACCCTCGAGTGGGATCATCAAGCTGGGGGGAAGATACCCCCAGATCCAATAAAATACCGTTTACCTTGCCATAGACATTCGCCTGTTTGGCAAAATCCGCAAGTTTCGCAAATGAACCGTGGTAGATATAAAAGCGCTTATCATGGGTAAGATGTTGTTTTGCATAAGCAACTGCCTCAGGATCTTTATCGATCGCAATCAATTTCCCTGATTCTGACAGATGGCGCAAAATCTCACGGCTATGACCACCTCGACCAAAAGTGCCATCGATATAGATTCCATCTGCCTTGATAGCTAAGCCTTCTAAAGCTTCATGCAACAATACAGATTGGTGCGCCGTCATAATCATTTCCATCAGAGAGAAAAGGTTTTCATTTCATCAGGCAATCCACCACCTTCACCAGATGCTTCGTCAGCCAGCCACTGCTCACGTCTGGACTGCCATAATGCTTCATCCCAAACCTCAAATTTATTACCTTGCCCAATCATTACTACCCGCTTATCGAGATGGGCATACTCTCTTAATAAGGGGGGCAGCAGCACGCGCCCATTACTATCTAATTCCACATCCGTTGCATGCCCGATTAATAGCCTTTGTATACGACGGGCTGCAGCATTAAAGCTAGGTAAATTTTGCAACTTGTTTTCAATAACTTGCCATTCTGATGCCGGATAAAGCAGTAAACAGGTTTCTTCCGTATCAATGGTCACCACCAAGGGAGCTTTATCCATATCCCCTGCTAAAGTTTCACGGTATCGCGTGGGCACTGCGAGACGCCCTTTTCCGTCAATGGTGATGGCATTAATTCCACGAAACATAGTCTTTATTTTGTGGCTCGCCGGCGGCTTCCCACAATTCTCCACTTTTTTTGTATTTTAACCCACTTTTATACACTATAGAAACACTATTTCCCAAGCGTCAACCCCTAGATCCACTTTTTGTGTAAAAAAATAGACAAATGACATTCCGTGCAAAGACAATTGTATTTAAAAAATACAGAATGAAATATTTTGTTCATGTAACCCTCGGACCACTGCCAAGTTAAGAATTTTTAGTGCCTCGAATTACCGTGGCTTGATCACGGGAAGTCGGGTGAACAAATAGTTACGTTTTGGAATACAACAGAGTTACAACTGGATTAGCATATCAGCGTGTTACTACCATTCAATTCTATTAGGATTGTTAAGCATTGCCGCCAGGCGGATACCCTGTAAAACCAAGTCAGGGACTAAATAATCGTAAATCCCTTGCTTTTCAAATAGAGAAGCAAATCCGCCTGTGGCCAATACCAATACGTCTTGTCCTGCAAATATATCTTCTTTAGTACGAGTAATTAATTCACGACATGCACCTAAAGCGCCATAAAACACCCCAGACTGAATACTTTCAATTGTAGAGCGCCCCACCACTTGATCAGTTCTTACAATTTCAACGACTGGAAGCTTAGCTGTTTTGGTGGCTAGAGCATCGACCGCTAAACGAACACCAGGTAAAATCGCACCACCCAAATAAGCTTTTTGTGCTGTAATCACACAAAAAGTGGTTGCTGTGCCAAAGTCGATAACAATGATATTTGTTCCTGGATAAGTGTGCGTTGCAGCAATCGCATTAGCAATTCTATCCGCTCCTACTTCAACTGGATTACGATATTTAATATTAAGACCAGTTTTTACTCCAGCTTGCAGAAAAAAGGGGTCTACTGAAAAGTATTTTAAACAAGCAGAGCGTAAAGAATAATCCAATTGAGGGACGACTGAGCAGATGGCAATTTCATTAACGGTCTCAGGGGAACATTGGTTCTCTCGCAATACCGACTTCAGGAAAATACCTAATTCATCAGAGGTACTGACCTGTGAAGTATGTCGAAAACGAAGACGGATTTCATCTCCAGTAAATACACCGCCATAAATATGGGAATTACCAACATCGATACATAGCATCATGGTTATGACTCAGCCATTAAAAGAATGAGAGAACAGCTGCCATTAAGTTGATGGCAGTAGCTCTTAGCGATAGTAAGTCTAGTTATCATGAGAATCAAGAGAAAAAAGTCGGTCGATAAGCCGGGTTCTGTCATGGACAATCATTCATCTAGGACATGTGTCACCACATGCCTCAAGCGACCTACCCGAATCCCGTACGGGTCATACGTTCTAGCAGCGCTAGTAGGATTCCTATTTGGTCTTGCTCCGAGTGGGGTTTACCCTGCCACGACTGTTGCCAACCGTGCGGTGCGCTCTTACCGCACCATTTCACCCTTACCTGCTGTGCTAAGCACAAGACAGGCGGTATATTTTCTGTGGCACTTTCCGTAGGCTCGCGCCTCCCAGGCATTACCTGGCACTTTACCCTATGGAGCCCGGACTTTCCTCTCCTTGTTTGACAAAGAGCGATTGCCTGACCGACTTTGTAATCAATATTAGCAAAATGCCCAGTCAAAGACCAGGCAATTGCTGAACCCTATTTATAGAATATACGAATTGAAATTGATAATTATCCGCGAGTACCAATAAATTCATCATCAAAATAACGCTTTAGCTTGGTACGCAATGTACCGCGGCTCACGCCAAGCACTCTAGCGGCTTTTGATTGATTGTAACGAGTCAATTCCATAACCGTACGAAACAGAGGGGCCTCAACTTCTTCAACAATCAATTGATAAAGATTTAGATTGCTATCTTTATTACCAACTGTAGTTAGATAGCCCTTTACAGCCCCAATCACTTGTTGGGTTAACGCTTCATTATGTTGTTCAACTTGTTGCATAACTGCACTCATATCCTCTCTCCAACACAAAATAAAATTACCTATTCCACTCAGTCACAGACTGAACATCATGCTCGATATACTAACAAATATCACAAAGTATGTAAACATTGTTTCAATGATATTCATTTATTAAGGGAAGCTTAAGTAAAAATGAGGATTTTTTCAAGCAATTTTTGCACGAACAACGCATTTCTGGGTCATTAGTGCTCGTTTTTACAAATTTTTTACTTTTTGAGATAGCAAAAGTGCTTATTTTTAGGAAATTTAATCGAGAACGATCCTAACGTTTGTTTAGGATCTTGATTGAGCTTTTTCTATTTAAGATAGGTTAGGTACTCTCTATCCGAATATCTTGTTAAGATAAGAAGTTAGCCCCCCTTTTGTGGGAGGCAGTTACTAATAGATTCTCCTGTCCTTTAGCTTCTAAGTCTTTAATCAACTGTAAAACTTTCACCACATCCGCATTGTCCTTTTTGGTTAGGATTATTGAAAACAAATTTATAATTTAATCCCTGTTTTACATAATCAACATGCATGCCTTTAATATAAGGATAACTGCCTTTGTCGATGCAAAGTTGGTACTCATCCGTCAATGGCTGGACAATATCATTGTCTTGGGGAGCTACAACATAATCCACCACATAAGATAACCCAGAACAACCTGTTTTTTTGACTGACAGGCGAATCCCTTTGCTGTCTTTTTGCTTACTGAGATAAGAGAGAATGTGACGTTTGGCAGCCTCACTTAAAGTAACACCGGTGACCAAGTCACTTATATGTTGCATCACCTCAGACATTATTTTTCCTCACTTAATTTTAGTTTCATTTTCATTACTACTTCTCGGTAACCATCTTCAATTTGCAAAGCCACCGGATACCGTGTTTTCGGGATCTCCAATTGCTTCACCAACCAAACATGATCAATGTTTGGATGATCCTGAATCTTGCTCCCTTCTAACTGCTGACAGATTAACTCTGCTGCTGCAACTAAATAGGGATTACCGTAGGCTTTAAAACGGGCCTTAAGTACGAATCCCTGTTTGTCACATAATAAATAAAAATCCAAGACATCCCCGCGTCCTGACTCGCCGACCCGATCATGAACACTTAATGGTTCTGATAGATCAATAACACCAACGTGTTTCGGGGAAAAAAAACAAAATTCTACTAGTTCATTATACATCATAGTGGTGATATTTCGTGTAAATGGTTTACTTGTTGACGAATGATAGCAATAGTATGTTTCACTTGTTCCTCTGTTGTAAAACGACCACAGGAAAGACGAACTGAGCTATGAGCCAATTCATCATCCAACCCTATAGCCCGCAGAACATAAGAAGGTTGCTGACTAGCCGAAGTGCAGGCAGATGTTGTGGATATTGCCAGCTCATGCAGAGCAAGTAGAAGTGAATCGCCATCAACGCCTGCAAATGTTAAATTCAGATTACCAGCAACACGTTTATGTTCATGTCCGTTGAGGCGGATACCGGGAATCATTTTAATTCCCTCCCATAATTGTTGTCGTAAATGCAGAATTCTTGCTTGCTCTTCAACCCGTGAAGCCTCAGAGAGTGCAAACGCTTCGCCCATGCCAACGATTTGGTGCGTTGCTAAAGTGCCTGAGCGTAAACCTCCTTCATGCCCGCCCCCAAAGGATTGTGGTTGCAAACGTACTCTTGGTTTATGTCGTACATACAAAGCACCGACTCCTTTAGGACCATAATTTTTGTGTGCTGAAAAAGACATTAGGTCAACTGATAATTTGTGCAAATCAATTTCTAATTTACCGGCGCTTTGAGCAGCATCCACATGGAAAATAATGCCTTTATCACGCAGGATTTCACCAATAGCCGCGATATCTTGTATGACCCCAATTTCATTATTAACATGCATGATCGACACAAGAATCGTTTCATTCCGAAGTGCTTTGATCAAATGATCTAAATTAAGCAAACCATCTGGTTGAGGATCTAAATAAGTCACTTGAAAATCTTCTCTTTCCAATTGATGGAACGTATCGAGCACCGCCTTGTGTTCAGTGCGCATCGTTATAGCATGTCGACCTTTGCGTTGATAAAAACGTGCTGCCCCTAAAATCGCCAAATTGCTGGCCTCAGTCGCACCTGAAGTAAACACCAGCTCTTGAGGAGAGGCATTAATCACTTCTGCTATCTGCTGTCGCGCGTACTCAACAGCCTCTGCCGCCTTTTTCCCGTAGATATGAGTCACCGAAGCCGGGTTACCAAAAATGCCGTCCGGACCTAAATATTGCACCATTTTTTCTATCACTCGGGGATCGACGGGGGTCGTCGACATGTAATCTAGATAAATCGGCAAATTAGTCATCCTCAACTCCTATGGTTGCTGTCACAAATTTATAGCAACTCATAATAAATATATGCTACTGCAAGTAAAGAAATATGAGTGTCGTCGTGATTTGCAGTTAAAAAATTCATTCTTTATTTAGGGAACGTCCCTAGGAACGTTTCCTAGCATTAAGGCTTTTTGAATGTGGCTTAGAATACCTCGTAAAATAGTCACCTCCATATATTCCAATTTGGCACGATTAAATATACGGCGAATTCGTTGCAGCAGACGTTTAGTTGGACGCGTCGGTTTGAGAAATTTAATGGCAATCATAACGGCTTGCAGATGGTCGTAAAATTGCTCTATTTCATCAGCTGTAGCCAAACGATCATGACTAAGTTCCACCGAAGCTTTAGGCTCCAAAAGCTTCATACGTAATTCATAGGCGATAATCTGTACTGCTTGAGAAAGATTTAGCGAGCTATACTCCGGATTACTCGGAATATTGACATGATAGTGACTACGTAAGAGTTCCTCATTCGTAAGTCCTGCATGTTCGCGCCCGAAAAGTATCGCAATTTCAGTCTGATCGGGTTGAGTTGCAATCAAGCTTGCACTTTCAGAAGGAGTTACCCCTGGTAATGATATCCCCCGAGGTCTAGCACTTGTGGCAAAAATTAATTGACAACCGGCAATCGCTTCATCCAGCGATGAAGTCACAATAGCTTCATCGACAACATCATCAGCGCCAGCAGCCATTTCGTAAGCTTTTTGATGTGGAAAGGATTTTGGTGAAACCAGATAAAGTCTACGAAATCCCATTGTTTTCATTGCCCTAGCTGTGGAACCTATATTGCCAGGATGAGAAGTAGCTATTAAAACAATGCGGATTGAAGAAAAATTCATACTAATACAATCAGATAATGGTCTCGAGCTCCAAGTTTCTAATTTGACAAATCAAAAAACCGAATTACCGTGGCTTGACCACGGTAATTCGATTTTATAAGAAATCAGTTGATAAAAAACTTGAAGGCCGAGTAAGTAACAATCAGTTTTTTATTAACTTACAACTATACAGCAATGTCTTCTCTCTGTACAAAAAAAAATGTGTTAGAATCGCTGACTTTTGTGGAAATGAGCAAACCCATGCAACCATTACTAAATATTGCTGTTACTGCCGCACGTCTTGCCGGTGAGATCATTCTCCGGCATATAGAACAAGTGGATCGTCTAAAAATCACGCCCAAGAGTAGCGAAGAATACTTTAGTGAGGTCGACGTTAAAGCTGAGCAAGCCATTATTAATGCAATTCATAAGGCCTATCCAGATCATGGCATTATTGCAGAGGAAAGTGGGGTTTATAAAGACGATGCAGAAGCCGTGTGGCTCATTGATCCTCTAGATGGAACCACCAATTATTTGCATGGCTTTCCTTTTTTTGCAGTCTCCATCGCTCACCGTGTAAAAAATCGCATTGAACATGCCGTCGTTTATGACCCCCTGCGCCATGAATGCTTTTCTGCCAGCCGCGGTCAAGGAGCCCAATTAAATGAGCGTCGCATTCGTGTCTCTAAGAAAACACAATTGTCTGGAGCTCTCTTGGGAACAGGGTTTCCTTTTCGTAATGTAACCCTGGCTCAACGCTATTTGCCCATGTTTGAAGCATTAATTGGCAAATGTGCGGGTGTTCGCCGAACAGGCTCTGCAGCCCTTGATTTAGCTTACGTAGCAAGTGGACGATTAGATGGCTATTGGGAGCTTGGCTTGCGTCCTTGGGATGTTGCCGCTGGTTCACTCATCTTAAAAGAAGCAGGCGGTTTAATTAGTAGCTTACAAGGCGGAGAAGATTACATGAATAAGGGGGATGTAGTTGCTGGGAATCCAAAGATCTTCAAAGCGTTATTGCAAACGTTAATGCCAGTGGTTAAGGGTTGACCAGTGATCTCCCTTCACCCTACCCTCTCCACAGGGGAGAGGGAAAAGTACCGATCACATAGCAATAACTCAAGCCCTTACCCCTGGCTTTAACCCCAAGGCTTCAGGTAAATGATCAGCAAAAGCCGTTCCCAAATTCTTAGAGAAACGCTCAAATAACGTTGGCTTATAGGTGTAATCAACCACTTTTTCAAGTTGCATTTTTTCTCGGGCCAATTGACCACTGCTTGCAAAACCATCTATCAAACCCCGAGCCTTGGCTTGTTCACCAGTCCAGAAGAGACCAGAAAAAGTATCTTCATCAATGTGAAGTCGACTACCGCGTCCTTCTTTAACTCTGCTTATAAATAGTTGATGAATATTATCTAGCATCGTTTGTAAGAGTTGTACCTGTTGCGGTGTTTCAGGGGAAAAAGGGTCCAGAAACCCTTTGTTCTTCCCTGCAATTTGCAAGCGTCTGGTGATTCCCAATTTGTGCATTGCGTCAACAAAACCAAAACCATTAAAGAGCACCCCAATAGAACCCACAATACTGGCTGGGTTGGCATAAATCTCATCAGCGCCAGCGGCTACATAATAAGCGGCTGAAGCACACATATCGACACATACAGCATAGGTTTTAATATTTGGGTATTTGTGACGATAATACTGCAAAGTATTGTACATATAGTCGGCTTGCACTGGACTACCACCAGGACTATTGATGCGAAGAATTAAAGCCCTCAACCCTGTACTTTTATAGGCTGTTTGCATGCTCTTGGCAAAATTCTCCGCACTCGCTCCTTCCGTATCGAATATTGTTCCATTCACGTCAATTAAGCCAACATGAGGTTTAAGTTTTAGTGCTTTATCTTCATCGCCGTAGCTATACATTTGATAAATTAACAGAACAATAAAAAGAATAACAATACTGCGTATGACCCAGCGCCAACGTCGTTTGCGTTTCTGCTCACGCATGTATTCAATGACTATTTGATTTAACAATGTTTGTGAGTCAGGTTTATCCGTTGATGAGGTACTCTCTATTTGCATGCTATTACCACTTGATTTTTATAAATGAACCCTTATTTTACGGCAGGTACCAAGTATTTTAAACACTCATTTTAGAGAGGCTACTTTTATGCGGATGGACAAGCTCACCTCAAAGTTTCAAATGGCCTTGGCTGATGCTCAATCAATAGCATTAGGGCGAGATAATGGGTTTATTGAACCCGAACACGTTATGAAAGCCTTGCTCGATCAACAAGGGGGCAGTTGCAGACCCTTACTAACAAAAGCAGGTGTCAACTTGTCACAATTACGAACCCTAATCGATCAAGCCTTAGATAAGCTCCCCAAAGTTTCTGGTACAGGAGGGGACATTCACATCTCAAATAGTCTCGGACGTTTATTGAATCTCACCGATAAATTTGCGCAACAACGTAAAGATAGCTACATTTCAAGCGAGCTATTTATCTTGGCTGCGATTAATGAAGAAGGTAGTCTTCAGAAGTTACTAAAACAAGCTGGAGCGGATAAACAAACCATAGAGAAGGCAATTGATGACCTCCGTGGAGGTGAAACCATCAATGATCCAGGTGCCGAAGAGCAGCGTCAGGCATTAGAAAAATACACAATAGACTTAACCGAGCGCGCCGAACAAGGGAAACTTGATCCAGTGATTGGACGTGATGATGAAATACGCCGCACTATCCAGGTCTTACAACGTCGCACAAAAAACAATCCTGTTCTCATCGGTGAACCTGGTGTTGGTAAAACCGCCATCGTTGAAGGTCTGGCACAACGTATTGTGAATGGCGAGGTTCCAGAAGGATTAAAAGATAAACGCTTATTATCACTGGATATGGGGGCTCTTATAGCAGGGGCTAAATATCGTGGTGAATTTGAAGAGCGTCTAAAAGCTGTATTAAACGATCTTGCCAAGCAAGAAGGACAGATTATTCTTTTTATTGATGAATTACACACCATGGTTGGCGCGGGTAAAGCTGAGGGCGCAATGGATGCAGGCAACATGTTAAAACCTTCCTTGGCTCGCGGTGAATTGCATTGTATTGGAGCGACGACCTTAGATGAATACCGCCAATACGTTGAAAAAGATGCAGCTCTTGAGCGACGATTCCAGAAAGTATTAGTTGATGAGCCCAGTGTCGAAGACACCATCGCTATTTTACGTGGTTTGAAAGAACGTTATGAGGTTCATCATGGGGTAGAGATTACCGATCCAGCCATTGTTTCTGCAGCCACTTTGTCGCATCGCTATATTACAGATAGACAATTACCTGATAAAGCAATTGATTTAATTGACGAAGCAGCAAGCCAGATTCGTATGGAGATTGATTCTAAGCCAGAAAGCCTGGATAAGTTGGATAGGAGACTTATTCAATTAAAAATTGAGCGCGAAGCCTTGAAAAAGGAAAGTGACGAAGCCTCAAAAAAACGTCTCAAAGATCTCGAACAATTAATCAAAGAGTTAGAAAAAAATTACTCTGATCTTGAAGAAATTTGGAAAGCTGAAAAAGCCACCTTGCAAGGTGCCACCCAGATTAAAGAAGCATTGGAGCAAGCCAAACTTGAACTTGAGACAGCACGGCGTGCAGGCGATTTAGGACGTATGTCAGAACTACAGTATGGCCGTATCCCCGAACTTGAAAAACAATTAGCTCAAGTCTCAGAGGTCGAAACCAGTGAAACCAAATTGGTACGCAACAAAGTAACTGAAGAAGAAATCGCAGAAGTTGTTTCTAAATGGACAGGTATCCCAGTTGCCAAAATGTTGGAAGGTGAAAAAGAAAAACTGTTGCATATGGAAGAGGCACTACATAAACGCGTTGTTGGTCAAAGTGAAGCAGTTGACACTGTAGCCAATGCCATTCGACGTTCGCGCGCTGGCTTATCTGATCCCAAAAGACCCATTGGTTCGTTCTTATTTCTTGGCCCAACAGGTGTGGGTAAGACAGAACTTTGTAAAGCTTTGGCTGCTTTCCTTTTTGACACAGAAGAAGCGATGGTGCGCATCGATATGTCAGAATTTATGGAGAAGCATTCCGTTGCAAGAATGATAGGCGCTCCTCCAGGCTATGTTGGCTATGAGGAAGGTGGCTATTTAACTGAAGCAATTCGTCGTCGTCCTTATTCTGTTATTTTGTTGGATGAAATAGAAAAAGCACATGGCGACGTATTTAACATACTCCTGCAAGTCCTGGATGATGGTCGCTTAACGGATGGTCAAGGTAGAACCGTTGATTTTCGTAATACGGTGATTGTAATGACCTCTAATTTAGGTTCCTCCTTAATCCATGATATGGGAAATAAATTAAATTATAATCAGATTAAAATCGCCGTTATGGATATCGTTGGTCAGCACTTTCGACCAGAATTTATTAACAGAATTGACGATACTGTGGTTTTTCATCCCTTGGACGAAAAGCAAATCGCCACTATTGCGTCAATTCAAATTGGTTATTTGCAGGAAAGACTTAAGCAGCAAAATATTTCCTTACAGGTTACACCTGAGTCCTTGGCTCATATAGCAAAAGCAGGATTTGACCCTGTATATGGTGCAAGACCTTTAAAAAGGACGATTCAGCAAAAACTTGAAAATCCATTAGCACAAGATCTGCTCACAGGTAAATTTAAACCGGGAGATACGATTAAAATATCCTGGAAAGATGAGCACTTACAGTTTCAAGCAGCTTAAAGGGGAGAGGCACTTTTTTCCCTCTCCCCCTGTGGGAGAGGGTAGGTTGCGAGGGCATTTTACACAATTAACAAGCAAGACTAGCCGTACGTTTCATTACTCGATTATACAGCTCAATCAAGTCCTGTCTCATATGCTCCTCTCCTGTATCAAGATTCCATGCTTTGCAATCCATCGCTGGTCTTCCTGGAATCTCGACATAAGTCTTAAAAGCCTCTAAAGCTAGAGCTATCGTATCATCATCCAATTGATTAACTCCTTTTGCACCCAGAGTATGATTGAGAGCATCTTTTAATTTGGGTCTTTCTGTTTTACATAAACTAAGGGCCATAACATAAGATCCGATTAAGACATAGTTGCTCGTGATGCTCAAGGCCTCAACCATATAGTCCTTAAAAGGTTTAATCCAATCCTCCTCAATTTGCACACCACTTTTTGTTACCCCTTGCCTTGGTAGACTAAGGATAAATATCTCCACAAAGATTTGATTTTTTGGTGTTTTTTTGGATCTAAGTAAACTGACAATGTCTTGTTTTGTTAAGTACGGTTCTGCCTTTAATTTCTCAAGGACGACTTCAGATAGCTCAGTGAAAATATCATCGACACCTTTGTCAGTTTCACGTAAAGCATGTGCCACTGATTTAACGAAGGCGATAATTTGCAATTGCTGCCTTATGGCTTGTGCTCCGATCTTTGCAACAGTAATGACTTGTTCTAATTTCTTATAAAACTCACCGTCCTCCTGAATATAGGGGAACAGGTCCCCAACTTTCTTATTGGTTCTACTTTTATCTGGTTGTCTTAAGTAAGCTAGATAGGCCTCGCAACAAGTCGCCAAGGTTTCATCATCCAATTCCAGTAAATGAAATTCTTCTTCTAACGTTCTAGATAAAGCGCTATTTTCCGGAGTGTAGCCAAGGAAAGAATACGCCACACCCTGATAAGAAACGGTGATCCGTTTATAACGATAAAATATTGCTCCCTGCAAAATATTTTGCGCTAGATTTATCTGCTCTTTTTCTCCCGCTTCAGGCAACTTTGGCAGTAGCTGGGCTATA
The DNA here is from genome assembly GCF_900187355.1 of Legionella lansingensis. Classification (NCBI taxonomy): domain Bacteria; kingdom Pseudomonadati; phylum Pseudomonadota; class Gammaproteobacteria; order Legionellales; family Legionellaceae; genus Legionella; species Legionella lansingensis. The sequence continues at coordinate 844,599 of NZ_LT906451.1, read as the reverse complement.
CATGCCGTCTGATCGCGACGTAGCTCAGGGTTTGAGAAACTAAACCAACTTGTTTTTTTGGTTATTTTTTCATCATATTTTTTCTCTAAGGCAGTGACTTTACTACGCAGCTCCTCATATCTGAGTGAAATGTAACGCTTGCAAAGTCGATTAAAATAGTCTTCCAGATCATCTGTTTTTTTTTGTAGGTCTGAATATTCTGGTACTATATAGCCCATATGATCTCCTTAAAAAAGGCTTTTAACACCTATTTTTGTCATTAAATCAGCAATTGTGGTTCCCCATGTCGAAGCGCTCGAAGTGCCGTTATTCATTTGCAATTGGATATTTCCTTGCATGTTATGGGGAAACGCTTCGTATAAGGCATTTATTTGTTGGTATTGATTCCTATACTCAAAGATCCAATGACAAAACGTTTGTAATGCTGCAAGACCTTTTTGACAAGTGCTCGGCCCTAGATCACTTAAGGACTCTGCATCAAGGTGTTCCTGAACCAATTTCAATAAAGGTCTATTTAAAAACCATTGTAATGGGCTGTTGTACTGATGCCAAACATAGACATACATCCCGAGCAGGACCCAATATTTAACTTCCTCAGTCACATTGGCCCCTGAATAAAAATCTAAACACTCGGCGGTTTGTTCAATCAGGTAAGCGTCATTTAATGATTGCATACTTAGAGGCGAGGGAAGGCAAGTAAAGAATAGTGCACCAGCTGGATATTTTCGTATAGAAGTGCGGCTTAATGACTCTGAGAACCCTTTTGCAGCCTGTTGCAAATTCTGAAATTTTGGCATGGTTCGCTCCTTGCAAGACTTCGCCCGCATACAAAACAGCGAGCCTGCTAACCCAAAGCCATCATCCTTGGGGACCTTCCTTTTTTATAACAATCTGCTAAAGAATTTGCAACATCAAATCAGACTTTAAACTTTAAATCAATTTGCGCAACCAAATGCTTGTGAATGCCATTAAAACCTCGATTACTCATAACCAACACAGCATCACCAGCACGAACTTCCTCAAGCACTGCTTGAACAATGGCATTTGTGTCCGGCAAGATTTGATAAGGACAGATCCAATCTTGAACCACATGAGCAAGACTAAAATGCTCAGGATTCAAAATATAGGCGTAATCAGCATCTTTTAATGCCTGCGCCATCGCTTCAGAATGAACACCCGATTTCATTGTGTAGGAAGCAAATTCCAGCACAACCAAAATCCTCTTATGCCGCGCGCTACCTTTTAAGGCATGAATTGTTTTGGTGATTGCTGTGGGATGGTGAGCAAAATCATCGTAAACGGTAATATCATGCCGATCTGCTTTCACTTCCAAGCGACGCTTAACGGGTTTAAATTCAGACAATGCGCGTGCAGCAACTTCAGGTTTAACACCCGCATGATAACTTGCTGCCATGGCAGCTAAACCATTTTCAATATTAAATGTACCGATCAAAGGCCAATGTACTTCTGCGACCACCACCCCTTCATGCCACACGCGGAAAGCCTGACCACTATCATCCAGGATCTCAGCCCGCCAAGTAGCCTCTCCCTTTAAAGCTAATTCTTCCACTTGAGAAAAAACACCTTGACTCAAAACTTGGTTTAGGGCAACGTCATCTCGAGGCTTAATCACTACTCCCTTACCCGGAATGGTTTTCAAATAGTAGTGAAATTGCTGTTGAATGGCTGCAAGATTGGCATAGATGTCAGCATGATCAAATTCGAGGTTATTTAGTATGGCAATCTCAGGACGATAGTGCATCAATTTCGGTCGTTTATCAAAGAAAGCACTATCATATTCATCTGCCTCGATGACAAACCATGGCCCATCCCCTAAATGCGCACTTGTGTTAAAGTTAGGTGCTACCCCACCAATGAGAAACCCTGGCTTTAAACCTGCATACTCCAAGATCACAGCAAGCATCGATGTCGTGGTTGTTTTTCCATGGGTACCAGCAACTGCTAGGACACGATAACGATGCAAGATATTTTCGGCTAGCCATTGAGGCCCTGAAGTAAAATTCTTTCCAGCATTAAGTACAGCCTCAAGCACAAGCATACCCCTCTTCATTGCATTACCAACAACCACACAATCTGCTTCTAATGCCTGCGTACTATCTTCATAACCTTCAGACCATTCAATTCCTTTCGCTGTTAACAGATCACTCACCGGTGGGTAACAATTAGCATCGCAGCCAGATACTTTAAAACCCGCTTCCTTGGCTAAAATCGCCAAAGCGCTCATAAACGTACCACTGATCCCTAAAATATGTATGTGCATGTTTTTCTCACCGCCAAAATGAAACAATTAAAACATTACAGGCCAACAATCCAAAACTTGCCAAAACAGATGTAAGGGTATCCGTCTCTAACGCATGTTTATAGATATGGGCCGTCACTAGGAATTGCCAAGCTGTTAAGACTAACGTCAACAGCAGATAAATAATTGCTAACAATAAAGCCGCTGTATTCGTTACATTTGCACTCGCAAGTATAGGGGTTACAAGTAGCAAGGGTATGGCAAATAGATGCACAATTAAATGACTTGCCAAAAGAGAGGTTAATGTCTTCACAACCCTGTTTGCTTTCCTATTCATCTTTAATATCAGAAAAGTAAAGATGAAGTAAGTTCCTATTAGACTGATACCAGTAGCAACTGATGTTGCAAGTTTAAATTGTCCTTTTATATCAACCATGAACCATTGCCACACCATCAACAAAAAAAATAACAGGGCAACAATAACCAGCAAGGGTATTGAGTAAGGGGTATTGGCCGGACTTTCTCTAAACGTAGAAACTTGCCAATAACGCTTAAGAAGTATATCCCACATGTCTAGTCCTATCTGGATAAAGGCTTATACTCAGTCTCTCAATTTTTTACCGAATTACCGTGGTCAAGCCACGGTAATTCGATGTTTTAAAAGTCAAGCATCAAGCGATAAAACTTGAAGATCAAGCTATACCTTGCGTTTTTTAATAATCTTCACTTGCTGAACCACAGGTTGTTTCCAAGGACCAGTGATCTTATAGGTATAACCACTAATTTTTTGCATACCATGATTAATTAATTTACTAGCCACCCAGGTTGCAATCCCAGCAATCGGGCCACCTGCAATCGTTGCAACAACAGGCAAACTGGCGGTAATATGAGGATTGACTTTTAAATCGAGATCATAGTATTGCTTAGCAATATCCAAATTACCTTTCATGCTCGCATACGCGACAGGACCATCGATATAGCTATCTTGGGTCGTCATTACCCCATTAGCTATACTGAAATTGCCATTAAATTCATCAAAACTATAGCCATCCTCTGATAAGTCACTAAAATCCAATTTAAGTCGTCTTGGGATCGTTTGCAGACTAAGTATACTTAGCAATTTCCCTAAGCCCAATTTCTCTTCTGTTTCTGGGCTTAGATTAGTAATTCGCCCATCTTTTAAACTAATACCCATTTCTCCATTTAACTTGGCTAATGAGAAATGATAGATGGGACCTGACCAACCGCCACGAAATTGAACCTCTCCTCGGTCTGCAGCCACCACTGGACTTACATTCCATTCTTCTAAACTTTTTGCCAAGTTAGTAATGTGCAAATCTGCTTGCAGTTTTGTTGTGCTTACCTTCCCGTCTTTCTGCCAACCACCTCTTGCACTAAGCTGATACGATGGCGACTTAATCTTACAATCATTGATTTGCCACTCATTTTTTAACGCGGTGGTTTTGATAGCAACCTCTCCAACCTCTAAGTCACCAAGCTCAAGGGAGGCTATCTGCAAATCAAGATTGGGCATATCTGCTGGTTTCAATTTGGCAATAGAACCATCTCTCAGGAGGTTTGTTTCTTGTTGTTGCAAATGTAATTTCTCAACCAAACCTCTCAAAGTATTACTTGCAGGATGATAACGCAAATTGGCAGCAATATTCTCTTGGTGCAAACGAATAGACCATTCACCTTTTTCTAATTTTTCTGCCTTAATAGATAAATCTTTATAACTTTGGTTAAATATTTTCGCTACCTGAAGTTTGATATCCACAAAATTTACAAGATCAGTCAACTCTTTCTGCTCGGTATTTTTGCTGATTTTTTCCTTCACCTTGAGCCATTGCTGTAAATCAAAATCAGATAAGGATCCCACAATTTGCAGACCATGGCGCTGTTCATATTCCGTATATTCCGTAATATTAGGATTACCTAATATAATTTTTCCTTTTTGCAATTCAAAGGTGCCCTTTACAGCTGAAAACCATAAATCACTACTTAGGCGATTATTATAATCAAATCTTAATCTGACCCCTTTTTTGGCATTAAAATCGAGATTGACTGTTAGCGGTGTCGTGTCATCAGCCATTTTTCCTAGAGGCGATGGCAAGTCGATAGCTAATCCACGCAAAGACGTTTGCACTTGCAAATGATCCAGGTCCCTTGGTTCATCAGTCAGAATAAGCAAACTCTCTAACCATAAAGACCCATGCATAAGAGAAAAAATAGGCAGTTTAAATTTATCTCGCAATACGGAAATATCCGTTTGTCCTTTAATTCTGACTTCTGTAGAGGGCGTTGGCGTACGGATGGATTTGATTAATAAGCTGACTGGATTGCCTAAAAGATTGGCTTTAAGGTTACTGCCAAGAATGCTTCTCTCATCAAATTGTAAGTTACCATTTAGATTGTTGAGTTCCACATCATCTAAACTGTGATGAACCTTCACATTGTTATTTTTGAAATCGATATTCCCTAAAGCCAAGACCTCATCATTTTCCGGATAAAGAGGAACTTCGACTTGGAGATCTAATTCTATTGGCCCCTGCATTTGCAGCATGTTTAGTGTGGATAATTTTTTCTTTAATGGAGACAAGTTTACATAGGCTAAAGCTTTTTTGGCCTGCGTTTCTGCTTTGGCGTGAACTAATAGCACTTCTTTATCCAAACCAAGATCACTTACCTGTAAATTACCTTTTTCGACGATAACATCCTGCAAATTGGCATGAACGATATTCGCTTCCAACGTTCGTTTATCCACATTCAGATACGCTTCAATGTCGCGTGTCATCGGCCACTTTGGAGCAAAATTCAAGTCTACTCCTGATAAATAACTTCTTATTGAAAAAATGCCTTGCTGTTTATCAAAAGGGAAATCTGCCATATTACCATTGATGATCAATTCCCCAGTTGCTTTGTCAATGTGTTTAACATCATTTTTCAGCCAAGCATTAAGCTTTGGCTTTAAACGTTTAGATGGGAGATAAGGTAACCATTTTTCTGCATTTTTAGCAGAAAATTGGGCGTGCAAACGCAGTGACCCAAGGGAATTCAGAGAGACATCATCAGCGACACCCTGCGCACTTAATAATAGACTAGTATGACTTAAGATAATGCGATCCATACTCACTCGTAAGCCATTCTCTAACTCCTTCCAGTCAATCACAGCATTGATCATAGAAAAAGTAATGGGTGTCTGCTTCTCAGGGACAAGAACCGTATTATTACTATCAATTTCCAAACGTCCTTCATTTGGCTGCCAATGGAGCACACCGTCAAGATTCTCTACTCCTGGGCGGCTATTGTTTGGCAACCAACCTAAATGAGCAAATCTGGTGAGGACATAATGCAACCCACTGCCATTTAACTTAAGCTGTGTGTCATGCAGTTCACCATGAGGCTTGCTAGTCAAGACATTATTCAATAGACCTTTTTCGGAATTCGCTGCAGAAACGGGGCACAGGGCCGCAGTGTATATGTCAGTATACGAGGATTCGAGCGCTGCAGCGAGAAAGCATCCCTCCGTTGCAGTAGAGTTTTGAAAGAAGTCGATTACCCCTGGCCAGGCGACAGCACTGTCAAATAAGGATTGTAGTAGGATATTTTTTACATAGATAAAATAATCTTGCTTATCTTCTTGGTATCGTATCAATAGGGAATTTTCTGGCCAAGAAGTGCCAGCCAAACGCAAGCCAATATGATCCCCAGATAATTGCCAACCATCCTTTGTAGGATTCCAGGCTAGATTAGCTTTCAAAGATTGTATAAATTGATCTTTTTTAAGATTACCGTCCGTGAATGACAAATGGTGAAAATGGAATATTCCCTGGACATTTGCAAATTTTCCCTTCTTAAAATCAGTCCATAATTGGATATCGCCTCTACCTCCGTTTAGCTTGAGGCGCGATTGCGGGAAAAATTTTTGCCATTGATTGGGTAAGAGATCTTGAACAGAGAAAAAAGCTTGCCCTGAAGCCCAATTTAAATGCTCGGAATCCAACCTGAGATCGGCGAGTAATTCAAACTTTGTTGGGATCGCTTGATTAAGATGAGCTTCACCTTTGATACGATAACGTCCAGAACGATTGGCAATGGTAAACTTCAGATCATCCAAGGGAATAACACTACCATCTAAAAGATAAACATGGGCGGATAACTCTTTGATAATTATCTTCTGTTGTGCTAGTACCCATGACAAGACGGGTTTTAAGGACGCTGCATCCATGGCCATATTTTGTTTATTGGTAACGCCATCCACCTGCCAGCCTTGAGCTGTTTGATGTAAGCTCAAATGCAGATCATCGATAAACAGCACTCCAGGTTGAATTTGCCAATGCCACAAAGAGCTAAATAAGTTAATACCCACAAATAGCTTATTTAATTTAATGACTGTCTTTGTGCCATCCAGAACTGCAACTTGGTTTAATTTGATAACAGGTTCAAACCAATACCAACCTGTTTCCATGGTCCGTATGCTTACAGGTTCGCCAAGCAATGTTGATAAATGCTGCTCGATTTCCGTTTTGTATTGTTTTGCCCATGGAGTTAAGGCACGAAAAAGGCTGGAAATTACCGCGGCAGTAATAATTAGGATAGCTAAAGGCATCCAGCAACGTTTGAGAAATTTATTCACCGCGCTTGTTCAGTTAATTACAAACCTTTACTATACCACGCTTTTACGTGTACTTATCAATTTCTTTCTAATTTGCCCCGTTTTTCCTTCATTTTTACTGAAATTAGAAGCCTTTCGTCATCTTGAGCTGAAAGCCTTGATTTTAGGCATAAAGTTGGGCCTTTGCTTGAAGAAACTTAAATGATAGCTCCAATCCCACATTATAATATTCCCATATTGGAATAATCCCCACCTTGTAGCATACTACTATAAAAAGCATTATTGGAGAACTCTATGACCGCAAAAATGTTACGACCAGACTCTAAAGGACGTATAACCTTAGGTTCCATAGCTAGAGGCATTAGCGGTTATGCTATGCACCAAGAACCAAATGGTACCGTTATTTTAGAGCCTTTTGTCGAAATTCCTGCGAAAGAGAAATGGCTTTTTGAAAATACCTCAGCCTTACAAAAAGTACAGACAGGATTAACTCAAGCAAAAAATAAAGAGCTGATTGATAAAGGTAGCTTTTCCCAATTTGCTGACGATGAAATCGAGTAGTGAATGTTTAAACTATTATTCACTACACAGGCAAGCCAAGATTTTGATCTTTTAGCGAATGATCCATCTTTACATAAGCGCTTTAAAGCAGTCAGAAAAGCATTAGGTTATTTGGAAAGAAATCCTCCGTACCCAGGTTTGAATACTCATAAATATTCTTCTTTGCAAGGTCCCTCTGGTGAAGAGGTATTTGAGGCATATGCAGAAAATAATACGCCTGTAGCCTATCGGATTTTTTGGTATTATGGACCGAATAAAGAACAATTTACTATTATTGCCATCCCCCTCATCCATGATCAAATAACTAATAAAATAGGACATTTACTATAAATTTTCAGGGAGGAGTGATGTCATCGGAATTATTAAATCGCCGAAATTTTCTCAAAAAAAGCTGCCCTCCTCATTGGCGGTTCATTATTGGCCAGCCCTTACTGTGGCTAAACCCATGTTTAGTTCAGAATGTGCATGTTACTGGCTTCGATTTACTTATTGATTAGGAGCGCAGGACAATGGTCTATTGATGCTTGGATTTTGCAACAACCTCATCAATTAAAGTAGCAATCAAGTAATTGAACAATTAATGTTGAGAAAAAATAATGAAGACCAACCCACAACAAAAGGCACTGAAGCGCGAATTAGGAGTATGGGGAGCAACCATGATGGGCCTTGGTTCTATTGTGGGTACGGGTGTCTTCGTGAGTATTGGCGTAGCTGCCGGTGCGGCAGGTCCTTCTGTTATTCTTGCTATTGCCTTAGCAGCCGTTGTAGCAACATGTAATGCTTTCTCAAGTGCGCAGCTTGCAGCCAGTCATGCGGTCAGTGGCGGAACCTATGAATACGGCTATCGTTACCTTCATCCTTGGCTCGGTTTCACAGCTGGCTGGATGTTTTTATGTGCTAAAATGGCTTCAGCAGCAACCGCTGCTCTCGGATTTGCGGGTTATTTGTTGCATTTATTGGGATTTAATTCAATCTCAATCATTCCAATTGCTGTCAGCATAACAGGTGTATTAACACTCCTGGTTCTCAGTGGTCTAAAACGTTCCAATTGGGCAAATAGTGTTATTGTATCGCTGACATTAGTCTCACTTTTGGTCTTCGTATTATTTGGGTTACCTGATTTCTTTCGTTATGGTGCATCGAATCTCCTGCCTTTTTTCCCGCAATCAAAACAAGAGGGCTTTAGCGGCTTCTTCTACGCAACCGCTTTAATGTTTGTCGCCTACACGGGTTACGCACGCATAGCTACCCTTGGCGAAGAGGTAAAGAATCCACGACGTTTCATCCCTCGCGCAATTGTAATTACCCTTATTATCAGTGCCCTTCTATACATCACAGTTGGCTCAGTTGCAGTTGGTTCTGTCGGAGCTTCTCGTCTTGCAGCAGTTACCCAAAGTCGAGCAACCCCTCTTGAGATTGCAGCGACCTCTATAGGCACGCCAGGACTTAGCAAACTAGTAGCTCTAGGAGCCTGTACTGCCATGTTAGGAGTTTTATTAAACCTTATTCTGGGATTGTCTCGGGTGGTTCTGGCAATGGGGCGTAAAAGAGATCTCCCTCCCCTATTTGGCCATGTTTCAGAAGAAGGCCGTGTGCCGTCAGCAGCAGTAATTGGTATTGGGGTCGTAATCATCGGTCTATCTTTAACAGGTAGCGTTGAGACCACCTGGGCATTTAGTGCCTTTACGGTATTAATTTATTACTCAATCACCAATCTCGCCGCTTTGCGTCTTGCCAAAGAGGATCGCCTGTATCCTAATGCGTTTGCTATAGGAGGACTTCTATCTTGTCTTTTTTTGGCCTTTTGGGTTCCAATGATGATTTGGATCTTTGGCTTAGGTCTGATGGGTATTGGCCTTTTATGGCATCTCCTAGCAAGCCACCTATGGCAGCGTAAATAAAATGAGTATTGTTCCTACACGGAATAACCTTCTTCACGCATCTTAGCCAGCTTATAACGCAACGTACGCTCACTTACCCCCAAGATAGCCGCTACTTGTTGACGGTTACCATTATGCTCTTTCAGTGTTTGTAGGATGAGCTCAAATTCATGATTTTGCAGACTCTTACCCTCGATCTTTTTCGTCTCCATCTTACGAGCGGCGACAGCTCCATCATTGTTTTTCGGAAGCTGCAGATGAGGAACTTCAATAACCCCATGAGTTTGCAACACTAATGCACGTTGAACGACATTATCTAATTCCCGTGCATTTCCTGGCCAACTATATTCTAAAAGGGCTTGCTTAGCTTCCTCACTCAAGATCGGTATCACTGGATAATTATTCTGACAATGACGACGAATAAGGTAATTAGCTAACGGAATAATGTCACAAATTCTTTCCCTTAAGGGCAACCAGTGCAGAGGAAAAACATTTAAGCGATAGAACAAATCCTCACGAAAACGACCATCTTTTACTTCATCAAGCAATTTTCTATTACTCGTTGCTATCACTCTGACATCCAGTTGGATAAGTTTATTCGCACCTATCCTTTCTACCTCTTTCTCTTGTAGTACACGCAACAATTTCGCCTGCAAGGCCAAACTCATCTCACTTACCTCATCAAGAAGCAAGGTTCCCCCTTGAGCTTGCTCAAATTTACCTGGTGTGGATTTATAGGCCCCGGTAAATGCTCCTTTTTCATAGCCAAATAATGTTGCCTCGAGCATTTGCTCAGGAATCGCTGCGCAATTGATAGCAATAAAAGGATGCTGTTTTCGCGGGGAATGATCATGGATGAAATGAGCAAGAACCTCTTTACCAGTCCCACTTTCACCGCTAATCATAACCCCAACATCAGACTGTGCGACTCGTAGGGTCATGGACAATAACGCTTGGCTTTTTGGATCTTGCGCCACAGGCTGACTGTCATCATCCGTTAGCGGTTTAATATAGCGGTTTATTTTTTCGGTCAGTGAGTGAGCACTAAATGGTTTTTGCAAATAATCAACTGCTCCATTTCGCATGGCGGTCACTGCGTCTTCGACAGAACCATGAGCAGTCATCAAGATGACCGGAACACCAGGATTTCGACGCTGAATCTCTGCCAATAGTTGTTGCCCATCGATTTTATCCATGCGAATGTCACTGAGCACAATAGCCGGACTGTGACGTTCAAGCATGGCTAAAGCTTCTTTACCATCTTTCGCCGCCAAGTATGAGTGCCCGGCAAGATTCATTGTCTCTGCCAGAGCTTCTCTTAAAACAGGGTCATCTTCAACGATTAATACATCACTCATAGGTATAATCCTCTGTTTAAGGTAACTGCTCGCTCCCTATGTCGCCAACTTCCCGCGGCTTGACCGCGGGATCCAGCGAACTTGCCAGAGCTATGAATCCCGCGGCCAAGCCGCGGGAAGTCGGGAGTGAGCAAGTAATTACGTTTAAAGTACCATTATCCCGGTAGATTAATCGTGACACAACTCCCTTTTCCTGACAAAGAATCTAATGTTACCTCTCCACCATGTGCTTTTACCACTGCATTAACAACAGCCAGGCCCAATCCTGTACCTTGAGCCTTTGTTGTAAAAAAAGGAGCAAAGGCCTGAGATTTAACTTCATCTGACATTCCCACACCATTATCTGCTACTTTTAATTGCACACCTTTTTCACCAATTTGCTGAATCGTCAACGTGAGATGAGTGGCTTTAGCCTGTAGGGCATTGATTATCAAATTCAATAGAGCACCTGTTAGTGATTCAGCATGAAGTGAGATCTTACGTTCTCCTAAAGTATTATCGACAGTTAATTCCGCGGAATGGGCTGCAATTAGGTGCTTTGCTCTTGCTAACAACTCCTTCGTCCACTCTTGAATCTCTGTCAATGTGGGCTCAATGGTTTCGCCTCTTGCAAATAGCAGTAAATCATGGATCTGTTGCTCTATACTGGCGTGGCATTCCTGCAAGCGAGCTATCCATTGTAAACAACGAGCATCCATAGAGGGGTGCATACCTAAGTGCTCTGTATAAAGAATTGCTGAGGATAAAGGCGTTCTAATCTGATGCGCCAATTGCGCTGTCATTCGTCCAATGGCAATCAAGCGATGTTGATTCGCCCTGGCTTGCTCATAGGCGCGCGTAGCAGTTAAATCAGTTAAGGTCACCAACTGACCAGGTAAACTATCGATAGAAGAAATAGCAACCCTTACCCTACGACCATCCACAAGTGACACTTCATGACCATCATCTTCCCGTGGTGCAAAAACTTGATCAATCACATCCCGCCATGCAGCTCCCTGCAGGTTAGAACCTAACAACCCCTCTGCAGCTGAATTTAACCAAACGATGCGTCCTTGGGTGTTCAAGACCAAAAGACCACAAGGTAAACAGGCAAGAATATCTTGCTCCGGTAAATTAATAGATTCTTTATGTTGATTCTTAGTCTGCATGAGTGCTAGGCTGTTAGTCGTCTATTAAGACTGTAACAAAATTTTAACTAAAAATAAAAATAGCATTAACTTGAGCTTTTCACTATTTGTGCACCATGGAACAACTACATCTTATTTGCAACACTATTTTACATCTTGATTCTTATCTTTTTTCCTTTGTTTCTCAATATGGTGCCTGGACTTATCTAGTGTTATTCTTGATTATTTTTTGTGAAACTGGTCTTGTTATCCTACCCTTTCTTCCTGGCGACTCCCTTCTTTTCGCTAGCGGAAGTATTGCAGCTCAGTCTAGTGCATCCTTGGATATCGTTCTCCTTTTTACCTTGCTCGTCATTGCTTCCATCATCGGTAACCAACTTAATTATTTTTTCGGAAGAGTCATAGGTCCTCAGGTCTTTACCAGTGATAAATCACGTTTTCTGAACAAAAAGTATTTGATGAAAACGCATCATTTTTATGAAAAGCATGGAGGTAAAACGATAATCTTTGCTCGCTTTATTCCCATTATCCGTACCTTTGCTCCTTTTATCGCTGGAATAGGTTATATGAAGCGCTCGCATTTTTTTCTCTATAATATAGCCAGTGCTACGCTGTGGATTGGTAGCCTGCTCTTTTTGGGCTATTTTGTAGGGGGACTGCCTTTTATTAAAAACAACTTTACCTTAGTCATTTATGGCATCATTGTGCTTTCTCTTCTTCCACCTATACTGACTTTTTTGTATCGCAAATTAGCTCGCGCACAGAAAAATTAAACACTATGAGCTCGATTAGAAATAATTAGTATCGTATTTGAGTGATGTTTTTTTGACACAGGTTTCTATCTATCCTCTAATGGCGTTAAGTTAAGCTTAATTTCTAACCGGTTCGGGCTGAGGAGGCGTTTACGCCGTCTCGAAGCCTTTAAAGCCTTTACTAAAGAGGTTTCGAGACGGTGCTGCGCACCTCCTCAGCCCGAACGGGGTGTGAAATTGGGACAAACACTCCTTAACTTAACGCCATTGTCCTCTAATCACCACCACAGTTTTTGCAGCCAAAAGACCAACCTGCGCGTCGTATTAGAAAACAGTTTGGGCTTATAAAACTCCCCAGCTACTTGTTTACTCACTTCACTCAGCGTGGGATAAGGGACGATCACATCGGTAAAACTTCGTAAGGATTTACTCTCACGAACAGCTATCACCCAAGGGAGAATCAATTCGCCAGCATGTGCACCGACGATGGTAGCAGCAACAATTCGACCTTTTTTATTGGTCACGATTTTAATTTTCCCTAGGGTTTCTTTCTCAGTTTGCGCCCGATCGTTGTCTTTAAATAACCATTCAGTCGTTTGATAATTTGTATCATCGTTAACTTCCGAATCCGTTTTGCCTACATGAGCAAGTTCAGGGTAGGTGTATGTAACCCAAGGTATGGCTTGATGATTGATTTTAGCTGGCAGTTTAAAGACGATATTGCGCAACACAATACCCGCATGATAGCTTGCCATATGTGTGAATTGGTAAGGGCTTGCTACATCGCCAATGGCATAAATATGTTTATTCGTCGTTTGTAGTCGGGCATTAACCTCAATGCCTTTTGCGGAATAACGAACACCCGCCTTATCCAAATCCAATTGAGCAATATTAGGGCGTCGTCCTGTTGCCACCAACACATGAGAGCCTGTCAATGTGCATACTCCCTTAGGTGTTTCGATTTGTACATCAATTCCTGATTTTAGATTTGCAATAAGATTGACTTGCGATTGTTCATAAAACCTAACACCTGTTTCTTCCAGTTGATGCTTTACAATGGCTACACAATCCCGATCATCTTTAGGCAGAATGGTCATTGCTTCAATGATAGAGACTTCACTACCAAGCATCGCAAATGCTTGAGCCAGCTCGCAACCAATAGGACCACCACCGATGACCATTAAATGTTTAGGCAATGTCTGAAGGTTAAAAATGGTTTCATTCGTCTCATAAGGGATGGACTCAATCCCCTGGATGGGCGGCACGAACGGGATTGAGCCGGTTGCAATGACAAATCGCTTGGCTTTTATGCGCACATCACCCGCTTGAAGTGTATCTGGCGATAGAAACTGAGCATGACCCCGGATGACTTGAACACCCAAGGATTCAAAACGCTCAACGGAGTCATGCTCTGCAATTGTTTCAATGACACGGCTCACATGACTCATCACTTGATGAAAATTAATGGTTTTTAGCGATCCTTCCGCGCCGAAATATCGGGCTTGATGGCGAGCTTGATAAATGGATTTTGCTGCTGCAAGCAACGATTTGGAGGGAACGCAACCTGTGTTCAAACAGTCACCGCCCATCTTGTTCGACTCAATTAAAACGACGTTTAACCCTAATTGAGAAGCGCCTGACGCCAAACTCAACCCACCGGGACCAGCTCCAATGATGGCCAAATCAAAACGAATTGTCTGGTTCATGATTTAACTCCCTTTCGTTTTCTTAAGAGTATTCGATAGAGCACCGGTAGCAATGATAACGTTGCTAAACCCAGGAGTGGGAGCAACACATGAGGATCAAAAATAATCCCTAAATTTGGGGTTTGGTTGGTTGCGAACACATGGCTTAATCCACTACCAACGAACACATATACTACGGAACCTGGAATAATTCCGATAAATGTGGCCAAAACAAATGTTTTAGCCTGAACACCTAACAGTGCTGGGACAATATTCACCACCCAAAAAGGAAACAAAGGAATTAAGCGCAATACTAATAAATACGAAAACGCATTTTGATTAAATCCATCACGCATGCGATGAACCCAACTAGATGCACGTTTAGCTAATGAGTCACCCAGCGCCGTTTTTACCGCAAAAAACAAGAAACTTGCGCCTAATGTTGCGCTAAAAACCACAAAAAGGCTGCCCCAAATAGGGCCGAATAAAAATCCACCGGCCAACGTCAGAAAAACAGCACCCGGTACTGAAATGGCGACTGCAATCGTATAAATTCCGATGTAGGTTAGGCTAGCGAGCCAATAATGCGCGTTTGTCCATTCTATTAACAGAGATTGGTATGCTTTTAAGCTCTGAAAACTTAAGTATCGCTGCAATCCTAGGCTGAAGAATGCCACAAATCCCCAGAGTATGAACACTAACGGAAGCCAGCGCTTAACTGACTGCCATAGCCGTCGGTTTGTTAATTTCATTGTGTTTTACCCATGATGATGTACTACTGCTAAGTTATAGAATGTACTTTTAATAACATGGCTTCCAGAGTTAACCCAGGTCCAAAAGCGCAGCTAAATATGTTTTTTTTATTATCTTTCTCGTTGAGATTGGCCCAAAGTCGTTTTAGAACAAATAACACCGTGGCAGAAGACATGTTGCCAAACTCACGTAATATTGCATAGGAATGATTGTTATCCTCAGGCGTAATATTTAATGCCTCTTCGCAGGCTTGTAAAATCTTAAGACCTCCTGGATGAATAGCATAGTAATCAATATCAACAAATGACCAACTTACCGTTTTCAAGAGATTCTCAGCAAAGATAGCAATACCAGACTTTATGATCTCTGGTACATAACTACTAAGAACGATGTCAAATCCCGAATCAGAAATATGCCAAGCCATTTCCTCCTGAGTTTGTGGAATTAAATCACAGTAAAACGATTCTAATGCTAAATAACTCTTGGTTTTTCCTCTCACTTCAATTAGCGCTGCCGCCGCACCATCAGCAAAAATAGCATTAGAGATAATATTTTCTGTGGTTTGGTTTCTCTGAAAATGGATGGTGCATAGCTCTATACAAACCACTAACACCTTCGCATTGATATTGGTTTTACACACTGCATCAGCTACTTTGATGCCATTAAAGGCTCCATAACAACCCATAAAGTTAATCGCTGTACGCTGCGTTGTGGGATTTAATCCCAGGTGGTGAATGATCTCAATATCCAAGCCAGGAGCATACATGCCTGTGCAGCTCACTGTTATCAGATGAGTAATGGCTTTTTTGTTGAAATCGGGTCGACCTGTTAAACAATTCTCAATAGCATTCAACGCTAATGTTAACGCATGATCTTTGTAAATCCGCATTCGTGCTCCTGTGCTTGGCAAAGGAGCATCAGCATCATTGGGCAAAAAATCAAACTCTTCCGGAGACTTGCCATAATCACTTAGAACACTATATCTTTGCTGAATCCCGCAGGATTTATAAATGGCCTTTACGAGCCTCCTCTCAGCAGGCTTTAACTTAAAGCCTTGGCAGATGAGGTCTGCGATTTCACGTTGGTCTCGTTTATAAGGAGGGGTTGCGGTTCCGATTGCAGTGATCGCAGATTGCATTATAAATCCCTTTAGTAGTGCTCGTTATTTCTTAGGCTGTTCATTACTGAGTCATTCCTGCGTAGGTGGGAATCCATTCTGGAGTAGCACGAGGCTTTAATCAAGTTGGCTCCCCGCCTACGCGTGAATGACGCAGTTTGGTAAACACTCCCTATTTCTTGGCTGCTTCTTTATCTAATTTTCTTAAAAATGCCATCTTCTCAGCAATTTTTATTTCTAGCCCCCTAGAGGTAGGATCATACCAACGAGGTTCCGGCATTCCTTCAGGAAGATAAGTCTCACCTGCTGCATAAGCATTGGGCTCATCGTGAGCATAACGATACTCATGCCCATAACCCAATTGCTTCATTAAACGCGTCGGGGCATTACGAAGATGGAGTGGCACTTCACGGGATTTATCCTGTTTTACAAAAGCCATAGCTTGATTAAAGGCTGTGTAACCGGCATTACTTTTAGGGGCTATCGCAAGGTAAATCACTGCTTGACCTAAAGCCAATTCACCCTCAGGAGATCCTAAGCGCTCATAGGTGACAGCAGCTTCATTGGCCAATTGTATGGCGCGAGGATCGGCTAAACCAATATCCTCCCAAGCCATTCTTATGATTCTGCGAGCCAGATAAAGGGGATCTACCCCACCATCCAACATGCGGCATAACCAATATAAAGCAGCATCTGGATGGGAGCCGCGGACAGACTTATGCAATGCTGAAATTTGATCATAAAAATTTTCTCCGCCTTTATCGAAGCGTCGATTTGCCGGACTTAATGCATTGCGAATCAGATCAACCGTCACCTCTGCCACACCCAAAGCCTCAGCAGCCGTGCTAATTTGCTCCAATAAATTAAGTAAGCGACGAGCATCACCATCCGCATAGGCTACCAAGTGATGAATAGCCTCTTCCTTAAATTGCAGATGAGAAAGGACCTTTTGCTGTGCACGCTGCAACAAGGCTTTAAGATCTGTTTCCCTCAAAGCGTTTAAGACATACACTTGCGCCCGTGAAAGCAGCGCTGAGATCACCTCAAACGACGGATTCTCCGTAGTCGCTCCAATAATCGTAATCAGCCCAGATTCCGTAAACGGTAGCAACGCATCCTGTTGGGACTTGTTGAAGCGATGGATTTCATCGATAAATAATATGGTTTGTCGGTTTTGTTCTAAATGTTGTTTAGCTTGCTCAATTGCTGCTCGGATATCTTTAACACCAGAGAAGACGGCTGAAAGCGCTATCCATTCGCAATCAAAAGCCTTAGCACTTAATCTCGCTAATGTTGTCTTGCCTACACCTGGTGGCCCCCATAGGATCATCGAATGCGGCACACCTGATTCAAACGCTAACTGTAATGGCTTCCCAGGTCCTAATAAATGTTCTTGCCCGATCACCTCACTCCAATGCGTAGGTCTTAATAATTCAGCAAGAGGGATTTTTGGTTGCATACTTCTTAACTCATTGTTTAACCACATCAGTTCCTTTTGGTGGTTTAAATTTAAACAAAGTGGAGGCAAGTTTTGGATTCGTCTTTACATTCTTTAAATTGACAATGGTATGTTGACCAAGCTGATCATACATTTCGATGCCAGTTAAGATATCGCCAGCAAAAATTAACTTCACTCGTTGAAAGTTAGCTTTAGGTGATTTTGAGTGTAAGTCATAAATCTGCGTTTTGCCTTTTGTTGTTGCAGTAACATCAAAATCACGTGTAACTGTGTCATCATAACCACTTAAAAACAAAGCCGCTGTGCCTCCGACACCTTTTTCTTGCTTTTTAACCGTTACTTGTTCTAAGTCTACATCATAAACCCATAATTGCTCGCCATCAGCAACGACGAGTTGTTCCATTGGGTCCTTTGTTTGCCAACGAAAACGCCCTGGTCTCTCCAGTGCCATTGTGCCCGAGGAACGAGAAAGCTCTCGTTTTTTTGCCTTAACTACCTGGCTAAAATTAGCACTTAAACTGCGAATGCCATTCAGTTTAGTTTGTAGTACATCCCCAACTGAGTCACTAAATGCATTTGTTCCAACGATCAATAATAGTAAAAAAATCACTCTTCTCATGATTAATCCTCTGTGACAGCGGAGACTAACACATCTCTAAAGCCTCCATCTAAAGGTCCAACAATTCCAGTTCTCTCCATTTCCTCAATTAAACGCGCAGCGCGATTATATCCAATTTTTAAACGCCGCTGCACAGCAGAAATACTCGCCTTTCGGCTTTGGATAACAAATTCAACGGCCTGATCATACAACGGATCAGCCTCCTCAGTATCCTGATTTTCCTCACTAAGACCAGCTTCTGACATTTCTGTGATACTGGTAATTTCATCAATATATTCGGGTTCACCACGAGCTCGCCAGTCATCAGCAACCCGGTGAACTTCTTTATCATCGACAAATGCCCCATGAACCCGTAAAGGGGCCCCACTACCGGGCGCTAAATAAAGCATGTCTCCATGTCCTAATAATTGTTCAGCACCTTGTTGATCCAGAATGGTTCGTGAATCAATTTTTGATGAAACTTGAAAGGAAATTCGCGTAGGAATATTTGATTTAATCAAACCTGTTAATACATCAACTGAAGGTCTTTGCGTTGCCAAAATCAAGTGAATTCCTGCTGCTCGAGCCTTTTGAGCGATGCGTGCAATCAGTTGTTCAACTTTTTTGCCAACAACCATCATCATATCAGCCAATTCATCGATAATAACGACAACGTAGGGTAAAGACTCTAGGATAGGAGCCTTTTCATCGATTGAACCAACAGGTTTCCATAATGGATCAGTTAATGGTTCTCCTTTAGCTTGGGCTTCGGCCAGTTTGGTATTAAAGCCTGCTAAATTACGTACACCTAAGGAAGCCATCAAGCGATAGCGTCTTTCCATTTCACCAACACACCAACGCAAGGCGCTGGCAGCTTCTTTCATATCAGTTACGACCGGTGTCAATAAATGCGGGATTCCATCGTAGATGGATAACTCAAGCATTTTAGGATCGACCATGATTAAGCGGACTTCTTTAGGCGTCGATTTAAAGAGAATGCTCAAAATCATTGCATTGATACCGACGGATTTACCAGAACCTGTGGTTCCTGCGACAAGCAAATGAGGCATTTTCGCTAAATCAACCACCATTGGATGACCTGCAATATCCACACCTAAAGCAAGCGTGATAGGAGAATGAGCCTGTTGATAGACGTCAGCAGATAATACCTCTGACAAACGCACCATATTACGATGCTGATTAGGCAACTCCAGACCGACTACTGTTTTTCCGGGTATGACCTCAACAACACGCACGCTAGTTACTGATAAAGAGCGAGCCAAATCTTTGGCGAGGGCTGAAAGTTTACTTACTTTAATGCCCGCAGCAAGTTGTAATTCAAAACGTGTAATCACAGGTCCAGGATGCACAGCAACGACATCAGCCTGAATACCGAAATCTAACAAATGTTGCTCAACCTCACGAGACAAGCTTTCCAGTTCCTGGTGGGTGTAACCACCCATCGCTTTGCCCTGCGCACCTTTATCTAACAAACTCAAGGAAGGCAAATGACCAATCACTTGTGTAGGTGACTTTGTACGCAACGATTCCTTCGGCTTTGTAGCGGGGATTATGGTGGGGGTGGCTGTAGACACGGGGGTACTTGCAATCGGCCCCAAAGATGGCATCACCATCGGTGTAGGATCACTTTTCTCTCTTCGCTTGCTAATTGACTTGGCATCCGTTTTATCATTTACCCGTTCTGTTTGTTTACCTTCACTTAACTCATTAACTCGGGCTTGTATTGAGCGATAGGCTGCAAGCACTATCTGAAGAATCCGATTCGCTACCAGAGAAGTATAAAAACCAATTGATTCAACAGCTTGAATCCAGGAAAGTCCAGTAAGTAAAGTCACACCTACCAAAAGAATGGCCAATAATAATAATGTTGCACCTTGTAAACTTAAAGCATAATTAAAACCATCTGCCACAAAACTGCCTAGAACTCCACCCGCACTATGCTTCGCATCTAGCGCAAGTTGAGGATCCAAACTGAGTAGTGAACAACCACCCAGCATCATAAATACGAAACCACTAGCACGTAATAACATGGCCGGTTTATTAATGGTTCGCAAAGCACGGTGATCTGTTGAAATTAACCAGGACATATAGACAAAGACGGGCGGAATTAGGAAAGAGAAATAACCAAAAACATAGAACAGTGCATCGGCAATATAAGCACCAACCTGACCTCCAGCATTGGTGATTTCCTCATTGCTTTTGCTCACCTGTGACCAGCTTGGATCACTGACGTCATAAGTGCTTAATGAAAGCAAAATAAATAAAGCTAAGGTCAATACTAAAATGAAACTGCCTTCGCTTAAACGTTTTACTAAAAAAGTAGGTAATGCTTGCTTACGATTCCCTGCTTTACTACTTGTGTGTTGTTTTCCCATAGGTATTTCATTGTTTGTTGTTTTGTCATAATATTTGCCATCTTAACACAACTAATAAGGAAGGCAGAGATGATAAATGTGAGTCATCACTATCGCCTAATCATACTTGGTTCTGGTCCTGCTGGATATACCGC
Organism: Legionella lansingensis; assembly: GCF_900187355.1. NCBI lineage: Bacteria > Pseudomonadati > Pseudomonadota > Gammaproteobacteria > Legionellales > Legionellaceae > Legionella > Legionella lansingensis. Next base: position 823,904 of record NZ_LT906451.1, on the reverse strand, counting down.
AGCAGTATATGCTGCCCGAGCCAATCTAAACCCAGTTCTCATCACGGGTATGGAGCCGGGTGGCCAATTGACGACCACCACGGATGTAGATAATTGGCCAGGCGACATCGAAGGCCTTCAAGGACCCGCTTTGATGGAACGCATGCAGAAGCATGCAGAACGCTTCGAAACCAAAATTATTTTTGATCATATTGTAAAAGCCGATTTGCAACAACGTCCTTTTGTTTTGCAAGGCGATACTGACACGTATACTTGTGATGCTTTGATTATTGCTACCGGTGCCTCTGCACGTTACCTGGGACTCGAATCTGAAAAAGCCTATCAAGGTCGCGGTGTCTCGGCTTGCGCTACCTGTGACGGATTTTTTTACCGTAATAAAGCAGTGTGTGTGATTGGCGGGGGTAATACAGCAGTGGAAGAGGCGCTTTATTTATCAAATATCGCTGCTTCTGTAACGCTTATCCATCGTCGGGATACACTACGTGCAGAAAAAATTCTGCAAGATAAATTATTCGAAAAAGCACGTACAGGTAATATAAAATTATTATGGCACCATACCTTGGAAGAAGTTGTGGGTGATAATGCGAAGGTTACCGGTGTACGGGTACGTAACACCCTTAATAATGAGGAGCAGCAGTTAAATCTTGATGGCGTGTTTATTGCCATTGGACATACACCAAACACAACGATCTTTAAAGATCAACTTACCATGAAAGATGGCTATATTACTATACGTTCGGGGCTAGACGGCATGGCTACCGCAACCTCTATCCCAGGTGTGTATGCTTGTGGTGATGTGGCGGATCACGTCTATAGACAGGCCATTACCTCAGCCGGTTTTGGTTGTATGGCAGCTTTAGATGCCGAAAAGTATTTAGAGTCTGGGGCTGATTGACATTTCGTTAACTTTGTCCAAGATAGTTAGTAATGCCACTATGGAGAAATAGCTATACCTCACCTAACATTACTAATAAGTGATAACCTCAATTTTCCTGATCCCATGGAGAGCGACGCACAAGGCTTGCTCGCTGTGGGTGGCGATCTCTCACCAGAACGTTTATTGACCGCTTACAAACAAGGTATCTTCCCTTGGTTTGAACCCGGATGTCCTCCGCTTTGGTGGTCTCCAGATCCACGCCTAATCCTAAGACCGCGCGACTTCAAAATGTCCCGTAGTTTGAAACAATCGCTTAAGAAACCTCATCGTTTTACTGTGGACAGTGCTTTTTCGGAGGTTATAAGTGCTTGTGCCTTGAGTAAAGGTCGGATAAATAATACCTGGATTACTGATGAAATGCGGACCGCTTACACCTTATTGCATACCCTGGGTTATGCTCATTCTTTTGAGATATGGGAAAATGATGAGCTTGTTGGCGGTTTATATGGTATTAGTTTGGGAAAGGCTTTTTTTGGTGAATCAATGTTTCATCACAGAAGTGACAGTTCAAAATTAGCGTTGTATTATCTTTGCAAAACGTTGCAAGAGTGGGAGTTTGATTTTATAGATTGCCAATTACCCACTGCTCACTTACAAAGTTTAGGAGCTGTCTGTATTAGTCGTCGAGAGTTTCTTCATCTTTTGCAACAAGCCTTGGAGCATCCCACGCAACAAGGCCGATGGACTAATATATTTTTGCCTAGTAGCCTGGATTAGATGTTTGCCCCGTATTACGCTGCGCTAATACGGGCTACAAACTAACGCAGGGATGCTCATTTGCAATGACAGATTGCCATTTTACCTGTTTTAGTGCACTATTTGCGCCTTATTCTTATATATTGATGGGAGACCCATGGCAAAAGAAGATCATATTGAGATGCTCGGTACCGTAATCGATACTCTACCTAACACCATGTTTCGTGTAGAACTTGAAAATGGTCACATTGTAACTGCCCATATTTCAGGACGTATGCGCAAAAATTATATTCGGATATTAACCGGTGACAAGGTGAAAGTAGAACTGACGCCTTATGATCTAACCAAAGGTCGCATCATTTTTCGTGATAAAAGTTAGTCTTTGATATTCCCGCTTACGCGGGAATGACGCAGTTAAATGAACCGTCTCGAATTTCTTACCAAACTAGGGGATAGGTATAGGTGTAGAACGCGTTAAATTCATTCCCAAAATAGTAATTTTATGACGCGGAATATGCAGAGGCACTCGATCCTTATCCCTTAGAATACTTGAAATACTGTAGCGTAAGGTGCCTACCTCGCTACCCTCTGGTTTTTCGTAACGGATGTCATGCAGCCAAACCCCAATTCGTTTAACATGATGGTCTTTACATGGGTAACGCAATTCCCACGCAGTTAACATTGGAATAGCATAATCATAGGGCACATTCTCTATAACATGTTCTTGCGTAATAACATCACCACCAAGCTCTCCGCAATTCCCATAGTCCTCTTTTGGGATGATGATGAAAGGAGGTTGCTTGGTTTCAATCCCTCGCCCAGCAATGACACTTACAGCAGAACCGAAGCGAAAATCCCTCTTCGTGCTATTGTCTTTGAAAATACCATGGGTTTCCCAACTAACAAAACGAGACGCTTGATCATCACGAATATCAGGCTCTGGACCACTCCAAGTTCGTCCAGCTTGAGCATAAATCTCACTGTGATCCAGATTATAAGCTATTTGTAAGAGATGATGATCAGCTTGGCTGAAGCCCTCTTCCCAACCATAAACGAACCCTCTTGGAAGTACCGCTGCATTAACATTACCGAAAAGAAAATCATTTTCGAGAAAACCCGCCACTGAGACAAGCGCTACATGATCGTGAGGATTATAAAAGGAGAAGGTGGTATTATCTTGGAATCCTAAAACTCGAGCATCAATCCGATCACGATTCCAGGCAACAACAGTAAAGTGATAACACCATCGATAACCATCATCAAAATTCTTATCTCTAAGGACACCAACAGCTTCCCAAGTGAGTTGCCGACCCTCTCGTCGCGGACTTCTAATAATTGCAGCTACGCGGCCGATATGGTGATCACTGCTTAAATATCTCGTGTCCCAACCATTCAAAAAAACGGTAGCGTCTGTGGCATAATCAGGTAAATCAAAACTGCCTTGCAAGGAAATAGCCTCTTCAGCACCAGAGCGATTGGATTCACCACACGCCGAACCTTCTACAACTTGAATTATTCCTGGGTCTTCCAACTCATTAGTGCGCGTAGTAGATGTGGGTTGAACAGGTAGTACTTTAGCTTTTGCAAGGAGATCCTCCTGCTTAACTTGAGTTGAAAATAACGAGGAGCAGAAAAAAGCCATGAGCATAAGCACTTGAATTTTATAACATTGTGCTCTGAAACACATATCAACCTCCGTGTGCAATGGGATTTTAGTTTATATGAAAGGAAGGTTACTGGCTATTATTCGGTCTTCAAGCTTTTGGATTTAACAAATCAAAAAGCCGTATTACCGTGGTCAAGCCACGGTAATTCAATGTTCTGAAAAGTCGAGCAATAAAACTTGAAGATCGAGTATAAAAACCTGGCAACCACAGCCTAATGACCAGCCACCATCATCTCCTCAATCAAGACAGAGCCACATCGGGTGGATAAATTCGGATTTATGTCCGTACCCACCGCCACAATCGCTTTAAACATATCTTTAAGGTTTCCTGCGATCGTAATTTCCTCAACCGGATATTGTATTTGGCCATTCTCCACCCAAAAACCACTGGCCCCTCTTGAATAATCCCCGGTAAGGCCATTGATTCCCTGCCCCATGAGTTCAGTTACTAATAAGCCTTTATTCATTTTTTTCAACAAATCCTGCAAGTCCCCGGCCGTCGCGTCAATGGTGAGATTATGGACTCCGCCACTATTGGCAGTGGTTTTTAATCCCAACCGGCGTGCTGAATAACTACCTAAAACATAATGACGCAATACGCCATCTTCAATGAAGACATTGTTTCTTGTTGGGACACCCTCACCATCAAAGGGGGAGCTTCCTAACCCCTTTAATAAATAAGGCTGCTCATATACTCTAAAGCCTGCTGGAAAGATTTGTTGATCAATAGAATCCAATAAAAAAGAATTTTTGCGATATAGATTGCCACCACTAATCGCATTGATAAAACTTGAAAAAATACTGCTCGAAACCCGAGAAGAAAACAGTACCGGAATTTTTTGTGTTTTTATCTGTCTCGCACCTAAGCGACTTACAGCTCTTTCAACAGCATTTCTAGCAATCTTATCCAAAGGATATAAACCGTCTACATATCTGGCAGTTGTGTAATCATAATCTCTTTGCATACTTTCACCTTGCTTGGCAATAAGAGAACAACTAACACTATGACGAGTGCTCTGGACCACACCCTCTCCACCATTAGTCGTAGCAAAAGCATGGCAAAAAGCGTATGTAGATAAGTTAACACCATCTGAATTGCTAATGCGTTTATCCAAAGCCAAAGCCTGCGTCTCACAAGCAAGGGCCTTTTCAATCGCTTCTGGTGGAGTAATTGCCCACGGATGATAGAGATCCAGATTGGGGTATTTGGTAGTCATTAACTCTCGATCTGCAAGACCAAAACAGGGATCTGTGCTACTCACTTTAGCAATGTCACAAGCCGCCGTTACCAAAGCATCTAATGCAGCAGGTGAGGTATCCGTGCTGCTTGCTCCTCCCTTGCGATGCCCAATGTAAACAACCAGACTGATGCCTTTATCCTCACTGAAAGCAACGGTCTCTACTTCTCCCATGCGCACATCCACAGAAAAACCACTGTCATGGTTAACGGATACCATGACATCAGTGGCTCCCTGGGCTTTGGCACGATCGAGAACCTCATGCATTAACTCAACTAAATTGTTGGTTGACTTCTCTATTGGTCTATTGCTATTTTCCGATAATGTTCCCATTGGTGATTCCGCCGCTATAAAAGTTGTTCACAAGGATACAAGATTAACATGCCCAGGCAAACCATTGCTTACGCAAAACGGCTAATCAAAGCCAATAAATTGTTATATTTATTTATTTTATTACCCCTATTTTTTTATGATCATATTTTCGCTGCCAGTGAATGGCGAAAAGTAGCTCCTGGTATAGAATATCAAGATTTGGATGGTAATTTTTTAACCCCTTGGTCGCACATTCATGCTTTCCGTATCAATTTAAAAAAAAATCAACTTTCACTAATAACTGCCTCTGACTTATCACGTGAACATGCCTCTGTTGATGAATATGCCCAGCACAGCAAAGCATTATTGACCATTAATGGTGGCTTTTTTGACAGTGACTACAAACCACTAGGATTAAGAATTAATAATAAACAACAAAAAGTGCCTTTAAAAAATATTAGCTGGTGGGGAATTTTTTATATAAAAAACCATAAACCTTATATAACAAACGCAGCCCATTTTCGACCTAATGATCAGATAGATTTTGCAATTCAGAGTGGTCCAAGGTTACTCATTAATAACCGTATCCCTCCATTAAAAGCGGGAAGAGCAGAGCGCTCAGCACTAGGTATTACTTATGACAACCATGTCATTGTACTGGTTACTGATAACTTACCACTGTCAACAACAGAATTGGCTCAACTCATGAAAGCCCCCCCATTAAACTGTCAGAATGCTCTGAATCTCGATGGCGGCAGTTCAAGCCAATTGCGTGCGCAACTAGGTTCATTTCAATTAGAAGTTCACGGCTTCTCTAATATCAGCGATGCGATCATCGTAAAAGCTCGTGGTTAACTATTCAGTAAGGACTAACATTTTATCCACAGCTTATACCCATATTGTTCTCTTGACCTTGACAACAAAACACAATATATAGTTGTCATGATCTAATAAACAAACCAGATATTGTGTTTTTAGGGTTGTGATTTAAGGAAAAGTATTCTATATTTTAAATATGGACTCATTTAGTTTCATGGATAGAAGCTAATCTAGTCTCATTACACAACACCTTCCGTGGAGAAAACATGTCTGAAATTCTTGAGCCGGTAAAAGATGTGCCGCAAACAAGTCAATTGGAATTAGCCGCCAATGCTCCGGGTTTACTAAAAACCATTAAACGCAATGGCAAGGTAGTCCAGTATGATGATAATAAAATTAAAGTTGCCATCACCAAAGCGTTTATTGCCGTAGAGGGTAGCAATGCTGCTGCATCTAATCGCATTTATGAACAAGTCAGTGAACTAACGCAACAAGTTACTCAAGCATTTAAGCGCCGTTTACCCAGTGGCGGAGCCATTCATATTGAAGATATCCAAGATCAAGTCGAGCTTGCTTTAATGCGTAGCAGCCACTACGAAGTTGCTCGTGCCTATGTCATCTATCGTGAGGAACGTCGCAAAGACCGCGAGACCGCACTCAAACAACAAGCTCGCGACGCCAAAGTGCCGTTAATCACCATGCCAGATGGCGAAATAAAACCATTAGATATGACTCGTGTAACAACGATCGTTAATGAAGCCTGTCGCGAATTAGACAATGTTAAAACAGAACCTGTTATTAAAGATGCTCTACGCAACCTGTATAACCAAGCCAAGCTAGAAGATGTTCATAAAGCGCTAATTATGTCTGCGCGCACTTTGGTGGAAAAAGAACCTAATTACACTTATGTCAGCGCTCGTTTATTACTGGATAGTCTGCGCACAGAAGCACTTGGTAAATTACAAATGCAAACAGAAGCCACGTTTGATGAAATGGCTGAACTCTATCCTGTTTATTTTAAAGCCTATCTGGCACAAGGTATCAATCAAGGTTTACTTGATCCTAAATTAGCTGACTTTGACTTGGATAAACTAGGTAAAGCCTTAATACCTCAACGTGATATGAAGTTTACTTATTTGAGTTTGCAAACGCTTTATGATCGCTACTTTATTCATGAGGATGGTATACGCTATGAATTGCCTCAGGCATTTTTCATGCGTGTAGCTATGGGTCTTGCAATCCGTGAGCAAGACAGAAATGAAAGAGCAATTGAATTTTATTTATTGCTGTCTTCATTTGACTATATGTCATCTACACCGACACTATTTAACTCAGGTACAGTAAGACCTCAGCTATCAAGCTGCTATTTGACAACAGTACCCGATGACTTGGATGGGATTTATAGTGCTATTAAAGATAATGCATTATTATCCAAGTTTGCTGGTGGTCTTGGTAATGACTGGACACCAGTAAGAGCAATAGGTGCCCACATCAAAGGTACAAATGGTAAATCACAAGGAGTCGTCCCCTTCTTAAACGTTGCTGACGCAACAGCAGTTGCTGTAAACCAAGGTGGTAAACGTAAAGGTGCTGTTTGTGCTTATTTAGAATGCTGGCATCTTGATGTCGAAGAGTTCCTTGAATTACGTAAGAACACGGGTGATGACAGACGCCGAACTCATGATATGAATACCGCTCTATGGGTTCCTGATTTGTTCATGAAACGTGTTCATGAGGAAGGCGAATGGACTTTATTTTCCCCAGACGAGGTTCCTGAATTGCATGATGAATATGGGAAGGCTTTTGAAGTTCTCTATGCCAAATGTGAAGAAAAAGCCCGTCGTGGTGAAATTAGAAATACTAAAACACTACCTGCTATCAAGCTGTGGCGCAAGATGCTCTCCATGTTATTTGAAACAGGGCATCCTTGGCTGACATTTAAAGATCCTTGCAATTTGCGCTCACCTCAGCAACATGCTGGTGTCATTCATAGTTCAAATCTATGTACTGAAATTACCTTAAATACTTCACAAGATGAAATTGCTGTTTGTAATCTGGGTAGCGTTAATTTGCCTGCACACATTCATAATGGTCAGATAGATAAAGAAAAATTAAAACGTACGATCACTACTGCCGTTCGCATGTTAGATAACGTTATTGATATTAACTACTATTCTGTACCACAGGCACGTAACTCAAACTTACAACATCGTCCGATTGGTTTAGGCTTAATGGGCTTCCAAGACGCACTGTATGAATTAAAAATTAATTATGCATCCCAAGAAGCAGTTGAATTCGCTGATATCTCCATGGAGATGATAAGTTACTATGCTATTGAAGCATCTTGTGAATTAGCTAACGAGCGTGGAAATTATTCAAGTTACGAGGGTTCATTATGGAGCAAAGGTATTTTGCCCATTGATTCCATTAATTTGCTGCAACAATCTCGTAATAAATATCTTGAGCAGGATCGATCTCAACGTTTAGATTGGGAAAGTTTGCGTGTTAAGGTACGTACTCAAGGCATGCGTAATTCCAACGTGATGGCGATTGCTCCTACAGCCACGATTTCTAATATCTGTGGTGTAGCCCAATCCATTGAGCCAACTTATCAAAATCTCTATGTGAAATCGAATTTGTCTGGCGAATTCACTGTTGTAAATCCCTATTTGATTGCTGATCTAAAAGCACTGAATTTATGGGATGAGGTGATGGTTAATGACTTGAAATATTTTAATGGTAGCGTACAGCCCATTAGCCGTATTCCCAAGGAACTAAAAGCCCGGTATGCCACAGCGTTTGAAATTGATCCTATCTGGCTAGTTGAGGCAGCATCGCGTCGGCAAAAATGGATCGATCAAGCACAGTCACTCAATATTTACATGGCTAAGCCTTCAGGTAAAAAACTTGATCAACTCTATAAGCACGCATGGATAAAAGGATTAAAGACCACCTATTATTTACGGAGTATGGGTGCCAGCAATGCTGAAAAATCAACCATTACTGATGGAGCGCTTAATGCAGTCAAGATACAGGAACCCAAAGCCTGCTCTATTGCAGATCCTGACTGTGAAGCTTGCCAATAGGAGGAGAATTTAATGTCAACAAATACAGACATTCTTACGGTACCCGAACGCTTGGGTGCCACTGGCTTAGAACTGTTAGAGATGGGAGCCAGTCGTATTCATGTGGATGACAAACAAATCATTAACTGCCGTGCTGATTTGAATCAACTGGTTCCTTTTAAATATAAATGGGCTTGGGATAAGTATTTGGCAGCTTGTGCGAATCATTGGATGCCAAATGAAATTAATATGAGCGCCGATGTGGCCTTATGGAAAGACCCTCATGGCCTAACTGCAGACGAGCGATTGATTGTTTTACGCAACTTAGGATTTTTCTCCACAGCGGATTCATTAGTCGCCAATAATCTGGTATTAGCCGTTTATCGTCACATTACGAATCCTGAATGTCGTCAATATTTATTGCGCCAAGCTTTTGAAGAAGCACTACATACCCATGCCTATCAATATGTCATTGAAAGCTTGGGATTAGACGAAGCAGCGGTATTTAATATGTATCGTGAAATCCCTTCTGTTGCTAGGAAAGCATCTTGGGCTCTACCCTTCACGCAAAGTTTGGGTGATCCTAATTTTCATACAGGCACTCCAGAAAACGATCAGCGATTACTTCGTGACTTGATTGCTTTCTATGTGGTTTTTGAAGGGATATTTTTCTATGTAGGGTTTACACAAATTCTATCTATGGGCAGACGCAATAAGATGGTGGGAACGTCCGAACAATTCCAATATATCTTGCGTGATGAATCCATGCACATGAACTTTGGTATTGATGTCATTAATCAAATCAAAATTGAAAACCCACATTTATGGACCTCTGAGTTCAAAGAAGAGATCATTCAGCTGATTAAAGAAGGGGTTGAATTGGAGTACCAGTATGCCAAAGACACTATGCCTCATGGCATCCTAGGCATGAATGCTGAGATGTTTGAAGAATATCTGCAATTTATTGCCAACCGGCGCTTAAATCAAATAGGTCTACCTGAGCAATACCCAGGTGCCGAAAATCCTTTCCCCTGGATGAGTGAGATGATGGATCTAAAGAAGGAGAAAAACTTCTTTGAAACACGAGTGATTGAATATCAAGCGGGCGGTACGTTAAGTTGGGAGGATGAAGAGTAGTCTGATACCTGAATATCTGATTTACAATCACCGGATGTCCGTTGGCCATCCAGGCTACAACTCCCTAAACGTAGCCTGGTTGGCGCAGCGACAACCAGGATTTCAATGAAACGCCTTGAGAGCCGATTTACAATTACCCGGATGTCTGTTAAAACATAGCCATCCAGCCTCCAGTGTTATAAATTTTAGTGAAGGATTTAATCATCGCTTAATAAGACAATAATTAAATTTTTGAGGATAACAATTTACTTTAACTCTCTGAGAGTGAGGCGAATCATAAGACAAGTTTGATAATTATAGAACATTAACCTTTTTTATCTTGCTCTCTATTAAACAACTCATCAAATCTTTCATCTAATAGATTTTCGATATTATCGAGCTGGGACATAAATTCATCAATTTTGTATTCGATGCTACGTAAAAGCTGCTCTATCTCCTTCAATTTTTTTTCGGTTTCCATGGTAAATCTCCTGTGCTGATAGATCTATTATAGATAAGAAGCATGGGGAAAATTTGTATTCGGATAAAATAATTACGGCAGTCTGCACAGCCTTATGCATCGTTTTTTGGTCTCTCAGGGCGGAGCGCAATCAAGGGTTGGCTGCAATCGGTGCTTACTTAATACTCGGCATATAAGAAATTTACATATAACACATACAAATAATCAATTTTTATTACACATTAGCAGACATTATGATAGCCACATTGTCTTATTAGTTATCTATCTGTACCTATGAAAATGAAAGATGAAATGAGTGAGAAACGATCATCCGCACCCCAAACTCAATTGTTTGGTTTATTAGACTCAATACCGGATGAAGTTCTTTTTGCTATTTTGCGTTTTTTACCCTCAAGCGCATTCCATGACGTCAAGCAAGTTTCCCAGCGCTTTTATCAAATCATCAACGACCCGGTATTCATAAAGGTATTCATAAAATCTGTCACCAAACAGTATTTTCCCCATAACCAGAGTACTGATTTTAAGAAAATATTAGAAACACAATGGCTCAAAGAGGAACATAGACATCTTCCTGAGCTATTATTCCTGCTTCTAATAGGTAATAACTCCTTGTTGAAAGAAAAAATAAAGCTGGCTGATTTGTACTTTTACGATAAAGATGGAGTGTCTCTATATGATTGGATCTATAGAGCAGGCAATCAGAACCTCCTGAATTATATTTATAAACATCTAATTGTGCCCCATTATCAAAGCCAAGATGGGAAAATTGACACTAAGCAAACCGATGAAGCAGGTTATACATTACTGCATTGGGCGATTCTTTGCCGTCAATCGCTTGAGCAAATCAAAGAACTGAATAATCTGGGGTTTAGTCTTGATGCTGTTTCTTCTTATCAAGTCACTGCCTTACATGTTGCAGCAGCAGCTGGAGATCCTGAAGTAGTTCAATATTTGCTGTCTCATCATGAAGCAAGGGTGAATGCTGCCCGTGCACATGATGGTGCTACTGCTTTATTTCTTGCGGCACAAGATGGTTATACTGATGTGGTCAAACTATTGCTCACTTACGATAAACATGTTAAAGCCATCAAACGTTGGTTGACTTATGATCAAATTGATGTGAATGCTGTCTGCACAACTGATGGTGCTACCGCTTTATTTGTTGCCGCACAAAACGGTCATGCTGAAGTTGTCAAACTTTTGCTCGCTCACGCTCAAACGAATGTTAATGCTGCCCGTACAACTGATGGCAGTACTGCTTTATATATGGCTGCACAAAACGGTCATGCTGATGTGGTTAAACTTTTGCTCGCTCACAGTAAAACCGATGTAAATGCCACCTGCATAGATAATGGCGCAACTGCCTTACATATAGCGGTACAAGAAGATCATGCTGAAATAGTGAATTGTTTACTGGCAAATAAAGCATCTGCTGCATCAGGAATGCAGGAAGATATTCAAATTTTACTGGCTTTGGCCGAAAAAAATCATCGCAGAAGTGCACTAACCGCTTGGTTGGAAACCCAATTTCAAGACCCTCTCCCTGATCACATCCCTGGTATTACTCCACTCGATATAGCAATCATTGCTGGGCACACTCACATCGCGCAACGATTGTTAGAGAAAGCAAATGATTTTCCGCAAGAAAAAATCATGCAAGCTTTACAGATAGCACAAGCCATGGCCAATCAAGTGATAGTTGAACAACTACAAAAGATTTTGCAGCGTAATCAGTCAGAACAAAGTGCTCAACCTCAAGTAAGTCTAGGCACCAGCGGCTTTTTTGCCAATGCCAGTGGTCGTGAAAGCTCTTCGTCAAGCACTTCATGCATCCTTTCCTGAAAAGTACGTAGATACTGTCTTTAAAAGCAAGCAACATTTTCATTAAAAGGTTGTTTATTCTTTAAGACACCGAAAATGATGTGAGCTAATTTACGCATCACGGCACAAATGATTATTTTCGGTGTTTTGCCTTTAGTTTGCAGTTTATTGATAAAAGGCAGAAGAGACTTGTTGTAACGTTTGGCAACTAAAGCAGCCATATAAAGAGCTTTTCTTAATCGACTATCTCCAAGTCTTGAGATGGTCGTTTTGCCAATAAGAGATCCGGATTGCTGTTGTTTTGGCGTAATGCCCATATAAGCAGCGAATTGTTTAGCTGTTTGAAAGCACTGGATGTCAGGTATTCGAGCCAGCACATGATAGGCGGTGAGTTTGCCTATTCCCTTAATGGAAAGTAACAATTCGAATTTTTCTTTAAGCTGCTGATTATTGTTAATGAGTTCATCAATTTGTTGTTGAATACGCTTTATTTCTTGCTCAAGCTTCTCAATCATTTTCTTTAAGCTTTTCTGTGCCGCATGACCTCTAATGCTATGCAGTTGATTGGTTAACTGAATAACCTGAGCTTTCAGCATATCCAAGACTTTGGTTAACTCTCTTATTTCTTTTTGCTCAGCAGAGTTGGATTGATAAATGCGTGGTTCCATACGTTGACCAAATTGTGCAATGATTTTGGCATCAATCCTATCATTTTTATTGCGTGCCAAGGAGGCTTTAGCAAAGCTCTTGATTTGAAAGGGATTAACCACACTGACACGAATTCCTTTCTCAGCTAAGAAATCAGCCAGTCCCTCACTGTAATGGCCAGTCGCTTCCATACAGACCCAAGGAGATATCGTGTATTGCTCAAGCCATTTGAGGAAAGCTTTGTATCCCTGTTCGTTATTAGAAAAAACAGCATGCTTGCAGCGATTATTGATTTCCAGGGCACTATCAAATTTATCCTTAGCAATATCAACACCTACAAATTCATATGCACTCATGCTAATCTCCAATGGCTGTAAAAAATACTTGAGGTTATATTTATCATTGACCAAGCTTGCGAATACAGGCTTACTTTGATGGAGCGGCCTAAGATACTGTTCGGTCGATTGATAAGCGGGGAGAAGGTCCTAATCTACACCTCAGGCTTTATGCCTTGCCTGGTTACAAGATCTCTTCTCCCATCTCAAGTGCCCTTGAGATTAAGCATTTCTGCCTACTTTTTAAAGATACAAGCCTGGTTGGCGCTTAAGCGACAACCAGGGTTTCAACAGGCCGATTTCACGATCCCGGATGTCCGCTAACGCGGCCATCCAGGCTACCCCTGATCTTGAGGTAAGGGCTTCGAGACGGCATAAGTGCCCTCCCCAGCCCGAACGGGTTAGACAATCTCGACCTAATTTTGTCGGAGATGAGGGAACAAGATGACGTCCCGTATTGAAGGAGAATTTGTAAATAGCATTACTAATCTGTCGATGCCTATCCCTTCTCCTGCTGTAGGTGGCATGCCGTATTCCAATGCTTCGATAAAATCATGATCAAAATGCATAGCTTCCAGATCACCGGCGTCTTTCTCCTCCACTTGTTTTTGGAAACGCTCCGCCTGATCTTGTGCATCATTTAATTCTGAAAAGCCATTGGCGATTTCTCGTCCAGCGATAAAAAATTCGAAACGATCAGTTACTTCTGGATTCATATCATTACGTCTTGCCAAAGGCGATACTTCTGTTGGATAAGCGGTGATAAAGGTTGGTTGAATTAATAAATCTTCAACGGTTTCCTCAAAAACAAGCATTTGCAACTTACCTAAACCATCGCTGTGTTTATACTCTATCCTCAGGCGGTCGAGCAACGATCTACAACCCTCACTGGTCTCGATCTCCCCATGAGATAACTCTTTATGGTAATGCAAAATGGCTTCTTTAACTGTCATACGTGCAAAGGGTTTTGCAAAATCAATGATCTGACCTTGGTATTCAACTTGTTGACTGCCTATCACAACGTCACATAAATAACGCAGCAATTTCTCGGTAAAATCCATCAAATCATTATAATCAGCATAAGCTTGATAAAATTCGACCATGGTAAATTCAGGATTGTGACGTGTGGAAATCCCTTCATTGCGGAAATTACGATTGATTTCATAAACCCTTTCGAAACCACCGACCACCAGACGCTTTAAATAAAGCTCAGGCGCAATACGCAAAAACATTTGCATGTCCAACGTGTTATGGTGGGTTACAAAAGGACGGGCTAAAGCACCACCGGGAATAGGATGCATCATTGGCGTTTCTACTTCGAGAAATTGATGACTATCCATGAATTGTCGGAGGGCTGTAATCAATTTTGAACGCAAAAGAAACGTCTCTCGACTTTCTTCATTAGCAATCAAATCAACATAGCGTTTACGATATCGTAATTCTTGATCAGCTAAACCATGAAACTTATCCGGTAATGGACGAAGCGATTTCGTTAGCAATTCAATATGCTGTGCATTGACCGTTAATTCACCCGTATTGGTTATAAATAATTCACCTGAAACGCCGACAATATCACCTAAATCCCAATGCTTAAATTGTTCATAGATTTCTGGCAACTCGTTTTGACGAATGTAGATTTGAATACGACCAGAAACATCCTGGATATGAAAAAAGCTCGCCTTACCCATGATACGGCGCAGAACAATTCGGCCAGCGACAACTGCTTTGACATGTTTTTCGGCTAAACTATCCTTCTCAAGTTGAGCATATTTATTTAATAAATCAGCGGCGAAATCATGGCGGCGAAATTTGTTTGGGAAGTTAAAGCCACTCTTGCGTAAATCAGCCAGTTTTTGTTTACGAATCTGATAAACTTCGCTTTCATCTAAGTGTTCTTCTGTCATGCTTCCCCTACTCCCGCCTTTAAACTGGCTTCAATAAATTGATCTAAATCACCATCTAAAACTGCTTGTGTATTACTTGTCTCAACACCTGTGCGTAAATCTTTAACACGAGATTGATCGAGGACATAAGAGCGAATCTGCGAACCCCATCCAATATCTGATTTACTTGCTTCCAAGGCTTGTTGCGCGGCATTTTTCTTTTGTATTTCCATTTCATATAACTTGGCGCGCAACTGCTTCATCGCCTGATCTTTATTTTTATGCTGACTCCGGTCAGTCTGACACTGAACCACAATACCCGTTGGCATGTGAGTGATCCGAACGGCTGAATCGGTGCGGTTAACGTGTTGTCCACCAGCCCCTGAGGCTCGATACGTATCGATGCGTAAATCAGCCGGATTGATTTCGATATCGATATCATCATCCACTTCAGGTGAAACAAACACAGCTGCGAAAGAGGTGTGACGACGGTTACCTGAATCAAAAGGAGATTTGCGTACCAAACGATGCACACCCGTTTCTGTTCGCAACCAACCGTAAGCATACTCGCCAACAAAATGGATGGTTGCACTTTTGATACCCGCTACTTCTCCTGCGGAACACTCGATTAATTCCGTACTAAAACCATGATGCTCTCCCCAACGCAGATACATACGCAATAACATCTCAGCCCAATCTTGTGCTTCTGTACCACCGGAACCGGCTTGAATATCCAAATAGGCATTAGAACCATCCATCTCACCTGAGAACATGCGACGAAATTCAAGCCCCGCGACTTGTTGTTCGATCGTAGCCATCTCTCTAGCTACTTCGCTAATAATAGCATCATCATCTTCAGTACGAGCAAGCTCAAAAAGCTCGGTTAAATCAGTTGTCGATTGTGTTAATTGTTCCAGCTGATGGACAACAGCCTCAAGTTGAGCACGCTCACGGCCTAGTGCCTGTGCATGTTCCGGTTCGTTCCAAACATTAGACGATTCCAGTTCACGGATAACTTCTTCTAATCGCTCACGTTTTTTGTCAAAGTCAAAGATACCCCCTAAGCGCTGCAATTCGCTTATCCAAATCAGCCAAGGTAAGAGTAATTTGATTGACTTCTAACATGAGTATCCTAGCAAATGTAATAAGGGCATTATTGTACAGCTAAAGCTCATTTCTGACTACAGAATAGCAATTCTCAGTCGTCATCTTAAATATCCCACATGCTTACTTTACTGCCATTAAGTTAATGGCTTTTCCATTCGAATTACCGCGGCTTGACTGCGGTATCTATGTCCAGACTGACAGGATGGACCCCGCGGTCAATGCCGCCGCGGGGATTCGAGAACGCTTAACTTAATGACAGTGAGGAGGAAAAGTGGGGTATTTTCTGCAACACTCCCTTTATGGCATCAAATTGAAATTTAGATCCTATCCAATTGAGCCTTGGTTAATTCAGAAGTTACATCACCAGTATTTAATGTCGTTTTAGGTTCAATTAACATAACCTGAACCTCTTCATTGGCAATGGGCATATGTTCAATTCCCTTGGGGATGATAACAAATTCACCCTCATCAAGATGGATATCTCTATCTCTTAATTTGATGAGCAAATGGCCTTTAATAACGAGAAATAATTCATCCTCTGTGTCATGTTTATGCCAAACAAATTCCCCTTTAAATTTAGCAAGCTTGACATGAGAATCATTCAGATCACCAACAATTTTAGGTGACCAATAATCATTAAAAGCAGCAAATTTATCCTGCAGATTTATTTTTTTCATGCCTGGCCCTCAAAATGAGTAATTAATTTTCTTATTGTACATCTAGAGGATGAATTGTCGAATGTTTTTGCTCTAGTTCTTTTTATCACCGGAACCATAGGGACGAGTAAGCAACTCCAAAAGATGACCATTTGGATCTTCAAAATAGACCCCTCGACCACCATCTCGATGATTAATTTCGCCTACTTTTGTTTGTCCAGGATCAGCCCAATAAATCAGATTTTTTGCTTGGATTCGCTTAAAGATACTATCAAACTCCCTCTCGCTAACTAAGAAGGCATAATGCTGTGGGGATATTTTACCCTCATCTTTTATAAAATCGAGACTCACGCCATTATTTGTTTCTACCATAAAGAAAGGACCGTAAGATGTGGGAACGGGAAGATTTAGAATCTCAGCCAAAAACATGGCTGATGCTTTATGATCCTTAGCTGATATTATCGTGTGATTAAACTCGATGGTCATATTTCAGTTCCTTTACTGTGAGTGAACGACACCTAACTCACTCCGATAATCGCGACTTAATACGCAGCGTTGCCTGACTATGAATTTGAGAAACTCGAGATTCACTTACACCAAGCACTGCACCAATTTCTTTTAGATTTAGATCTTGTTCGTAATATAAAGACAACACTAAACGTTCTTTTTCAGGCAAACTGTCAATAATTTGCGAAAGTTGATTAATCATGTCCTGTTGTTGGATATGAACATGTGGCTCAGTTGATTCGTTGCCGTTATCCATTTTTAGAACATCATCAGTAACCCCGAGATCGTCAAAGCCATAAAGCTGGCTACCAGCAGAATCTTTTAACATCTCATGATATTCATCGAGACTTAGATTAAGTTCGCTAGCAATTTCATGATCCTTCGCATCTCGCCCCAAACGATTTTCAACCTTTTTTACTGCCTCAGAAATCATTCTTGCATTGCGGTACACTGATCTTGGAACCCAATCATTGCGTCGAACTTCATCAAGCATATGACCACGGATACGAATACCTGCATAGGTTTCAAAGGAAGCTCCCTTCGTTGCATCGTAATGCCTAACAGCTTCGAGCAAGCCTAACATTCCTGCCTGGACTAAATCGTCAAGCTGTACAGAATGTGGTAATCTTCCCAATAAATGATGAGCTATTCGTTTCACCATTAAGGCATGGGTTTTTACTAGCATTTCCTGTGTTTGTTGATTCACTTTGCTATACGCAGCCAAAGCATCCACGATTGCTCCTTAGTCTTTTGCCTAACGGTTTAACACCTACTGGTTAAGCCCCATCAAGACAAACTCTAATTCCCTTTGTGTGCTCCAGTAACTAGACGCTTGAGAAAAAAGCTAGTATTCCCTCCTAAAGCATATTTGGTTGGCCAATCATCGACAGTTTCAGCCAGCTGTAAGAGTGCTTTAGCGGCATTAGAATCAGGATAAGCCAGGACGACAGGTTTTTGTTTTTTAATCGCTTGATGCACATGCTCGTCAAAAGGAATGGCCCCAGCATAATCTAAACGCACATTCAAAAACTGTTCTACAACTCGATATAATTTGTTAAACAATTCACGTCCCTCTTTTATGCTACGCACCATATTTGCTAACACATGGAAATGAGTCCACTCATAACGATTGCTCATGACTTTGATAAGTGCATAGGCATCAGTCAATGAGGTAGGCTCATCGCAGACGATGACGATCAATTCTTGGGAAGAACGGACAAAACTTAATACGGTATCAGAGATACCGGCAGCGGTATCAATAATCATATAATCTGCATCGTCTGTCAGCTCATTGAAGGCATCAATAATCCCAGCATGCTCAACTGGACTTAATTGGGTCATGTAATCACTGCCTGAAGAAGCAGGTATTACCCGAACTCCCTCAGGTCCCTGCAACACGATTTCATTAAGATCGCAAAGACCCTGCACCACATGGGAAAGGTTATATTGGGTATGCAACCCCAACATAATATCAATATTTGCTAAACTTAAATCGGCATCCAAAAGAAGAACTTTTTTCTCTTTTTGCGCAAGAGCTATTGCTAAATTCACGGACACATTACTCTTACCCACACCACCTTTACCGGCTGCAACAGCAATGACTTTAACTGGTTTCGGACGAGATCCATTGCGAAATTTTGGTGTTCTTTCAGCTAGATGCTTAGTCTTCGACATGCAGCCCCCATTTAACATGGATAAAACCATTCATTACTTAATAAATACGCACAAAACGTGCCAGCCGGGTGAAGCGCGGGTTTTATTTTCTATTAATGCCTAACATCCCGCGGCTTGACCATGGATCTTCGACCCGGAAAAAACCGTTTTAATCACACCCTATCAGAACAGAAGCTTTTTATTTTAAAGAAAACATGCCACACTTAAATGGATCAGGATTATTATGAAAATGCCGAGCTCGACTAAAAAACTGTCAAACTTCACTAACGCGATACAAACTAGCGCAAGTTGCGTACGCCCTGAAAATGAAGAACAAATTACCACGGTTTTTTTAGATTCTGATGGTTTGTTGGCTCGTGGTAATGGATCCAGTTATGGGGATTGTTGTGTTAATCATGAAGGTATCATTGTTGATACCACACGCTTAAATCATCTATTGTCCTTTGACCCTGAAACAGGTATTTTAATCGCGCAGGGAGGTGTAACCTTCGCTGATCTTTTTGCCGTGGATTCTTCTTACGTTCCTCCTGTTATACCAGGTACTTTACGCGCCACATTGGCAGGTGGCGTAGCCAATGATGTTCACGGCAAAAATAATCATCAAGCCGGCAGTTTTGGTCATCATATCGAATGGATAGATTTACAACTAGAAAATCAGGCATTCCGTTGTAGTGCTAAAGAAAATAAACAACTTTTTTACGCCACCATTGGCGGGCTTGGCTTAACTGGCATTATTAAACGCTTGGCAATTAGGATGCGTAACTCATCACATTTTGTGGTTACAGAAACCGAAAAATACTTTGAATGGCAGTCCTTATTAGAGCGGATGCAATCGCATGGGCCAAATTACGACTATCAAGTTGCCTGGGTGGATTTGCTCAATGATCAATGCCGTGCTTTACTCTCACTCGCCAATCATATAGAAACTGGTCAACCGAAGTCACGTTATCACTTTAGTATTCCCAGATTACCTTGTCGGCTAATATATAACTGGAATATGCGCTGGTTCAATCGCTATTATTTTAGTACTTTCCCTACTCAGAAACGCGTCTTGCCTCTGCCTTATTTTAATAACCCTCTGGATGCCATTCAAAATTGGAATCGTTTATATGGTAGAAAGGGGTTAATCCAGTTTCAAGGTGTTTTTGGAGTTAGCGAGGCGTTGCAAACTATCCACCAATGCCTTGCTATCATTCGTAATGCCAAAGCCACCCCCACATTAGCTGTGCTAAAATATTTTACCCAGCCTGGTAAAGGTCTCTTGTCCTTCCCCCAACCAGGATTTACCTTGGCTGTTGATTTTATTAATAATCCTCAAGCTCATACCGCAATCCGTGCCATCAATGCCTGCATCACGGATGTAGAAGGGAAAAGTTATTTAGCCAAAGATTTGCTGCTTACTCAAGAACAATTTTACCGCCAATACCCAAACCACCAGGCATTCATTAACGTATTATCCCATTATAAAAGCCCTATGTGTTCTGATTTAAGTAGGCGATTGGGGATCACTTCATGACTCAAAAAGAATCTAGGACCTGGGTCATCTTGGGCGCAACATCTATTATTGCAGAGGAGTTCGCTCATCTGGCTGCTCACGCTAAACAAAATCTGCTTCTTGTAGGACGAAACTTGAGGCAACTGGAAATCATCGCAGCGAATATTCGTTTACGATATCAAGTGGATTGTGCTTTGCTATGCACTGATATGGTAGCCGATCTGACACATTTACTTGATCTCTTCCAACAAAAACCTGAAGAGCTGGATCTTTTCTTTGCTTACAGTTCTATGGCGCAAAATTCAGAGCTAGATTCTAAGACCATTACAGAACTTGTTAATACCAATGTTTTAAGTACAATACAATTAATTCATGCCTACCTGCAGCGACCACAAGTAAGTTTTCATCTGGTTTTTTTAAGTTCCGTCGCCGCTTGTCGCGGTAGAGCCAAGAATAGCCTCTATGGTGGCTCTAAAGCTGCCATTGAAATTTATCTCCAGGGTTTACAGCAAACCACTCGCGATAACCTCTTCATCACGATAGCGAAGCTTGGTTTTATTGATACAGTGCAAACTTATGGCGTCTCAGGAATTTTCTATGCCTCCCCTCCAAAGGCCTGTGCCAAAGCCTGTTGGAAGGCAGCGAAATCTGGAAAGCGACTTATCTATCATCCCTTTTTTTGGCGTCCCATTATGGCCATCATAAGGTGTCTACCCTTCTTTGTTTATCGTAGGCTGAAATTTTGAATGTCACTTAAACGCATGACGGTAATTTGTCTAGAACTCGATCTACAAGTTCTTATTTGACTTTTTAGAACATCGAATTACCGTGGCTTGACCACGGTATCCATAGTTTCTTGAGGGTCGCTGGATACCGTGATCAAGTCACGGTAATTCGGGTTTTTTGTTTTTGGCAAACTAAAAAACTTGAGATCGAGTAAACTATTCGCCAAATTTCGTCAATACTTAGCCAAAATGACCAGTAAAACGAAGTATACCACTTGTTCCTTGGGGACGATTTCTGGCATCCTGTTCTATGTATAAGTTACAAAACAGAAAAAGATTTTTCGAGATATTATATAATGCTCCTGGGCCAATGGCCCAAACTTTTTCCCGCCTGCCAGGTACATTTATATCGTTAACCCGTGTATCCGTAAATTGATCGAAGAAATAACCATTGATACCTACATTAAATTTTTCTGTTATCGCATAATTTGTTGCAAAATTGCCAAAAACAGCCTGCCCGGCTTGAGTTGTTCGAGCTGTTGGACCAAATGCGATATTGGGATCATGATTTTTTGCATTCCATAAATAATGCAGGCGAGTAGAGCTTGACCATTTGGGCGTAATCCAAATGGTTGCTGCCCAATACGGGTTAATTGCCCAAAAGTTCCCTCCTGGATTAATAGCAATAAAATTGTCATATTCTCCCATTGGAGCAATGATATCGAGTGCGAAACGGTGTACAAACAATGGACCTTTCCCATCTTTTCGCATAATTGGATCATATTGCAAGGCAGGACCAATAAAGAGATCACTTGGACCATCCTGTATCTTTAAAACCGCGTTGTTTAATCCATCATCTACATTAGCATTTATAACCCATGGCAAAAGAGCTGAAACTCCTAGGTTAGCTCCAACTATTTTTTTAGTGGATAAATAAATCAATTGCGTCGTATTGACAGCAACATCCACGTCATTGCGAGGAAAAGGTAATCGCTTCCCTTTATTGTCATTTAAGCGATTGGTTGTATAGTATTGAAAATAGTCTTGAAAATAAAATCCTGGGCCGGCAGGAGGACCTCCATCAAAGAAGCTGGTATAACCCAAATTAACAGCAGGTTCATCATAAGCAAGTGCTGTTGAAATCTGCACAATACAACACACAATACCAAAAAACCACTTACACCATTTCATAAAGTTCATCCCTTCAATTACTTTAGTAATGGAGAGCGTTTACCAAACTGTGTCATTCCTTTGTAGCAGGAATAACACCATTTCTAAACAGTCTCAATAAATGAGCAACGTGCTTGTTAGCTAGCTTTCCAATTCTATTTAAGAGATATTGTGCTTCTGGACCTGTAATTGTCAAGAGATCATGACTTGACTACGGCATCCATCATTTTTCGTTAGATGCTGTGGTCAGTCATGGTTAATTCGAGATTTTGACTTGAAAGACCAAGTCAATTTAGGGTTTCCTAGCGAAATAACCTAAGTGGCGGCAACACAGTATGAATGATGCCAAAGAACTGCAGTACGTAAATGATCAAAATAATTAAAACGACTACATTGAGTAGCGTCTTGATTGCATAAGGCATGGGGATAAAAACATTTATCAGCCACATGGCTACCCCAAAAATGATAATAATTGCTAGTAGATTCAATAAGTCGGCCATGGATATTCCCTATCAGTAGCTTCCTTATTAGTGTAGTACAAAATTAGTCCCATTCCATGTAATTTTCTATGTTGGGCTCAGGTCGAGTGAAACGAGGACGCTCTGCAAGTTTCATCTTTGGTTTTACTTTATGTTTCTTAGCCAGTGCTTTAGGAGGATCATCAGCGGTGGTCTTTAATGCCTCCTCCAAACGAACAAAAGTATAGCCATTTTGTTTATAAAGACTGATGATATCAGGCAGAACATAAGCATTAAGAAGGTTCGCATGGATTAATAAAATTTGAGCCTGCTCGGGTTTATGAGCTAAGCGACTATGTTCTTCGGCTTTCAACGTCTGCTGCCAAATAAAATTAATATAACACGCCCGCAGCACACTGAGAAACCCACGCCTTTCTTTTTCGGGCACTGCATACAAAATTTGATTGAATAGGAAATCCTTACTATCTATGGTAATTGGTGCGATTTGGTAGTTTTTTGACTCAAGAAAGTGCAGAACCTTATCTTTCTTGTCTCCTTGACTCATAGCCAAATAAGGATAACGAAAATATTTTGGTTCAGTGAGAATTGGCAATAATACTTTATCTGCAGCATCTATCTCCTGGATATAAGCGTCAGTGTTTACTCGATTTAAATTTACATGGGAGTAAGTATGATTACCTAAACCCAAACCGGCATCATGAAACTTAAGTAGCATTTGCCAGTTTTCAGGAGTAACCTCGCCAGCTATCACAAACCCTGTTGCTGGGACTTCATTTGTTTTTAGCGTATCGATGATCATATTTAAGTGAAAATTTTTGCTTTCACCAACAAAAGGCAAGTCATCAATAGTAATAGCAATTTCTTTTTTTTGCGCGAAACTTGTTGTGGCTAAGGCGAATAAGAAAAATAATACAAATAAAAATTGCTTTTTAATCAATGGAACTCTCATTAGAAATCTATGTTAATACTTAGGGACGTTTCCTACTTTATTTTTTAAATTACAGTTTGCCAAATGATACTTTTAGTCAGCAGGGGGCTAAAGCTTGCGTAAATAATACCATATTAATCAATAATTGCCCAATATGGGTTTTGGCGTGCTCTATTTACTCTTATTTTTATCCATAACCCCCGCACGCAACAAATCTCTAATTTCCGTTAGCAATGCCTCTTCTCTGGTAACCCTTTCCGCTTCTTTTTCCCGCTTAATTTGTAATACATTAATGAATTTAATCGCGACAAAAATGGCAAAGGCGATGATAGTAAAGTCGATGATCGTTTGCAGAAAAGCGCCCCATTTTATGACTGCTTCACCAATTTTAAGTGACTTATCGCTAATATCAATCCCTCCTAACAATAAACCCATTAGGGGCATGATGATGCCATCAACAAGCGAAGAAACAATTTTGCCAAAAGCAGCACCAATCACCACTGCCACAGCAAGATCCATCACATTGCCACGCGTTGCAAATTGCTTAAACTCACGCAAAAATTTCATTTATCCGCTCGTTAGGTATTCAAATTTCCTAATGCAGCAAACGTACCTGGCTCGTTTCCTAGTGACCTACGGGACTCGTCACGACCATCACCCTCTAGCCGAAAAACGCTATGGAGCGCACGAACCCCTTCATCCAACAATATCGTGTCGATTAATACCGAAATTTTGATTTCTGAAGTAGCAATAAGTTGGATATTAATTCCCTTTGTCGCCAAAGTCTTAAACATGATGGTTGCGACTTCAGGATGACTTTTGAGTCCTGCACCAACCAAGGATAGCTTTGCAAGGCCAGTCACTCCTTTCACTTCCTCCGCTTTTAAATGTTTTGCAATCTTCCGTAACTGTTTGAGTGTTGCCTGATATTCATCACAATGAACAGTAAAGGTAAAGTCAGTTTTCCCAGGTGCAGACAAATGTTGTACTATCATATCAACATTAACACCAATATCACTGATTTCAGCTAAAATACCTGAAGCAATCCCAGGAGAATCAGGTACCCCCGACAAAGTGACCTTCGCTTCTTTACGGCTAAAAGCAATTCCTGTTACAGAGAGAGCCTCCATACTGTTTTTTTGATAAGTGATTAAGGTACCCGGACCTTCTTGTGATGAAGACAAAACCCGTAGTGGAATATTGTATTTTCCGGCAAATTCAACTGCACGGATCTGTAAAACCTTTGCTCCTAAACTAGACAATTCGAGCATTTCTTCAAAAGTGATCTGCTCTAGGCGTTTGGCGTCAGGGACAATTCTGGGATCTGTGGTATAAACACCATCCACATCAGTATAAATTTGACACTCATCGGCATTAAGCGCTGCGGCAATTGCTACTGCAGTAGTGTCCGACCCCCCTCGTCCTAAGGTCGTGATATTTCCATCCTTATCTACACCCTGAAAACCAGCAATGACAACAACAGTGCCTTCTTCAATATCCTTAAGTATGGGCTGGGTATCAATCGCTTGGATACGCGCTTTTTTAAACTGACTACACGTCTGAATTCTTGCCTGTGCCCCAGTATAAGAACGCGCCTTTACTCCTCGGTTAATTAAAGCCATCGCCATCAAGGCCATGGATACTTGTTCCCCAGTAGACACAAGGGCAGCGTATTCTCGTTCATCAGGGTATTCACAAAGATCATTGGCAAAACCTATAAGCTTGTCTGTTTCACCACTCATAGCAGATACAATAACGACTACACTATGCCCCGCTTGCTTCGCCTTTGCTACAACATCAGCTGCGTGATGAATATGTGCTAGCGTAGCTAGCGATGTCCCACCAAATTTTTGCACCAGTAATGCCATGTCAGCACCCCGTCTTTTTCTTGTTAAACCGCGTGCTCAACGATCATTGTTTTAATCTGCGAAATCTTTTCCTTGAGATCCTCTGGAACACGTCCTCCACCTTGAGCCATATCCTCTCTCCCACCACCTTTGCCACATAAATGCTTTACTAATACCGCGGCAGTTGGTACTCGACCTAAAAGATTTTTGCTCACTCCAGCAACAACATTCATCTTGTCCTCATCAATAGCAAACAACACAATAACTGCGTTATCCAAGCTAGATTTCAGCTGATCCAACGTTGTTCTCAATGCGTGACTGTCCCTATTATCTAATTGCTTCACCAGCAAGTTAACATCATCAACCACCTGCACCTCAGAGAGTAAATCCGCACTTGATTTCGCCGTTAACTTCGCTTGTAAACGCGTTAATTCTTTTTCTTGTTGCTTTGCATCATGCAAAAATTGTGACAATTTCTCTGGTACATTTGCGATAGACGTTTTAAGTTTCAAAGCCAAGAGATCCAAATTGTCCAATTGTTGATTCACCCAATTTAGAGCGTAGGATCCTGTGACAAGTTCTATTCGCCTTATACCGCTCGCTATACCATACTCAGCGACAATTTTAAAAAGACCAATATCTCCTGTTCGTGAAGCATGCGTGCCCCCACATAATTCCTTAGAGAAATCTCCCATAGATAAGACCCGAACAGAATCGCTGTATTTTTCTCCAAATAAAGCCACAGCGCCGCTTTTTTTTGCGGCCTCGATGTCCATCAGCTCCGTTACTACTTTATCGTTTGCACGAATCCTCTCATTCACCAGCGCTTCCAACTCATGCAGTTGTGTCGGGGTAAGCGCTTCAAAATGGGAAAAATCAAAACGCGCCCTTTCTGCATCAACCAAAGATCCTTTTTGCTGCACATGCGGACCAACAATGACTTTTAGTGCTGCGTGCAATAAATGCGTTGCCGTATGATTTAAGCGAATAGCTTGCCGTCTTTCACCATCGACTTCGGCATTTACGTGTTCTCCCACAGCCAATTCTCCGCTTAATAATTCACCATAATGGACAATTGCCCTACCAATGCGCTGGGTGTCTTGGACTTGAAACACCGCTTTACCACTACTAATCAACTGACCACGATCGCCAACCTGCCCCCCACTCTCTGCATAAAAAGGTGTGTGATCAAGAATGACTGCGCCTTTATCCCCTGCGGATAATTTTTCTATTTTTTTACCATTATCGAGAATGGCAGCAATATTTGCAGGTAAACTAATCTTCTCATAGCCATGAAACATGGAAGACTCGGCAAGCTGGGTTGTGCTTGAATAATCTGTCGTAAACTGGCTTGCTGCCTGTGACAATTCTCGTTGTTGCTGCATGCATTGATTGAAGCCATCCATATCAATGGACAAGCCTTGTTCACGTGCAATATCGGCAGTTAAATCCACAGGAAATCCATAAGTATCATATAGCTTAAACGCTACATCACCTGGGATTTCTTTGGTATCGAGAAGTTGAATTTGCTCCTGCAATAAGCGCAAACCTTGTTCAAGCGTGCGAGCAAACTGATTTTCTTCTTGAGTCAAAACTCGCTCAAGTTGGGCATGGCTGCTAATTAATTCAGGATAAGCATCACCCATGACTTCGATGAGAGGTTTTACCAGTTTACAAAAGAAAGGGGTTGGCAAACCCAATTTACTGCCGTGACGTACGGCTCTGCGAATAATACGACGTAAAACGTAACCTCTTCCCTCATTACTGGGCATCACCCCATCAGCAATTAAAAATGAACAAGCACGAATATGATCTGCAATGACTTTTGAGGAAGCATGGTGGGGGTCAATCCCTGATTTTAATGAGCATATAGCACGGATTAAATGCTGGAAACTATCAATATGGTAATTGTTATGAACACCTTGAACCACCGCTGTAACCCGTTCAAGCCCCATTCCAGTATCTACTGATGGCTTAGGTAAGGGATGTAGATTGCCGTCTTTATCACGGTTATATTGCATGAATACCAGGTTCCAGATTTCAATGTATCGGTCCCCATCTTCATCTGGACTACCCGGAGGACCACCAGCAATTTCAGGTCCATGATCATAAAAAATTTCTGTACATGGTCCACAAGGTCCTGTGTCCCCCATAGACCAAAAATTATGCTTTTCTCCACAACGTGAAAAGCGCGCAGATGAAACGCCTATTTCTTTCAACCAGATATCAGCAGCTTCATCATCATCTTCAAAAACAGTTATCCACAGACGCTCAGGAGGTAATTTCAATACAGTAGTTAAAAACTCCCAAGCATAGTGAATTGCTTCACGCTTGAAGTAATCACCAAAACTAAAATTACCAAGCATTTCAAAAAAAGTATGATGCCTTGCTGTGTAACCAACATTTTCTAAATCGTTATGCTTTCCCCCTGCACGAACACATCGTTGAGAACTAACTGCTCGTTTATAAGAACGGGTTTCTAAGCCAAGAAAGATGTCTTTAAATTGGACCATGCCCGCATTGGTGAATAGCAAGGTTGGATCATTCCCTGGTATAAGAGAGCTTGATTCCACAACCTGATGGCCTCTTTCAGCAAAATAATCAATAAATGCTTTTCTAATTTCTGAACTTTTCATGCTTTTATAATTCATAATCTATTATTATAGCCTTGAGCCCAAATGGCTTGATTTTCGATTTACCCCTCACGCGCTATGCGCGTCGACCTCTTCCACAAGGGGAGAGGTATTTATATTCCCTCTCCCCTTGTGAGAGAGGGAAAGGGAGCAAATATCTAACTTTCCTTCACTAACTTTGCGATAATCTCAGCTGGGAAGCCACGATAGGACAAAAAACGCTGGCCTTTCTGTAACTCAGAATAAGACAACACTTCCTGGCTCTTAAATTTTTTTTCCCAAACTGCTTGAGCAAGCTTAAGCCAATTATCACGTTCTTGTTCGAGAACTTCATCAATCAATTCACGAGCAATCTGCTTTGCCTGCAATTCTTGAATAATCTTCAAAGGACCACAACCTTGACGAATACGTATGGAACATACAGATTCAACAAAACGTACATCACTTTGCAAACCTAGACTCTGGCATCTCACAATCGCCTCATCAATTTCCGCTTTACTATAACCTTTTTGTGCTAATTTATCCGCTAACTCTTTGGCACCATGCTCGCGCCTGGCAAGCAGACGCAATGCACAGTCCATTGCTTTACTCATCGATGCTCTCTAATACTTCTTCTTCCACATTACCGCTTGTTGGCAATTTTTTCACTAACAATTCAGCCCTGATTTGCTGTTCTAATGTCTGAGCTATTTGAGGATTATCTTTCAAATATTGACGAACATTGTCTTTACCTTGGCCAATCTTTTCTTGATTATAACTATACCAGGCACCTGATTTCTCAATAAGACCTAGTTGTGCACCCAAGTTGATAATTTCGCTTTCTCGGGAAATCCCTTCATTATAAAGAATATCGAAATCCGTAGTTTTAAAGGGCGGAGCAACTTTATTTTTAACGACTTTCACCCGTGTTTCGCTACCTAAAATCTCATCACCCTTTTTGATTGAACCGACACGTCGTATATCCAAACGCACAGAAGCGTAAAATTTGAGCGCATTACCGCCAGTTGTCGTCTCAGGATTACCAAACATAACCCCAATTTTCATACGAATCTGGTTAATAAAAATGACAAGTGTGTTAGAACGCTTAATGTTGGCTGTCAATTTACGTAAAGCTTGCGACATTAATCGTGCTTGAAGACCCACATGTGCATCTCCCATCTCGCCTTCAATCTCAGCCTTAGGTGTTAATGCGGCAACGGAATCGACAATAATAACGTCCACGGCAGCAGAACGAACCAGCATATCGGTAATTTCCAATGCTTGTTCACCTGTATCAGGCTGAGAAACCAATAATTCATCTACGTTCACACCGAGTTTGGCAGCATAGCTGGGATCAAGCGCGTGTTCTGCATCCACAAATGCCGCTGTGCCACCTTTTTTCTGACATTCAGCAATGACTTGTAGCGTGAGTGTTGTTTTTCCTGACGATTCAGGGCCATAAATTTCAACAACTCGTCCTCGGGGCAAGCCACCTATGCCCAAAGCAATATCAAGACCTAATGAACCGGTAGAAATGGCTTCAATATCGCGCACTGCCTGATTATCACCCATGCGCATTACAGAGCCTTTACCAAATTGACGTTCAATTTGGGCGAGAGCCGCACTTAAAGCTTTTTGTTTATTATCTTCCATATTTCGCTCACTTTTGTGCAAAGGGCAAATTATCACACAGATGTGGGTCTGCGTAAACTTAACCTTCCTTTGGAGTGTGATTAAAACTGCGCTTTATCACCTAGGTAGGAAATCATACCTTCCAAAGCACGACTGCAAGCCAATTGCCGAACTTTTTTGCGAGAAAGCTCAGGGAAGTGACAGCGGATACTTGTTGCTGCTTGCTCACGCATAGCCCACGCAAAACAAACCGTCCCAACAGGCTTGTGGGCACTACCGCCCTCTGGACCAGCAATTCCTGTTACTGCCAAAGAAATATCAGCAGCACTGTAGCGTAATGCACCCAGTGCCATTGCTTCGGCAATCTGCTCGCTTACCGCCCCATGTAGCTGAATGAGATCTGGAGTTATCCCTAACATCTCTTCTTTTGCTAAGTTACTGTAAGTGACAAAACCTCTTTCAAACCAATGAGAACTTCCAGGCAAGTCAGTTAATAGACCCGCAATCAAACCTCCAGTACATGATTCAGCGGTGGCAATCTGCAAATGCATTGTATGAAGCCTGTTTGTCAGCTTGCGTACCAATCTAGCCAAGTCGTTCATTTTGTTGCCCCGATTAAAAAAAACCCCGCGGGTTAGCGGGGTTTAAAACCGTAGTCGTGAATTACTGAGTAGGTTGACTTGGTTGTCCGGTGCTAGTATCAGAAGGCTGACCTTGCTGCTGTTGTTGCTCTACAGTAGTTGCAGCGCCATCCTCAGCTTTTTTCTCGGCGCTTTCACCACAAGCAGAGAGTAATACCGCTAGAAATGCGGTTACAGCTAGAAAAGCTAAACGTTTCATAATTCATTCTCCGTAGTTGATCATAGGTTTTAAAATCCCTTCAATAGTCTAACAAAAATTTGCCTTAAGTGAAGGACTTACAACTCTCAAAAGTAAATAAACTTTGCATTCGGACAAATTAAAAACTCTTGAGGTATTTTTTTGCCAAACGGGTAGATTCATTCTCATTAGATATCAATGAATTTCATCCTTCACCCCCAAGATAGACACGTACTGACTTACGTTGGACCATTTGTTAGAATCCCACTAAACTCTACTTCTTATTAATATCCATGTCTGTAACACATACCCCCATGATCCAACAATATTTAAGCATCAAAGCGGAATATCCTGACATGCTTCTCTTCTATCGCATGGGTGATTTTTACGAACTGTTTTATGATGATGCTAAACGAGCAGCCAAGCTACTTGACCTTACCTTAACGCATCGCGGGCAATCCGCCGATAAGCCTATTCCCATGGCGGGTGTACCCTATCATGCCGTAGAAAATTATCTTGCGAGACTATTAAAACAGGGGGAATCGGTTGCTATTTGTGAGCAAATAGGTGATCCAGCCACAAGTAAAGGACCTATGGAACGCCAGGTAACTCGTATTATCACCCCTGGAACAGTCACCGATGAAGCCTTACTTGATGCCAGACAGGATAACATCTTGTTAGCTATTTACCAGCAACGCAAGCAATATGGGCTTGCATGGGCTTCCCTCAGTAGTGGGCGTTTCCATTTGCTGCAACTCACCGAAGATGCAGAACTTTTTGCCGAGCTCAATCGTCTAAAGCCCGCGGAAATCCTACTGCCTAATCATCTTATACAACACTTAAAAGAAAATTATATTGTCAAGATACGTCCTGACTGGGAATTTGAGCTACAACAGGCTCGTCGACTGCTCTGTCAACAATTTGCAGTAAGCAGTTTAGAAGGTCTGGGCGAAAGGACGCATGGTATTGCGTTTGCTGCAGCAGGATGTTTATTAACGTACTTGCAAACCACTCAGCGACAATCATTGCCTCATCTAAAACAACTAACCCTAGAACAAAGTAGTGATTATTTGCAGCTCGATGCTTCCACTCAAAGGCATTTGGAGTTATTTGAAAATTATCAAGGAGGCCGTGAGAATAGTCTGCTTGCAGTTCTTGATAATACAACTTCAGCCATGGGCAGCCGCCTTTTAAAACGTTGGCTCGGAAAACCGTTAAGTGCACATGCTTTGATTCAAGAAAGGCAGCAGGTAATTGCAGAGTTACTAGAAAAAAAACAAACTGAAGTGCTTCATTCCTTATTAAGGCAAGTCTGTGATATCGAGCGCATTGTCTCACGAATTGCATTGAAGTCAGCTAGACCACGAGATCTCGTACAATTACGTGAGACTTTGCTTTTATTACCTGAGCTAAATACCGTCCTTAAGGAAAACGACGCCCCTCTTCTTAAGCGTCTGGTTAATAAACTTATCCCACAACCTACTTTACAGCATTTATTAGCCAGTGCAATTGTAGACAACCCGCCAATGCTCATTCGCGATGGTGGAGTCATTGCCCCAGGGTTTGATGAAGAACTTGATGAGTTAAGAGCTTTAAATGAGCATGCTACTGAAAAACTTGTCGCCCTGGAAGAAGCAGAAAAGCAACGCTCCGGTCTGACGTCTTTAAAATTGGGTTATAATCGCGTGCAAGGCTACTATATTGAAATTCCACGCAGCCAAGCTAACAAAGCACCCCTCTCTTACCAACGCAAACAAACATTAAAGAACGCAGAGCGTTACATAACTCCAGAATTAAAAACATTTGAAGAAAAAGTGTTGTCAGCACAAGTTAAGGCTTTGGCCAGAGAAAAGTGGCTCTATGAAAATTTATTAGACGAGGTACAGCAATCCATCGCTGATCTCAGCCAGCTAGCCCAGGCAATTGCCGAACTCGATGTGCTAGCCACGTTTGCTGAGCGAGCAGAATCTTTAAATTGGTGCAAACCTCAATTGGTTTCAGAACCTGGTATTCACATTACTGCAGGTCGCCACCCAGTCGTTGAACGGGTATTATATGAGCAATTTATTGCCAATGATCTCCACTTAAATCAATCACAAAACATGCTGCTAATCACGGGACCCAACATGGGGGGGAAATCGACCTATATGCGTCAAAATGCCCTTATTGTGCTGTTGGCTCATCTTGGCAGCTATGTCCCTGCCACTGAAGCACGTATAGGGACTATCGATAAAATTTTTACACGCATCGGAGCTAGCGATGATCTTGCATCCGGGCGCTCGACATTTATGGTCGAAATGACAGAAACAGCTCATATCCTGCGCCAAGCAACGGCTAAAAGTTTAGTACTCATTGATGAAATAGGTCGAGGCACCAGCACATACGATGGGATGGCGCTAGCGTACGCAACCTGTGCTTATCTAGCCAATAATATAAGAGCTTATACTTTATTTTCTACTCATTATTTTGAACTAACCACACTACCCAAAGACTTTAATTGCATCAGAAACATTCACTTAAAAGCCACTCTCGCAGCTGGCAGTATCATCTTTTTATATCGGGTTGAAGAAGGTCCGACTGATCGCAGCTATGGCTTGGAAGTGGCACAACTTGCCGGTATACCAAAGGACGTTTTACAGGTAGCTACGCAACAATTAAATCTTGTACAACACCCAAAACATAAACAAATCACACCACCAAAGAAGTCACTAACCTCGGTGATACTTGCTGAACTGGCAAAGGTGGACCCTGATAATTTGTCTGCGCGCGAAGCCTTGGATCTTGTTTATCGATTAAAGTCATTAGAAGCAAATCTGGACGATCAAAACATAGGACGTCGAACAGAAATGATCTTACCTTCGACATGAAAAAAAGACTTTATCCCTTACTCGCACTCCTTTGCTTTTCTTTAGCTGTTCCTGCCGCCAAGGAACCAACCATTCATATTTCCGGTGTTACCAATGAAGTTACGGCCAATATTGAGGCACGTCTCAAAGAATTTACAAAAGATAAACCATTAAATACGCAATCCATTGAAGAACTTAGCACACAGACTGCTAAAGCCATGCAACCCTATGGTTATTTCAAACCACAAATCAATATCTTAAGTCGCGAACCGCTACGCATCTCGATCAATCCTGGCCCACAAGTCCATATCAACAGTGTACGCATAGAAATTAAAGGCGAAGGAGCTAACAACATTTTAATTAAACGAGTATTAGAACCACTTCCCATAAAAAAAGGGGATCCTTTAAACACAATTAAATATACACAGCTCAAACAAAAACTATTGAATGCAGCAGAACATCAAGGCTTTTTACGCGCTAACTTTGAGAAATCCGAAATCCTTGTTCAACCTGACAGTTACACCGCTGACATCACTCTCATTCTGGATACGGGATCGCAATTTTATTTCGGTCAAGTAAGGTTTGATCCTACCTTTATTTCACCTGATTTGTTACGACGCTATATCCCCTTTAAATATGGTCAACCCTACTCCACCGATCAGATTTTGATGTTCAATAATCAATTAGCCTCAAGCGGCTATTTCAGCAATGTTTCAGTAAAACCTCAAATGGATAACTCGCGGTATATTCCATTGGACGTTCATTTACAACCTGCTCCACGATTTAATTATTCCTTAGGCATCGGTTACGGAACAGATACAGGTTTACGCGGTCGACTAGGTTATCACGTCGTGCCTCTTAATCCCGCTGGCCATAAATTTAATGCCATCGCTCTTGGTTCTTTCAAAGAGAATGCGCTGCAAGGGCAATACATCATTCCAGGCACAAACCCTATTACCGATCAGTATGCTATCACAGCCAATCTTGCTCATCTAAGCTATGACTCTGGCTCCAGTAATTCCGTATTAACATCTATAGCTCAGCAACATACCAAACCAAGATTCCAGCGCAGCTTATCCTTAAATGGATTGTATGAACGCTATTATTATGTAACACAACCAAGAGAAGAAAAAAATACATTATTCCCCAGAGCCACATTTACCTGGACAAATGCCGAGAATAAACTTTTTTCACCGTCAGGATATAATCTAACCCTTAATGGATTGGGAGCAAGTAAAACTGTTTTGTCAGAAGTTAACTTTGCCCAAGCATCTTTAAACTTCCGGGCTGCCTTAACGCTTGACGCCATACGAACACGTTTTTATTTCCACTCCATTCAAGGAATCACCGCCATTACCGACATTAATCAAATGCCATTATCCTTAGCATTTTTGCTTGGAGGCGCGGATAACCTTAAAGCATACAGTTATAACTCACTCGGACCGGGAAAAATTCTAACGTTTAATGGTCTTGAGATTCAAAAAGAAACCACTGATCACTGGTATTTTGTTGGTTTTTTTGACAGTGGCGATGTTTACATGCCAATATCCAGAGATTTAAAAAATGACGTAGGTCTTGGTCTGATGTGGGTTTCTCCAGTAGGTCCTATCAAAGTGGGTGTAGCACAAGCTTTGAATAGCCACTTCAACCGTAGCGATAAAGGACCAAGGCTAGTCATTAATATGGGCCCTGATTTATAAATGCGCTTTCTTAAGAGAACTCTTAAATCAGTTATATATAACTTACTCTTGGTCTTTATTTTATTGACTGCGATGGCTGTCTTTTTGACAACCACAACACCTGGTTTATATTTGGTTTTTAAGATAGCGGGTTATTTTTTACCAGGTGATTTACATGTTGAAAAGTTAGAAGGTCGTCTTATTGATCATTTTTCATTGGCGAGGCTTTACTATCATGATGAAAAGTTAAGTCTTAACCTAAAAAATCTCAGCTTAACCTGGCAAAGCAAGTCTCTTCGTCACCATCAAATACTCTTTAAAAATTTAAGCGTCGAACAACTGCAAGTAGATGGAGAAAAAACCAAGTTTGCTTTACCGAGATGGCCTTTCAATATTTCTATTGAAAACGTTTCTGTGATCGATGCGCAAATTATTCAAGGGAATTCGACACATAAAATCAAAAACTTAAAGCTTAAGGCTGATTTAACCAATAGGCAATGGCAAATCAGACAACTAAATTTTGATTTTAATGCTGTTCATGTTACTGGTGAACTCATTGGCCAGCCAGTCATTCCTTATGCTTTAACTGCGCAGTTCCAATTTAGAAATCGCCTTCTCAGCGAGCCTAAAATTAGTGCTAATTTAAACATAGGTGGTGATTTTTTTCTCTATCATTGGCGAGGAGAGATCAAAAGCCCTGGTTCTCTCGTTTTAAATGGGACACTCAAAGAGGGGAGTGAATTACACACGCAAGTGCAATGGGCGTTGGATAAAATACCCCCTCACCCTATCCTCTCCCACAAGGGGAGAGGGAAAAAAATTAACTCCCTTCCCCAGAGGGCAAGAGAAAAAATTACCTCTCCCCTTGTGGGAGAGGTCGACGCGCGCAGCGCGGCGGGTGAGGGGAAAAGCAGGACATTTTATGAAGGTCAAATGAAGATAGACGGTAACCTGCCTAATCTAAGCATCAATCTTAATTCCAAAATACCCTCCCCACTTCACTCTATTCTCAAGCTTAAAGCACAAACCTTCGCCCATGGAGTTAGGGCTGAGGGAGAAATGACACTCCCAGAAGGGCAACTGCAGTTTAATGCCAATTACGATGCAACAATAACGCCTCACTTAAAAGGAAAGCTTAATGGAGAGATGGCAGCTCTAAGGGAATCAACCCTGACCATTAAAGCTCTAAAATTTGCGGCACAATTCTCTGGTAATTCTCTAACTGATTTGCAATTAAATAGCCATTTAACTGCCCAGTATCTTAACAATGCTTTCGCTGACGGTAATCTGCATGCCTCTTTATCTTCACAAGATTTAAATTTAAAAGGAACTTTAACCCTTGATAATAATAAAAAATTAAACATCGCATTTAAATTACCTCAATTTACTCTCCTAACAGGACTCTCAGCAACACAAGCTTTGCAAGGCGATGTGCGTCTTGACGTACATTCTCTTGAATTCCTACAAAGCATCAGCACAGAAATCGCACATCCCCAAGGACATTTGCAGGCAAGTCTTAACGTTACAGGAACCGTAAAAAATCCTATCATCGAAGGTAAACTTACGCTACACGACGGGAAAGTTTCTATCCCTCATTGGGGTATTGATTTACATTCCATTAACCTAGATTTGCAAAGTCGCAATAAGCGTTGGCAAGCTCATGGTATCCTAAGCTCAAATGCGCAAACCTTAAACCTAAAAGGACAAGGGGCCTTTTCACCTAGGGTAACGGGATCCATTCATGTTGATGGCGATAATTTTCCTCTAATAAACATTCCAGAATAC
This sequence comes from Legionella lansingensis, assembly GCF_900187355.1. NCBI lineage: Bacteria > Pseudomonadati > Pseudomonadota > Gammaproteobacteria > Legionellales > Legionellaceae > Legionella > Legionella lansingensis. Next base: position 786,926 of record NZ_LT906451.1, on the reverse strand, counting down.
GTAATCAATGTATCACCTAAACTGCTTGTTGAATTCAATCCTGATTCTCTCATTGTTAAAGGAAACGTCGTTGTCCCACAGGCGAAAATTAAGCTGCAATCATTTACCAACTCGGAAAGTTTATCAGACGATGTTGTCTTTGAAGGCCACCAACGAATAATAAATCCTTTGCATATTAACAGCGATATCCATCTGGAAATGGGAAACGACGTTTCCATTGATGTAAAGGGACTCAAAGGATTGCTAGCTGGCTCTATTCACCTTCACCAATTGCCTGATGAGCCACTCAATGCCACTGGGGAGCTCACTATCCGGAATGGGAAATACCAAGCTTATGGTCAAGATTTAACGATAGAGCAAGGGCAGTTATTCTTTACTGGACCTAGGATAAGCGATCCTGGTGTGCGAATTCGTGCCGTTCGTCAAATTAACAATAGTTCCATGTCTTTTGCTAATACAGCCCAATTATTTGATTTCAATAACACCAACTTACAAGCATCTAATTTGGGCGATAAGACAACCGTTGGTATCGAGATGACTGGTCGATTAAACTCCCCTAAGCTAGAGCTTTTCTCAAATCCTAGTATATTCTCTCAAGCTGATATTCTTTCCATGTTGCTGCTTGGGAGACCAGCGAGTCAGGCAAGTAAGTCCGGAGGGCAGCTGTTGTTGGCTGCAATATCATCAATGAACCTTGATACTGGGACAAAAGGAACTCAGCTAATGGAACAGTTGAAACACGCCTTGGGTGTTGATATCAATGTAGAAAGCACGCCCAAATATGATGAAGCAACCAACCAAGTTACTGATAGAACATCCGTTGTCGTAGGCAAATCATTATCAAAACGACTATATGTTAGCTACAATTTCGGTTTAGCACAGACAGACAGTAACGTTGTAACCTTAACCTATCTTTTAAATAAGTTTTTTAGCCTCCAAGTGAATTCCAGCATCACTGGTAGTGGCATTGATTTACTTTATACTCACCGTAAGGAATAAAGATGACAAATTATTACCTGCCTTTACGATTAAAGCGTTTGCGAAAGACACCCGCCACCCGCGCAATCATACAAGAAACACGTTTACATCCTCATCAATTTATTGCACCCTTGTTCATTAACGAAACTCTGACTGAAAAACGTGCAATCAAAAGCATGCCTGGGCAATTTCAGTTAGCGTTGAATGATTTGCCTGCAGAAATAGGAGAGCTTAGTGAGCTGGGCATCCCTGCTGTATTACTGTTTGGCATCCCTGCTCATAAAGATGCACAGGGAAGCACCTCTTTTGCCACAAATGGCATCATCCAGCAAGCCATACAAAAGATACGCAATGTTAACAAAGATGTCTTAGTTGTCACAGATATCTGTTTCTGTGAATACACCACTCATGGACATTGTGGGATTATGCAAAATGAACGAATAGACAATGACAAAACCCTTGAATTACTGGCACGACAGGCGGTGACCCATGCAGATGCTGGCGCAGATTGGGTTGCTCCCAGCAGTATGACTGATGGTATGGTCACTGCTATTCGCCAAGCCCTCGATGAGGCTGGTCATATTGATACAGCTATTTTGAGTTATGCTGTCAAATATAGCTCGAGTTTCTATGGTCCCTTTCGAGAAGCTACCGAAGGTGCACCTAAATTTGGCGATCGAAAAACTTATCAGATGGATCCAGCCAATGGTAATGAAGCTTACAGAGAAGCTGCCCTGGACTTGGCTGAAGGGGCTGATATGCTCATGGTGAAACCTGCACAAAATTACCTGGACGTTATTTTTAGAATCAAACAACGTTATCCTGAAGTACCCTTGGGAGCTTATCAAGTCAGTGGCGAATACTCCATGCTCAAAAACGCAGCGACTCAGGGCTTAATCAATGAAGAGCACGCGATGGTTGAAAGCCTATCCGCCATTAAAAGAGCTGGAGCGGATTTCATTATCTCCTATTTTGCCAAAGACATAGCCAAGCTATTAAACAGCCGATAGGGGTTGTCTCTTACTAAGCATTCCCCTATAGTAAATGCTCGTTGGAATAAGCATCCAACTTTTCTTAATAATGGAGTGAAATTTATATGAATCAATTGCTTAAAAGCTTGACTGCTTCTGCTCTGGCCTTGATTACAACAGCAGCCTTAGCAAGTCCAGCCTATTTAATTACGCACAATAGAACAAATGTAGAATCTAATGCTTATGTTGCAGGTGTACCTTCCCCTCATCCTACTAAAGCAAACAGTGATGGAAAGGTATCCTGGTTAGCAGTAAGGGTGGCTTGTTATAATCATACGGAAAATGGCATATGTAAAGCCGTGATTAAAATGGCTACGAACACCCCTAACCCTATAGAACTAGGCGTGGTGTCCATGAATATAGAATCTGGTGACATTACCCCTAAAGCGCTTACTGGGAACGGTTATACGATGACAGTAAATGGACTCGGTGAAGCGACGCTGACAAAAAATTAATTAGATTACTTGACCTTTAAGTGTTTCATTTGACAAATCAAAACCCGAATTACCGTGGTCAAGCCACGGTAATTCGATTCATAGAAATCAAACAACAAAAAACGTGAAGTTCGATACCGAGTATTAGATAGGAAAAAGCCACGCTAACTGTGGCTTTTTATTCTAACTTACTTCGTTGGTACTAGAATTTCTTTATCGAGAATCCAATTCACTTGAATACCAACTAGATCAGCGTGAGCATCACCAACAGCATTAACAGTATAAGTGCTTGTAGCTCCGGTAATATCTGTTCTATTAACTGTAGGATGTCCATCAGCAAACAAATGAGTATATCCTGCATCAATACCAAGGTTTGGTCTCATTTGATAATGGCCACCGATAGAAAGCGCCCACCTGCTAGCATCCGGGATACGAATACTTCTAAAAGCATCGGTAATAGGAGTCTCATCATAACCACCACCAACACGCAACATCCATTGCTCATTAAAGCGGTAGTTTGCTCCTATTGCAAATCGCCAGGCATTATCATAGTTTTCCGTTGAAATCGTATTTACTAATACTTGTCCTCCGGCAAAAGTAGCTGAAGGAGGTGCATAAGCCACGGCATTATTTAATTCAATTGTCTTTATGCTATCCCAACCTGTATAAACGATAGAACCTAGCAAAGCAAGCTTCTCATTGATATCCTGGTACGCACTTAGGGTCACAACATCAGGGAAATCAATGTTGTTACTTGATAAGGTATCATTTTGAAATACAGCGCGAGGATCTGCCGTCAATACTGAGAATGGATCAGTTATATCAAGGCCAGGAGAAGCCAACCGCCCATTTAAACGACTAAACCCATGAAACTTATGTCTCATCTCAGATTGATAATTTAAGCCTACACGAGTGTGGTTGTCGTTAAACATAGCAAGCACACCAGCATGAAAGCCCACACCAACAGAATCACCTTGGTTGAAACTTTCTGAATCAACAAAATTAGGTGTTACAGGAACGCCAAAAACATTAAAAAACTGCATCAGCGCTGGAGCACCTAACATGCGATTAAACTTAACACGTGCGTATTGAACATCAACCCCAGCCCCAACAGCAAGATTCTCATTTAATCTGCCACCGATCTCAGGGGAAACGTTTACTGTGCGTAAATCACTAACAGTAGCTGCATAACGCACTGGACTTGTTTCGCCCCATACAGTTCGCAAACCAAAAGGTGAAACCACACTGAAGCCGAAGGTCGCACTCTCACCTATAGGTAGAGCATAATGAAAGGAAGGAACCAGAGCATCTCTAGCACCATCTAGATCATTGAACGTTTGGATGTAAGGAGGAAGGCCCAGTGTATTGAAGGTGCTTGTTCCGCTTATTTCAGAGACTGGGAATACGCCAACTCCACCAATAGCAACTTGCTGCTCACGAATTAACACAAGACCTGCTGGATTATACCAACCAATGGATGCATCTGCTGCTTCAGCCGCAATACCAGCAGCAAAATTACCTACTGCTCGTCCATTGCTTTCAGTATATAGGGAAAAGCTTCCTGCGCTCACAGCATTCGACATCAGCGCAACAACAGCTGCGCTGACTAATGTTCTAATGGGTTTTTGCATACTCTTCACACTCCTTACGTTTTAAATGCATCCCAAATTCCTTGCAAAACTAGAGTGATGATAAATGAAATGAAAGCGATTTCAACCGCCTCCTGAAAATAAATTCCTCATATAATCAAAAACTATTCACTAACAATCCACCGTGCGCATAACATGAGCATCATGAGAAATAATTGTAATTAGCCATTAAGTAATTACTTGTTAAACTCTCTCACTCCATGCTAATGTGTTTGTTTTTTGCACGAATATCATTATGCAACAAGTCGTCACCAAATTTGGCGGTACCAGTGTGTCATCTTTGCAAACCTGGGAAAAAATTACCGCCATTACCAAACACCATATCACTAGTGGTGTACAGCCAGTTATCGTATGCTCGGCCTTAACTGAAATATCAAACAAGCTAGAAAAAGCAATCGAGGCTGCATTAATCAATCAACATCAGAATATTGAAGCAGATATCAGCGAAAGTTATCAGTCTTTGGCGAAAGCATTGCAGGTTTCATCCGAGCTCATTAATGGGGAGTTAACTCTATTACAACAATGGCTTATGGGAATCGCCCTTCTTAAAGAAGCCTCTCCCAGAACCCGTGCCCAAATTCTAAGCCTGGGTGAACTCATGATGACGCGTTTAGGACATGCCTTCTTGTGTAATCAAGGAATTAATTGTCTCTGGTTTGACGCACGTGAAGCTTTGGTTTCGACTCCTATCCCCGGGATGGATGCGGTCAATTTCCTTGCAGCACGCTGTGATAGTGAACCTAACCCAGAGCTTACTAAGAAATTGATTGGGAGCGGCGCACAAGCGGTTATTACCCAAGGCTTTTTTGCAACCAATCCTCAGGGAGAAACTGTACTGCTCGGTCGTGGTGGTTCAGATACATCAGCAGCATTGCTTGCTGCAATTCTTCAGGCCAAAACATGCGAAATCTGGACAGACGTACCAGGGATATATACTGCAAACCCGCATGTTCTGCCTCATGCTCGCTTACTCAAGCAGCTTACTTATGATGAAGCGCAAGAAATTGCCTCTATGGGAGCTAAGGTTCTTCATCCTAATTGCCTACCGCCAGTGCGCCGAGCCGGTATCCCTATGGTGGTTAAATTTACCAAAATGCCAGAACATTCCGGGACGCGTATTTCTAAAGAGAGCGATGATAAAGCACCACCTATTAAGTCTATTCAGGTGAAGCATAGTATTATTCTTATTTCAATTGATACCATAAATATGTGGCAACAAGTTGGTTTTTTGGCCGATGTTTTTGCTGCTTTCAAGTTGCATGGTTTTTCAGTTGACTTATTATCATCTTCTGAATCCAATGTGACCTTATCATTGGATAGCAATGCAAAGCTTCACGATCGAAGGGCATTAGATGCCTTGCTGGTTGACTTAAATCGCTTTGGGCGCGCAAAACTCATTGAACCTTGCAGTGCAGTGAGTTTGGTGGGTCATCATATTCGGACTGTTCTTCCTCAACTAGGCCCCACACTGGAAGTGTTTGATGCACAGCAAATTTATCTCATGTCACTTGCCTCAAATGACTTGAATTTAACATTTGTGGTCAATGAATCCCAGGCGGATAAACTATGTCAAAAATTGCATAATCTATTGATCGATGATAATCCGCAAAGCTTCTACTACTCAAAAAGTTGGCAAGAAGAGTTTGGTACTCCTGGATTAAAAAATACACCATGGTGGGAACATGAACGTGGCAAACTGCTTGATATTGCTGCAACCAGTTCACCTTGTTATGTCTATCATCTGCAAACTCAGTCACGCAAGGCAGATGAATTACAAGCCTTAAAATCAATTGATAAGCTTTACTATGCAGTCAAAGCTAATCCTCATCCAGCTATTTTGAAAAATCTCTTTGCAAAAGGAATTGGTTTTGAATGTGTATCTATTGATGAATTAAGGCATGTCTTGGGTTTATTCCCCGAGATCGATAAACAACAGTTATTGTTTACTCCTAATTTTGCAGCTAAAAAAGAATATGAATTTGCCTTGTCTGTGGGTTGTTACATAACCATTGATAATTTATATCCCCTAGAAAATTGGCCTGAGCTCTTTAAACAGCGATCTCTTTTACTGCGTATTGACCCTGGATGTGGAGCAGGTCATCACAAATATGTGTGCACAGGGGGGAACGAATCAAAGTTCGGCATCCCACAAAATGATTTGGCTACGGCCAGTAAATTAATAGAAGAGCATCAAATTCAGGTCATTGGTTTGCACGCTCACTCTGGTAGCGGGATATTAACACCTGAGCTTTGGCAACAAACTGCATCTATGCTTACTTCTTTAACGAGCCGTTTTCCAGATGTTAAAATAATCAATCTTGGAGGCGGTTTGGGTATCGTTGAAAAACCAGGTCAACAACCTTTGGATTTCGCTGCCATGGATGCTTCATTAATGGCTGTTAAATCTGCCTATCCTCAGATTTCTTTCTGGCTGGAACCTGGCCGCTTCTTCGTTGCTGAAAGTGGAGTCATTCTTGCAAAAGTTACGCAGTGTAAAGAAAAAGGCAAGGTGCGCTTTATTGGTATTGAAACGGGAATGAATAGCCTAATGCGCCCTGCTCTTTACGGGGCCTATCATGAAATAGTTAATCTCAGCCAATGGCAAGCTGAAAAAACAGGGTTTGCACATGTTGTAGGACCTATTTGCGAATCAGGTGATACCTTAGGCTATGACCGCTTATTCCCAGTGACCAAAGAAAACGATGTTATTCTCATTGCAGGTACTGGAGCTTACGGTCATTGCATGAGTTCCTATTATAATCTCAGAGCACCAGCGCAAGAACTTATTTTGGAGAGTAATTACCCACCCACGACTTCCCGCGGCTTGACCGCGGGATCCATGGATCTGGCAAGTTCACTGGATCCCGCGGTCAAGCCGCGGGAAGTCGGCGATAAATAGGGGCGAGTAGTTACTTTAGAGTAAGGAGCATTCATGCTTCAGGATAGCAAACAGCGAGAACAAGCCACTGACCCGCGCCGCTCTTTTATTGTGCAAGCACCGGCAGGTTCGGGCAAAACAGAACTGTTAACCCAGCGGTATTTGAGACTGCTAGCAACAGTTAACGTACCGGAAGAAATCGTTGCCCTAACGTTCACCCGCAAAGCGGCAAGTGAAATGCGCGAACGCATTTTATTGGCACTAAAGCGAGCGGCCGATGGCTATACCCCTACCTCCTCGCATCAACAACAAACTCATGACTACGCTATACAAGCGTTGGCTCGATGTGAGCAATTAGGATGGCAGCTACTAATACAGCCTGCGCGCTTACGAATAATGACAATTGATGCGCTATGTCAAGCGATCAATCAGGCAATTCCTTTACAAGATAAACAAATTCCCTACGCTCAAGTGACTGAAAAACCAGAGTCCCACTACCAAGCTGCTGCTCGTTCCTGTTTCGAATATGCCTTGACTGACGCTAATTTCCATCAACCATTAAAGATTTTATTGGGGCATTTGGACAACCGCCAAGATAATTTATTGGATTTGCTGAGCGATTTGTTAGCCAAGCGAGATCAGTGGCTAGCTTCCCTCTATATCGCCCGTGATCAAAGCCAAGCTACTTTCGAGCAAATGCTTAGCATCATTGAACAACATGAGTTAACCCGTTTTAAAAATACCGTTCCTTTTGCATGGCGAACAGAACTTTGTGCGCTTGCCCGACAAATGGCCGAAATTGAAGCAAACCCGCAATCACCACGCTACGTACTGCGAGACTGGCTTAATTTTGATGCGTTGAACAGGCTGCAGGCAATTGGCCTAGCAAGTCTACTATTAACTGCAGAAGACGAGTTACGCAAAAAATTTGATCACTGGGTGGGTCTTAAACGAGGAATCTGCGAAGATAAGCTATACGACAAACTTAAGTCGGAAAGTAGCGAATTATTGACGAAACTCAACGAACAACCTGATTTTCTTGCCGCACTCTTAAAAATTAAAGACCTCCCACTCCCTCATTACGATCCCGAGCAATGGGCCACGCTACAAGCTTTATTTTCCTTATTACCGCTCTTGGTCGGTCACCTGCATCTTAGGTTTAATGAATATAATGAAGTTGACTTTACAGCGGTTTCTCAGCAAGCATTATTTGCGCTAGGTGAAGAAGATGAGCCAACCGATCTTGCACTCTATTTCGATAGTCGTATTAATCATCTTCTAATCGATGAATTTCAAGATACATCCATTTCGCAATTCCACTTACTAACTAAATTGGTCTGTGGTTGGCAGCCAGATGACGGTCGAACCCTTTTTGTTGTGGGCGATCCAATGCAGTCCATCTATCGTTTTAGACAAGCGGAAGTCGGTCTTTTTCTAAAAGCCAAACAGCAAGGAATAGGACCTGTACGCCTGACAAGTTTAGAGCTATGTTGCAATTTCCGCTCGACAGCTACCATCGTTGATTGGATAAATCAGCAGTTTCACTCGATTTTTCCCAAACTGGATAATATCGAATCCGGTGCTATTTCCTTTCATACCTCAGTTAATGTCCTGCCTGCTTGTGAAAACAGCTGTGTAGAAGCCTATCAATTTAGCAATCGTCTTGCTGAAGCAGAAGCAGTTGCCAAATTGGCGGCGCATGAACTAAAAAAGTATCCTCAAGATCAAATTGCTATCCTTGTTCGCTCGCGCACCCAGTTAACTGAAATCACACGCACATTACGAGCACAGCAAATACCTTTCCAAGGGATGGAGATTGACCTCCTTTCCAAGCTACCTCATCTGCGTGATCTATGGTCTTTAACACAGGCGCTTCTTTTGCCCGGTAATCGCTTGGCTTGGCTAGCTTTGTTAAGAAGCCCGTTTTGTGGACTATCTCTTTCTGAATTACACGCAATCGCTAATTTTAATAAAAAGAAATCCATCCTTTATGCCCTAGATCATCTGGAAAAACTTCCTCTCACCGATGAAAGCCGTATGCGATTACAATTTGTTCATACAATTCTTCACAATGCTTTGGCTCGACGACATTATCAATCTCTAGTCGACTGGGTCTGTGAGACGTTTAGAGAGTTACATGGGGAGAAAATCCTGGATGCGGTGCAACAAGCTGATCTAGAGCAATTTTGGCTATTGCTCGAGCGTTTTGCCAACAAAGGGCAATACCCTAACCTGGAAGAATTAAATAGCGAATTTAGTCAGCTATACTCAAAACGCACTAACCCTTCTCGCCTGCAAGTCATGACAATTCATAAATCCAAAGGGTTGGAATTTGATTGCGTTATTTTGCCAGGGCTAAGCGCCAAAAGCCAAACAGCGGATAATCCTTTATTACGCTGGTTAAAATTCCCTTCATCTGAGAATGACTTATTGCTGGTTTCTCCAATAAAAGCCTCGCATCGTGAGCATTGTTTACTCTATAACTATCTTGCAAAAATCGATGCTGAAAAAAGTCATTACGAGTTACAACGATTACTTTATGTGGCCATTACGCGCACTAAAAAACGACTCTATCTTTTTGACTATACAGAAAGAGAAACAGTGGGAAGCTTTCGCAGACTGCTAAATCAAGAATTCTCAAGCGCAGCAGACAAATCAGAGAATGAAGCAGCGAAAGAGACTTTGCCCCCACTTTATAAATTACCTAATCATTTTTATTCACAACAAGAAACTTTGTCTACTGTGATAAACAAAACGACATTAATCCCCTTTCTTAATCATGCCCGACAAATAGGGGTCGTTGCTCATGAACTATTGCAATGGATTTGCGATTATCACCCACAAAATGACCAAGCATTACCTTGGTCGATGGTTACCAACCATTTGAGAATGCTAGGTTTTGCGCAAGATGAGTTAGACGAAACTCTCAAGCTACTAAAGAACCAAATAGCGACCTTATTTCGTGACCCGAAGGGCCAGTGGCTCATCCAAGCCCATACAGAAGAAGCCAATGAATATGCCTTATTAGTTACTGAGCAAGGAGAGGTAAAAACGCGTGTAGTTGACCGAACATTTATCTACAACGGTCAACGTTGGATCATAGACTTCAAAACAGGAAGTGACGAGGAAGACGCACAAGATGCACATCGCAAGCAAGTGCATGAATATGCCTATTTGTTTGCCAGCAACTCTAACCTTCCTATACGTTGCGGTTTATATTATTTAGCAACCGGGAAATGGTTAGAATGGGACTATAGTCAAGAGGCGACCACCCGATTTGAATCCAGCCCAATTTAAGATAAGACTGGATCCTGCATAAATTCTGCGCACTTTTAAAAATGCTTCACCACTGCAGGCTCTTGTTGTACTTCAGGAGAAGCATTTTGCTGAATTTCAGGAATTGTGGGTACTTTTGGGATTTTTTGCGGGTTTATCAATTGCATTTTAGGTGAATTATTCTGCTCAATCTTAGGTGTTCCCTCCACTTGTGGAGCATCCTGCACTTCTGGTTCTTGGTATAATTCTGGAGGTATTTGCTGAGCGACTTGGTGTCGTTTTGGAGTCATTTGCTGAGGGAGTAGCTGAGCTTCAGGAGCCTGTTGAACTTCAGGAGCCTGTTGAACCTCAGGAGCTTGTTGAACCTCAGGAGCTTGTTGAACCTCAGGAGCTTGTTGAACCTCAGGAGCCTGTTGAACCTCAGGAGCCTGTTGAACTTCAGGAGCCTGTTGAACTTCAGGAGCCTGTTGAACTTCAGGAGCCTGTTGAACTTCAGGAGCCTGTTGAACCTCAGGAGCTTGTTGAACCTCAGGAGCCTGTTGAACTTCAGGAGCCTGTTGAACTTCAGGAGCCTGTTGAACTTCAGGAGCCTGTTGAACTTCAGGAGCCTGTTGAACTTCAGGAGCCTGTTGAACTTCAGGAGCCTGTTGAACTTCAGGAGCCTGTTGAACTTCAGGAGCCTGTTGAACTTCAGGAGCCTGTTGAACTTCAGGAGCCTGTTGAACTTCAGGAGCCTGTTGAACTTCAGGAGCCTGTTGAACTTCAGGAGCCTGTTGAACTTCAGGAGCCTGTTGAACTTCAGGAGCCTGTTGAACCTCAGGAGCCTGTTGAACCTCAGGAGCCTGTTGAACTTCAGGAGCCTGTTGAACCTCAGGAGCCTGTTGAACTTCAGGAGCTTGTTGAACCTCAGGAGCTTGTTGAACCTCAGGAGCTTGTTGAACTTCAGGAGCTTGTTGAACTTCAGGAGCCTGTTGAACCGGCTGAGTAGTGGGTTGTTCGGTAGGTTGTGCCTGCGGCTGCGTCGTTTCCGGAGAAGGTTGAGCAGAGCCGTCTGGTTGAGTAGCCAATCCCTCTATTTGCTCAGAGGTTAACGGTTTACCAGGATCATTCGCAAGCAATTGTTGTTCCTGGGTAAATGATGGTGAGGCAGCAGGTGGTTCGGATTTCACCACCGTTTGTTCACTTAGTATTTCGCTGCTGGGAGCCGTAGTAGCTGTTTGGGTCCCTCCTTGCACGCTAATCGCCTCGGGCAAGACTGCCGCAACAGGTGACTTTGGAGCTGCTGCTATTGTTTCAGGAGAAACTTGCACAACTGCATTTTCAACAGGATTAGATTGAACAAAAGTGGGGGTAGGTACAGCAGTGATACTATTCGTCACCTGCAAATTTTGATAAGCAATATTAACATTTGGAGAATTGTAAACATTATTGACAATCGTTTGATTAATTTGAGTATTACTGATATTTACCTGAAGAAAATAATTACGATTTACTTGATAAGGTGGGAAATACACCTCACCCGGAGCAAGCGGGAACCAAGCGATAGCAGACGTTCTCCCAAGCTGTAAATTAAATTGTCGACCGCCAACAAAGGCTACTAAAGCGGGAGCATAAACTGGCGCAAATTGTCGTGGGCCAGGTACCCAAGCCCATCGATTTTGAATATGTATCCAGCGTCCATAATGAAACGGCGCAAAACCCCAAGGTTGATCATCAACCCAAGTCCATCCCCATTGAGTAAGCCATATCCAACGTCCTGTTCTGTAAGGAGCCCAGTTTGAAACCTCTACTCGAGGAACCCAAACACGACCATAGGTTTTAACTACCTTCCATGTGCCATACTGTTCTAGATCCTCATAACCAATTAATGCTGGAGAAACATACTTAATGCTAACTGTTTTTAGAGCTCGACGATCACGCTCAAGACCGAAGCGATCAAAATCATCAGTAGGACCTATGGCAGAACATTGACGCCCTTGCAAATTATTCCCAGTAAAACGACAAGATTGGCCTTTCTTAATTGTGAATGAAGCACTCTTGCCATAAACCTCGGCTCGTCCATTGCGAACAGTCACAACAGTGACATCTTTTTTACTATCTACATCTATCCGATAATAACCCGATTGGGTTGCGGTGAAGGCTAAATTGGGGGTATCAATTTCATAGCGTCGATTAGCATTTGCAGGCCGGATACTTAGACCCAACATACCATTGGTTTGCTGAAATTGACCAATCTTGTTATTGAGATTTAGGATTTTTAAACTGGTTTGATCCCCAATACGAATCACTGCGGTGCCCAATTGTAATTCCACAAGAGCATCAATATCTGCCCATAATTGATCGCCAATAACCAAAGGACGATTAAGACTAACATTGACCCATTTTTTAATCCCTGCGGGAGAAAAACTGACAACTCCTTTTATATAACTTAAACGAGCTACTGAAGGAATATTTTCAGATGCCGCAAGAATGGCTGAAGGGAGCAAGATACTACAAATGAATAAGGCATATTTAAGAAACTTGAGGTGTAGTGATATCATTTTTATCATAGCGTCCCCCAGCTCCTATTGCAGAAAATGCATCTACGTTCCTACCATAAATATAAGTATGGACCCATTTCCTCCCTTCTTTTTAGGCAATAATAGTGAAATATTATTTTGCTTAATGAATTAACTTTGTGCTATTAATACTCCCTTAAGTATCATTCTCTTACAATAACATCATTTTGATCGTCATCGATTGGGGAAATAATATGCCTAGACCAATTCACTATTTTGTTGACATGGGCGATAGTTTGTCTGATACCGGATTTATGAATCATAGGAAATTGGGGGGTGTGATCCCCATGGATGGTATTAGTGGTTTAAAAGGCAAATCACCAAAGGGATCGTTTACCAATGGTTACGTATGGGACAAAGACTTTGGTAATGACGTCGCTGAAGAAGCCATTATTAAGGAGCTCAAACGTCAAGGTAAGGATTCTACAGATATCTCTGATGCGATTATTGATCACGACGAAAGCGTAGAAAAACCCCTGCACGACGATTTTAACCTTGGTGATTACCGCCAAACAAAATTCAAAAACCAAGATTTTATCAGATATTACACGGAAGGCGGATTAACTTCTTATGACTATTCAGGAAGGCTAACTGCTAATCTCAAACTCTTAGCCACAGAGAAAATTCTGGCTACGCTTGATGAAAAACGTAATTTGCTTCTTCAGGACGATAAGGCAAGAGGAATTCCCCCAGAACATAAAAAGCAAACCTTAATCACAGAATGGTCTGGGGCAAATGATTTAATGACCGTTAATGAAAAGCCAACCAAAGAAGCAGCAGAAAAAGCAGTTGCAGCGCGACTTAAAAACCTAGAAGAATTGATCAAGAACGGCTATGAGAATTTTGTTCTCTTTAATCTTCCTGATTTGTCTCTCACTCCTCGTTTTCAGGCACAAAGTAAGGAAGAGCAGCAAAATGCTCGCGAAGTTTCAGACTATTTTAATGAGTTATTAGCAGAAAAGGTTGCTAGACTCAAGGAAGCATACCCGGATTGTTCAATTGACATTTTTGATGTCAATACATTTTTCCATGATGCATACGAGCACCCAGAAAAATATAAATTAGATCCCAAAAAACTACGAACCCCTTATACAAAGTCAGATGATTTCGAGTTAGACAAAACAAATGATACCTCGCCTGCCCCAGGCTATATGTTTTGGGATGACGTACATCCTACCGCCTACGTTCATGAACTGATTGCTGAAAAATATTATGAGGAATACAGCAAGAAATACAATTTTTCTGCCCCTCATGAAACCTTATTGGAACAGTTCAAAGAAAACTATGGGCAACGTTGGGAAGATGATTTGCGCGGTTGGTTTAGTTTTTGGAGAGAATCGAATATTGGTTATAAAAATCCTAAACTGACCCTTGAGATGATCCTGGACCATGCTTTGAATGAAAAAGGTTGTCGTACCCGCGACGTGCTTGTAGAAATGGGATGGATTAATCAAGAAGGAAAGCTCATTTCGAAAAATCCTTTTTTAGTTGAAGCGATGCAAGAGCTTGAGCAAAAGAAATTGGAGCATGAAGAGCATAATGATACCGAGATGTCATCTCTTAACCCGATGTCATGGTTCCAATGGCACTAATCCATTGACTCACTGCCATTAAGTTAAGGAATTTTAGTGCCTCGAATTACCGTGGCTTGACCACGGTATCCATGTTCTCAGGCACCTTCATGGACCCCGCTGTCTTGATCACATCTCTGCCTACGCCCCGCTCCCGGACTCGATCCGGGATCACCGCGGAGTCCAGTCTTTTAGTGCAGTGCTCCTGGATCCCGCGGACAAGCCGCGGGACGTCGGAGAGCAGAGGTGGGCGGGGTTTCAGAGATACATAGAAGATTCAGATGGATGCCGCGGGGAATCGATTTTCTTAACTTAATAGCAGTGAATCCCAGACTGAGGTATGATCTTTCCTTTAATAAAACGCCGGATGTTCCATGAAAATAGAAGGCATCATCACTGAGGTATTATCCCAAGTTAAGGCTCCAGATCTTGAATTAACAGCTCAAGAGATGGGTTTACATCCTGAAATCAACGTTCAAGTGAATAAAATAGAGCTCACATTAAAGGCCGGTTTTCCCACCAATTTTCTAAAACATAGTTTACTCCCCCTTCTGACAGAAGAACTAAAGCATGCACTTCCTCATCATCAAATCAGCCTCTCTGCGAATTTTTTTATAAAAGCACATCAAACACAAATGGTCGGTAAAAGTTTGAAGGGAGTGAAAAATACGATAGCAATCGCTTCAGGCAAAGGTGGCGTGGGCAAATCAACAGTTGTTGTCAACTTAGCCATAGCATTAGCACGCGCAGGAGCTAAAGTCGGTATTCTAGATGCAGATATTTATGGGCCAAGCGTTCCGCTGATGTTAGGAAAAACAAATCCTGTCACGGTAAAAGATGATCATTATTTGCCCGTAGCAGCACATGGTATTAAAGCCATGTCCATAGGTTATTTGACTGACAGCAATGAAGCGTTGATTTGGCGAGGCCCGATGCTTGCAAAATCCCTGATACAAATGCTTGATCTAACGCTCTGGGATGAGCTGGATTATTTATTGATTGATTTACCACCAGGCACAGGTGATATTCAATTAAGTCTCGTGCAAAAAATTCCAGTGACCGGAGCCATCGTGGTCACCACCCCACAAAACGTCGCTACCCTGGATGCACAAAAAGCAATTAAAATGTTTGCGCGCACCAATATTGATGTCTTGGGCATTGTGGAAAATATGGCAATACATATCTGTCAGCAATGTGGTCATCAGGAAGCAATTTTTGGCACAGGCGGGGCTGAACGATTGAGTCAATCTTTTTCGTTACCTCTGCTCGGACAACTGCCATTAGACAGGCGTATCCAAGCTCACTCTGATGAAGGAAAACCCACTGCTCGAGGCGATGATGCATTGGCAAATGCTTTCATAAAAACAGCTTTGCATGCTGCCATCATACTGGCAAGAAAACCATTAAATTATGCGGGCAAATTCCCTAATATTGTTGTTGAATGACTCTAGACAGCTCGATGATAGTCATGTACAAAAAGAAGTGGGGGGTTATTGCTTGTTATCTGGAGCTGATATCAATGGCGTTAAGTTAAGCTTGTTAACCCCGTTCGGTATAAATTCCTTAACTTAACACCATTGCGCCCAGGATGACACCATAGCAAATCTTTCGTGCTAAACTATGTATATTTTATAGGTAATAGAACACAATGTCTGAAACTTACACTGCTGAAGCGATAGAAGTCTTAAGTGGTCTGGAGCCAGTTCAACGTCGTCCGGGTATGTACACCGATACTACCAGACCTAACCATTTGGCTCAGGAAGTGATCGAT
Source organism: Legionella lansingensis (assembly GCF_900187355.1). NCBI lineage: Bacteria > Pseudomonadati > Pseudomonadota > Gammaproteobacteria > Legionellales > Legionellaceae > Legionella > Legionella lansingensis. Next base: position 770,780 of record NZ_LT906451.1, on the reverse strand, counting down.
AATAGTGTCGATGAAGTGATTGCCGGTTTTGCTAGCCAAATCATTGTCACTCTTCATGAAGATGGTTCTATCGAAGTCGAAGATAATGGTCGTGGCATGCCAGTCGATCTGCACCCTCAACTTGGATTAAGCGGTGTAGAAGTGATCATGACCCGTTTGCACGCAGGCGGAAAATTCTCTGATAAGAATTATCGTTTCTCAGGTGGACTACACGGCGTTGGTGTTTCTGTGGTTAATGCGCTATCTGAACGTGTTGAAGTTACGATTAAGAGAAATGGCATTATATATAGCATGGCTTTTGACAATGGTGAAAAGCTTCAAGAACTCAATGAGATTGGTGTTACTAAAAAACGTGATACGGGAACGCTCATTCGCTTTTGGCCAAATGCGAAATACTTTGACACCACAAAAATTTCTGTAAAACATTTAACGCATGTGCTTCGGGCAAAAGCGGTGTTATGCCCTGGTTTAGCCATGACCTTCATCAACAAGATCACGAATGAAGAGGAGCATTGGTGTTATGAAGAAGGATTGTCTGATTATTTACGTCAATCCCTAACCACTGACTACTTCCCCGATGAACCTTTTGCAGGTGAATTTGCGAGTGAAGAAGCTACAGTTGATTGGGCCTTAGCATGGTCAACTACAGTGAATATGAGTTTCAATGAAAGTTATGTTAATTTAATTCCCACTGCACAAGGGGGCACGCATGTAAATGGACTGCGCGCTGGACTTTTTGATGCCTTAGCTGCGTTTTGTGAGCTACGCAACTTATTACCACGAGGGGTAAAGCTAAGCGCTGAGGATATTTGGGAACCCTGTCAGTACGTATTGTCTGTGAAAATGAAGGAGCCACAGTTTGCTGGACAAACAAAAGAACGCCTCAGTTCACGACAAATGGCGAGTTTCGTTGGCAATGTGGTTAAAGATGCTTTCGCACTCTGGCTTAATCAACATCGTAGTCAAGGTGAACTCATCGCAGCACTTGCGATTGAGCGAGCCCAGAAACGTCTGCGACAAGCGAAACAAGTCGCGCGTAAGCGCATCAATCAAGGCCCTGCACTACCAGGGAAACTGGCAGATTGCCTACAACAAGATTTAAGCCAAGCTGAATTATTTCTGGTTGAGGGAGATTCAGCCGGAGGCTCTGCAAAACAAGCACGTAATAAGGATTACCAAGCCATATTACCCTTACGTGGGAAGATCCTAAATGCATGGGAGGTTGAATCTTCCGAAGTCTTAGCTTCTCAAGAAATTCATGATATTTCTGTTGCTATTGGGGTTGATCCAGGCTCTCAAGACTTTTCTGGCTTACGCTATGGTAAGCTTTGTATTCTTGCCGACGCCGATTCTGACGGTGCTCATATTGCCACCCTGTTGTGTGCCTTATTTTTGCGCCATTTCAAACCTCTGGTACAGGCCGGGCATGTTTTTGTTGCCATGCCGCCTTTATATCGTATTGATGCAGGCAAAGAAGTGTATTACGCATTGGACGATGATGAAAAGCAAAAAATCGTGGCAAGACTAAGCAAAACAAGTAAAGCCAAGATTAATGTCCAACGCTTTAAGGGGCTGGGTGAAATGAACCCCATACAGCTTCGTGAAACCACCATGGATCCTGCTACTCGACGCCTGATTCAACTTACTCTTGATGATGAAGAATCAACAATGGCTCAGATGGACATGATGCTAGCAAAGAAACGTGCTTCCGATCGTAAAATTTGGCTGGAGACAAAAGGAAATTTAGCTGAAATTTAGGGAGTGTTGACATTGCTCTATAAGGCCTACGTAACGCGGCTTGTCCGCGTCATCCAGGGATCTTGTGGGTACCGCGGACAAGCCGCGGTACGTAGGGGTTTTCAAGAAAATTGAATGTCAACAGGGCCTAGATCCGAATCAATGACCAATCCTCTTTATGAGCACTTTGTCGAACCAAAAAATTTATGATCAATATTAATGCATTTTTAAAACGAATTGTCGTATAATCGGAAATTATTTCTTAGCCGTTATAATGATGAGCGACAATATTTTTATCGAAATAGAGAACTACCTCATTCACCCTACCAAAACTTCCGCACAAAGAATTAAAAAACTATCCAACTCCTTGTTTAATGAAGTTTTTCGCGAGGTACTTATCCAACAAATTCAGAAAATTCGCGGAAAGATAGAGCAAATCCCATTAGAACAGTCTTCTGGGGATTACAAAAAAACTGTAGCCGAAAAGCTTCACGGGATCCCAGGGCCAAAAGAGCCGGATGACCATAGCAATGCAAGTTATAAAAAGGCAGTTCTTACTAAGCTTCGAGAGATAGAGGAAACCGTTGGAAACTCACATGAAGCTATCAAAGATATACTTCTAGCCACAGCTCTCAATAATCTTGTTAAAGGTGATGAATGGTCTCCTCATTTGGCTGAAAGAATCGAAGAGGAAGCCGCTGCTGCTTTTCCTCTCTCCAATAGATTGGTAGCTAATCTTTCATTGAGCAAAGAAGATGAGGAATTTGACGCACCATATATTTTTAAAGTAACGGAAAACCAGCAAAAAAAGATTAAGTCACTTCTGAACGAGATGTTTGCAGAAGTAAGAGAAACTAAATTAGCTCCTCATGCGTTGACTTTTGCCTTTGGACGCTATATTGAACGCAGAAGAGGTTCGAAATTCAGATATTGTGACACTCGCGAAGCTGTCATCCGCGATAATAATACGTTATTGGGTTTAAAAGGCGTTGAATTAAAGGAGCATGGTTATGAGGATGTCGCTAATGCTCTTGAACAGACTGCCTATCTAGCAATTAACGAGAGGTGTAAAGCCGCTTCGCATGGTTTTTTATCCAATGAAATTGAAGAAATTAGTGGTATATTACTGAATGCCAGCCAATCTGAAATCATTCAAACTCATCGTGGCGCTAAACAAGTTATTGTCAATTTTTTAATAGCACTAACAGGATTAGGCTTGTTATATTTAGGATACACTGCTAAAGATAGGGGTTCATTCTGGTATCGTCCCTGTACCAACACTGAAAACAAGCTGCAAAAATTTGCTAAAGAAGCCCAAGCGACAGTTGATCTCGCAGACAAAGAAGAAGACGATGAGAGAACACCTCTGTTATCCTAATAAGTGCTGGTGCACCATCATCACCACTTCAACAAAGGGATCAAATTAGAGTAATCATCTGTCCACAAATGATAATTCATTCCAGTAACAAATCTCCACCCGGCCTGTTGCATCAGTTTTATGGCAAAAGCTTCATTCATGGTTAATAGAACCCACTCAGAGGCCAATTGTCTTTCCTTTATATTCTCTGCTTGTTGTTTTTGTAAAATGATCATATCGAGTTGACGGGCAATAGTGGTTAAGACGGGCAGTAAATTTAAATTACGATTTGAAATATGAGCCAGAATGACACCGTCTGCTGTGATTTTTTGCTGATAGAGTTTGACTGCTTCCAAAGTCAATAAATGGGTAGGAATGGCATCTGAAGAAAAAGCATCTACCACCAATAAATCTACTTTTGTATCCGAGCTATTTTGTAAGATCAAGCGTCCATCCCCTTTAATCAACAAAGGCTTTGCTGGGCAATCTCTCAGATAGGTAAAAAATCGTGGATCAGTAGCAATATTAATGACTTGCTCATCGATATCAATAATCTTAACAACGTCTTCCCTGCGAAACTGACAAGTCATGATTCCAGTACCTAAACCTATAATAGTTGCACGTAACGGTTGCTTTGCTTGCTGCAAACGCTGAACCACCGTCATCATTGGACCATAATAAGCTACTGAACCGTCCAGACCTGCGGAGCCTGGAAGTTGGAATCCATGCATCGTATTTTGACTGGTTAATACATGTGCTCCTGCCGAAACGGACACATGTTTCACCCCATAAAAATTTCGTTGTTGCGTTAGAATTTCAGTTTTTTGGAACCAAGGAGAAAATAAAAAAATAAAAAGGATACTCATGCTTGCAAAAAGCGTTATGTTACTCCCTGGCCATAGCAGAATGAGTATTAAAGCAACGATCTCAATAAAATGAGATTGCTTTACTTGGAGGAGAAAACCATGACCCGGTAAAAGATAATTAATCATTAGCAAGACCAATACAATAAAAGGGATATAATTCCTCCCTTTTAATTTTGGCAAGGGAATACATAATAGTGCTAGTGCCAATACCATTGGATACTCATAGGCCCCAATAAAAATCCGTGGCGCCAAAAGGCTATTAAAAACACCGGCTAACACGCCCCCTAAAGCCAAGCAAAAATAAAACAAGGTTAATTGATTCGGCGGCGGCCTCCTCGCAACCAACCGACCATGACATAGAAGAGCAAGCATAAAGAAAGTTAACAAATGAAAGAAAATCACTTGCCAGACTGGTACAGTATTGGTGTGGAGAATAAACCCTACGATGGGGAATATAGTAAAAAATAAAATATGCCGTGCAACCCATGCATTAGGGATCATTGGTCGCTTTGCAAACGTGATAATAAATGAAAGGAGATATAAGGCTAAAGGCACAACCCAAAGCAGCGGGGTGGCAGCAATATCAGCAGAAATATAAAAAGTCACTCCTAACAGTAAACTACACGGTATGAAGCTAAAACTTACCCATTTGAAAATGTTTAACCAGGACAAGTTTATTTGTGCCACTTTTGCATCAACATGTGGTTGATAAGAAATGCTAAAAAAAATGCCTAGGAGCAAAAGCACGTAAAGACCATACCCTATCGTCCAATAGTAAAACTGCATGTGCAAACCAACATAGCGCTCAATTAGCCAAGGGTAAGCGATCAAGGCCAATAAACTACCGATATTACTTGCTACATACAAAAAATAAGGATCCCCTGCTCTTTTTTCTTTTGTCTGACTATAGGCAAATTGTAAAAGAGGGGCTGATGCACCAATAACTAATAAAGGCAATCCCAATTGCAAGGTCAAGCTCTCGAGAATACTAACTTCAGGTAAACCCTCTTTTAAGAAAGGCGTAAAGACAACCGGTAAACTAATTAGAGTAATCAACACTAAAGAAATATGAAATAAACGCCAAAGCCAGGTATTGCGCACACGACTCACAATATGGGCATAGCCATAAGCAAGTAATAATAATGATTGAAAAAAAAGCATACAAATGGTCCACACGGCCGGTGTCCCGCCGTAGACCGGAAGTAAGGCTTTTGCCGCCATGGGTTGGATAACAAATAAGAGACTCGCACTTAGAAAAAGACTAATTGAAAAAAGAAGCTCTATCACATTTATAATCCATATTTGCATCTCCAACCAAAAAATCCAGATGAAACTATCTTAGAGTACGATGCAAGATGAATGACTGCAAGAATTCATCTGCATAGCTAACAGAAATGAAATTAGGGACGTTCCCTAAGCCCTTTCGCGTGAAGCATTCAACATCCAACGCGCTTTTTCATGAGCTACGATTCTATCGCCAAGCAAGGTGGCTGTGCCTTCATCATGTTTCTCTTGCGCAAAAACCAAGGCTTGATTTAAATCTTTAATGAGGCTATCGTGATCATGTGCAAGCTCAGTGACCATTTCATTGGCACTTTTCTTGGCATCACCATCTTTTATTCGTTTTAAATTTTCAAATTCTCTAAACGTAGCAGGCGTCTGATGACCTAAGGCACGAATCCTCTCCGCTATCGTATCAACGGCTTCGGCTAATTCTATATATTGCATTTCAAATAGCTCATGCATCGCCTTAAAATTAGCTCCCGTAACATGCCAGTGATAATTTTGCGTTTTGAGGTAAACAGCATAGGTGTCTGCCATTAAAATTGATAATTTTTTAATTACGTCATCCATACAATACTCCTTTTTGTTTATATGTATGATCTTCAAGTTTTTTTAATTTGGCAAATCGTAAAGCCGAATTACCGTGGCTTGACCACGGTATCTAGTGATTTATTGACCGTGGATACCGTGGTCAAGCCACGGTAATTCGATATTCTGAAAAATCTACCAATAATAACTTGAAGATCGAATATATAGTAAAGATAGTTGAAAAAGAATATGAGTTAAAATCAAAAGATTATATTATTTTGATAATTATTATCTATAGCCAAGCGCAACTTCCGCACTTATCCATAATGGTGCTTTGCGAAGGACAAGACAAAAATTTTTATTGGTGTCTTTGCGAACGACGTGAAGCAATCCAGAGTAGATTTTTAATCAACGCTCGATCTCGATTGCTTCCCTAACGCTCGCAAAGACATTTATAAATCGTTTGCAATGGCTCGATTAAACTCATCCAGTTCGATTCCTTCTTGTCCTATTTTTAAAACCTCACGCACATAGTTAGATGCTGACAACAAGGCTTGCAAATTATAGTCCTTTATTTTAGTTGCTTGGAGATAAGCAGCAAAAAATTCCGTCCTAAGATTACCGATTCCTTTCCCCATCCCTCCTAAAGAAGCATCAATGTAAGTAGCTCCAGCATGAATGGCAGCTATTGCATTTGCTTGCGCCAAACCTAAATTATCATGTGCATGAAAACCAAATGGGAGGCTACATTGACTGGTATATTTTTTATAGAGGGAACTAATTTTATCAGGCAATACACTACCATTTGAATCTGCCAAGTAGATGATATCTGGTGCATATTGCAGAGCTGCTTCTATAATCTTATCCAATTCATTCTCAGCATACTGGGACATATTAATGAAATTGAATGAGATCTTTAAACCCGTTTGTTTAGCAATCGCTGCGATTGCAGCAGCCTCAGCCAATTGACCTTTAGGAACACAAATTCGCAACAGAGTAACACCGCAAGCTTCTAATTCTTTAATATCTAGGATAGCGATATTACGTGGATATACCATCACAGCTATCTTGGCTTGCCTTATCAAGGGAGCACAAAAATGGAGATAATCGCGCTGGCATAGACCTGCTCGCCCAATATTTTTTATGACTTGTATTGGACCATTACGATAACCAATTTCAATATATTCAATGCCTGATCGATCAACTGCAGTTAAGATCTGTTCTAGCACTTCATCTTGAAAATTAAAATCTGTTCGATGGCCGCCATCGCGTAGGGAGACATCGAATACTTCTACTCTTTGAGTCATTGTGAGTTAACACCTTTAGAAATATCTGAATTATTCTTCTGTTAATTTAATTATAGTTGCATCCTTCTTAGTTTATGCGCGGTAGGGAGTTTATCAGCTTTGACCATAATCTGAGCCTAAGGTTTTGCAGGATTGAAACTTATCTACTACTCTGAACATAGGCCCATAATTTGCAAAGGGATTTTAAGAATGAGCCTGGTAGAAATAGCCATTTTAGTGATTATTCTAGCTGCCGTATTACCCATATGGCCTTACAGTAAAGGCTGGGGCTATTTGCCCTCAGGAATCGTAGGTCTGCTTCTTGTATTGCTGATACTAATGTTACTACTTGTACCTAAGGTTGCTCATGCGCTATTCTAGCTTATTCAGCTAATCCAGGCAGATAATATTAGGGAACTAGGGAAACAATTGCATTTTTATAAGGAGATAGAAATGCTAAAATATATTATTGCTTGGTTATTGGGCATACCCTTATGTATCTTGATCTTGATATGGTTAGTTTCACATATTTTTTAATAGGGGCACCCATCTAATTAACTTTTTTTCCACTTAACAAGGATAGTTATTATGGCTAATGAAAATATTACTTCTTCGAATCAAACCATTCCGCCCCATGAGCACCCTTGCGTTCCTCCTCATGAGCATCATCATTGTATAGTACATCCTTTCAAACGTATTTCCTGGACTGCAATTTTTGCTGGCGCCATTGTCGGTGTGGGTCTTGGTTTTTTGCTAAATTTATTTGGTCTGGCTATTGGCTTAAGCGCTTTTACTCTCAATGAAGAGGGCGGAACAGTTTTAGCCATAGGAGGATTAATTGGCATTCTCATTGGTGTCATCGCATCAACAGTTGTCGCCGGCTATACAGCTGGATACTTAGGTCGTTTATATTGTCCTAAACGTAATCTTGGGATTTTGTATGGTTTTATGACCTGGAGCATTGCGCTTTTCTTGAGTGCTATTCTCACCGGTCATGTTGGCCAGCATATGGGAGCCTACGCCAATGTTGTTTCAAGCTCAATGGCCGCCGCACCACAGCAAAGTGATCAAACAACACCACAGGCAAATGTACAAACACCCCCTGAAACAGCTAGTACCGGTCTGAACGTAAATGTTACCCCACGTAATTTGGCATGGACGGCTTTCATTATTTTCGCCTTATTTTTTATTGGTGCACTCTCTGCTTGTGTGGGAGCGTGTTGGGGTATGGCATGCCGCAAAGAGGATTAAAGCGGGATTGACTGGATCCCCTAACCCTACCCTCTCCCCAAGGGGAGAGGGAAAAATGAAAGCTATTATTCTGTCATTTAGATTTCAAAAGATTGGAATTGCGTACATGTGCTAGTGTTGTCATTAATATAAATCTGACAAAACGCTTAAATTTACTCTTACCCGGTTTCACTATCCTGGCTTCATGCCATCCAGCTAAAAACACTGGTACTAAGGAGGCAATCAACAAATACTTATTATTAAGAAGCCTGTCAAAATAATGTCTGTGTTCTGACAACCTAGCTTTCTCCATTTGAATTTTCGTTTCTAAGCGGCTAATGGAATTCTGTATTTCTTTTCGTGAGCTCATAACCATCCTTTGACTGATATTTCGTTAAGAGGGCCCTTGTTTTTTCAAAACTCATCTGTCTTACACAGGAAGTCAAACTTTTAACCACAAATATGAGAGCAACGATATTCAAGACCAACATCAGGATCATAGCCATTAAAGGCCCTACTAAAAGCAGGATGAGATAACCTAACAATATCATTAACGTTAACCAAGCTGAAAAGCAAAGGGCAATAAATGCTCCCAACATGATCAAAAACGGAACAACATTTAATCCTGCAAGTTTAGCTTCTAGCTTAAATAAGGTAAACAATCCCTTAGCTACAGCATACTTGCTAACGATAAGACCCTCTAAATGCTCAATGAAGCCCATAATAATCACTTTCTAAATAGTGATGACAAAATAAAACCAATACTGCCAGCAATGAGAATGGACATCAGTGGCTTTTTCCTTACATTTTCTGCCAGTTCATTACTGTATTCTTTTAATGTTTCCTTAGCTTCGCCTAATTTTGCTCTGGCTTCCTCAAACATTTCGCTTGTGCTTTGTGTCAATTGTTCGTAGTGCTCGTTTACAGTGTTCTTTTGAGCTGCTCTCGTTCTTTTTCTATTTGCTTTAGAAGTGGGATCCGCGGTTGGACTCACATCATGAGATAAGTGGCTACTCTTTCCAAGATTAGGAGCGTGTTTTCGACCATTGGACTTTGGAGTATTCTTCGTCATGATATTTCCTTATATTGCATGGTTGTCTACTCGTAATATTTATGGATCTTGGTGGCAAACTCTGGTGCCGCAAAATCAGGCCAATGATCCTTATCAAATCCTGGAGCATTGATTAACCTTTCTTTATCAATATCAATAATGAAACAATCCGCTATTTTGTCATATTTAAATAGATGCCAAGGAAGAGCAAAATATTTATTCCCAAAGCCTAAAATACCGCCAAATTCCAAAACGACATAGTTGACTTTGCCGTAAGCTTTATCGATAACTACTTCATGAATCGTGCCAAGATTCTTGCCAGCCATGTTTTTAACACAAACACCCGTCACTTCGCTGGCTTTTACAATACTTCTTTGGCTTACCATAATTAACACTCCTGTTATAAGGGATTACGCTTATAACATCAGTCAGTGTTTTGCTCTCGTTATTAGTTTAGACTAACTTTGCCATCTCTTAGGGAACGTCTCTAATTTGGGCATAAAAAAACCCGCACAAGGCGGGTTTTTTAAAGGCTACGGAGAGTAGCGGCTTACATCATGCCCATGCCACCCATGCCGCCCATGCCGCCCATATCTCCAGCACCGGAAGCCTCCTCTTTCTTAGGAAGATCAGCAATCATGCATTCCGTTGTAAGCATAAGGCTTGCGACAGAAGCTGCATTTTGCAGTGCGGTACGAGTTACTTTTGTTGGGTCGAGAATACCCATCTCAACCATATCACCGTATTCGCCAGTAGCTGCGTTGAAACCAAAATTATCTTTGTTCTCAGCAACTTTGTTAACGATTACAGAAGACTCATAGCCAGCATTGGCAACGATTTGGCGTAGAGGTGATTCAATAGCACGACGTAGAATGTTAATACCCATATCTTGATCAGCATTATCACCTTTTAAGCCATCTAATGCTTTTTGAGCACGGATCAGGGCAACACCACCACCTGCTACGATACCTTCTTCAACAGCAGCACGAGTTGCATGCAGAGCATCTTCGACACGCGCTTTCTTCTCTTTCATTTCAACTTCGGTAGCTGCACCCACTTTAATGACCGCAACACCACCAGCTAATTTAGCTACGCGCTCTTGTAATTTTTCACGATCATAATCAGAAGTAGTCTCTTCCATTTGTGCACGGATTTGAGTGATGCGTGCATTGATTTCAGATGCTTTGCCTTCTCCATCAATGATGGTGGTATTTTCTTTCGTCACTACGACGCGTTTTGCAGTACCTAAATCGTCTATTGAAGCACCTTCTAGGCTCTTACCTATTTCCTCAGAGATCACTTGACCGTTAGTGAGAATAGCAATGTCTTGTAACATCGCTTTACGACGATCACCAAAGCCAGGAGCTTTCACTGCACAAACTTTCACGATACCGCGCATGTTGTTAACAACCAAGGTTGCTAAGGCTTCGCCTTCAACATCTTCAGCGACGATCAATAAAGGACGACCAGATTTAGCTACAGCTTCTAAGACAGAAAGCATATCGCGGATGTTAGCAATCTTTTTGTCAACCAAAAGAATGAAAGGATGCTCAAGCTCAGCACTCATATTTTGCTGATTGTTGATGAAGTAAGGAGAAATATAGCCACGATCAAACTGCATACCTTCAACCACAGATAATTCATTCTCCAAGCTATTCCCGTCTTCAACGGTAATTACACCTTCTTTACCTACTTTTTCCATTGCTTCAGCAATAATATCACCGATGGATTGATCAGCATTAGCGGAAATGGTTCCAACTTGCGCAATTGATTTGCCATCTTTGCAAGGCTTAGACATCGCTTGTAATTGCTTGGTTACCACAGTAACAGCTTTATCAATACCACGCTTCAGATCCATTGGATTCATACCAGCAGCAACAGCCTTATTGCCTTCCACCATAATAGCGCGTGCTAAAACAGTTGCAGTCGTAGTACCATCACCAGCCGCATCGGACGTTTTAGAAGCCACTTCTTTGACCATTTGTGCGCCCATATTTTGGAAACGGTCTTCAAGTTCAATTTCTTTCGCTACAGACACACCGTCTTTCGTTACAGTGGGAGCACCAAAAGACTTCTCTAGCACAACATTGCGTCCACGAGGACCCATCGTGACTCGCACAGCATTTGCCAGGATATTAACACCAGCAATCATTTGTTGACGTGCATCATCACCAGAACGTACTTCTTTAGCCATTATAATAATCTCCTTTAAAAATCTTATGTTAGATTACTTCTCAATCACGCCCATGATGTCGTCTTCACGCATCACAACCAGCTCTTGCCCTGCCACCTTAACTTCGGTACCTGAGTATTTGCCAAACAGAACAATGTCTCCAACTTTTACGGCCAAGGCACGAACGTCGCCATTGTCTAGGATTTTACCAGCACCAACAGCGATGATTTCTCCGCGCATGGGTTTTTCAGTAGCGCTGTCGGGAATGACAATACCACCCGCTGTGGTGCGTTCTTCTTCCAGACGACGAACAACAACACGATCGTGTAAAGGACGAATTTTCATACTTGTTTTCTCCTGGTTTTTTGGTTATCACCTATAATTTTCAGAATAAGGCTCTGTTTTTTAGCGTTATACAATGTGAGTACTTCTATGTAACGAATCATTGTACATCGCTGATGTCAGCCCATATGGGGACAATTAAATAGCTTTCAAGGGGTAATTTAAAAAAATTTTTGGTTTTTTTTTAATACTACTATTACAATGGTCTGCAATTTGATTGAGTTGAAACGATAGATGAAAAAATGGGTTTTACTTTCATTACTTTGCTTGACTTCTTTAGTTAACTACGCAAGTCCTCTACCTGCTGCAGAAGTATTCAAAGTAAATGCAACGCAGATAGATCCTAATACGTTGTCTATTCATTGGCAAGTTAAGCCTGGCTATTTCCTTTATAGTGACCGCATCAAGATAGATGTGCCCTCTAATAGCAATGTTCACTTGGGAACAATACGTTTTCCTCAAACCCTGATGAAAATCGATAAACAAGGACGGACTTATCCTATCTATCGCAATGAATTGTCACTTCCAGTACCCATTTTGGGTGAACAACCTGGGGAAACGCTGCTTGATGTACACTTCCAGGGATGTGCTGATGATGGCTTTTGTTATCCCCCTGAAACTCGACAAATTAAGCTAGCCATTGGTAATGATCTAGCATTAACCAGTGTCAGTATGGAAGAAACTCCTGTCACAGTTGCAAGTACATCATCACAAGAAACAGATGATATTGAAGCTGTCTTTAGCAAAGAACATTGGATCATGGTAGTTTTAACTTTCTTTGGTTTTGGTTTACTTTTGGCTTTTACACCCTGTGTATTGCCAATGGTCCCTGTTCTTTCAGGGATAATTGTCGGACACGGAAAAGACCTTTCTACACGCAAGGCATTCTTCCTTTCCTTAAGTTATGTATTAAGTATGTCTGTGACCTATGCTTTGGTAGGTGCTCTTGTAGCTTCTTTGGGGAGTAACTTACAGGTGATCATGCAATCGCCTTGGATAATTGTCACGTTTAGTCTGATATTCGTTCTACTAGCACTGTCCATGTTTGGTTGCTACGATTTACGCCTACCCGTTTCCTGGCAGGCGAAATTAGCCAACATCAGCCGTCGACAAGGTAGTGGTCACTATGTTGGAGCGGCAGTTATGGGATCATTATCAACGCTTATTTTATCCCCCTGTGTTACTGCTCCTTTGATCGGCGCATTAGGTTACATCGCGCATAGTGGTAACATCTTGTTTGGGACCCTGACTTTATTTTTCTTAGGATTAGGCATGGGGACTCCGCTATTGCTCATTGGAGCATCAGCTGGAAAATGGCTGCCGAAAGCAGGCACATGGATGAATACTGTTAAAGCATTTTTTGGCGTTTTATTGTTAGGTGTGGCCATTTATCTTCTTGACCGTATCCTACCTAGTACTATTGTAATGATTTTATGGGCAAGTTTGCTCATTTTTACTGGAATCTATTGCGGTGCACTAACGATAGCCTCTTCCAACCATGCCAAATTACGACAAGGATTGGGCATCATGAGCCTGGTATATGGTTTACTCATCTTGGTTGGAGCAAGCATGGGGAGCCATAACCCCTTACAACCATTAGCAGGATTCCAAGCTACAGCAAATGCAGCAGCCCCAGGTTTTACAATAGAAACCGTTAAATCGATTGATGAAGTACAACAGGCAATTTCTAAAGCAAAAGGCAAACCCGTGATGTTAGATTTTTACGCTGACTGGTGTGCTTCTTGTCAAACTATGGAAGCAACAACGTTTAAAGATGCTAGAGTGGAAGCAGCATTAAGGAATTTTGTGGTATTAAAGGTAGATATTACTGCAAACAATGCTCAGGACAAAGCTCTCCTCAAGGCGTATGGGGTTGTTGCGCCTCCGACGTTTTTGTTTTTCAACAAGCAAGGTAAAGAAGAAAGCAAGCTGAGGGTGGTGGGTGAAACATCGGCAAGCAAGTTCTTAGAACAACTCACTAGAGTTACTGCTTTAGATTAGGAACGTCCCTAGACTAATTCCCTGTAGAAGCGTTATAATTCGCCCACTTTTTTTACAGATCGAGAATTATGAATCACAAGGTGGGCTTTGTCAGTTTAGGCTGCCCCAAGGCGCTGGTTGATTCCGAGCGAATCATTACCCAATTGCGCGCTCAAGGCTACGATTTAGTTTCCAGTTATCAAGATGCTGGTGTTGTTGTAGTAAACACCTGTGGCTTTATTGATGCTGCTATCACCGAATCATTGGATACGATTAAGGAAGCAATGGCAGAAAACGGCCGAGTCATCGTAACTGGTTGCCTAGGTGCCAAAGCAGAAATGATTCGTGAGGCTTGCCCTGATGTGCTGCATATTAGTGGAGCCCATGCGTATGAAGAGGTTGTCCGCGCCGTCCATAGACATCTTCCGCCCCCTGCTGACCCATTCACACAGCTGATTCCGCCGCAAGGCATTAAACTTACCCCCAGACACTATGCTTATTTGAAAATTTCTGAGGGCTGTAATCAAAAATGCACATTCTGCATTATTCCCACGATGCGTGGGAAACTACAGAGTTATTCTCTGACACAAGTCCTGTCGGAAGCCAAGCGCCTTAAAGATGCAGGGGTACAGGAATTATTGGTGATCTCTCAGGATACAAGTGCCTACGGAGTGGATACTAAATTTCAGCCAGTAGAGTGGAAAGGCAAGACGATTAACACCAAATTCTATGACTTGTGTGCAGCGTTAGGTGAATTGGGAATATGGGTTCGCTTACATTATGTTTATCCTTATCCCCATGTGGATGAGATTATTCCTTTAATGCGCGATGGTTTGATCTTGCCTTATTTGGATATCCCCTTGCAACACGCCAATTCTCGCATTTTAAAAGCCATGAAACGACCTGCAAGCAGTGAGAATACGCTCAGTAGAATTGCTCAATGGCGAGAGATTTGCCCCGATATTACCTTGCGCTCTACTTTTATTGTTGGTTTCCCTGGGGAAACTGAAGAGGAATTTGAAGAATTGCTCGCATTCTTGCATACAGCACAGCTTGATCGCGTAGGATGCTTCCAATATTCTCCCGTCGATGGCGCAAAAGCAAATGAATTACCCAACCCAATCTCTGAGGACGTGAAAGAAGAGCGCTATCACCGTTTCATGGAGCTACAGGCAGAAATCAGCCGCAATAAGCTCGCACGTAAAATTGGTTCGAAGCAAACGGTACTAATCGACGAGGTCAATGAGGAGAATATTATTGCTCGTAGTAAAAGCGACGCACCAGAGATCGATGGTCTGGTCTATTTGTCCTCTAATAAAGAACTAAATGTAGGCAGTTTAGTCGAAGTCACCATCACGGACAGTGATGATTATGATCTATACGGGGAAGTGATTTAAATTTTAAATAACCCAAACTGCAATACCCTGTGGATATTGTCAAAATTAGATGCGTTTACTCTGGGACTATCCTGTTGCCTCAATAGAACCTGTTGCCGAAGGACAAAAAATATACTGAGTCGTTGCCTCAGAATAGGTGTTGCTTTTGAGAGGTTTTGTTGCGATTAAAAAATAATTGCTATTGAGCCTGGTGGGTGTGTGGGCGAGAAGCCTGTGAGTGTGGGCAATAACTGTGAATAACGTCTTTTTGTTATTCATGGTTTTGTCCACACGTCCCATAGGGCACAGGCTGGTCCGAAGGACTCGTCCATCATATCCACAGGCTTTATGTTCCTGTCTTTTTACAATATTGAATAAGACTTTCATTAAAGAGCCTTTCTTTGTTTTACATGTTGAATATTCACTAATCTAAATATTAATTTTAGCTTTTTTTGAATCTTTTTTTGCAAGTCAAACGGGTCGAGTGTATTAAAGGTCTCTTGTAATTTTGTTTTCTGAGCGAGAGTAAGACCATTCGACGTCATCAGTCGCTGATAGGGCGTTTGGGGTTGATCATATTTTTTGATTACACGGGATTGAATTCGTACTTTGTCAATGAGCTTAATGCAAGGATAGAAAAAATTAAATAACAAGGAGACTTCGTTAGAATATAAGTCATTCATAAGCTCAACGAGCTTTGGATTACCAAAACGATGATAACCAAACAGTTGACGCACATGAGTCCAGTTCTTTTGTTCAACATGTGCATTATCGTCTTTTTTATAAGGACGAGAGCGAGTAAATTGAACCGCTTTTTGTGGGTCCCGCTCAGTAAAATAATGAATGAGATGCCAATTGAGAAACTCTGAGCCGTTATCACAATCAAACCCTTTGATTTCAAAAGGTAAATTTTTTTCTATGTCTTGAATACCCCCCAAGACACCGTGAGCTCCTTTATTCCAAGTGGCCCGCATTTCTGTCCAGCCACTGAAAATATCCGTCAGCGTAATAGACCAAACAAAATCACCGGCTAGTGATGCTCCACAATGCGCAACGCTGTCGGCCTCCATAAAACCCACTTCGTTAGTATTCCACTGATTCGTATTGACTGGAATTTGATTCCTGAGAATACTTCCAGGCTTTGTTCCACTTAAGCCTTTTCCATAGCGAGTTTTAACAGGCTTGAGTAAGCGATCAATTGTAGCAGCGCTCATGGTTAGCAGTTGAGAGGATATCTCCGCCGCTAAAGGCTCATAATGATTTTGATAATGAGGTAACCATAAGGGAAGAGCTCTCTTTAATCGTTTACCACACATCTGATCCGTGCCAAGCCATATCTTTTTTAAAGGCTCCAGCAATATGGATGGGTCATAGGTCTTCTTTTTTCCAACTTTCTTCGGACTTTTATCAGAAATGGGTAACTGTCTTAATAAACGAGCTGCTGCTTTGCGATGATAATGATGCGTCTCGCAAAATTCATCCAGAATGCGTTTTTTTAACGCTCTATTGCCTCGTTGATAGCGGATACGCTGTATTTTTAGATACAAATCCATATTCACTTGCCCCATTTCTGTTCCTCTCGCTCGGCAACAGCCATATTGAGGCAACGAAGCAATTTATGGACTTATTTACGTCATTCTTCGGCAACAGATAATTTGAGGCAATTCGTTATTCAAGACATCTCTTCAGAGTTAATAAATCTTTAAGGTTAATTGTTTAAAATTTATATTTTTTGTACTTGTAGGTTAAAAATGTGGCCTTTTTCTTCTAAACCGCCAGTTTTCTTCACGGAGGAAAAAAAATCTTGGCGTAATATTTTTATAGGAAATATTCTTGAAATCAACTCTACTTCAGAGGAGATGTTTTCCGCTTTTAAAACGCGAGATATTTTATCAGCTCCATATACGTCGCCTGAAAATCTCGAGGAAATTCTCAAAAATATTGATAATTCAGAGATTTCTCCTGCGGAAAATCCAATCATTAAAGAGTGGACTCGTATACTTTGCCATGTAAAATCCATAGGCTTTACTGAAGAACAAATTAAAAAAATGCCCACCTCTTTTGTTCTAAAATGCAGCGCTATCGTATTCGCTGCTGGAGTAAAAAAGCTTGGTCAGGCTGCTAATAATGAAGGCCTTGGAATAATTGAATCAAATTATATGAAGCTGGGAGGAGTGGATGCTCAGCGAGATAAAAAATGTTTTTTAGAAAATGAATTGCCTCGCCTAGCTGCTCCTCTTCTAAAATATTATTTGCTTAGAGAGATTTTGGGTAACATTTGTAAGGAAGCCGCTCAAGACTTAGATCATTCTTTTACCTTAGCTTGTGAGAATTATCAAAAAGATAAAGATATTGCAGCTTTAAATCGAGCATGCCAACACTTGCTTTCAAAAGCCGCAAGTACGTGGGGAGAGGATAATCGTTTGTCATGGCTTTTTGTTGAAGGAACAGAAAAAGATAAAATATTATCCAATCCCACAACTGGTTTGTCTTTTGGAAAAATAGAACTCTTTGCTGCAACGCTAATTGCTGGCTTGCAAACACTTGCAAAAAGATTAAAAGCCCTTCTTGGTTATATCTTTTGTGCACCACAGCAAGATGTTGCTGAGCATAATCCTTCTACAGAAGCTCTCCCTCCTAGCTATCCACCTAGCTTAATAGATGGGTTAGGAGTTAAATCATCATCTGATAAGGATGCGCCATCAGCATTAATGAATGATAGACAGCCTGTATTGAAAGACGATGGTAACTTATTAATCGACAACATTAATGAAGAGAATAGGACTAGCCTGTTGCCTCAATAGAACCTGTTGCCGAAGGACAAAAAATATACTGAGTCGTTGCCTCAGAATAGGTGTTGCTTTTGAGAGGTTTTGTTGCGATTAAAAAATAATTGCTATTGAGCCTGGTGGGTGTGTGGGCGAGAAGCCTGTGAGTGTGGGCAATAACTGTGAATAACGTCTTTTTGTTATTCATGGTTTTGTCCACACGTCCCATAGGGCACAGGCTGGTCCGAAGGACTCGTCCATCATATCCACAGGCTTTATGTTCCTGTCTTTTTACAATATTGAATAAGACTTTCATTAAAGAGCCTTTCTTTGTTTTACATGTTGAATATTCACTAATCTAAATATTAATTTTAGCTTTTTTTGAATCTTTTTTTGCAAGTCAAACGGGTCGAGTGTATTAAAGGTCTCTTGTAATTTTGTTTTCTGAGCGAGAGTAAGACCATTCGACGTCATCAGTCGCTGATAGGGCGTTTGGGGTTGATCATATTTTTTGATTACACGGGATTGAATTCGTACTTTGTCAATGAGCTTAATGCAAGGATAGAAAAAATTAAATAACAAGGAGACTTCGTTAGAATATAAGTCATTCATAAGCTCAACGAGCTTTGGATTACCAAAACGATGATAACCAAACAGTTGACGCACATGAGTCCAGTTCTTTTGTTCAACATGTGCATTATCGTCTTTTTTATAAGGACGAGAGCGAGTAAATTGAACCGCTTTTTGTGGGTCCCGCTCAGTAAAATAATGAATGAGATGCCAATTGAGAAACTCTGAGCCGTTATCACAATCAAACCCTTTGATTTCAAAAGGTAAATTTTTTTCTATGTCTTGAATACCCCCCAAGACACCATGAGCTCCTTTATTCCAAGTGGCCCGCATTTCTGTCCAGCCACTAAAATATCCGTCAGCGTAATAGACCAAACAAAATCACCGGCTAGTGATGCTCCACAATGCGCAACGCTGTCGGCCTCCATAAAACCCACTTCGTTAGTATTCCACTGATTCGTATTGACTGGAATTTGATTCCTGAGAATACTTCCAGGCTTTGTTCCACTTAAGCCTTTTCCATAGCGAGTTTTAACAGGCTTGAGTAAGCGATCAATTGTAGCAGCGCTCATGGTTAGCAGTTGAGAGGATATCTCCGCCGCTAAAGGCTCATAATGATTTTGATAATGAGGTAACCATAAGGGAAGAGCTCTCTTTAATCGTTTACCACACATCTGATCCGTGCCAAGCCATATCTTTTTTAAAGGCTCCAGCAATATGGATGGGTCATAGGTCTTCTTTTTTCCAACTTTCTTCGGACTTTTATCAGAAATGGGTAACTGTCTTAATAAACGAGCTGCTGCTTTGCGATGATAATGATGCGTCTCGCAAAATTCATCCAGAATGCGTTTTTTTAACGCTCTATTGCCTCGTTGATAGCGGATACGCTGTATTTTTAGATACAAATCCATATTCACTTGCCCCATTTCTGTTCCTCTCGCTCGGCAACAGCCATATTGAGGCAACGAAGCAATTTATGGACTTATTTACGTCATCCTTCGGCAACAGATAATTTGAGGCAATTCGATCGTTCTGCCCTTTGCTTTATGCTTAATTATAAGTTAATAAATTAGTGTTATACTCAAAATTAATTGTTCAATTGGATATCGTTTATGGGTCTTTTTCAAAAACCTCTTTTAAGAAGATGGGCTACCACTAAAAAATTAGACGAAACGTGGGGCCCGGATAAAAGAAGAGAATATATTCAAACCTATCTTAAAAGTGTTAACTTAGACCAGGGTGTTACGGGTAGCGATAGTTTTGATGGCTATCAGCAAAGGCGCTTTCGTCAAATAGAAGATTTTCTTGACTATAAAGATGATAAGGGAAATCTTATTCTTAAAGGCCGCCATTGGGAAGAGCTTAAGAACGATCATCCTCCCCATACCCAGGCTGTAAAAGATGCGGTGAAAGATGCTCTTGAGGATACTGATGAACTTACCGACGCCCTAACCCAATTTAATAATGATTTCGCCAGAATCAATGCGGGCCTGAAAGCGGGAGAGATTGATCCAAGGCAGCTTCCTGGTATCCTCCATGTAGCAAAGCTTGATGCGAAAAAGGCCATTGAACAACATCACACCCATGCCAAACACGAATTAGAAGCTAAATTTAATGATCCAACTCCTCCTCCTAATGGATTTAAGGATAAATTAAAAGCCAGTATGAATCTAACTGACGATGCTCAAGTGGCAAAAGTAAAAAAAGAGATGTTAGATACCCTAGACAAAAAATATAAAGCTGAACTTGCTGAATTTGAAAATTCTGTCAATAAAGGAATCACTGACATTCAGACAGCAATACAACGTGAACATGATCGTATAAGTTATTTAGCAGGCCTATTGTCATTAACGGACAAAAATACCAGCGCTCGTAGGAAAGCCATCCAAGATCTTTATGATGAACATAGAAGACAAAACCCAGACGCATACAATGATCCCGTTAGCCTACTCACGAACCCTCCCACCGGAGACGCCTCTCTTAAAGGGGTGCGACCTGACAAGCTGAAACTTATACATAGTATTACCGGCATCCCAATAACGAACGAAAATGGTACCTTTCACATGCAACTTCCCGCTTGGTGGCAGGATCCCCTTTATCACAACAGTCGCCATCAAAATGTAGATTATGATATTCAGAACTTGGCCGAAGCAGTAAGAGCCTGCGGTTATGACAAGATTATCATGTCAGTCTCTTGTGACAACCCCGACGATGCTAGAGAATACGGTAGAAAAATGTATGAGGCTTGTATTAATGCAGGCTTTGATCCAGACAATATCACCATTACGGTTAATGGTGAAAAATTTACCAAAAAGGAAGGACTCAAGCAGGGTAAAGATAACGAGCATCCTGGATTATTCCAAGGCTTTTCCGATAGATGGGAAAAAACGGAGCAAAGGGCAAAAAAATTGAAGGAAGAGAGAGAACAATTCGGGAAAGAGCCAGAAGGTCTCGATTTGCAAAAATGCAAAAATACGCTGCAAGAACTACGCACAACACCGGCTCCTACGCATACTGGACCCATCATTTAAGCTCTAAATTTTACTATCATTACCAATTCCACTGTCTTTAACAGTGGAATTCTGTTATTTTCTTTATGTAGCCTATTGATATATTAATGGGGTAATGGCACAGGGAGGCTGCTACTATGACCATTCAGCGCTTTGAGGATTTTGAAACTGAACCTGAAGAGTTCAATGATGCGCAAGCTATTATTGAACCTAGTTTAAGCACCAAGCTAGAACGACGCAGGCGCATTGAAGACCTCTTTGAGGAAAAGCGGCTGCGCAAAGAATTGGATGAATTTGATTTGGTTTAGTGCTGAAAATAGACTCATTGCCCCCACCTTACCCTCACCGCCATTAATGCTCGAATTACCGCGGCTTGACCGCGGTATCCATGTCCAGACTGGCATGATGGGATGGACCCCATAGCCGTCAGGCTAAGAGTTTAAAAGCACTCTCCTTCGCAGAAGTCAAAGGTCAAAAGAGGTTTCTTTTTTGAATCTTTGATAGCAAAGAGGGAGAGATTTTCATAGAAATCATTCAAGAAATGCTTTAATCGATAAGGAGACATGAGGGCGATAATCAATCCAGTAGCCTTGGAACTTAGTTGGTGACAGGCTTTATAAAAAGAAAGTTGTTTGCCTTCTATGTTGCGCATGGGATTGCATAGCAAAAACAAAAGCATCATTGCAATAAACTTACCATAGGTTTCAATAATCACTCGAGCAAACTTTTTAGTTTTGATAGAGTCAATATGCATTAAGGATTTACTTAATTTAAAGAGGAGTTCTACCTGCCATCGTAAAGCATACGTTTGATGAATTGCTTTATTATTGATTTGAGTTTCAGAGGTATTGGTAATATAAATAGACCAACTTTGTAAAGCCAACGATTCCTGGTTTGGTGTGGAACCACGGCGACGATGATCTTTTATAAGTCTTCTCCGCCTTTGCTCGGCAATGACTGGTGGTAATCGTTGAGCGACCAAGCGGACAGGAATTTTATGCGTTGCTCCCATAAGGACCTGCTGAGAAAAGAATGGTGCAGCATTCTCCAAGGTAACGAGTAAATCAAAAGGTTTCTTATCTTGTGTTAGAAGTTTAGTTCCGGTGAGCAAGCGGCTTATGAAGAAAGCGTTTTCTTCCATAATTTTCTTAAACGTGTTCAGTTTAAAATAACCTAAATCCATTAAATAAAGAGCTCCTTTTTCAATAGTATTAAAATAATTATCAAAGCCCTGATCGTTATCACAGCCCGAAGTTAGAGTAAGCTCTTTTATTTGTCCACCAAGATAATCAAACATCATTTGGATTTTCATAGCGGAACTGGATGCGGCTCCGCCACTGCCTTTAAAAAGCTCATTCAGCGCCTGATGTAAGGATATAGTACTGCTATCAATGATGTTAAGGCTACTAAATTGCTCCAATCCTTGGAGTTGAGGTAACTTTTTCATTTGAAAGTGCTTTAAACAGAATAATGAAAAGGCTTTAAGAAATCCGGCTGTTCGTTCGTTAAATCGCTCATGTAATGATTGTTTTTTGATATAAACTTTTTGCGTTTTTACCAATCCACAGAAAAGTTCCAAATTAAAATGTTCTGAAAAACAGAGCGTTATCAATGATTTTATAAAAACACTAGGTGTCAATTTTGAACGGCGTTTCTGAAAACCTGTTTCCTTTCCTATCCGATCCGCTTCATAAGTAAAAAATTTAAAGATTTCTTGAGGAATATTTGATAGGGTATCCAGCAGCATAGAGTCCCTTTTGGTTGTTTTCCTGGCGGGAAAAAATTTAAAAGGGTACTCTAGCTTTTTTTATTATTATTTCAATAAGTTAAACAAACAATTTCTTTCTTAGCCTGACGGCTATGGGATGGACCCCGCGGTCGATGCCGCGGGGATTCGAAATCGCTTAGTGGCAGTGATCAGTTCGCGGTGACAATGGATGACGCGATGCCATTAAATACTATAAACATCAAAACGCACCGTTTTCCCACCGATCGCTGATGTGGGGTTTAAAAGAGGCGCCAGGGATTGAGGCCACTTCACTACGACCTGTTTTTTTACCTTTGTTCGTGCAAGCTGTAGCAATTCAAATATCTTATCATCCCTTTTGATGAGCCTTTGCAAAGCTTGCATATCTTTCTTTACAAGAGCCGTCTTTTGCCGTTCGGGATGCATGGGATCAATATAAATGATGTCAGGGTAATCCGTTGCAGACAAATTTACTAGGTAATCGAAGGCATCTGTTTCATACAATTTGAGATTCATTTTTTCTTTAGAGTATTCATCACGACGCATCAAGGCATCAGCTAGCAGAGCAGCCATGATTGGCTCTCTTTCCAACATGATCACTTCAGCACCAAAACTCGCAAGCACAGCGGCGTCACGACCCCAACCTGCTGTAACATCAATAATTTGCAAACCAGGTTTTGGCTTGCACGCTCTTATCAAACCTTGTTTTTTCCCTGCATCCCGACGCTTTTGCCAATTTGTGCTTGAGAAATCAGCATATAGAGGAGTGAAATGCTCTATCTTCAAAGCAAGCTTATCAGCCATAACCAATAATCTTGCCTTAGCCTCATTATCCACCTTTAGATGCAAAGACGCGGCAAGCTGCTCTGCACACTCACGTTGCTCCTCATTCTCATAACCAATCGCTATTTCTTCAATCATTTTGGGTTAGCAAAAAATCGACGCACTCGCGAAGTGAATGGAAAATAGGGATATAGGAATATTGTTGCAAACCCACCCGATCGGTCATCGGAGAAAGAATGATCATAGGAATTGCTCCCGCGGCAAGAGCTGCCTGGATATCAGAAACCCTATCTCCAATGAAAGGGACGTGGGTAAGAGAACAACCAAGACGCCGTGCTAGAGCTTGTAACATGCCAGGCTGCGGTTTACGGCAAAGACAACCTGCATCAGGCATATGAATACAGTATTCGATTGCTTCAATTTCTCCACCCGCGGTACGAACATCATGAAGAAGCTTATCATGAATCGCTGCAAGCTCAATCTCATCATAAAGACCTCGCGAAACACCAGATTGATTGGTAGCAACGCCGATACGATAACCAGCTTTTGTAAGCTGCACAATCGCCTCAATGCTGCCTGGTAAAAATACAAATTCATCAACTGATTTAATATAATGCAGTGAATCCTGATTGATGACACCATCTCTATCTAACAGGATTATCTTGCTCATTGGTGAAGCTGCAATAAAGAAATGTCAGCAACTCCTTGCAACAAACCTTGCAACCGCGATAGAAGTTGCAGGCGATTCTTTCTGACGGCCTCCTCTTCAACCATCACCATCACATGCTCAAAAAAAGCATCCACAGGTTCTCGCAAACTAGCAAGCTGAGTAAGAATGGTCTTATAATCAGCAGCTTCATAAAGAGGCTTAAGTACTTGCTCCATGCTATGAAGGTGGGCAAATAAGGCTTTTTCCGCACCCTCCTCTAATAAATTCTCATTGATATCTTCCCTAGCAAGGTGCTCTGCTGCCTGTGCTTGTTGTAATATATTATTCACGCGTTTACAGGCCGCAGCCAGAATATTGGCTTCAGGTAATGTTGTAAATTCTCCCAGCGCTTGGATGCGTTTGTCAAAATCATAAAACCAATCATCTTGTCGACCACGAACAGCATGGAATAAATCGATGCTATACCCTTGACCATGATAATGAGACTGCAGGCGTTCGAGAATAAATGGTTTTAACTCATGAACAGCATCATTATTTGCTGGTAACTGCTCGCCATAAATCTGAAGTGTCTTCATGATCAATGTGGATAATTCTAATTTGGCAGACGTTGCAATCAGTAAACGCGCTACAGCTAAAGCATGTCGTCTTAATTTAAACGGATCTTTATCACCTGATGGCTTTTGACCGATGGCAAAGATACCCACCAACGTATCAAGTCTGTCCGCCAAGGAAAGAGCAAGACCTAGTGGAGAAGATGGTAATTCATCTGCAGCAAAGCGCGGCATATACTGCTCTTTCAATGCAGTGGCAACATCTAGAGCTTCGCCGTCATGTCGAGCATAATAATATCCCATTACACCTTGTAGTTCAGGAAACTCTCCGACCATCCCTGTCATCAGGTCACATTTAGACAATTCGGCAGCGCGGATTGCTTTTTCTTCAGAGAGGTTAAGAGGCACGCTTAACTTTTTCATTAGCGCTTTGACGCGTTCAGCCTTAGCGCGTAAGGTACCAAGTTTGGCCTGAAAGATTGCCTTTTCCGTGGCAGCAAGATGATGACTTAAGGGCTGCTTCTTATCTTGATGGAAGAAGAAAGCTGCGTCGCTTAAACGGGCACGCATCACCTTCTCATTCCCCAACACGACTTGTTGTGGATTTGAGCTGCATATATTAGCAACCGTAATAAAATGAGGCAGTAAATTACCTGATTTGTCTTGTAAAGCGAAACATTTTTGATGTGTTTGCATCGAAGCAATCAAAGCCTCCGCGGGTACTTGTAAAAATTCTTTTTCAAAATTCGCAATCAGTGCCTGTGGCCACTCGACAATGGAGGTTACTTCGTCAAGTAAATCTTCTGGCATAACGACTTGAGCATCATGTTGATTGGCAATTTGCTTGACCTGTTCAACGATCAATTTACGACGGGCGGCAAAATCAGCAATAACAAAAGCATCCCGCAACAACGATTCATACGTTTGGGGTTTTGTGATTTCTACCGGCTGTTGATGATGAAAGCGATGACCAGAACTAAATCGTCCTGTCTGAATACCCATAATTTGTGCAGGAATGACTTGATCAGCAAGCAACATGACTGCCCAATGTATTGGACGAGCAAACTCATCATCTCCCTCTCCCCAGCGCATGGGTTTTGCAATGGGTAGCTTCAGCAATGTTTCCTGAATCAGAGTAGGCATTAATTCTTTTGTTTTAGCTCCCTGAACCCGAGTTTCATAAGTAACCCATTCGCCTTTATCAGTTTTACAGGTAGAAAGGGACGCGACATCAACGCCACATGATTTTGCAAAACCCAACAAAGCAGGAGTTGGCTGACCATTAGCATCATAAGCTGCCGCTAAGGCAGGACCCCGTTTACTTATTATTTGACTTGGCTGTTCTTCGGCAAGATCAACGATTAAAACAGCCAATCGTCTTGGTGTTGCAAAAGATTTTACTTGCCCATAACGGATTTGAGCCTTATCCAGGGCAGATAAAAGATTAGCAGTTAATGCTTCTGTTAAAGGCCAAACAGAACCGGAAGGTAGCTCTTCACAGCCTAATTCAAAAAGAAAATCATTGGTCATTACACACCTTTTGCATGGGAAAACCTAGTGCCTCGCGCGCATCATAATAAGCCTGCGCCACCGCTCTTGATAAATGACGTACTCGTAAGATATATCTTTGACGCTCAGTTACGGAAACGGCTCGTCTAGCGTCCAACAAGTTAAACGTATGAGACGCTTTCATCACCATTTCATAAGCAGGCAAAGGAAGATTCAAAGCAATCAGTTTCTGGGCTTCTGCCTCATAGTAGTCAAACTGTTTAAATAAGGCATCGACATTCGCGTGCTCAAAATTGTAAGCAGACATTTCCACTTCATTTTGATGGAACACATCACCATACGTTACGATGCCAAAAGCAGTTTTACTCCAAGGAAGGTCAAACAGATTATCAACACCAAGTACAAACATGGCGATACGCTCAAGACCATAGGTCAATTCACCTGTGACCGGCTTGCAAACTAAACCACCGACCTGTTGAAAATAGGTAAATTGTGAAATTTCCATGCCATTTTGCCACACTTCCCAACCCAACCCCCAGGCACCCAAGGTGGGTGATTCCCAGTTATCTTCAACAAAACGGATATCATCAGCAAGGGGATCTACGCCTAAAGCACGCAATGAGTCGAGATATTTTTCTTGAATATCCAGGGGAGATGGCTTTAAAACAACTTGAAATTGATAATAATGCTGAACACGATTCGGATTTTCACCATAACGGCCATCAGCAGGACGGCGAGAAGGTTGCACGTAAGCTGCTGACCAAGACTCTGGACCTATCGCGCGTAAAAAAGTAGCCGGATGGAATGTACCTGCACCCACCTCCATATCTAGCGGTTGCAACATCACGCAGCCTTGATCAGCCCAAAATCGCTGTAATGTTAAAATGATATCTTGAAATGTGCTAGGCTTTGTCATTTTATGTCTCGATACAACTAGATGGCAGATGGTAACACTCTTACAAAGAGGTTGTCATCTCGAATGGAGTGAGGGAGTGCAATTGAAAGCGTAGGTTAATTCTTAGGCCGACTTCCCGCGGCTTGACCGCGGGATCCAGGAATCTATCAGCATCGCTGGATTCCGCGGTCAAGCCGCGGAACGTCGACCTACTTTCAATCACCCATAGAGAGAGCTCCGCAAGATTCAGGAGATCCTTCGCTTCGCTCAAGACGACATTTCTTAGGCACTAACCGTTATTACTTGCTGCCTTTTTAATAAGTTCCTGTAAAGATTCTTCGCTGGCTGCACCGGGAATAAAGGCTGGCGTGCTGCTTTCTTTCAATTGGCCACCACCCGGTGTTGCTGCAACGATAAGCGCAGGCGTACCCATTAAATGCAGCTTTTCAGCGAGCTGACGATTAGCATCTAAAGCATCTGTCACTGTTTTGCTTTCCATGTCGGCTTTCAATTTCGTCATATTCAAACCAAGCGCTTTAGCGGTATCCATAACAATTTCATCATTCAAACGCTTGTCTTGTTTGATCAGAGCATCATGCATTGCCTGATATTTTCCTTGCATGGCTGCAGCCAATGCCACTCGAGAAGCCGTATCGGAACTTTTACCAAATATCGGGAACTCTTTGTAGACTACTCTTAGATTATTGTCTTTTTTGATTAACTCACTAATCACAGGAGCCATCTTTTTGCAATGGATGCACTGGTAATCAAAAAATTCAACTAACGTCACATTGCCCTTTGGATTGCCAACAACGGTTAAATTATCATTTAGTAATTGATTGGCATTTTCTTTGATGGCTGCTTGTGCCATTTGCTGCATTTCTTGCTGTTGTTTTTGTTGGAGCGCTTGTGAAGCTTCTAACAGAACTTCAGGATGACTGACTAAATAATCATGAATGATTTTTTCTATTTCTTGCTTTTGTGCTGGTGTCATCGTATTAGATGGATCTGCTGCCATAGCGAATGGTGATGCCATGGCTGTTGCCAGGAAACCAGCAGTTAGTAAACTTGTAAATTTCACACCCTTCCCCTTGTTTAAATTAACTAGCAAATTAAGCGAAACATTGATGAGATTTTTCGCCAACAGAAACGTAGCACCAGCTTAAGTTAAATTCAACATTTATTACTCGATCTTTAAGTTTTTTAATTTGACAAATCAAAAAACCGAATTACCGTGGTCAAGCCACGGTAATTCGACGTTCGATCGAGTATAGTAAGCAATCCTCAAAAAGCTGCATAATCCTCAAGAGTCAAATTCGCATAAGCCAAGACTAACCATTTGGCACCGTGCTCAGCAAATCTAACTTGCACGCGCGTATGAGCACCACTTCCCTCAACAGCCAGTAATACACCTTGACCAAACTTAGCATGACTTACATTTTGTCCCAGTTTTAACCCAGCCTCTTGTGCTGCAGTTGTGGATATATTTTTAGCAGACAAGGGGGTTTGCAAGCGCGATTTAACTCGTACTTCTTCCAGCAACGCTTCTGGTAATTCACGGACAAAACGAGAGCGACGATGGTATTCCTCACGCCCGTATTGGCGGCGAACTTCAGCATAAGACAAAATCAGCTTTTCCATTGCCCGTGTCATACCGACATAGCAGAGTCTACGTTCTTCTTCTAAACGACCAGGTTCCTCAAGGCTTTGCTTACTGGGAAAAACCCCTTCTTCCATACCAACTAAAAACACAAGAGGGAACTCTAATCCTTTTGCCGCATGCAAAGTCATAAGATGCACAGACCGCTCCTGTTCTTCGGCCTGCATCTCACCAGCTTCTAAAGAAGCGTGAGCAAGAAAGGCAACAAGCAAAGGAAGCTCTTCTTCAACCTCTTGTTCGTAGCGGAATTGCTTTGCTGCATTAATCAATTCTTGCAAGTTGTCTAGGCGAGATTCGGCTTTTTCTCCCTTAATTTTTGCAAAATGTGCATACAAGCCGCTGCCTTCAATGACAATGTTGATTTGTTCATCCAATTCCTTGTGCGCGATTTGCTTTTGTAATTTTTCGATGAGCTCAATAAATTTAGTCAATGAGGAAGCAGCTCTTTGGGGTAAACTCTGCGCTTGCAAAACGGTGTTAGCAGCTTGCCATAAGGAAACCTCATTGATCTTGGCAAGTTGTCGCAATTCTTCCAAAGTTTTTTCGCCAATTCCCCGGGTAGGGAAATTAATGATACGTTCAAAAGCCGTGTCATCATAGGGATTAGCAAGCAAACGCAAATATGCCAACGTGTCTTTAATTTCTGCACGTTCAAAGAAACGAACGCCACCGTAAATCCGGTAAGCTATCCCTGCTCGTAACAAAGATTCTTCTATCACACGAGATTGAGCATTAGAGCGATAAAGGACAGCAATATCATCAGCGTTGCGACCATTATTCATTTCCATCACAATTCGTTCACTGATAAAACGGGCCTCATCCAATTCATTAAATGCGGTATAAACCATAATTTTTTCGCCAGGGACTCCTGCTGTCCACAAATTTTTGCCCATGCGCGAATGATTATTATTTATTAAGGCATTAGCAGCATCAAGAATGGTGGATGTTGAGCGATAATTTTGTTCCAAGCGCACAATTTGAGTATTGATAAAATCTCTAGGAAACTGCTGAATATTTTCAACTTTCGCTCCACGCCAACCGTAAATGGATTGATCATCATCTCCTACTGCCATAACTGAAGCTTGACCACCAGCAAGCAAACGTATCCAGGCATATTGAATGGTATTGGTATCTTGAAATTCATCAACCAAAATAGCCTGAAAACGATGCCGATAATGAGCCAAAATATCAGGGTTATCACGCAATAATTCATGTGTACGCAATAACAATTCTGCAAAATCAATGACACCAGCCATTTGACAAGCCTGTTCATAGGCTTTATAGATTTGTACTAAAGTCCGCGTTGGACCATAGGGCAGAATATGAACATGATCAGGCCTTAAACCTTCATCCTTATTGCCATTAATAAACGCCTGTGCTTGCTTAACTGGCCACTGATCTTCATCAAGATTTAAAGCCACCATAACACGTTTGAGAACTCTAGCTTGGTCCTCACTATCGAGAATATGAAACTGCTCAGGTAAG
Source organism: Legionella lansingensis (assembly GCF_900187355.1). Classification (NCBI taxonomy): domain Bacteria; kingdom Pseudomonadati; phylum Pseudomonadota; class Gammaproteobacteria; order Legionellales; family Legionellaceae; genus Legionella; species Legionella lansingensis. Next base: position 740,422 of record NZ_LT906451.1, on the reverse strand, counting down.
TTAGCATCCTTATAGTGACGACGTAAAAGACGATGACATAGGCTATGGAACGTTCCTACCCACAAGCCCATTAGAGGTGTATCAAGCATGGCATTTAGCCGGGTTTTCATTTCACCAGCCGCTTTATTGGTAAAAGTTACAGCTAAGATAGAATGAGGTGGGATATGTTCTTTCTCAATAAGCCATGCAATACGACTGACCAACACACGCGTCTTACCGCTACCCGCCCCCGCCAAAACCAGAGTATTGCCTAAAGGTGCGGTTACCGCCTCTTGTTGTTTCTCATTTAATCCTGCAAGCAACGCTGTCATTACCTTAAAAATCCGTAAACTGATAACTATAGTACATTATCGTAGATTTAGTGCTTAAAGACAAAAAATTTACTCATCATCCAGCTTTATCGCCGTCATTTCCGGGTTGATTGGACGTTGCTTTCCCCTCATCCGCCGCACTAAGCGCGTCGGCCTCTCCCAAGGAGAGAGGCATTTTTTCCCGCTATCTTTTGTACGGGTATCAATCAAAGCATCCTTTCAATATACTCACTGGCAGTATAAGATTGTAAGAAAAAATTTAAGGCATGCCATGCATTCCCTTTATCCTGCCATTAAACCGTATAAACGCCATGAGTTGCCCGTGAGTAAGCCTCATGTTCTTTATATTGAAGAAACGGGTAACCCGAAAGGCAAACCTGTCATCGTTTTACATCCGGGGCCTGGTGCCGGTGGCAATGCTTATTTACGTCGTTTTTTTGACCCACAAGTATATCGCATCATTCTTTTTGACCAACGCGGATGTGGGCTCTCAACGCCTCATGCGGAATTGGCAAAAAATACCACACAAGATTTACTTGATGATATTGAAGCGATTCGTGATTATTTAGGTATCACTCGATTTGTATTATTTGGAGGCGGTTGGGGTTCTCTCTTGGCCTTGCTTTATGCACAAATGTTCCCACGGCAAGTCGGCGCTTTGTTATTACATCAAATTTTTTTAGGTCGACAGAAAGATATCGATTGGTTTTATAAATCGGGGGCCAATCTGATTTTTCCCGATTACTGGCAAGATTTTATCAGCATTGTACCTTCGGATGAACAAAAGCAAATCACTAAATATTATGCGGATTGTCTGCAAGGAAACAACGAATTAGCCCGTATGGCTGCTGCCAAACACTGGGCTTTGTGGCAAGCACGTTGTAGCAGTTTGCATCCGCATTTAAGTGTCATTGATCAATACAGCGTTCCTCATTTTGCCTTGGCATTGGCAACGCTGGAATCACATTATATCAATAATCATTATTTCATTGCGGACGATCAAGTTATGAAAAACGTGAATCATATCAGGCACTTGCCTACATATCTTATTCACGGCCGCTATGATATGATTTGTCCTCTTGCTGGTGCCTGGGATCTACATCAAGCATTACCTGCCTCTACTCTAAGAATTGTGCGCGATGCTGCTCACTCAGAACGAGAAGCTGGGATAATTGATGCCTTGGTTACTGCAAGTAAAGAAATTGCCTGTCAGGATTTAGATGTATGTTAGCCGTATTACAACGCGTTCGCGAAGCTCATGTTGAAGTAAAGGATGAAACCATCGGCGCCATTGCCCAAGGGTTATTGATTCTTTGTGGTTTTGAAGCCAAAGACAACCAAGAAACGCTCACGCGCATGCTGGATAGGTGTTTGAATTATCGGATTTTTAGCGATAAACAAGACAAAATGAACCTGAGTATTCGTGATATTAATGGCGGTTTATTATTGGTGCCACAGTTTACTTTAGTAGCAGACACAAAAAAAGGATTACGTCCTAGTTTCTCTTCTGCAGCCCCACCCTCAATAGGTCAAGCGTTATTTGAGCAATTACTAAAATTAGCCCGAGAAAAATATACTAATGTGGCAAGTGGAGAATTCGGCGCTAACATGCAAGTCCATCTTTGTAATGACGGACCAGTAACGTTTATCCTGCAGTTTTAAAACAACAGAATTTTACAAATCAAAAGAACCGAATTACCGTGGCTTGACCACGGTAATTCGATGTTCTAAAAAGCCAAGTAACAAAATTTGAAGATGGAGCACATGGTTTCCAATGCTTATAAACTCGTGTAACATCAATTAATGCAGTAAAATTTAAAAATAAAAATCATGCGTTTAATCGTGCCCTCTACTATTTTAGCTAGTTGTTTCATGCTTTCCGCCTGCATACATAAAGGTTCGAATCCCGTCGATCCTTATGAGCCATTTAATCGCAAGATTTACAATTTTAACATGGCTGTTGACGCTACCATGTTAAAGCCTCCTGCAAGACTCTACAAAGCAATGATACCCGCACGGGTAAGAAAAAGTATTAATAATGCTTATAATAATGTTGCAATGCTGCCTACCGTTGCCAATGATGTTTTACAAGCCGATTGGCGCTATGCCATCAAAGACAGTTGGCGTTTCGTGATCAATTCCACGTTTGGTGTAGCAGGCTTCTTTGATATTGCTGACAGTCACTTTGGCCTTCCTCCACACTATAATGATATGGGTTTAACCTTTGCCAAATGGGGAGACAAAAAATCTCCATATATCGTTCTGCCATTATTAGGACCAAGCACGATTCGTGATGGCATGGGTCTATTATTCGATTACACGGTATTAAGTCCATATGCGTACATAGACAATGCTGGTGTTGTCTGGGGATTAGCTGTATTAAGATACGTTGATCTTCGCTCACAAATGTTTGAAACCGAAGCATTGATGGATCAAGCTCTGGATAAATACGCCTTTATTCGTGACGCTTATTTGCAACATCGAAATTTCCGCATCACAGGAGAACAGGAAACAGGCTCTTTATATATTGATGACGATGATGACGCTGAAATGGGTGTTTACATTGATGACAACCCTAGCTCTGGCGAGATATCTGAATTAAAAACCAATCACAAAAATGCTGCACATAGCCCTGTATCAACCTGAAATTCCTCCTAATACGGGTAACATCATCCGCTTATGCGCTAATAGTGGCGCACAACTGCATCTTATTCATCCGTTAGGTTTTGCTTTAGATGATAAGCGCATGCGCCGAGCAGGACTCGATTACCATGAGTGGGCAAATGTGATTCATTATGAAAATGAACAAGACTTCATTAACAAAAATCAGCAAAAGAGGATTTTTGCCTGCTCGACAAAAGGCCAAAAGAGCTATCATGAAATGACTTATCAAGACAATGATTTGTTCCTCTTTGGCCCTGAGACAAGAGGATTACCTGCTCCTCTTCTAAACCATTTTACAGCGATTCGCATTCCAATGCGTCCTCACAGTCGAAGCTTGAATTTATCCAATGCGGTGGCAATTATCCTTTTTGAAGCCTGGCGTCAATTGCAGTTTATAGGAAGTTAGAGTAGTACTCAAATCCATAGCTTATAAAGAGTATCTTAAGATTTCTAATTTTTTATAGATAATCATACAGTTTCTTATGATTAATTTTCCCGCTGTTCGTCACAGGCATTTTATCAATAAAATAAATTTTTGCGGGTATTTTATATTGAGCAATTTGCCCCAGTAAAAATGAATTTAATTCTTCTCTTGTTAATTGTTTATCATTTTTTATGACCACAAAAGCAACCGGTACTTCACCTTCCTTATCATCAGGCACACCGATCACTGCGGCTACACTAACAGCTGGATGGTTATAAATTGCTGCCTCAACCTCTCCTGGCATAATGTTGGATGTATTGCGAATAATAATGTTTTTAATACGACCCGTGTAATAGAAATCACCTTGTTCATCCTGGATTGCACAATCGCCGGTTTTAAACCAACCTTTTGCGAAAGCTTGTCGGGTTGCCTTAGGATTATCCCAATAACTATGCATCACCATATCACCTTTGACTTGGATTTCTCCCATTTCACCACAACGCACTTCTTCTCCAGTTGAGTTAACAAGACGTAATTTTACGCCTGCTATCGGTTTGCCAATACAGGCTTTGGGGATTAAGTCAGGATTTCTGCAAATGGTTAACCAGATGGCCTCTGTCATCCCATAACCCACTTGAATAGGTTTGCCAGCGCAGGCTAAAAATTTATTTTGTACTGCAGCAGGCAGCGTATCTCCCCCGGTATATATTCCGCGAAATGACTTAAAGGTTCCTGCACTGCAACGTCCAGAATCTAACAACTTTATAAATGTATCAATATGATGAACGGCAAGCGTAGGTTTTTCGCACATTACAGTCGCAAGATACCAATCAACATCAAAGCCATCATTTACCAGGGCTGTTCCTCCTCGTGATAATGTGGAGAATGTTTCAATAAATCCGCTAACATGACATTGCGGCTCACAAATTATCAGTTTATCTTCAGTCGTAATGTTCTCTAAAGCTAAAGACGTTGAATCAAGCATGGCTTCAATGGAAGAGAGTGTGTGGACCACTCCTTTGGGTTGCCCGGTCGAGCCAGATGTATAAAAAATAACTGCAGGTTCTTCATAGAATAAGGGTTGTTTTTTCAAATTCGCTGGTTCACTTAACAATGCATTAAAAGGTAAATACGGATGATTCTGACTTTCACCTACCACAAAAATTTTCTTAATTCCCGTTGATGGTAAATTTATTTTTTCTAGCAAAAATAGTTTTTCTGCTTCGATAATTAAATAAATTGGTTGAGCATCTTGTAACACCCTTTCAAATTCAGGTGGGGCATAGCGGCGATTTACAGGCATAGCGACACAACCTGATTTAAAGCAAGCAAGATAAGTAGCTATGATTTCAAGACCATTTGGCAGCATAAATGCGATGCGATTTCCAGAGAGTGCTGCATTTAGAAAGTGAGTTGCAATATGATCTACTGCATCAAACAATTTTTCATAAGATATAGAGTTACCTGCAATGGTCATAGAACATTTTTTCTTGAATCTGGTCTCTGAAAAAATAAGCTGCTCTATTCTTTTTTCAGCCATTGTGGTCTCCTGGCAGTTGAATTCGTTACTTTATATTATGGATCACGCGATGCTTAGTATAGGTTTTCGTTTAGAACGACGTTAGCTTGTCTGTTCACAATTTTTGCGACTTATAATAAGGAACGTCGCTAACCTCCATCGGTAGTGGATTCATCTCTGGAATTTAGGTATCTTGCTCTTAGAAATCTCATGCACAAGGACATGCAATGCTAAAACCAAGAGAGGTCATCACTGCAGAAGACGCAAAACGAATTGTTGAGGAACGCAACCTTAGCCATATTAAAGTTGGAATTTTTGATATCGATGGAGTGATGCTTGGTAAGTATATGAGCCGGAGCAAATTCTTCTCGGCCCTAGACCATGGCTTTGCTTTTTGTGATGTCATTTTGGGTTGGGACTCTAAAGATAAACTCTATGACAATGGCAAGTACACAGGGTGGCATACAGGTTATCCGGATGCACCGGTGCGCATTTTGCCGCAAAGCTGCCGCGAGTTGATTTTTGAAGATAATCAACTCTTATTCATGGCGGAATTTTCTGGTACCGCCGAAGCCCTATGTCCTCGAGCTTGCCTTCGCCGAGTGGTTGAAAAAGCCGCTGATATGGGATTTGACACCTATGCCGCCCTTGAATACGAGTTTTTTATGTTTGACGAAACGCCTGATAGCGTGCGTGCCAAGGGATTTCGCAACTTAAAGCCCTTTACCCCAGATTTCTTCGGTTATTCTATCATTCGTAATACTGTACATGCCGATTTATACCATCAGATACTCAATATGAGTGAAGTCATGGACTTTCCTATCGAGGGTTTACATCCTGAAACAGGACCTGGCGTTATTGAAGCAGCCATTGCAGTGGACAACTGTGAGGCTGCTGGAGATAAAGCAGCGTTGTTTAAAACCTTCATGAAAATCTTAGCGCAACGCAACAACATGATGGCAACATTTATGGCCAAGTGGTCACCCCATTATCCAGGGCAGAGTGGACATATTCACCTCTCTTTACATCATAAAAATGGCTCAGGTTCAGCCTTTTATGATCCATCGATGACTCACAACATGAGCAAAATCCAACGTCATTTTCTTGCTGGGCAACAAAAGTTGATGCCCGAATTCCTGGCAATGGTCTCACCTACAGTGAATAGTTACACACGGTTGATTCCCGGTTTCTGGGCTCCCACAGACGCTACATGGGGTGTAGAAAATCGCACAACAGCATTACGTGTCATTCCTGGCAGTGATAAATCTCAGCGGATTGAATATCGTCTGGGCTCTGCCGATTCTAATCCCTATTTAGCACTAGCAGCAGCACTAGGATCAGGCTTGTATGGCATTGAACAGGAGCTAGAACCAGGCCCACAGATTAAAGGCAACTCTTACGAACAATACCACGATGAAGAACTGGCTTTGCCACGTACCCTATGGGAAGCATCTCAGCGTTTGAAAAACTCAAAAATAGCTCGCGCCTTATTTGGTGAAACATTTGTCGATCATTTCGTCGCCACTCGCGAGTGGGAAGAACGAGAGTTCCGACGCCATATTACTGACTGGGAATTGGATCGTTATTTTGAAATTATTTAACTCGATGGGATTCTAAAATGAATGACAAATTAAGAAGCTATTCCCCCATTGATAACTCCCTTTATGTGGAACGTCCATGGGCCACGCAAGCAGAGATTCAAGCAGCGCTGACAAAAGCCCGAATAGCACAAAGACGATGGCGAGGCACTTCCTTCCCTGAGCGCGAAAAATTCTGTACAGCCGCCATTGATGCCCTAGTGGCTAACAAAGAAGTCATTGCCCAAGAAATATGCTGGCAAATGGGACGCCCCATCCGTTATACACCAGGAGAAATCAGCGGTTTGGAGGAGCGTGCACGCTATATGATTGCGACCGCCAGAAATGCTCTCAAATCTCTCAGCTTGCCTGAAAAGGCAGGGTTTTTACGTTATATCAAACACGAGCCGCTAGGGGTGACCCTGGTTATCGCCCCTTGGAATTACCCTTATCTTACAGCAGTCAATGCCATCATCCCTGCCATCATGGCTGGAAATGTTGTACTACTTAAGCATTCTACGCAAACGCCATTAGTCGCAGAACGTTTTGCGCAAGCATTTGCATTGGCTGAATTGCCGGAAGGGGTTTTCCAGTACCTTCATTTGACCCATGCCGACACTGAAAAGATCATCCAATCGCCACAAATTAACCACGTAGCTTTCACAGGGTCAGTCGGTGGTGGTGAAATGGTAGAACGTGCAGCAGTTGGACGTTTTCTCCATATTGGCTTAGAGTTAGGTGGCAAAGATCCAGCTTATGTGCGAGCAGATGCTGATATTGATCATGCGGTGGAAACAGTCATTGATGGCGCTTTTTTCAATTCGGGTCAATCCTGTTGTGGTATAGAGCGTATCTATGTCCATCAGGATATCTATCAAACGTTTCTGAACAAAGCAGTCGCTCTAGTTAGCAGGTACAAACTCGGTCGCCCTGATGATCCTGAGACAACACTAGGCCCTCTCGTTCGTGCTTCTGCTGCAGAATTTGTACGAGAGCAAATTAAAGAAGCAGTAGCTCAAGGAGCTGTAGCGCATATTGAGAGCCAAGATTTTCCTATGGATAGACCCGGTTCAGCTTATCTTGCCCCACAAATTTTGACGCAAGTAAATCATCAGATGCGCGTCATGACTGAGGAATCTTTTGGTCCAGTAGTAGGTATTATGGCCGTCGCTAATGATGACGAAGCTGTTACACTCATGAATGACAGTGCGTATGGTCTGACTGCCGCTGTTTTTACCAAAGACATTGATGCAGGGATAACCATTGGTGAGCAACTAGATACGGGTACCTTTTTTATTAATCGCTGTGATTACCTTGATCCTGCGCTAGCTTGGACCGGTGTAAAAAATTCTGGACGAGGCTGCACATTGTCTTCCCTTGGCTATGAATCGCTTACGCGACCCAAATCTTTTCATATAAGAACTGTTGTAGAAAGGAGTTTCGCATGAGGGCTAACTGGAACTATCCCACATCAATACGCGTTGGTGCAGGACGCGTTAGCGAACTTGCTGATGCTTGCATTACATTAAATTTGCGATCTCCTCTATTGGTTACCGACCCTATGTTAGCCGAATTGCCGATGATTGCTGATGTTTTGCAACATTGCCACGACAAAGAGCTGCGCATTGCTTTATTCAGCCAAATTAAGGCTAATCCCACCGGCGAGAACGTGATGGAAGGAGTCGCTACTTACCATGCTGGTAAACATGATGGGATCATTGCTTTTGGTGGTGGCTCTGCCTTGGATGCTGCAAAAGCCATCGCGCTAATGGTTGGACAGAGTCTCCCTCTATGGGATTTTGAAGACATTGGTGACAATTGGAAACGAGTCAATTCTGCCGGCATAGCACCGGTTATCGCCTTGCCTACTACTGCAGGAACTGGTTCTGAAGTAGGTCGCGCATCAGTAATTACCAATACGCAAGAGCAAGTCAAAACGATCATTTTTCATCCCAAAATGCTTCCTCTCATTGTGATTCTTGATCCTGAATTGACGGTGAAACTACCGCCAGCTATCACCGCAGCCACAGGTATGGATGCCTTATCGCACTGCTTGGAAGCTTATTGCGCCCCTAATTACCACCCTATAGCAGAGGGCATTGCACTTGAAGGGATGAGATTAATAAAAGAGTATTTGCCGCGCGCGATGCAAGATGGACAAGACCTTGAAGCCCGAACGCATATGCTTGTGGCCTCAACCATGGGTGCCACAGCTTTTCAACGCGGGCTAGGAGCAATGCACGCCCTTGCACATCCCTTGGGGGCCATCTACGATGCTCATCATGGTCGCTTAAATGCGATTCTGATGCCTTATGTACTGCAAGCTAATCGTGCGGCTATTGAACACAAAATTTCACGACTGACAGCTTATTTACAACTTTCCAATGGCTTTAATGGCTTTCTCGATTGGATATTGCAGCTGCGTTGGGATTTGGGCATCGAGCACTCTTTAATTGAGATTGGCATTGATGATTCTCAAGCAGAACGGGTAGCAAAAATGGCTACGCAAGATCCCTCATCATCGAGTAATCCTATTATCTTCAATAAGCTACAATATAAAGAAATTCTCATCGCTGCGATACATGGGAGATTTCGATGAACATCGGCATATTACAATGTGATGAGATACATGAAAAATTCATCCCCGAACATGGTCGGTATCAGGACATGTTTGCTAAATTGTTTCATGAGATCGATCGCAGTTTAACATTCGTAGTCTATGATGCGAAACATGGCGAATTGCCTTCTCATACAGATGAAGCGGATGCTTATCTGATTACTGGCAGTCGTCACGGTGTGAACGATGATTTTCCATGGATTACAAACCTGGAGGAATTTATCCGCCAACTTCATCAGGTGCAAAAAAAAGTGATCGGTGTTTGTTTTGGTCATCAATTGATTGCCAAAGCCTTGGGAGGCAAAGTGATTAAATCCCCTAATGGGTGGGGGATAGGGATGTCGATAAACAAAATCATTCAAAAAAAGAATTGGATGATCCCAGCACAAGATAATCTCAATTTGCTGGTAAGTCATCAGGATCAAGTTATAGAACCACCGAAAGAAGCAGAAATATTGGCCCAAAGTGATTTCTGCCCGTTTTATATGATGCAAATCAATGAAAATCTCTTCACCATACAGGGCCATCCGGAATATAGTAAAGCCTATACTCAAGCAATCATTGAAGATCGTAAAATCATTCTGGGTGAAGAACGATCAGAGCAAGGCCTAACTTCACTACAACTGGATGAGCATAATCACTTGATTGCCAAGTGGATGGTCAATTTTTTGTATGGCTGAAGAACATCAACAACCAACAGTATTATACGTAAACATTAAAGTGAAATATTGTCCCAATATATTGATAATTGGACAGTTATTTAATACACTGATTGCCATTTTAGGAAGTAGTCTGAGAGCAGTATGCGCCCCGTCAATAATGTCATTTATAATCAAGCCAATATCAGCTCATGGAACGATGACTTACCTGGTCTTCATGAACAAATCGGTTCAGCTAGACAATCTATTGCAGAACAAAGAGAACACCTAATTCCTCTAGATAACAAGTTGCAGAGTCTAAATATCCAGATCAGTTCATTGCAATCACAAATTGCTATCGCGCAAAGTGCACAAGCTACTCATTACCATTATTATCATCGTAATCATTATCATAGTCACAACCATCATCACCATGATCCAGGCATTCTTCACACGATTTCGGATACACTAGCTACGGTCAATATAATCAGCTTAAACACTCAATTAAATAGCTTAATCTCGGAACGCTACTCTTTAGAGAGGCAAAGAGAGCCTTATCTTCGCAACGTTAGCCAATTAGAAGAGAAAATTAGCATTGCGCAAGCACGCATTCAATGGATCGAAAAGCATGTGAAGGAGGGTCGACAATTCTTACAAACATTAGCAGACGATCCGTCTCATTTACTCACTCAGCTTAAAAACAAACTGGTAAACTGCTTTACAGATTTCGAGCAAAATCATCCCGCAGGACTTTCACCTCAAGTGCGCTTTTGCCTATTGAATTTGCAACATAGGTTACAAGACTTGTTCACTCCTATTGCAACTTATGGGATGGTTGATCCGCAATATCAGTTGCCAACTATTTCGCAATCCTTTTTTGACCGCATCTGCTATCTTCGACTATGTGCTTTTATTTTGGACATTTATCAACGAGTAAACGAAGAAGGAAAAGATGAACAATTTATTGATTTATTGATAGATCTTGTTAATTCGACTCATATTGACAAAAATAAAGATTTACCAGATCACTTGCAAACAGGAAAAGCAGCGTATATTCATTACCTTGACGTAAAAACAACCAGTCAATATTTATGTGACTTGACAGAGCAACAACTGGAAGAATATGAGGCCCAGATTTTTAATTTAGCAGTTACTAACTTGAAACGCTCTATGCATCGTGCAAATACTGTTGAAGTTCATATAGAGAACGCGCTCCATTTAATGGAGTTAGAAATTGCAACAAAGCTGGATCAACATAAGTTGGTAGATTATCATTTTTATACTCAAGTTCTTTATGATTTTGATAAAATAGTTAAAAGAACCGCATATCCTAATTTAATCAACCATTTGGGAACACTTGCTGACCATGCTTCAGGCACGCCTTCTCTAGGTAGAAAATTTGTAGGCACATTATTGGTTATTGCTGGCTTATTGATTATTGGTGCTAGCATAGCAGGTTTAGCTGCCACTTTCGGCAGCAGTTCCTTTTTTAGCGCTTATGGGGTAGCATTTGGGTTATCTCTGCTTCAGTTTGAGATATCTTTTGGTGCTTTATTCACTTTCTCAGCGATAGCTGGGAGCAGTTTGACATTTTTTGGTAGTAACACCTTTAAAAGTGGAATGCGCCAAAGCTTATCTCTAGAACTCACGCAAATCCAGGAGGACTGTCGAAGCCTTGAGAATTCAAGTTATTTTCTACCAGAACCTTCTGCTCCTCCCATGTATTAGACCTCTTTCCAAACTTACTGAGGAGAGCGAAGTGTGAGGAGACGCTGAGCGGAAAAATCGGAGTGTACACGCCAGTACATGAGGATCATGTATAGTCTTTATTAGCTAAACGACCGCGTAAGCCGTCATAAAACTGCCATGTATGCTGAGCCATCATTCCTAGTCCTTTAGATAATTGCTCTCTCATAAGGTTAGTACAATTTGGCTGAGGATTACAAAACACAGGAACGGCTACCTTCATAATCAAACGGGATGATCCTAAGATGACATGGGTTTAACGGCAGATTGTAACTTTTTTGCTCGCCGTCGTTCCTGCCAACCCTGTATCACCACATAAAAGGATGGGACAAACAACATGGCAAGACAGGTTGATGCAAGCATACCACTGCACACTGCGATACCAATTGAGCGCCGTGCATTAGCCCCTGCACCAGTGGCAAATACCAGAGGTAATACGCCCATGATAAAAGCAAAAGAGGTCATTACAATAGGTCGGAATCGTGTTTTTGCTCCTAGCACTGCGGCTTCTAGAACGGATTTATTATGAATTTGCCGTTGCTCGCGCGCCACCTCGACGATCAAAATGGCATTCTTGGCAGCTAGGGCAATTAAAAGCAATAAACCGATCTGAGTGTACATATTATTAGCAATCCCAATGCTCGATAATGCCAATACAGTTCCTAGCAATGCTAATGGCACACTTAAAATGATGGCTGCTGGTGTAAGCCAGTTCTCATATTGTCCAGCCAAAATTAGATAGACCAGAACGAGCGACATGAGAAAAATATAATAGCTCATACTTCCTGCTAGCTTTTCTTGATAAGCTGTACTGGTCCACTCATAAGACAGTCCAGCCGGCAATAAATAATGGGCCAATTGCTCCAATGTTTGAATGGCTTGACCTGAGCTATAGCCGGTGGCTGCTATACCAGTGATATTACTTGAAGGATACAAGTTATAAAGAGAAATAATCGATGGTCCCACTGTAGGATTAATATCGGTAAGGGTACCCAGTGGCACCATTTCCCCCGATTGATTTTTAACATAATAATTGCGAACATCCTCGATAGTCATGCGTGAAGATTTATCTGCCTGCACATAAACTGGGAAAACCTGGCCAAACTTTGTAAAAAGGTTCACATAAGATGAGCCCAGGTAGGTTTGTAAAGTATCAAATGCATCACCAACCGTCACACCTAACGACTCCGCTTTGGTCCGATTGATTGGTGCTGCAACTTGTGGCACAGAGGCACGAAACGAAGTCATCGCTTTTTGCAACTCCGGCTGCTGACTAGCATGATTAACCATCTGATCGGTAACATCCTGCAACTTACGATAATCAAACGTTCCATCTTGCAATTCGACTTGCATTTGAAATCCACCTGATAATCCTAAACCTTGAATTGGCGGAGGTACCACAACCAAAACTTTAGCATCCAGGGTATTCATAGCAATGTCATTGAGCTTATTATAAAGGGACAGTAAGTCTTCTCCCTTACCACGTACACTCCAATCTTTAAACATGACGTATATAACGCCAGCATTTGCAAGGCTAGAATTATTATCCAAAAGCGAAATACCATCGATAGAAATCACGTTCTCAACGCCACCAATCTTGGAGGCTTTCTTGCTAAGCTCATTTAAGACGGTATCAGTACGGTCTAGTGATGCACCATCTGGCAACAGCACATTCAGGATCAAATATCCCTGATCTTCAATAGGAATGAAACCTGTCGGAACTCGAGTTAAACCAAAAATAGCGACTGCAACCAATAAAATACCAATTAAACATGTACGACCACTACGATGCACGAGGCGATCAATGAAGCGGATATAAGCCTTCTCCAGAGGATTGTACAACTGATCAAAGGCTCGATAAAAAGCGTTCTTTGGTTTGTTAGTATCTATTGACTTTAACCATAAAGCACATTGAGTTGGTTTTAAGGTCATGGCATTAATTGCACTAATAAATGCGGTTGCGGCAATAACCAAAGCAAACTGAGCATACATTGCCCCCGTCAGGCCCGGCATAAAACCTGCTGGCACAAATACAGCCATGAGCACTAAAGTGATACCAAGAATCGGTCCAAATAATTCCCGCATCGCTTCAATCGCAGCCTCTTTTGGAGGAACACCGCGTTCGATATGCTGACTGACCCCTTCAACAATGACGATCGCATCATCCACCACAATACCAATGGCTAATACCAAAGCAAATAATGTCAATAAATTGATGCTGTAACCTAGCATCAACATGGCAAAGAAAGCACCAATAATCGTCACAGGCACGGTTGTGGCTGGTACCAACGTGGCACGGAAATTTTGCAGAAAAACGAGAATAACTATTAATACTAAAATTCCTGCTTCATAAAGCGTTTTATAAACCTCGTTTACCGATGCTTTTACAAAGGTTGTTGTATCGAAAGGAATAGAATATTGCAGTCCTGGTGGAAATTTTTTTGCCATTTTATCCACGGTTTCACGTACTTCTTTGGCAACTTGTAAGGCATTAGCCCCGGGGAGCTGAAATATCCCGATGGCCGCTGTCGGTTGCCCATTTAGTTTAGCGAGCTGGGCGTAACTGGAAGAACCGAGTTCAACACGACCGACGTCACCAATACGTACAATTTGAGCACTCGTTCTGGTACTTTGAGTAGTCGTGTTGCTGCCGGAGTCTGTCTCTTGACTTGCTTGTGTGGGCTGGGTTTTGATGATGATATTGGCAAATTCCTTGGGATCAGCAAGCTGGCCGGGTACGTTTACTGTAAATTGGTAGGGTTGTTGGCCTACTGCTGGCGGAGCAGCAATTTGCCCAGCTGAAACTTCCTTGTTTTGATTACTAATAGCATTGAGTACGTCGTTTGGAACTAAACCAAAGGAAAACATTTTTTGTGGATCAAGCCATACTCGCATGGCATAGGTCCCAGATCCAAAGATGAGCACATTACCTACACCGGGCAAACGCGACAACTCATCTTGCATATTGATTGCTGCATAATTGCTAAGAAATAATCCATCATATTCGCCATGTTTTGCAGTCAAGGTGATAAATTGCAGGATAGCAGTGGATTTTTGCTGTACTAAAACACCCTGCTGTTGCACTTCCTGCGGCAATTGTGCCATCGCTGCTTGCACACGATTTTGCACCAACACTTGCGCGAAATTGAGATCAGTACCAATAGCAAAAGTAACAATCAAATTATAATTGCCGTTATCGTTACTTGTGGATTGCATATAAAGCATGTTTTCAACCCCATTGACTTGCTGTTCAATAGGGAGTGCGACTGTTTTGATCAGTGTTTTCGCATCCGCACCAGGATAGTTTGTAGTAACTTGGATCGTTGGCGGCACAATCGCTGGGTATTGAGACACGGGTAAAATACCTATGGCGATGCACCCAAGAAAAATTAATAGCAATGCAATTACGTTTGCTAATACAGGTCGTTCAATAAAGAATTTAGAAATCATTCCTTCTTCTCACTTTTACTAGATACTTCCTGCATTTTGGGTGCAACTAAATTACCCGGCGTTGCATTTTGTAGTCCATTAACGATAACCTTATCTTGCGCAACAAGCCCTTTAGTAATAGCCCGCATACCTTGCTCCACGCTGCCTAAGACCACTCGCTTTAGTACCACATAATTATTTTTATCAACCACCAACAAATAAGGCCCAATTTGATCGTACAGCACTGCCGTGTCCGGCACAGTTAGTTGTGGAGTGGGTGAAGTTATGGGTATACGTACTTTCACGAACAGACCTGGCAGTAAATTATAATTGTCATTCGGTAGAAGTGCGCGAAATTCCATGGTTCCTGTTGAGACGTTCAAACCAGTATTGACGAAATCAAGTTTGCCTTCATAAGGAAATCCTTCTTCATTTTGCGTGCCGACATAAACAGGAATCTGACTAATATCTCCTGGCTTAAAACCCCGCTGTCGTGCCGCTGCGCGAATTTTAATTAAATCAAGCTCATTGAGATTGAAATAAACGTAGATCGGCTTAATTTGCTCAATGGTTGCCAAATCGGTAGCCTTGCCATTACCGACTAAGTTCCCTGGGTCAACCAAATGGCGACCAATTCGTCCATCAAATGGAGCACGAACATGAGTATAGCTATAGTTAATTGCTGCTATTGTTGCATTCGCCTTTTGTTTAGTAACTCCTGCTTTGGATTCCTCGTATTTGGCCAGCCATTTCTGGACATTCTTTAAAGAGGTAGCATTTTCTTTATACATTTTCTGCTGACGCTCATATTCAATCTTGTCATAAGTGTTAGCTGCTTCCAGCACTGCTACTTGAGATTCTGCTTCCCGAAGCTTTTCTAGATAAGGTTGCGGCTCGATAATAAATAGCAGTTTGCCTTTTTTGACAAAACTTCCATCGGTAAACTCTACAGAATCCAAGTAACCTTCCACACGAGCAACCAAATCAACTGAATTGTAAGCGACCAAGCTTCCCGTTTGTGTCACATATTCAGTCATTTCAACCAATTCTGGTTTTTTAACAATAACGACTGGGGTTGGAAGAGGCGGTGTGCTGCTTTTTGGTTTGTGAAACACCACCAAATAAATGAGAAGCACAACAATCAGTCCTATAATTACTCTTTTTATTAATTTTGCTCGTTCATCCTGATTCATACTCATCACCAATTCGGTAGATAAAGTTGCTTTAGTCGCTCGCGCTTTGTCGCAGGTGGTATATGATTCTTTTGCTTTAGCAAATTACCCCAGTTGGTACGTGCAGCCATTTCTGCTTTAATGTGTTCAGGAACAATATCATTCCCCCCTCGGATTTGCCAGCCACCTCCCAATGCACGATAAAGCGCCACTAGAGCTTGTGCAATTTCACCTTTCGCATTCGTTAGTGACGTTTGCACACGAAGTTGTTGCTGTTCTGCATCCAGCACAACGGTATAACTCGATTGACCCTCTTTATAACGTACCAATGCCAGTTTTGTGGTTGCGGTAGCCGAATTATTCGCTATGGTCAAAGAGCGTGCTGCTTTCCTTGCCTCAATATATCGAGTAATGTTGTCTTGGACTTCTTGCTGGGCCTGTAATACCAGATTTAGATATTTAAACAACGCCTGCTGAAAGGCAGCGTCCTGTACGCGCACCGCATTGGTGATTTGCCCGTAATTCAACAACGGCCAGGAGAAACTAGGTCCAGCGGTGATTGTTCGATTTGACCAGTTAAAAATATCGCTAATGGACGAACGACCAATCGAATTCGAAGCGAAAGCAAACGTCCCAGCGAGTGAAAATGCGGGATAAAGATTGGCTTTGACTTCTCCTATTGCTTCAGATTGTGCTATAGCTTCCAGTCTTGCTTGATGAATGTCGGGCCGTTGCGCCAATGTTTCTAACGGGATCCCTACGGCTACCGATGGTGGTGCTTTGGGGATGCCCCGACTTTTTACAAGCAAATGATCCACATCATTAGGAACAGTACCAAGCAATACGGCCAAGATATCTTTCTGTTGCTGCAACTTATAAACGTAAGTAGGAAGAGTGGCTTGTGTTTCAGCAAGTTGAGTCTGTGCTTGCTGCACATCGATTAAGCTGGTTTCTCCTGCCTTGTAGCGAGATTTAGCTATCCTTAGACTCAATGCCTGCACTTGGATATTGGCTTTTGTTACTCGAATCAGTTCCTGCTGGGTACGAATGTTAGTGTAGGTGCTAGCAATATCTGCCGTAAGGGTGACCAAAGCATTATTATAGGCAGCGAAGGAAGCTAAAAACGCAGCGTTATCTGATTGAATCGCCCTGCGATACTTACCCCAAAAATCAAGCTCCCAGCTGGCTGTAAAACCCAATAACGCCGTTTCAAACGTCTGAGGCAAAATATCCTGCAAGTAACCACCACCAATGCGATAATAAGTATAATTGCCGATCATCGCTTGCTCTTGCGGATAGAGTGTACCCACTGCTTGAGCAAGTTGTGCTCTAGCTTGCAAAACATGAACACCAGCACTCTGCAACGATAAATTATTTAGATAGCCTTGACAGATTAAAGACGTTAAGGTTGGGTCATTAAAAACTTGCCACCAATTCGCATCCTGTAGTGGGGCTGCTTTAACTGCAGGGCTGTTTTGTAACCACTGAGCCATAACCGTTTTTTGTGGCTCTTTGTAATTAGGGCCGACCATACAGTTACTAAGAAACAAACAAGATATGACTGTAAAAATCCTTAACATTTAGTCTTATATTTCCCTACACTTTACTATGACGGACCCTCACCCGCCCCGCACTATGCGCGTCAACCTCTCCCAAAAAGGGAGAGGTATTTTTCCTCTCCTCTTCGGGGAAAGGGAGATGAGGGGGTATTCTAAGATTTGGAGCCTCCGGTCAAGCCAGAGGATGACGCTCTGTTCAAACCGAAAGATGTAGACTACTCAACTAGTTAACAATAATTTATGAGCATTCTAACCTGTTATATCCCTATTTGCACCTAGCCTTTAACAGGTTTATGAAAACAGAGAAATGGAGACTCAAGCAATTATGCCACCTCGCTCCCCTGCCACAGGCTTAATAAGCACCTGGTTTTGAGGGAGATGAAACCTCTTGGAGAGTGCAATTTACAAAGGCTTTCTCAGAAAACCAGTTGGCATAATCTTGCATTTCCGGGGTAAGAAATGCTTTAAAATCCCAGCCAATTTTTTCACTGTGGTTAAAGGGGCCTAGCTCGATACCCTTTGTTCGAGCAATCCCTCTAATCATCCATTCTACGATGGCGGAATTTCCTCGGCCTACTGGTTGTAAAAGAGCTAGAGAGTGGGCAAGCTTCCCAGCATTGACTAAAAATTTCTTCAATCCCTGGTGCGACTCCCAATTTAAGCAAGCTTGGAAATAAGGTTCAATCAACGCAAACTGCACCTGGAAATAACTTGACTGACTAGCATAATTTTCAGCAAAAGGAGTTGGGCTATGATCAATAACAATTGCGGTTCGAGCATCATCTTTACCATAATCATGAAACGTTATGGTGAGTATATTCTCATCTTCAATAAAAGGTGATTTTGTAGCCAGATTTTTGTTGTGTAGTCGTTGCATTTCATGCGCACTCCTTTTAATTTTTATCGTATAAATAAAGCTTTTTTCTGCTTCTGTATTTACCCTTTTCTCAACATCAACGAGCGGATTTGCATGACTAATCAATGATGACAGTTGTTCATAAATAGCCTCTTTTTGCGTGGGTATATCTTTGTTGAGATTAAAATCGTCAGTTGAGGCAAAACCAGCTTTATTAAACAGCCCAAACTGATGTCTAAGGGGCCCCTGTTTTAACTCTTTGGCTACCTGGCGTCTTTTACTTGCAAGAAAAGCATAAGCGCAACCCAGCTGACTCGTGAAAACCTCTTCCGGGCAGCGGATATCTTCACGTACATGAGGTTTTTTTCCTGGAAAACTGGGTAATAACTCACAAAACTCCTGAATTATCTCATCACTGTATTTTAACCAGGCGCTTTGCTTTGAGACGTCAAAATCTTTAACACGGTCAACGGATGAAGCCATGCTGTTCAGATCTTTAGATGCAGGCGATTCTCTTGAGAACAACGTATTGCGATTCGTGATGCCACTATCTAGTTTGTCGGTATCATCTTTCTCTTCCATTACAAGATCCATAAATTTCAAGGCCTTCTTAAACTATAGCCCCAAATGCAATAAGTTAATCCAATGTGTATCAATAAACTATTTAGTGGAATTTATTTTAACTATAAGTTTTTAGTCTGTATAATATGCTCTCCATTTAAATCATAGGTATTTTTATGAAACTTGAAAGAATCACCGCATTAATTAATAAAGCCGGATACGCATACATCGGAGAAGGTAGAGGGATCGGTCAGGCAGAGGGGAAAAAAGTAGAATGTTTCCAGAAAAAAGGGCTTTATTCCTCTGACGTTATCCAATTAGTTATTATGGACGAAAAGAAGGACGAGATTCTTCCTGTTTTTTCTGTAAATGTTCCTATAACATTACGCGATGCAGTTTATGCCATTATGAATGATCATACACTCGCAGCAGAAAATTCCATGCAATTATTTAATTAAAAAATCCAAATTAGGTTGGGCCAAGCCCCATAGCCGTCAGGCTAAGAAAGAAATTGTTTGTTTAACTTATTGAAATAATAATAAAAAAAGCTAGAGTACCCTTTTAAATTTTTTCCCGCCAGGAAAACAACCAAAAGGGACTCTATGCTGCTGGATACCCTATCAAATATTCCTCAAGAAATCTTTAAATTTTTTACTTATGAAGCGGATCGGATAGGAAAGGAAACAGGTTTTCAGAAACGCCGTTCAAAATTGACACCTAGTGTTTTTATAAAATCATTGATAACGCTCTGTTTTTCAGAACATTTTAATTTGGAACTTTTCTGTGGATTGGTAAAAACGCAAAAAGTTTATATCAAAAAACAATCATTACATGAGCGATTTAACGAACGAACAGCCGGATTTCTTAAAGCCTTTTCATTATTCTGTTTAAAGCACTTTCAAATGAAAAAGTTACCTCAACTCCAAGGATTGGAGCAATTTAGTAGCCTTAACATCATTGATAGCAGTACTATATCCTTACATCAGGCGCTGAATGAGCTTTTTAAAGGCAGTGGCGGAGCCGCATCCAGTTCCGCTATGAAAATCCAAATGATGTTTGATTATCTTGGTGGACAAATAAAAGAGCTTACTCTAACTTCGGGCTGTGATAACGATCAGGGCTTTGATAATTATTTTAATACTATTGAAAAAGGAGCTCTTTATTTAATGGATTTAGGTTATTTTAAACTGAACACGTTTAAGAAAATTATGGAAGAAAACGCTTTCTTCATAAGCCGCTTGCTCACCGGAACTAAACTTCTAACACAAGATAAGAAACCTTTTGATTTACTCGTTACCTTGGAGAATGCTGCACCATTCTTTTCTCAGCAGGTCCTTATGGGAGCAACGCATAAAATTCCTGTCCGCTTGGTCGCTCAACGATTACCACCAGTCATTGCCGAGCAAAGGCGGAGAAGACTTATAAAAGATCATCGTCGCCGTGGTTCCACACCAAACCAGGAATCGTTGGCTTTACAAAGTTGGTCTATTTATATTACCAATACCTCTGAAACTCAAATCAATAATAAAGCAATTCATCAAACGTATGCTTTACGATGGCAGGTAGAACTCCTCTTTAAATTAAGTAAATCCTTAATGCATATTGACTCTATCAAAACTAAAAAGTTTGCTCGAGTGATTATTGAAACCTATGGTAAGTTTATTGCAATGATGCTTTTGTTTTTGCTATGCAATCCCATGCGCAACATAGAAGGCAAACAACTCTCTTTTTATAAAGCCTGTCACCAACTAAGTTCCAAGGCTACTGGATTGATTATCGCCCTCATGTCTCCTTATCGATTAAAGCATTTCTTGAATGATTTCTATGAAAATCTCTCCCTCTTTGCTATCAAAGATTCAAAAAAGAAACCTCTTTTGACCTTTGACTTCTGCGAAGGAGAGTGCTTTTAAACTCTTAGCCTGACGGCTATGGGCCAAGCCCCAACCTTGAATTAAACCAAATAAAAATGCAAAAGCAATCCGATAACATAAGCAAGCACTGCCGTAATAAGCCCAACGATTAAGGTTTCCAGGCCAGAACCAAACCAGGATTTAGGAGACCATTGACTTTTGATGGAACCAATTATAAAGAATGTCATTCCCGTAAAAAAACAAGACCAATAAAACGTATCGGTAAAGTTAAACACGTAAGGAAGCAAGGGAATAAATCCGAAACAAAGGAATGCCAAAAACGTGTATAGAGCAGATTTATATGGCGATCGAATTGATATCGGCAAACCATATTCTTCTTGTAACATAGTGCTTATCCACAAAGCTCGATTGGCAGTAATTTCATCCACAACGATTTCTAATGCCTCACCCGTTAAGCCTTTATTTTGAAATATTTGCCTAATTTCCTTTTTTTCACCTTCTGGCTTTCTTTCGATATGTTTCTCTTCAATGGCTTTGTATCGTTGATATTGCTCTTGCTCTGATTTCGTTCCTAAGTAATTACTCGCCGCCATTGAAAAACCATCTGCCAACAGATTTGCAAAACCTAATATTAGAATCACAAGAGAGGATAACTGGCCTCCTACAACACCTGAAACGATCGCGAACGTTGTAACAGCCCCGTCAATTCCTCCATATATCCAATCACGCAAATAACTTTGCGCAGGAGCTTTTGCAAATCGCTCAATAATTTCTTTTTTGCTATGGCCGTGTTCTAGGTCTGACATGGAAATAATCAAATTCAGAGGGAATGAAACTATAAAATGACATAATTATTAGTAACTTAAAAGATGGACTGAAGAACAGCGTCACCTGTGCGAATAATGCACTGAGCAGTGATCTCATTCCCGCGAAAAGCAGGAATCATGAACGACCTCTAGACGAACAGCCATTATTATCACAAAATATTAGACCCTGACATATGGAATGTGTTTGATGAAAAAAGAGTTTTGTGGTGTATTACTCAGTTTGATCTGTACTCAACTACAGGCTTTGCAAGCTCCGGATGCTCCGCAAAATGCTCAAGCCACTCAACACCTATTATCCCAATTTCAAAAACCGACAGACATCCATTGTGGTTATAGCATTCCAGCTGAAACCAAAAGAATTAATCAGGCGTTCGTTTTAAACTGGGTAGAACATGCCGTAAGTCAATCTTTTGACTTTAACTTTGAATCGATTGATGCTCAACTGCAGGCATTGGAACCATGCTATACCGAAAAGGGATGGAGTGAATTTAAGACTGCATTGCAACGATCAGGTAACATTGAAGCCATTAGAAATCAGAAGCTGATCATGAACAGTCGGATAGATGGTCAAGCCCAACTGATCGAATCCAACAGCGATTCATTTTGGAAAGTCACATTGCCTTTAAACGTTGTCTACCAAAATGATGAAAAAAGAATAACTCATTTTCTTAATGTTTATGTAACTATTGGTCGGAAAATAAGAGGTGAGCTCGCAATTATGCAAATGATTGCGACGCCACGTATGCCTCCTTTATCCCAAAAGCCAGGATCAATAGAAGAAACAGCTCGAAGTATTTATATAATTATGGCCCATAAAAATACGGAAACCTTTGATACGGCGCAAACGAAGATCATTACCCCATTGTTTACCTCCTTGTTTCCGCCGCAAACGAGAATATCCTCATCACAAGTGAAACCAACGACTGGTCAGCCAAGACAGCAAACAGATTTGCGAAAAGGACAACAGACAAAGATAGCAAGAGAAGTACCCCACATTGATCAATTGCGACCATATCAATTTTCATCAATAGCAAAAATCACACAAATACCAATCACTAAGCCCCCTACTAAAGCGCCTTCTGCAACTGCAAAAATGGATCAAATTCTAAATTGGCAAAACGATGTTATAGCGCGGTCATTTGATTTAACACCTGAGTTCCTGGATACAACCATGCAGACATTGCAATCTTGGTATGCAGAAAAAAAATTATTTGAATTAAATGTGACAGTGAAAAAATCCAGTAACATTGCGGCAAATAAAACGCCGAAACTGATGACCAATCATTCGATGAATCGACAACTTTCACATAGCGATAGCAATGACCGCCAATGGAACATCAGCTTACCCATAAAAATTGCCTATCAGAACGATTGGGGCCAAGCAACCCCGTTGCTTGATGTTAATTTTACTGTGGGTTGGAAAATCACTGGTGATCTTACAAAAATACTGACTACGTCAGGAATTGCCTTCATGCCTGCAAAAATCGCACGCGCGTCTTTATCTGGTGCAAATATTATTTCCAGTCAAACTGTACAACGAGTAGATTTGGCTCCTCAAATATCATCACCCATGACACAACAAGTTCAATCTTCAGCTCCACAGCAAACTCCTCAAATCTTGCAAGATACACCAGCCAATCAAATGTTAGTCTCTAAACAACTAGCAGAAGCAGAAACCATCAATTGTGACTATAAAATTCCTGCCGATATTACAAATATCGATCCAGCACTTGTTTTAAGTTGGGCACAATACGCTGTAACACAATCTTTTGATTTTAACCATGCGTTTATTGATGCGCAGTTGCAGAAATTACAGTCATGTTACACCGAAGAAGGCTGGGCTGAGTTTAAGGCTGCATTAGACCAATCAGGTAATATCGACGCAATCAAAACGCTTAATCTCATCATGAGCAGCCAAATGGCTGGGCAAGCGCAACTGATTGAATCCAACAACAACCAATGGAACATCACCTTACCGTTAAAGGTTATCTATCAGACGGATAAAGAAAAAGTGAGTCAGTTATTTAATATTAATTTAACCGTAGGTCGGAAAATAACTGGTGATCTCGGAATCATGCATATAATCGCTACGCTAGGTGCGGCCTCTGTGCCCTCTGAGTTACCTCATAGCTGATGTTCATCAGGGACGTTCCCTGGTATGGTCCCTTCTATTTATACTTGTTGCAGAGGATCAACGTGTAGTATAAATATGGGTTGCCTAGGGACCATTTTAAAATCGTTATTGAATACAAAGGAAGGTACGTCATGCGAAAACAAGTGCAAATGTTGTGGGTGTTTTTTCTCTTTTTGGTTTGCTCATCTTTATTAGCTAATAACCCTCCCCCCGAAAAGCCTTTACATGATAAGCCACTTCAGGCTGAAAAAATGAAAACCAACCCCATGCAACAGTTTTTAGACTGGTATCATGAAGCAAGTCAAAAGATGGGGGAGAGAGAAGCTGCCTATTTTATATTGGCCACTGCCAGCAATGAAGGCAAACCCTCCACCCGATCGATGATGGCCAAAGATATCAATGAAGATGGTTTTTCTTTTATCGGAAATCTTCACACGCAAAAATTTGAGGAATTACAAAAAAATCCCAATGCAGCCGTTACGTTTAACTGGCATCCAGAACAAAAACAGGTCAATTTGAGTGGGACTGTGCGTCCTCTTACCCGAGAAGAAGCGGAAAAAATTTTCAGAGAAAGGGATGCAACTCATCAAGTAACTTCCGTTTTATTTGGTGAAGCCAAACAAATAAAATCCTATGATAAGCTGGTTCAAAGGTATAATGAATTACACAAAGAATATCAAAACAAACCAATCACTATGCCCAAAACTTGGGGAGGTTATCATTTTATTCCAGAAAAGATAGAATTTTGGCAACGAGGTGCCCACAATTTGCATTCTCGCATTGTTTATGTAAAAGATAGTAATGGCCAATGGAAAAAAACAGAGGTCTTTTTATAATCCTGTCTTTTATACCTATCAATGAGTTGTTACCTGAATCTACTATGATACAAGTCTGGGTGGGGCTGAAAGACCATAACCCAGGTTTTACTTTACTTACCTAGACTTGTATCGTGGTTTTAATCCTGCGTAGACGTACATTTCATGACAATTATTATGCATAATGTTCTCTTGTTGTTATAATATACCATTCGCCACACTTAGTTTTTTGGGGAAAAATGATCTTTGCAGTATTTTCACTAGGGCAGTTTATCTCATCAGATGTTAATAAATTAAAATCAGGTTTCACCGATTATTTTTCTGCACGAGGAAAAATATAACAGGTGAGCAAATTTGGCAGTGGATGGTACCTAATCTAGGACCATTGAGAATAGCAGATATTACTCTTGAAGACTTTTGCAAAAACTTAAATGAACATTTCAAGACGGCGATCAGTTTCTTAGATTTTGTTAATATCTTTAATTCAATGGCTCAAGTTGACGAACAATCATTAGAACGAATTTCTGAGTTTAAACGCTTTTTAGATGAAAACAGTCATATTAAATTCCTGCTAATATCACATACCAATTTTTCTCATCTGAACTACATTCTGGCGCAAATTGAAAGTCGACTACCTGAATGTCGCTCAGGGGTTATTGATATTACAAATACATGGGCTAAAGAGACACAAGTTTTGTTTGCACCTTCGATGTCCTCAAAATGTCCAGATCACCCAAGTACCCTAAAATATGCAATAGCCAAGTTAGAAATAGGCGCTACAACCCCTTTAGTTTCCTTTTTGAATACAATTAAAACGTTTGAGGAGCATCAGAATTTCCGATATATAGATGCAGGGCCAACGTTAAATCATAAAGCAATTACCGAAAAGTTAAATGAGATACATGAATCAATAACTGCCTCCATTTACGAGAAGCAATTAACCATTCCATTTACATCCTAATAAGCATAACTGGCTATGATTGAAAGTTCCTTTGTCTGCAAGCAACTGAATCTTCTACACATCTCTGAAAACCCAGTCCAGCTCCGCTCTCCGATGTCCCGCGGCTTGTCCGCGGAATCCAGGAGCACTGCACTAAACACTGAACCCAGCGGACAGCCGCGGGGCATAGGCAGAGATGTGATCAAGAGACAGCTGTAAGCAACCAG
Organism: Legionella lansingensis; assembly: GCF_900187355.1. NCBI lineage: Bacteria > Pseudomonadati > Pseudomonadota > Gammaproteobacteria > Legionellales > Legionellaceae > Legionella > Legionella lansingensis. The sequence continues at coordinate 714,535 of NZ_LT906451.1, read as the reverse complement.
TCTACATTTGCTCTCAAAATTATGATCTTAGTTGGTCTAAATCCAGGGAGTCAGTACAATCCAATTTATCTCGTTTACAAAGGGGCAATACCTGTACTTTGCAGGCGATTCTGAAGACAGCATAAATCATTATGCAGAGCAGATGGCACTTCATTGATTAAAGGTATCCATCGTTTATCAACTAATGAAAAGATTTTATTTAGACCCAAACCATCACGGACTATTTGATAAACTAAATTTTCAAGATAACGAGCACCTAAAGAATCGCAAGTTTTATTCTTGACTAATGCATCAATCCTTTCAGAACAACTCAATAATACAGAGGCTATACTTTCTCTTTTCATTGGATCAGCCATTTTAGCTGTGATTAAACTTTGTGTGTCAACAATATTAAAGAAACTGTATTCAACCCCTAGTTCATTTTTATAACCCTCCTTATCATCGTAATAAGAAGCAATTTTTTCACCACGAACAAAAAAACCTGTGTTTCTGCATAACTCAGCCACGGCGAGCTCAGCAGTGAATAATTCTACTTTTTTTACACAACCTTCTTCGAGGATATCTGACAGAATTTTTTGCAAAGCCAGAGTAGCTTCAGGTTGATGATCAAGCAAGTGAAATTGTATTGACAGGAAACCGATATGTCGAATCACAGAATTGTCTGGGTAAAAATCAAGAGTTAATAATGGTTTTTCCTTAAAGTAAGCAATGAATTGATTATTGACACGTTGAACAGTAATAGCATTATTACTTACAGCCCGTAGCGGCGGAATGACTTCCTGATATTTTAAGCTTGGTAACTTAGAAGCAATTGCAGCCAATTTATCGTCTAAGAAGCGATAAATATAGCGTTCAATTAGGTAGAAATCGCCATTATTATTGTGTCGTTGTAACCAATCAGGGAAGACAGCTTCCTCAGAAAAACTCTTGTCAATTATATGAAAGGCTGCGAGATTTCCACCGCTTTGAGTCAGTTGTATCCTTTTAATGCCAGCTTTGCGTACGATTTTTTCAGATTCCTGATAAAATAATTTTGCATAACCTTTGCTCTGGTAATCCTTATCAATAGCCATTGAGCAATATTCTGCAATATGTTGATATTGATTTTTACCGAATTTAATTCGTCTTACCCCAACAATTTTCTCTTGATCATTGACTTTATCAATAAGCACATAAATATCGCTTGCTTCCGTCATACGTGCATAATGTGTTCTAAACTCTTCCTTACTCTGTTTGCCGAAAGACATCCATTGAATAATATGATCCTGCATCCATATTGCCCATATAGCATCGTAATCATCGGATTGAGCTTTGCGAATATAGGGGTACGCAAGGTATGGCAAAAATTTTTCTCCAGTGTCAATAACCCAAATAATCATTATTGTACTAAAGAATAACTTTTTGATCAAAGACAGATCAATTGTTTCTTTTAAATGTTTTTTGATTTTGACTTATCTCGATGGATAGCCATAAATGAATAGAAAGGCATTAGAATAAACAATAAGATTATGCCATAAAAAATAACGTCCTTGCCCGAGCCTACGATGGCAAATAAAACGTAAATACAAGCCAAAATAGCCATGACCATCACACTGATAAAATTGCCCCTGCTACTTGGTTCTTTAAATTGCTGAAAAGCCACCATGGCAGCGATACTAGTATAAAGATAAGGCACCAGAATACACAGGTTAGATAAAGTGACAAGAAGAGTAAACTGAGACGTGAGTAACTTAGAATAGCTCATGCCCAAAAAAATCGTCATGATCAGAGCAGAAACAATAATTGCCCAATAAGGAGTCTGATATCGCGATAATTTTGCAAGAAAACCAGGCAACAAACCATCTCTTGCTGTCGCCATAGCACCCTGGCTAGTAATGAATAAAAAACCAATAATGGTACATATGCAGGCAATAATGGCTGCTAAAGCAAAAATCTGGTTAGTTAGCTCGCCAAAAATCAGCTTGCCTGCCTCAGCAAAAGGAGCTGGATTATTAGCTAAAAACCCGGGAGAAAACATCCCCATAATTGCTATGGTACTCAGTATATAAATTAGTGCGGTGATAACGGTTCCCAAAACTGTAGCCCGATAAATGGTCCTCTCTGGATTTTTAACATTCTCTGCAGGAATTGTTGCTGATTCCAATCCTGCAAAAGCAAAAAAAGTTAACATAGCTGCATTGGCCAAAGCAGCTATATTAGATTGTCCTGAAACATTAAATTCTGCAAGATTAGCAATTTGTACATGAAATAGCCCCACTATTGAGACAAGAACAATAGGAATTAATTTAACAACAGTAGTAATGACTTGAACGATTTTGACTTCCTTTACGCCGATAATATTAAGTAAAGCGATGCACCAGATAACACCACTGCCAACAAAAAATGCTAAACGATGATCCACATTAATTGCAGGCCAAAAGACGGTAAGGTAGGCCAATAAAGCAACAACAGTGGCTGCATCACCAATAATATTACCCAGTAAGTAGGCAATACCTACTTGATAACCAGCAAAACTACCCAACTCATGATGGCAATAGGCGTATAATCCTCCGACCAAAGGCAAGCGCTGGCTTAGTTTACCGAAAACGATAGCCAATAAAATAGAACCCAAAGCGGTCACAACCCAGCCTAATAAACTAATACTCCCTATTGCTGCAAGAGAAGCAGGTAAAAGGAAAATACCAGCCCCAACCATATTTCCAATAACGAGTGAGGTGCTCGCAGGCAATCCCAATACACGTGGCTGTTTCATTTGATCCTTGGTCAATTGCTGGATTTTAATTCGGCAGTATACAAAGCCCCCGATGTAGCGAAGCGTATGCAAAAGTTTGACAATTATATCAATATAAAAATAAATATCTTAAATGACAATAAGCAGAACCTTTTATTTAAATGTATTATCTGCATTACAACAACGTTGTAGGAGTACGATTGAACTCTGCGTTTAATGAAGAGGTAATGATTGTCATTTCTCATGATCAATCGTTCTTAAACCCTATTCGAGTTACAAAAACAGTTTGCTTGGAGTCTGATTAAGATGAATAACTTGCACCATTTTAAAGCACCCACCATCTGGCAGTTCCTGTGGAGCATCATCAAGCCTTATCGCTGGTGGTACTTGCTCATCATGCAGGCACCCATTTTGACTGCTTTTTATGTGTTTGCCAATAATTATTCATTGAAATTACTGGTGGATGCCTTTTCCAGAGAAGGGCCTGTTAGTTATGAGATTTTAATTCATCCTATTGTTTTATTTATTGCAGCACAAATTGGACTGGATGTGGTGTGGCGATTAAGTAATATAGGAGAATGGAAGGCAGAACCTTATGCACGCCGACGGCTGCTTTTAACCGTCTACGACTATATTCAATACCACTCCTATCGCTATTTTCAGAATACTCAGGGAGGCACCCTCATCAGTAAATTAAAAGGCATTTTAGATGGTTACGATACTGTCTTTTCTAGCTTACATCACACAATAGGGAAGAATTTTGCGGTGGTAGTGGTATCTATTTTCGTTTTATTAATAGTCAATACCACCGTTTTCTTCTTTATGTTGCTGTGGTGTGCCCTTGTGATTGCGCTCTTGTTACCCATGAGTATTAAACTTAATCGATACTCCAATGAAGCCGCTGAATCAAAGCACCATGTGATTGGACGTTTTTCAGATAACATTACCAATATTTTTTCTTTATTTTACTTTGCAAAACGTCAGGATGAATTAAAGCGTGCCAGCGCGTTCATGTCTGAGGATTATGTCCCACGCCAAGTCACGTTGTATCAATATGATTTTAAATTTAATTTAGTGGGTAGCGTTCTGTATTGGTTCATGCTCATTGGTGTTTTTATTTTCATGATTCATTTGCGCCAGCAAGCTGAAATTTCAACCGGCGATTTGATTTTTGTGATGCTTACAGCCTTAGCAATTTCATTTGATTTATGGGCATTTATCTCGGGAATGTGTGATTTCACAAAGCAAATTGGAGATTTTAAATCTTCATTTAATGTCCTTGAGACACCACATGAAACGATTGACAGCTCCATCGCGCGAGATATTCGTTTAAAACAAGGGACCATTGAGTTTAAAAACCTATCGTTTGCCTACCAGGAGGAACAGCCGATTTTTTCCGGTTTGAATCTTTCCATTAAAGCAGGCGAAAAAATAGGACTTATTGGCCATTCCGGTGCTGGTAAATCCACTTTAATTTCTTTGTTACTCAAAAATTTCAAACCACGCTCAGGAACTATTTTACTAGATGGTCATTCCATTGAAGAGATGACGTCTGATTCAGTCAGACGTCAAATTTCACTTATCCCACAAGATATCATGCTCTTCCATCGCTCCATTGCGGAAAACATTGGCTATGCAAAAGAAAATGCTTCTTTTGAAGAAATTAAACAAGCAGCGCAATTAGCCAATATTGATGAATTTATAGAGTCTTTACCAGAGCAATATGAGACGATTGTTGGCGAGCGAGGTGTAAAGCTATCTGGTGGCCAACGCCAACGTATTGCGATTGCGCGAGCCATTTTAAAAAATGCTCCCATCATTATTCTGGATGAGGCGACTTCTAGCTTAGATACCGTAACGGAACAACAAATTCAGCAATCCATTAATACCATTTTGGAACAAAATGGGGCAACTGTGATTGCTATCGCCCATCGGCTTTCAACTATCCGGCATATGGACCGGATTGTGGTCATGGAAGGAGGAGCAATCATTGAAGAAGGTCGTTTTGATGAACTCATTAACAAAGATGGTTACTTCAAATCCTTGTGGGATGCTCAAGTAAATGGGATGGTGTTGTGAGTTTTATTCTTCTCTTTATTTTTAATTGACATTATGTATAATGATTATTCTTTATGCATTAATATTCGACTTACACGAGTTTGGCACGATGATTCTCCCATATATTAAAACTTTTTTTGGCAAACTATCCAATTTTTTTGGCAAATTGTCTAAATACTTAATCAATTGCTTCAGTGGTGATGAGCTTTCAAGTGATGAGCCTTCCGAAGAAATGATTACGCTACCTGCTGATGACACTCCTACTACATCACCTATGACTGGTAGTCTGCTATCTCCTGCCCTAATTGTTATGGTAGTTGCTGGGAGAAAAACGCATCACGACATTCCGTTAAACTGCAAACCTTTTCATTTTAAATTCGATGATGACGATAAGGATAACGATCATCCAGGCGTAGGTTTGCTTCATGAAATGGCTGTTACTTCCTACGATAATGATGTAGACACTAGATCCTTTGCTGCTGCTTGTGCATAAGGATTTGTGTCGACAATACCTTAATATAAAGGCTCTGGCTGCAAGCAGCCAGGCTCCATGCTAAAATTAGTACATAATATCTTTGTTGACCGCTCGTATGAGAAAATGGTTAGTAAAGCTTTATAAAGATTTTGTGGACAGGAATCCCGATGTTTTTGCTCCACATCCTAATTACGCACCTGATTATAAAACCTTCCCTTATTCAGAGGGGGATGTTAAGTCGCGAACTAGTCATTTTGATTTTTTTACCGGTTCGACTCTACATTCAGATCTTCATAAATATCAACAATTTAATCCTCAAATTACGCAAACAGAATTTAAACAAGAGGTAAGTCAGCTACCTTTTGGACTCCATGGTTATAATGTGGATAATTTAAAGATAGAACTCTCTCAAGATTCAATAGAAAAAACTTATCAGCAACATGGTGTCATTCAACTAAGAGAAGTTCCAAAGAAAAAGGATGTCCTAGTCATTGGTTGTGGTAATGATCCCCTTACTGATGATGGAGGAATGCCATGTAAAGAAGAATCCTCTTATCGGAGTGAACACAGTCATAGTGATGCGGTGAGTATTGATCCTGATTTAGGGAAAAATCCTACGTTTGTAGCTGCCTTTGGCGAGAGAACGATCTTGCCATTAATGAAAGGAAAAAAATTTGAAAAAATTGTTTTTGAGGGGTTTGGTTTTACTCATGAAAATCAATATGCTTTATCTGATTTAAAACAATTGCTAGCTTCAGGAGGCACCATTCAAATTCAGGGGGATCCAGGCGTGATTGACCGTGAAATTTCTTATGAAGAACTACAAAATATGCAATCAATATTGGAAGTATTTTCTCCCCGTGAAAAAGTTGAAGAGCCTACCAACCCAAGCAAATTGACTTGATTATAATTAACTAATTCAGATGCTGTACATGATCTCGACACCATTCGTTATTTTTTTGTCGAGATTAACGGGAAATCAGGTATACTGATGATTGCGACGGGGATTCTCATTACCCATCCAAGTCTATCTAATGGGAAAAAAGTTATGATAACAATTGATTTCCTAAAATATCACCCAGAATGCATTGCTTCACTTGCCAATATTTGGCATGAAGTGCTTGGCAAAATTTGGCTTCCTGATGTTCCTATTGCACGCGTGGAAGATAATCTTCATAACCATTTAAACAGTGAACAATTACCACTCACTTTCGTTGCTTTCCACAACGATAAGCCTGTTGGTATGTGTTCTTTGCGTGAAAATGATGGGATTCGTCCTGATTTAACCCCATGGCTTGGTTCTTTGGTTGTCTCACCACCTTACCAGAAACAAGGCATTGCAAGAATACTCATAGATAGAATCAAAGCGAAAGCAGCCGAAATGGATTTCAAAACCCTTTATCTTTTTGCCTTTGATGCAACCATTCCTGATTATTATGCGCGTCTTGGTTGGACTACAATAGCCGAAGATGAATTCAAAGGACATCCGGTGACGGTTATGGAAACAATGAGCACCCATCGATGATGGACTTCCACGAGACGATTACATTTGATAGGAACTAACCCATTCTGCGATTTGGGAGTCAATTTGTTCAATGGCTTGGTTGATTTGGGATTTGGGTGTGATAACTTGGAAAATGCGCGGGATGAATGATTATTTTTTGATAATAAGATTCATCTTGTTCAGGCTATAACACAAAACAGCCCATGTACCCGTTTTAATATTTTGGACTTAGTTTGATATAACCAAATCGGGTGAGAGATCTTCTAATCTTACTTTGAGAGGAGTAGAAGGATAGAGATTTCATCGATTGTTGATGCATTTTATAGAACTCCTGTAATTAGATCCTTACGTCAAACAGAAGCAAGATAATGTGAAATGAAGTCTTGACTGATAATTCTTTATTTATTGTCAATAATATTAATTTTCCACTAAGGCAAGACCTCGTTCCACAACACACTGGTTCGAAGGTTGGCAATCTAAAATTTAACCTATTGATTTTAAATGCTCATACAAAAAAAAATCACATTGTTAATAAAATGTTAAGGTTTCCTCTTTAAATTACACCCAGCGCTAGCTCTTTGATCCCAATTTAGACGACGGGATCTTAAGTCTTTAATTAATAATAAGAAGTAGGAAAAACCATGAGAAAAAACGCATTCATGTTCACCATCGTGTCACTAGCCATTGCATCCCCTATCAGTACTTTTGCTTCTAGCCCAGACAAAATGGCTTATCAGTTTGACGGATTGTCATTAAATGCTGGATTAGGCTATTTATCAGGAGAGTCGCATGAGTATGTTTATATAGAAAATACGGATAGAAAACTTAGCCAGTTAAACTGGAAAATAAACAATGCCTTAATCACAAAAGCCGAGATAAATTACGATTTACTGTCTTGGCTTAGTCTGAATGGAAGAGGATGGACTACATTGTCTAAAAGTAAAGGACTTTTAGATGATTATGATTGGTTAAATGATAATCAAGCCCATTGGACAGATTGGTCTCACCATGAAAATACACATCTTGATTATGGCAATGGAATCGATCTTAATTTGCAAACCTGGCTGCTTTATAATCAAAATTATAAATTAGGATTACTCGGTGGCTATGAACGAAACTCGTTTAGTTTCATGGCGAAAGGTGGATGCTTCCAATATGATAATGGCCGTTATTTTGGATGTTTCGCAGATGATGAACCTGGAATAGGCTATCGACAAACATTCAGCTCTCCTTATGTCGGGCTTACTGGTAAATATGCGGTAAATAATATTGAATTGAACTTATTATTTAAATTCAGCAATTGGGTAAAAGCGAATGACAACGATGAGCATTATGCTCGTAACTTAACATTTAAAGAATGGGGAGATAGCTCAAGATTTCACTCCCTTACGCTGAATGCAGGGTATTATTTCACAAAAAATACCAAGATTTTTGCTGAAGCCTCTTATACTCGTTATTCTAATGCCAAAGCGAACATGGAAATTACAGATAATGATTCGGGAGAACGGTTGTACATTCCTAATTCGGCTGGTTTAGATAATAAAAATTATGCTTTAATGCTTGGTCTTAAATATATTTTTAACTAATTTTTTTTTATAGTCGTACTCGTTGAGAAGCACGCGTAGCCTTGAGAAATCCTCTAAGACTACGTGTGCTAACAAATAATAAAAAACAAGGAACCTGAGATGCCAACACAAGAATGGCCAGCTCATGATTATGCAATTGGCTCTTATATCCAAGCAAACATTGCAAATAGTTATTTAAAATATTTAGAAATAAAGCAAACGGATCATGTTTTAGATATTGGATGCGGCAATGGGACATTCAGCCGTAAGATTTTGGATAAAATTCCGCAAGGTCAATTTTTAGGGATAGATGCCTCAGAGAATATGTTGGCATTGGCCAGACAAGAGATTGCTGATTATCCTAATGCTAAATTGCAGCAAACAGATGTATTGGTCATGTCATTTAAGAATCGGTTTGACTATATTGTCTCATTTTGGTGCTTACAATGGTGCGCTTTTGCTATAGAAAAAGCCTTTCTCAATATTCATAGGGCTTTAAAAACCACTGGAAAAGTGTTGGCTCTTTTTCCTTCCGGCGATGATCCTTTCATTACAAGCTATTACCGTGTTCAAGCGTCTGGGCAATTCCCCTGTTTAAACGATTTTAAACCACCGGTAGATTATCGGGACTTTCAAAACTTAGAAGAAAAAATACTTGCGTTGCCCTTTAAACACATCAAGTTTGAACGGTTAAAGCATCAGATTCTTTTACCTTCTCTGGACATTTTTCGTAAATTTGTTAAAGGTATTGCTTTTTTTCAAGGCCAAATCCCCAGTAAATACATCAACTCCATTAATGAGGCCTTGGTAAACACATATGATCAAGAATGCCAAGAGAAATTTTCTGGTGAATATTGGTTTACCTTATCCATTTATCTGATGCGAGGCGAAAAATAATATTCTAATGTAAGCAGCTAGCGAAGCCTTGATGCAGTGTGTAATGAAGGTTTTAGTAGCCAGACATGACACACTGTTAATAAAAAATATTGAGGTAGTAAATGAAAACAAAAGCTATCCCACAAGAGTATCAACACAGATCCCCAACTGGCGCAGAGGTGCGATTGCTGATGAATAATCATCTAGGTGGTATGGCACACTGTACTCTATTCGAGTAGCATCAATCATGACTTTACAGCTATCTTTTGAAGAGAATCCATTGCCAAATGATATTCAAATTTTAGGCAACGGCATTATGGCTTATGCCAGGGAAAAAAAGGGGTTTAAGCCTCTGGATTTTTTTGCTTTTTTTATTCGTGATAAAGACAACACAATTGTAGGTGGGTGTAATGGAAGTACGCTTTATGGCTGTCTTTACATCGACCAGCTTTGGGTGAGTGATTCAATAAGAAATCAAGGCTGGGGCAAGAAACTCATGAATGCCGCCTTGGACTATGGAAAAGAAAAGGGTTGCACTTTTGCCACAGTGAATACCATGGATTGGGAAGCAATTGGTTTTTATCATAAGTTAGGATTTAAGCTTGAATTTGAACGACGTGGTTTTCAGAAGAATTCTGTTTTTTATTTTTTGCGTAAAGAATTTTTTGAATCTGATCCATCCATTCAAAAGCAGAGTCCAATAAAAATAAGCACCTTTGCAGAAAAAGATATTACTCATTTAGTCAATGAATTTGCTCGTCACCATTGGCCCAAACCTAAATCGACATTTGAATCGTATTGGCATGAACAGATGAGAGATGAACGTCTCATTTGGCTTGCTTTTTACAATGAACAACTTGCAGGTTATGTGACCTTAAAGTGGGTTTCCTATTATCAGCCTTTTAGAGAGAATCATATTCCTGAGATTATGGATTTAAATGTTCTGCCTCCATATCGTAATAAGGGGATTGGTTCTCGCTTATTGAATACTGCAGAAAGAGAAGCTGCATTACGTAGTGATGTGGTTGGCTTGGGTGTCGGTTTATATCAAGATTATGGCAACGCTCAAAAATTGTATATCAAAAAGGGATACAGCCCTGATGGCCATGGTGTGACTTACCAGTATAAAGCGGTTAAACCAGGTAATAGTGCTCCAGTAGATGATGATTTGGTATTGTGGTTTACGAAGAAACTAAAATCGCCCACACAACAAGGACAGTTCCCATGATTTTTACAAATGGCTCGGATATCACAAAGAAAGAATGCCAAATCAAATTTGATGAAATCGATGAGGCGACTGAAAAACGAATGACCAAAGATCTGATTGCCTATGAAACCCGTCATGGTATAGACGTTAATTACCGACGATTTTCAGTAGTCATCTCCAATGAAAAAGATGAGATTTTTGGTGTTCTCAATGCTTATACGGCGTTCGCAGAAATTTATGTTGATGATATCTGGGTGGACAGTTCTTATCGTGGCAAAGGATATGGAAGGCAGTTATTGTCAGCTCTTGAAAATCATTTCAAAGGTCAGGGGTTCAATAATATCAACCTAGTGACAAGTGCTTTTCAAGCTCCAGAATTTTATAAAAAATGTGGCTTCAAAGCAGAATTCACCAGGGAAAATAAAAAAAATCCCAAATTAAGCAAGACTTTTTTCGTGAAATTTTTTAACGAAGATTCAGAAACACAAGGCATTCTGAGATAGTATCAACGTGAATAAAAATCAATTAGAAACAATCTGTAAAAAATTAAATATTGTACCTTGCGAATTGCCTAAACGAGTTTACGGTGGACTCTTGCACAGAATGTGGTATCTGGAAGGTAGAGATTCTAAATTTGCTATAAAACAGCTAAATAATGATATTAAATTTACTGAGGAACTAAGATTCCAATATGAACTGACGGAAGAAATTGCCTTTCAATTTTCCAGGCATAATATTCCAGCAGTCCATGCTATAAAAACGGAAAATAATTATTTAATTTTTTCAGAAGATGAAGCTTTTCTTGCTTATCCTTGGATAGCAGCAAAAGCACTTGATAAGGACGCCATATCTGAGGTGCATGCGATTAAGATTGCCACTGTCCTGGCTGGAATCCACGGCATCAATCTTAATGTACCTGAGCTTGACTCCCAAGAATTCGATATTCACTCTAATGGGAAAATTATTTCTTTGATAAACGAATCATTAAGTCAACATTTAGTCTTTAGCGAGCAATTAAAAGATAATCAATCGGCTATAACAAAGACCAACGATCTCTATCAAAAAGCGATACCAATTTTACAAAGTAACAGTGTGGTAAGCCATGGCGATCTTGATCAGAAAAATGTTTTATGGGATGAAAATGATTTCCCCTTTCTAATCGATTGGGAATCCGCACGAAAACTCAATCCAACTTATGAAATTATCAATTGTGCCCTTGATTGGAGTGGCATTACTACACAGCTTTTCAATAAGTCGTTATTTATAAAAATGCTTAAAGCATATGCCTTCGCTGGAGGAGCGATTAATAAGGATCATTTGGAGGCTGCATTTTATGGTGTTCTTGGCAACTGGCTCAACTGGCTAATATACAATATAGAGCGTGCTTTCAGTTCTGAAAGAGAACAGCGGGATATTGGGATTCAGCAGGTCTTCCAGGTTTTGCCTACTATTTTACGAGTAAAGGCAAAGATTACTGCATTAATTCAATTCATTGCAAAAGAATTGTGACGCAATGACAGCTGGCTATGTAGACGCATAGAATGAGTGTTTACCAAAACTATGTCATCCCCGCGTAGGTGGGGATCCATCTTTGCAATCACATACCGTCGCCCTCCGCGAAAGCGGAGGGTCCATGTTATTGTTAATCACAAAATATTTTTGTATAAATCGTCCCATTTTGGATTAACAGACTCAATTAAATCTATTTTCCATGTTCTAAGATATTTTTTTAATCTCTTTTCACGTTTAATTGCTTCAAACATATCCGAATGTTGCTCATAATAACAAGGCGATTACAACCATATTTTTTGGTGAAACCCTCAACCATCTTGTTTTTATGCTCCCAAATCCTTTTAATGAGGTTTGATGTTACGCCAATATATAACGTACCCTTCTTTTGATTTGTTACAATGTACACGTATGAGTATTTTTCCATTATCACTCACTATCTGACTTGCTTTCATAGACCCTCCGCTTTCGCGGAGGGTGACGATTTTCCTCAGCAAATGCTCACACAAATAATTCTAATTTCTACTGCGGAATGACAGATAGATGGGAGTCTTGGCGCAATTGTCTATTAAATTTTAGAATGGTTTGCAAAACCATTTGCCAAAAATCCACCATCTACTGCGATGCATTGGCCTGTTATATAGGACGCTTGCGGCATACAAAGAAACGCAGCAAGGGTCGCTACCTCATGGGGTTTTCCGACACGACGCATCGGTGTACGCGAAATGATGGCATTTAATTTTTCTTGATCGGATAAGGCTGGCTTGGTTAATTCAGTTTCAATATACCACGGTGCTATGGTATTAATTCTGATGTTATCTCGCGCCCACTCTACCGCAAGATGCTTTCCTAATTGGATCACCGCCGCTTTACTCATTCCGTAAGGAGCTCCCGATGCATCATCAATTAATCCCGAAATGGATGAGATATTAACTATGTTTCCTTGAGATGATTTTTTTAGAAAAGGATAAGCCAATTGGCACAATCTGAACGTTGACGTTAAATTCGTTTGCATTATCTCTTCAAATTCATGAAGTAAATAATTTTGAGCAGATTTTCTGATATTGATTCCAACATTGTTAATGAGAATATCTAATACATCCCATTTCTGGGCAATTGTATTGATTACATGTGAATAGGATTCCTCTCGATTTAGATCAGCTACGATTCCATTTACAAGAAAACCTTCAGAACACCAATTCTTGGTTACTTCCTCGAGATTATTTTTATTTCTAGATACTATAGTTACCTCTGCGCCTAACTGCAGAAACTCTTCAACGATTGCACGTCCAATTCCCCGGGTACCACCGGTAATGAGTGCTTTTTTACCTTGTAAATTCCAGCATGATTGTTTCATGGTTTTTTCAATATGAATCATAGTATTTTTCCTACGGCTGTGTCCTGAGGGTGGCTTTCATAACCATCCGGATCATCAAATGGCATGTCAACATAACCGTTATTTCTGTAAAATTTTAAAGCATTAGGTGATGACTCAAGATGTAGACTTTTATACCCTTGGCTTTTGAGCCATTTTTCGCATAATGCCAAGAGCTGACTACCGCATTGATGATTTCTTTTTGCCTCATCAATGACAATAATGCGCATGGCTGCCCGATGATGAGGCCATAATTGCAAATGGGCATAACCAATGATTTCTGCACCTTGATATAATACAAAATGCACATGATCATCATGCTCAAAAGTCCAAGTGTACGGGTCAGAAAGCCTTGCTTTGTCAAAAAAATAAAATTGTCTAAAATGACACACTGCATTCCATTCTCGAGCGGTCAATGCTTTAACCATCCTTAATCCAGTAAACCCTGCCCTTTGATCAATGCTTGCAATAAATTCCTCTTTACCCAGGCAATAGGCAGTGATGTCATCAGGATATTGACGCACCAAGCTTTGTTTTAAATGAGCATAAGTCTCCCTGTCCTCTGGATGGTTTCTCATCCAATCCCGAAATTTTAAATGCCGTTCAATTTCTGGATTACCTACCTCAAAGACATGCACGTGATGCGTTCTTTGGTTACCCCCTTTTTGAAAATAACGGCGAAAAGGCATGCCATATTCGCCTTTCGCCTCATATCCAAGGGCCAGCATCGAGGAGCTAGCCGCATCGACTTTCATGATCTCTAAGACCACCGGAACCATATCAATGACAGGCTTGGCAGCAAGACCAGGAACTGATGTTGAGCCAATATGATGAATCTCAATGCAGTTGTCACCTAAGGCTTTTTTAACCGCTTGTGCCTCCTCTGCAAATTGCATGGGCCAGCTGGCACTATAAGGAACCACTTCAATAAGTCGTTGCTGTTTAATTGACATGATTTAATCTCCGTTTTCAATGTGCTTAACCAATTCATGAACAAACAGATTCACTTCTTCATAGGTTTCTTGAATAAGGCGACTGCTTACGTCCATTTGGTTAGAGCGTATTAGTGCTCTTTGAATCAAATCCTTCCATTTGGGAAATTGGGTCAACGTCCAGGTGCCTGCTTTTAATTTGGAACCCTGTTCGTGATGATGGATAACATACAAAGCTCTGCATAAGGTTAATACCACATAATATTGATACCCTAGAGATTCCCTCGTATGGACAATCCAATCCTTCCATTCAACGGCTTGTTTTTTAACATGCGCTACAAATTCACTCTTTGAAACAGGGGCGATAATTGATTTGGGTGAGGGCCCAAAAAGAATCAAGCTCTTGTTTTGCAACAAATAGTAATTAATTAGCCAATCGGTGCCAGCATTTTTGATGTTAAATGCTTCTCCGGGGCTAATAACTGCAATCCTACCTACCTCCATCTTAAAATGTTGCAACATCCTGGAAGAAGCATAAGCTACTTCAATCCGATCATTCCAATTAGGAAAGCATTCGACAAGCATAGTATGAAAGCTACCCAGAGCTTCAAACTCCTCTGGTGTTATTTCTTGGTTCAATGCCACAAATACATCAATATCGCTGGTCGCTTCATCAAAATCACCCCAAACGAAAGAACCGTAACCATAAACACCAAGCAAATTTTCTTTTAAAATCGATTTTAGACCTGATAGCAGCTCAGTCAATAAACCATTCACTGTCGAAAATTCTGCGTATAATTTATTCATTAATTACACCATTACCCAATATTTCCACGCGCATTATATCTCTTTCTGGCAATTGGCTAATGAATGTATGAGCATCGCTTTTTGGGAAGCTGAAATAAACCATTAAAAATGGTTTAATTTTATTTAATTTGTTTAAATTTTTTCTTTCCTAATATTCCCTTAAGATCGACCAAGTAGAATTTGTTCGTTTTTATAAAAAAATAGAGGAAATAGTATGGCAAAGTTAACAGAAATCATTAAAGACCTTTCTGGAGTATTTAACAGTTCAAAAAGATCTGATAAAGGACACTTAATTATAGCTATAGCAACAGAGGATGCAAAAAGGCTTACTCAAAACATCAATGATTTTTTTATTAATAACAACTTGAACAAGGCTGATAAAAAAGCCCTAGCTCAGTTTATAATAGACAACCAAATCGCAGTTACTGGAGAATTTCTAAGCAATCTTACACGTTTAAAAGGTTATTGTGACTTTCGTAAAACCAATGAAACGTATGCGGAATTGCAACAAAACCTTGACCTGCTAAGCCAAGGATTACTTGCAGCAAATAGAATGAAAAGCGAAACTCAACTACATGCTCAAGTAAAACAAATGCAAGACGGTATCGCTGCAGCATTAGCACAAATTGAATATCAATTAGGTACATGTCCTGAAGGTTCACCAAAAGAAGAACGCCTCAACACGCTGAAAAAATCGTTAAACGCCTATCGGGATGAACTTACAAATGGCACAGAAACAGGTTTGATAAATGGAAACGATCTGGTAGACGTGAAGGGCAAACTCAATAGAGCTTTTGAAGACGCTAAAGCTAGTACTAGTGAAAGATTCAAAACATTTATTAATAACTTAATGGAAAAAATATTTGGCTCTTCACGTCCTTTACTATTTGCAACTCCTGAAACGAGCTACAAATCAGGGAAAATGACTACGGATGGCAGCAGCCTAAAGATGTCATAACATCATAAAGTTTAGTAGTACTATATGTAACTTGAGTTTTGGATAAGCATGAAATCCAATATGAATTTAAAATGTGGATCCAAAACTCAAGTTTAAATTTCAAATCTTCAACTACAATCCTAACCTTCATCTTAAAATGATTTACTGTCGAAAAATCCGTATGTAATTTATTCATTAATTATCCAATATTTCTTCATACTCTTCATCCCTTTTATCAGGTAAAAACCCTCCCACTTGGGCATCCCATAGCGTTTTGTACAATCCCTGCTGCTGAAGCAGTTCATTGTGGGATCCATCTTCAACAATATGCCCTTTATCAAAGACCAGGATGCGGTCCATGTGCAGAAGCGTTGATAGACGATGGGCAATAACCAGCGTTGTTTTCCCCTGCATTAACTCCCATAAACTCTCTTGAATATTCGCCTCCGTAATAGAATCAAGCTGGGAGGTTGCTTCATCAAGAATTAATATCGGCGCGTTCTTTAAAATAGCTCGCGCAATCGCAATACGTTGACGCTGACCGCCTGAAAGCTTAACCCCGCGTTCCCCTACCAATGCATCATATCCTTCCGGCAATTGGGTAATGAATTCATGAGCATGTGCTTTTTGGGAGGCTGCAATGACTTCCTCATTGGTAGCTTCCGTTCTACCATAGCGAATATTATCCATCAGGCTTCGATGGAAGAGTGTTGGGTCTTGCGGGATCATGGCAATGGCTTGACGCAGACTATCCTGGGTGACAGAGCGGATGTCTTGGCCATCGATAAGAATTTGACCACCCACCACATCGTAGAGTCTTAGAATGAGATTCACAAAAGTTGATTTGCCACTACCAGAATACCCCACCAAACCTACTTTTCGACCTGCTTCAATCGTCACCGACTTATTTTGAAATAGCGAATACGCGCCTCGGTAATGAAATTTGACCTTTGAAAATTCAATTCGACCTTGGGTGACTGCTAATTGGGTCACCTCGTTTTTATCCTTGATGTCATGCGGCAAAATCAGCGCCTTTAAACTCTGCTTACATTTTCCCAGGGCTTGATTAAACTGATCAACTTGGAACATGGTGTACCACATCATGTGCCCCAATTCCATGGAAAGTCCTAGAATTAAGGCAAAATCACCAATACTAATAAGACCCTTGCCATATAAATGGATTAAAGTAAAGGCTGCAAATCCCATCATCACTGCAATCATGGCGCCTTGTACGCAGGACAACAAGACAATGAAGATCTCTTTTCTTTGAAACGCTTGTTGCACTAAGTGAAAAAAGCGGCTCATTCTGACGAGTTCATAAGTCTTTTGCGAAAAGATACGGATATTTGATTGGTTACTTAAGGCATCCACTAACTGGCCAGAAAGCAGGGATTCGCTGCTTGCATGCTCATCAGACAAATGCACCAACCGTCTTGACATGAAAATGCTAAACGAAGCAAACGCGATGAACCATAGGAACAAGATATAAAAAAACAGGACATTGACGTAATAAGCCGTAATAAATGAAACAATCAATAAGGAGACTCCGCGAATAAAATCCACAGAAACCCGATGTAAAATAATCTCGAGATTATCGGCGAGTGTCGTAATTTGATCGGCAATACGCCCCGATAAATTATCTTGAAAAAATTGATATGAAGATCCCAATACATACTCAAAGGTTTGGCTAATGATCTGATTTTTGATGACGGACTCATATTTGTAATTCAAAAACCCTAGTGTTCGCCAGGTTACATTATCAAAGACGATAAAGTTCAATACCAATAAGCCTGCTATCCAATAAAGCCGTGACATATTCGTCTCTGGATTTGATGCAAGAGTATTAATCAACGATTTAATCAATAGACTGTTGAAAGGTCCCCAAAATCCAGCCAGTACTGCAAGCAGGATAAACAAGAGAACAATCCATCGGTAAGGTTTTAAGAAATGCCAAATAAAGGCGCCTAAATGCGAATAAGTGAGACTAAGGTCTTTAAATTGAATGGATTTGTGGTTCATGGATTACTCTTAAGTTTGTCTTTCAGGACAATAAAAACCTAAAAAGCCAAGAATGGCTTTCTACCTTGCCCTTTAGATTGGGCGTACTTAAGACGTAATTTTCATGATATACCTGAATCTCGTGGGTTTTTTAACTTAAACCAACGATTATAAAAAATGTTTACCTGGATGTCAAAATTAATTTGTTTTTAAATTGAAAAACAAGATTGATATTCAAGCAGAAGTTCAAAGATGGTTTCCCCTAGAAGAATGTGTTAGCAAGTACCTGAAATATCTCAAAATTCAATCCAGGTTAATTCTTTCTCAATTTTATCGCTTATTTTGCTTTTTTAAAAAACTTTACACACTGATTTATTTCTGTTAAAAAATAAATCACTGCTTTTAAAGCAGAGAAATTGTATAGGATTTACGATTATCTTTAAAAGGAGTTTTATTATGCCAAAAGGTAGATTTGATACCGATCAGTCCACTGACACCTCCAAGGAAAAAGACCCGAAGAAGAAAAAGAAAACCGAATCGCACAATGACACTGGTTCACCCCTTCCCCCCTATTCACAGCTTTCTAACCACCCTAAATCAGATTTTACAGCGACTGATTTTTCTTATCTCGCAGAAAATGAACATGGTCGTTATGTACCCAATAGTAAAAAAATAGGACATGCCGTGATCACCGAGGAGGGTGATAAGACAATTGCACTCCAGTACGAATTGCCTTCAGTAGATAATGATGAAACACCTGTTGTTCGTCCTTTAGTTAATATTGAAGCGATAGAGCCGTTTCGTGGAATGCATCGTTACCGTGCACAAACACCTGATGGCCACACACCCATGTACGCAAAACGCTTTATTTCTGGTAATGTTGGCGAGGAAGGCAAGGAAGAATCCATTCAAATTGCTTGTTTTTCCCCATCCCCGGAAGAAGGCAAACCACCTTTTTGGGGATCGATTCGCCCAACACCTTTATTTCGAACCGATCTGTCTAAAGCAGTAAAAAAAGATTTAGAAAAAGACCTGAAAGAAATGAAAGAAGCAACGAAAGGTGGCGATGAATTGGTGGTTGAACACGCCTCTGTGCCGCAACGTGATTTGATCAAAACAAGAACTCCTGATCAAAATACCGTCATGGGTGAATCGGCTCGAGATGCCTATGAACACTTCTTTGATAAAATGGCGGACGAACTCCATCCTGAAATGAAGCAACGTTTAAAACGTGCTTTTACCGCCGATATTAAAGACAATTTGTACAAAAATAGTTTTCGCCCAGAGTGGTTGCATCTCAAAGGTTGGTCATTGATGCCAATGAGTAAGGATCCACAGACGAAAGATAATTTGGGTGCAGGGCCAAAATGGGCCAATACCCAGATGATGATTTTGGAAAGGGTTGTCAAATGGTTTGCTATAAACGCCCCTGAATCTTTATTGACCATTCAGCCTAAATTTGACATGCTGCTTGATTCAGAATTGATTCAGCACATTGATTTCAAAGTCAGAATTCAAATAAAAGAACGTTTTGTGGAATTGATCCAATCGATAGATCCTTTCCAGGCTTACCCATTATTTCCAAAAGCATCGGATTTAGCTCAGGGAACAGCTATAACCCACAACATTTTACATCATGTTAATCCAGTCAGCAGGCAAGTGGTTAAAGGAGTGAAGAAAAAAACGCCCACCAGTAAATCAAAAAAAGACGATGAGCAAGTTTCGTCATCCTCTATCTTAACTCATACTCCTGCAAAGGAAACCGGCGGTCCTCTAACAAATTCGACTCATAGTCAAGTTGCTTCTCAGCCAGTTGGCTCAGGTGGAGGAGGAGATCGCAAAAGGAAACGTGACAGTTACATTGAAGACGAGCTCAGCCCATCGGAAGCAAAACGTCCTGCTAAAGCGAATCCTTCAGCAAATTCGACGCAACAGCCCACTACTTCACACATAAGCTCGATCAATCGCAAAAAAAGAAAACGCGATGATGAAATGACAGACGACCATGTTACTGACAGGTCCAAAGCGAAGCGTATTGATGCTAAACCCAAATTTCCCACCCAAAATCAGCATGAACGCTCAGTGGTGCAAATTTATGCTGACTATTTCATCGCAGATTATGATAACCCCTGGAGAGATCCGGAGTCATCTTCTTGCTCGGGATCGGGGTTCATTGTCGAAGATTCTTCTGGCAAAAAATACATTATGACGAATGCTCATGTTGCGGAAAATTCTACTTATATCCAAGTAAGATTAGCCAATAATCGCATTAAAAAATATGAAGCAAAAGTCAAATGTGTTTCCTATCAGTGTGATTTGGCCTTATTAGAGGTTGATGATCCAGAGTTTAATGAACTCGTAGAGCCCGTTGAATTAGGCGATATGGTTAGCTTACGCCAAAGAGTCATGGTTGTTGGTTTCCCAATGGGTGGAACTGAAATATCCCTATCAAAAGGAATTGTCTCACGTATTCAAGTTGATGGTTATTCGATGAGTGACCAACGTTTGTTGCAAGCTCAAATTGATGCAGCAGTAAATCCTGGTAACAGTGGTGGACCTGTTTTTTCTGGCAACAAAGTGGTTGGGGTTGCTTTTCAAGGCTATGGTGGTCATCAGGGATTAAGCTATATTATTCCTATACCTGTCATGTGCCATTTCTTAATTGAAGCATTAGGTAGTAAGAAATATCGTGGGTTTCCAACGATTCCTATTATTACTGAAGAACTTGAAAATTCCAGTGAACGTGCGTTCTATAAGATGGATCAAAGAACCGGCATACGCGTTGTAAAAGTTGATAACTTATCTGACGCCTACAGCAAATTAAAGCCAGACGATATTTTACTTGCTATTGATGGCTTGCCCATTTCTAATGAAGGCACAGTGGATATTCCTGGTATTGGGAACTGTATTGATTTTTTTCATGTGACCCAGTCAAAATTTATCGGTGATAGCGTGACACTGAGAGTTTTACGAAAAAATTCAGCAAATAATGCAACAGAAGAATTAGATGTTGATGTTGTTTTAGATACCATCTTGGGCGATACCGAAAAAGTATCTGTTGCAGAACATGACAAAATGCCAACCTATTATTTTAACTCTGGCGTTTGCTTTGTCCCATTGACACGTAATTACATGGAAGGAGAAGGATGTACTTTTGAGGATATGCATTTGGTTGAAGAGAACTGCACTTTGCCTGATGCACCCAAAAAAAATCCCGATGAGCAAATTATTGTTATTAATACAATCCTTAAATGTAATGAAACAAATGGCTACGAAAAGCATATTCATGCAATTGTTAAAGAGATTAACGGAAAACCAATTAGCAATATTCGAGATGTCCTTCTTGCCATGGAAGGGCATAAAGGGGAAAGACATGTCATTACGCTAGCGTCAAAATCTAAAATTGTCCTCCCGAACATGTCCCCTCACGAACACGCTCGGCTATTAAAACGTCATTTTATTTCTCATGATCGTTCAGCTGATTTAGTAGCTAAGCCTGTTGATGCACCAACTAAATCCTCTACTCACATTGCACGCCAAACAGATTCGGAGTTGCATGTAGAAGATCTAGAATTAACTCAATCAGGTATGCACGCTCTTTTTGCGCGTATGGGGTATCCAGGCATTACTAGTGGTTCTGTTTACAACGGCATGCCTACTATAGATATTGAAGCACTTAACAGGCAAGGATTTATGCCTGTATTAACAAATGTAGGACAAAGAAATGTCACTGGTCACTGGATTATGCTAATTCACGGTCGAGGTAATCAATACTACCTCTTTGATCCACTTGGCCAAGTATCAGGAATGAGTAATCATGACATTTTGGCCCCACAATTGCCCAGGGATGCTGCTCTCTCTATTATTCCTAATGGAGAGGGGTTAAACGGAGGATTGTGTGGATATTGGATTGCATCAGTAGGTTTAAGGGTATACACGGCAATAAATCGAGCTGCTGCTGCAAGAACTCTTCCAGATTTAGTTAAACTCGGTCAAACCATCACAGACGATATGCAGGCTGAATTAGCTGATAATGGCTATGTGAGAATTATAAATTGGTTACAATCTGTAGCTGCAAGATTCCCAGGTGCTCCAGCAACTAATCCAATCGATGCAAGGGACTTAAGATATGCTGCTGAAGCAAGGCCTGTTCCCATTTTGTCTCCCATACCAAAAAGACCCCTTTCAATGGGTTTTTTTGGGAAACTAGAGAAAGAAATCGGAGAGGAAAAATCAAAACCCAAAAGAAAGCGTGTTATTGAATCGTCCTCTGAGGAAGATGAAGAAATAAAAACAGTATTATCCGTTGAAGAAGATGTTGAGGATGGTCCTTTAACGAAAGATATGTTGCCGGGTTTGAAGCGTTTCAAGCAAACGATCGACGAAATGGAAGAGCACTATAAAAATCTTCCCGATGTCGATGAGGAAGATGAGGAGTACGAAAATTCCCTTGATGAAAACGGTGATAACTCGGAGCTTGCGAGTCAATCAGAAGAAGTCGAAACTGATGAAGAACGTATGGAAACCGATGAAGAAAGTATGGAAATAGATGAAGAGGACTCACCGCAAAAACCTCTTACAAAACTTCGTCGAAATACAACGTTACAAAGTCAGCGGTTTTTCCAGCCACCATCTACGGGAGCTGATAAACCACTAATTGAAAAAAGCCAGATTGGTCTTTTCAAATAGTCACGTTCATTTAAGAGTGCGCCATGGTCATTAGACCTGGCGCTTCTTTTCTTATGGTTATTTCATCTGTTTCTATCTCATGGGAGTAAAAACAATGTTTCATAAGATTTTGGAAATAAAACACTTTCGCGAAGCTTTAAAAGATGTTCATTTTGATACTTGGTTGATTTTAGATCTAGACAATACGGTCATGACACCTCGTTTTGCATTAGGAGGAGATGCTTGGTTCGAGGGCCTATTTGTTCACTATAGGCAAAAAAATATTGAACAGACAGTCGCTGAGCCTTCACTCATGTCAGTTTATAATACGGCTCAACATTTTGTTCGAACGTCAGCTGTAGAGTCTGCAATAGTTATAATCATTAAAGCACTGCAAGATATCGGGGTGCCTGTGATCGGATTAACAGCACGAGGTTACTCTATTCGACACCAGACGCTGAGACAATTGGCTGACATGGGGGTCGATTTTTCTCGAAATAGCATTGTACCCGACAACGATTTTTGCGAGGGAGGAATTATTTTTTGTGATGGTAAAAATAAAGATGAAAAGTTGAGTGCATTTTTTAAAACACTAAAACGTCTCCCTCATCATGTCGCTATGCTTGATGATAAAAACAAACATTTAGAGCGTGTAATGCTCTTTTTAAAATCTTTAGGAATCAGTTTTAGTGGATTTCGTTACAGTTACCTTGATGAAAAGGTAAAGGAATTTAATATGGAGATAGCCAATATTCAACTGGCTTATTTGTGGAAATGGTTGTCACCTACCGTACGGAAAGACATAATGAGTCTAAAACTTATTTCTGAGGAACCTCTCGATCCATCAAGATCTTCAGAATATGCTGATGGTTTTTTTCACCCTGATTATCCTTTACATCCAGTTGTATCAAATACTTTAGGCAGCCTACCCCAAGCCCAACAACCCAAACTTGTTCGTTCGATAAGTGCAGCATCTTTTTTTCATGAGAAAAATCAAACTACTGCAAATTCCTCAAAAAGAAAGCGTGCCGATTGCGAGTTACCAACCCATATAGATTACGAGGAATCGTTGCAAGTTCAACCACTATCAAAACCAAGTCGTAACAATGCAATCGACAGTCAAGGATTTTTTAGGATAGCATCTAATGAAAACAATGATTTAACCTTTAAGAAAGGTCAGGTTGGCATGTTTAATTAACCAAACTATTCGTTGCAGTAGAATAGATAGTTTTTTTGTATAACCTTATTAATTACAGGGAAATAAGGACATGAACTTTGATATCATTTCATATAAAGACCTGCTCGATGGAGAAAACGCTTTCATCAGAGACAAAATTAAATCTGCATTATATATGACGGGTATTGTTGGCGTATGTGATGTGCCTGCCTTTGTTGAAACATCAAAAGATTATATTGAAGCAGTACGAAAATTTTCGGCGTTGGATATGGCTTCTAAAAAACAATATGAACCTAATCGTGATGCCGGTCTAACGGAGGGTTATGAAGTAGGAGCTGAGCAGTTTTTGGATCAAAATGGTCAGTGGCAAACGGACGATAAAAAAGCTTCTTTTTATGCGTTTGTCCCTGACCATCCGCGCAACATATGGCCTAGAGAAGTGGATTTAAAAACGCCCTATTTAGCACTGGGCGAACTGATGTTCGAAACAGGTAAAAAAGTCTTGGATTTTTTGGGCTTGAATGAAGCTGTCGGATTGCATCTTGATGACATGGTGGGTTATGGGCGCATGCTGCATTATCTTAATGTCGATGAGTCACAGAATGCCAATCCAAACTGGTGTGGAGCGCATCTAGATCACGGGGTATTTACAGCGTTAATGCCCGCTTATTATTTCAGGGAGGGGATAGAAGTAGAAGAGCCTGAAGAAGCTGGGCTTTATATTATGCCCTCCAATAGCGATCAGTTTGAGAAAATCAATGCTAGGGATAAATCGATTATGTTGTTTCAGGTGGGTGAATTTTTGCAACTGGCCTCGAATGATCAAATTCTTGCGACCAAACATTTGGTTAGAAAGGCCAAAGGAAATATTGAACGTTATACCTATGCTTTATTCTTTTCCGCACATGATGATACAGTCATTTATCCCCATTCAAAATTAACTAAAGATACACGTTATCTTGAGCAAAAATCACCAGATGGCAGCATCAGCTATGGTAAATGGGAAGCTGCTTCTTATGAGCTATATCGAGCGCGTTAATGATGCTATCACAAATACAGAACTAGAGGGTCAGAGGGACTAGGGGAAGGGCTTGAATTTTGCCTACAAAATCAAGCCCTGTGCGGCTAACATCGACAATCAGATACGTATAGCTTTTGGGCTATTCTCATATCCAATTGCTCCATTTTCGGTCGCCTCATAAACATGCACATAACCTTTTATTTTAATATTATCCTTCCCAATTTTATTTAATTCCTCTTTTACTTTAAAAGCTAATGTTCCAGGATTAAATGAAGCAACATCTTCAAACGTCCTAAGGTTTTTAAACATACTTTTAGCAAATAGTCTTTGGCTTTCTGGTATTTTTTTATTTTTCCATGCATTTCTTGATTCAATAGCAGCTAATCGTTGAGTTTCTAATGCTAATGGTGGTAATCCTTCTTTATATGCTACAGTAGCAATTGCTTCTTCAACGTCTTTTGATAGTTTATTTCCTGGGGGATTAAGAGGAATATTTTTAATTTCTTTGGTTACGCTCTTTCCAGATAAATTTAAAAATCGCACTCTAGTTATCAATTCATTATCTACTTTAATTTGTTGAAATAAAATTTGGTTCTGATCCAATTTCTCCTCACTTATCTGTTTACTCGGAGCCACGATTTGTATTTTTTTCTCGTTAAACAAAGGCCTTTGAAAAGCGGGTATACTTGCTGAACAACAGCCTCTTAATACAATTTCTTCAAGCTTTGGCATCTTTTTTGCGATAGCGTTTATATTTTTAACTATCTCATTATTCTCCCAAATTTCTTTACTACAAACATCCACACTCCAATGTTGCAAGAAGCTAAGTTTAGTAACATCATCATAAGAAATATTATCTTTTGAGTTGGCCAACACATTCATAAAGTACGAATTTAATGGAAAAAAAATAAATTTCTTTTCCTGAGAATTAGATAACCTCTTTTTTATTACATTAGCAATATCTTCATCTTCTGCTAACGGTGGATCATCATGGGAGGATTTTGGGAGAAGGACGAGTAATTCAAAATCTTCCTCTTGATGAGAGGATTTGAGCTCTATAAATACTTTGTGTAAAGCATCTCCCATAACTGATTTAAAATAGTCAGAATTTCTATCTAATGTATAAGTCATTTCAATCGAATTTACTAACTCTATTAATCTCTCGTCCCAAACACTTAACGCTTGCGTCATAACATCATTATTCTTAAACGATCGATAAAGTTGTTGATATATATCCATTAACTTATGTGTAATATCAGTCAAAATTTTATCCCGATTAAGATCAGGCTGTTGGCTAGACATATCATATTCCCATAACCACCTAACACGTATAATTATAGGTCAAAAAGATAGATTTTTTACAAACTTTACCAAGGATACTGATCTGAGATAGACAGATAATTTGTACACAAATGGGTGACCCCTAAACTCACGGCCATTAAGTTAAGCAATTTCGAATCCCCGCGGCATCGACCGCGGGGTTCATGTGAGTTTGGGCATGGATACCGCGGTCAAGCCGCGGTAATTCGAGAATAGAAAAAATCGATTAACTTAATGGTAGTGCCCCCTAAACTATGTAATTGTGTATAACTGTTCCTGTTTGATGGACCTTTTCTCCAGATGATGTTGATGACCAAAAGCTAAATTTAGAATCAGGTAGGAAAGTTGTGAGTTCATTATGAAGCATTATTTTTTTATCATGCATGTTTTTCCGGGCTATCATGGCTGTTTTTGAATCTTGTATCCTTTTTGCATCATCCTTGTTCTCAGGCAAAATAACAGGTAATTCACTAACAATATCTAGATAATTTTTAAGTGCTTTTGGTGGCTGCCCATGCTTGATATATTCATCAGCTATCAGAGAATATGCCCAAAAATCTCTAAGACTAAAACGAAGCTTTTCCTTATTTTCCAGGAGTATTTTATCCATTTTTTCAAAATCGCCATGTCGCGCATAGGCAAGCATTCGTTCTGCTATTGATAATTCTTGAGATATTTTAAATAAATCTGTTGAATCGATCATTACATCATTAATCACAGGCTCCAAACCAAGTTTCAGCGCACAGACATTGACAGCCCTAATGTTTGCCGGTGAAAAATAGGCATGCGTAAAATTAACAAAACTAGTCAAATCCACTTCCTCTCCAGCATGTAATGCATCAAATAATCCGTTCGTGTATTTTCCGGTATCGTGCTTGATGACACTGCCTACTTTAAATTGCCAATCATCTTTTTCGTCTTTAAAAAATAAAATGTTTTCAAATCCCATGGCATCCAAGATGATATTGGTCCTTTGATAAAAATCACGATAGTGACTTAGAAACTCAATCATGATGTCTCTTAGTTTAGAATCACTATCCAAACGTTGCAAAATTACACCGATTCTTTCATCAAGGATCGCATAATCATTAAAAGCAAAATTGACTTTAGAGCCATCTTTATGAATAAGCGCTTTATTTACCTTGTAGAACAACTCCTTGTGGTGATCCATTAAGTAAGGGTCAAGTTCTGTAGGTTCTATTTTAAAATCAAATTTTACTTTAGATTTGAAGCATTTTTCGTAGGGAACGATTGCTAGAGCTGCATCTTGTGGCTCTTTTCCAGGAGGTAGTAGCACTTGATGAGTAATATGCTGTTCCCGAATGCATCGTTGTTTTCTATTTTTGTCAAAACACTCGTATAAAACAGCATATTTTTTCTCTAACTCATCAAGTTCCTTGGGGTTTGGATTTTGTTTCATTAATTTAATAACAAAAGGAGCATCTGGAAATCGATAAAGCACGTGAGTGCCGCCTTCAGCAATACACTCGGCTTTCGTTAAATCAATTGCACCAGATTCAGTCTTTGGTACTGCAACTACCCCTGCGCTTTCTCCGATTACAGCTAATATAATAGATTCCAGCATTTTAAATCTGAATTTAAGTTGACAAGCTCCGTATTATATTTAGATAAATATGAATACTGTTACGATGGGCATTAAATTTACATATTATTTACTGTTGATTTTCAGGGTTCCACTTTAACCTACCGCATTAGCTGGAACCCATGTTAGCTGTTTAAATGATGTATTTTGAGGGACGTTCCCTAACATTGCGATAACGTTTTCGGATGCACTAGATTTAAAAAATCTTCGCTTTTGACTTTTAGCAGTTGATTATGATTACCAGCATTAAAAACTAACCATTCTTTATGTGCAAGGCTATCTGCAAGATAGACGTCCATATCATAGAGCTCGCCAAAAAGCGGTATAGCTCCAACTTCACAATCTGTAAACTTGCTTTGAAATTCAAATTCTTTAGCAATTTCTGCGTGTTCTGCTCCAGTCTCTTTTTTTAATCGATCTAAATCCAGTCGAATATTGGCGGGAATTGCTATTATTGCAAATTTGCCATCCAATTTGACAACCACAGATTTAGCAAAATAGTTTCCTTTAATATGCGCTGCTTGTGCACATTGCGATGCTGTATATGCTCTAGGATGACTGATTGTTTTGTATGCAATATGATGATTCTTCATATATTTCCTAATTGATGGACTTAACATGAGGTTTCTCCGGCAAAACGATCATATATGTTTAATTATAGATCAATTTGTCCGTCTCCTATCTAGGTCAAGTGCGTAGCAAGCGATGCGTTTAGCGGAACAAAAAATGATTTTCTGAATGAAGAGAAATTAGAAAGGCAGAGACATTATCTGATTCTTGTGCTTCATCATTTTTACAAAAACGGAGAATGTTTTGGTAAACTTCTTATGGAACTGATGCTTAAGATTATCAATTACATTACTTTACCTGCGATTCCTCAGCAACGATTAGAACAATTTATGTCGAGCATAGGGATGCGTTTAATATCTGCGACGAATGAAAAAATGGAGATTAACGAGGTAGTGAATGAAGATGAGGAAATATTTGATACAATTCCTTATCAATACAATTAGTATAGGACTGCGCATGCTTAGGTATTTTTCTTTTTCTAATATGGCAGCAGGATTTATTGCCGTGATGGTGGGCTTCACTAGCTCAGCAGTTTTAGTCTTTCAAGCCGCCACAACTGCTGGAGCTACGCCTGCAGAAATCAGTTCCTGGCTTTTTGCTTTAGGCATGAGTATGGCAGCGACCTGCATTGGACTTTCTCTTTATTATCGCATGCCTATCTTAACCGGTTGGTCAACTCCAGGTGCTGCTTTACTTGTCACAAGCCTATCTGGGGTATCAATGCCGGAAGCAACAGGAGTGTTTATTTTCGCATCGTTTCTTACTATTTTAACAGGACTCACAGGTGCCTTTGAGAAGGCAATCACTCACATCCCACGTTCACTTACTTCCGCCATGTTAGCAGGTATTTTAATTCACTTTGGAATGAATGTTTTTGTGGCCATGCAAGCACAATTCATTTTAATTTCATCCATGCTTATTACTTATTTGCTTGGAAAACGACTATTTCCACGTTATGTGATCATCGTGGTCCTACTTGTTGGAATCTCGGTGGCAGAAATAAAGGGCCTATTTCATTTAGACCATGTTCACTTTGCTCTTGCTACACCTATCTTCACAGCCCCAGTATTTAAGTTATCAACGCTAATTAGTGTTGGTATACCTTTATTCTTTGTTACGCTTAGCTCTCAAAATATCCCTGGTATTGCTGTTCTTCACGCCTCCGGGTTCCATCCACCTATCTCACCGGTTATTAGCTTTACTGGCTTTATTAATTTCATTTTCGCTCCATTGGGTAGTTATTCCATAAGTTTAGCGGCGCTAACAGGTGCTATTTGCACTAGCAGAGAGGCAGACATTAATCCTAAAAGCCGCTACAAATCTACCATATTTGCAGGACTCTGTTGGTTTTTCATTGGAATATTTGGCGCTACCATTGTAACACTTTTTTTTGCTTTTCCACGTGAATTGATTTTCGCTATTGCAGGACTTGCTCTCTTAAGTACAATTGGCAATAGCTTGAAAGTAGCCTTAGATGACGAGAACCAACGTGATGCTGCGCTAATCACTTTTCTTGTTTGTGCTTCCGGTATCAGCTTCATGGGTATAGGAGCTGCTTTTTGGGGATTGATTGCTGGTATACTGACTTTTATGTTTCAATGGAAAAAACCTGCACTACAAAATCAAAGTACCCTGTCGTCGTCCAGAGCGTAATATATATTCATTCTGTGCGTAGTTGTAAAAGATTTTTCTTTGTCAGCCATCAAGAGCTTCCAGCTGGACATGGACTATGCGCTTGGTTTGCGGCACTCACCATCGTATTTTGAGACTCAGTTTTTGAAAAAAAAGCAAACGTGTAATTTGAACGCGCATAGAATTTAGCTCTCTCTTGTGGTGATACAAGTTCTGGCTTTTTTTGTTCTATACAAGACTGATTTTTTAGATAAGCCCTTAGAGAAAGCACTACTCCATGAGTGATGGCACTTAAAAACAAGACGCTCATCAGTAAGAATGAGGTATCCTTATCTTCATGTCTTTCACGAAAAGCCCCTACTACGAGCGCTGCATTTTTGGGTCCTTTTCTTAAACCAGAAAAGAATCCATCTAGAATAAAAAGGCTATTTTGAAAAACTTGTAGTGAAATATAGGGTTGAATTTTCGATAAAAACCCCTTTACTTCTTTATCTGTTTCCTGATGACTAATCGTTTGCTGAATTTGCCATTGGGTAATTGCATAAGTAATTAATCCAATTAAGCAAGCCGACACAAGGGTAGCATAAATGATTGGTAACGCGACAAGACACGTTGCTGGCAGAACACTCGCTGCTAAAAAAGCGATACGGCTAATAACGAAAATAGTAAACGAAGCGTTTTTTGCAGCAGATAAAATAGCTGAAATATAAGTGGGTGTAATCAATCGAGCAAGAGCAATTTTTTTGATAATTAATGCTATTTCATTTATGTGGTGGTTCATTTCCTCTGGGGTACTTGAGTGTTCTAATTCCATCTCTTTATTGTATAACGCTAATTCAATCTTATTCTGGTCTATAAGAAGTGCATTCTGAAATGCATATTCCTCATGAATAAAAGCAGCCAAGCGTACAACAAAATAGATTGCACAAAATGCCACCATCACATTAAACAATGCCGGTGTAAGGCTAAAGGCTCCCACAATACCTATGTATAAACCCAGGCTATCAATAGTGCTTTGATAAATAGAAGAAATTAAGAGACTGGCTTTTAACCGTTCTGATTTTCTTATAATTTGTTCACGTTTAAGTTTAATATCTTCTTTAGATAAGGAAGCTGCTTCAATCTCTTTCAATAAATTAGCATTTGCCTTCATTATATTTTTGCGCTGACTAAGTAAACTCCTCTCCCAAAAGTGATTAGCAATTGACAAACCACTAATCAATAAACTGCAGGGAACAAGTAATTGACTTAAATTCGATTTATCAAAATTCGTCTCAAGTAGCTTGAGGGTGCCAAATACCAGCCTATTACCATCTTTTAAGTCCTTGATTAGATCTCGACAATAAGGCCATATAATGGCTATATATCTTTTTAATATGTTTTTATCATCACTTTTAAAATGATTACCCAGCATGGAAAACACAACTAATGTAGTCGTATTTTGTAATAATACCGCCATACCTACTGGCTCGATCACCCAATCCTCCATGGACTCTGAAGAGGGACACATGGCAAAAGAGTATTTGAGGAAACTATAGGACAAGCTTAAACCATCCAAAGCGCCATAAAGTGCATAGATATAGCTTAGCCAGGATGTTTGATTATTTTTCGTATTATTAATTTCAACAGTATATTCCTTGACTGTAAGTTGCGGGGTTATTATTTTATAAATAAAGGTGTTTTCACCTGGCTCATTTATTTTATTGTCCGACATCGTCTAACAGCTCTCATAAATTTTTAAATTTTGAATATTTTATACTCAAAATGTTAACAAATTATTACGTAGCCCTATTTTGGTTACTCGGCGAATTGCCTCAAATTATCTGTTGCCGAAGGATGACGTAAATAAGTCCATAAATTGCTTCGTTGCCTCAATATGGCTGTTGCCGAGCGAGAGGAACAGAAATGGGGCAAGTGAATATGGATTTGTATCTAAAAATACAGCGTATCCGCTATCAACGAGGCAATAGAGCGTTAAAAAAACGCATTCTGGATGAATTTTGCGAGACGCATCATTATCATCGCAAAGCAGCAGCTCGTTTATTAAGACAGTTACCCATTTCTGATAAAAGTCCGAAGAAAGTTGGAAAAAAGAAGACCTATGACCCATCCATATTGCTGGAGCCTTTAAAAAAGATATGGCTTGGCACGGATCAGATGTGTGGTAAACGATTAAAGAGAGCTCTTCCCTTATGGTTACCTCATTATCAAAATCATTATGAGCCTTTAGCGGCGGAGATATCCTCTCAACTGCTAACCATGAGCGCTGCTACAATTGATCGCTTACTCAAGCCTGTTAAAACTCGCTATGGAAAAGGCTTAAGTGGAACAAAGCCTGGAAGTATTCTCAGGAATCAAATTCCAGTCAATACGAATCAGTGGAATACTAACGAAGTGGGTTTTATGGAGGCCGACAGCGTTGCGCATTGTGGAGCATCACTAGCCGGTGATTTTGTTTGGTCTATTACGCTGACGGATATTTTCAGTGGCTGGACAGAAATGCGGGCCACTTGGAATAAAGGAGCTCATGGTGTCTTGGGGGGTATTCAAGACATAGAAAAAAATTTACCTTTTGAAATCAAAGGGTTTGATTGTGATAACGGCTCAGAGTTTCTCAATTGGCATCTCATTCATTATTTTACTGAGCGGGACCCACAAAAAGCAGTTCAATTTACTCGCTCTCGTCCTTATAAAAAAGACGATAATGCACATGTTGAACAAAAGAACTGGACTCATGTGCGTCAACTGTTTGGTTATCATCGTTTTGGTAATCCAAAGCTCGTTGAGCTTATGAATGACTTATATTCTAACGAAGTCTCCTTGTTATTTAATTTTTTCTATCCTTGCATTAAGCTCATTGACAAAGTACGAATTCAATCCCGTGTAATCAAAAAATATGATCAACCCCAAACGCCCTATCAGCGACTGATGACGTCGAATGGTCTTACTCTCGCTCAGAAAACAAAATTACAAGAGACCTTTAATACACTCGACCCGTTTGACTTGCAAAAAAAGATTCAAAAAAAGCTAAAATTAATATTTAGATTAGTGAATATTCAACATGTAAAACAAAGAAAGGCTCTTTAATGAAAGTCTTATTCAATATTGTAAAAAGACAGGAACATAAAGCCTGTGGATATGATGGACGAGTCCTTCGGACCAGCCTGTGCCCTATGGGACGTGTGGACAAAACCATGAATAACAAAAAGACGTTATTCACAGTTATTGCCCACACTCACAGGCTTCTCGCCCACACACCCACCAGGCTCAATAGCAATTATTTTTTAATCGCAACAAAACCTCTCAAAAGCAACACCTATTCTGAGGCAACGACTCAGTATATTTTTTGTCCTTCGGCAACAGGTTCTATTGAGGCAACAGGTCGGACGATAACTCGCCATTCGACTTGTTCTCAAATTCGAAATAGCTTTAAAATTAATCATAGGGGTTAAAACTACGATTCGCGATCTGTGATTTTTTCTCTTTTATTAAATTTCTCTACCGTGATAATATCAAAAAATATAAGGAATCAAGCAGTCGATACATTATGTTTCAGCCACGATTTGCAATCTTAGTAGTAATAATTTTGTTATCAGCTTTATATAGAATTATTCCGCATCCATTTAATTTTACGCCAATTGGCGCCATAGCATTATTTGCGGGGGCAAAATTTTGGGATAAACACGTGGCCGTTTTGGTCACCTTGCTTTCAATGTTATTAGCTGATCTTTATTTAGGGCTATATAATTCCATCATATTCACCTACCTAGGGCTGTGTTCTATGGTGTATATTGGTACTGTAATTCAAAAAAAAGAAAGCCTTATAAATATTGTAATAGCAGGAGTAACGGGCTCACTTGCGTTTTATGTTATTAGTAATTTTGGCGTATGGTTATTATCCGGGATGTATGATCATACAATGAATGGATTAGCGGAATGCTATTTGTTAGCAATACCATTTTTACAAAACAGTCTGAACAGTACATTATTTTTTAGTTTTCTTTTTTTCTCCATTTTTTATCTATTGGAACAAAGATATCCATTACTCAAAACAGGAAACACAATATGACAGAAGTATTTGCAACTTATAAGGATATAGACTCTTCAATCCTTATAGGATTACCGAATCCTGCCAAAGAAGCATATGAAATCAAAATTAAAGTACCTGAATTTACTTTTCTGGGCATGAAGCAACAGCCTGATTTTGCAACCATTTTTTTGACCATGTATCCGAATGAGAAAATAATTGAATTAAGATCATTAAAAAATTATGTCTATCAATTGCGAAGTATAGTTATTTCATATGAGAGACTTATTAATGTGGTTTATGACCATTTATATACCACCTATAAACCCGCACGTCTTCGTTTAGTAATGAATTTTAACCCTCGCGGTGGTATTAGCTCCAAACTAACCATCGACTCAGATTGGAAAATAAGAGGTGGTGCCGATATTTATAGTAAATGGAATGAGCATGATAACAGCTGGATTAATGAGTACGATAGCAGCTGGATTAATGTCTAATTAAATAGCTCGTTTCACTTCTATTTCTGTTAGCGAAGCCTTGATTTATGAAAAAATCTAGAAATTATGATTTATTGCATCAATTACTAAAGGAACGGATTTTGTTTCTAGATGGTGCAATGGGTACCATGATACAAAAACACCAATTAAAAGAAGAAGACTACCGCGGTGATAGATTTTATAATTGGGAGTGTGACTTAAAAGGAAACAATGATTTATTGTCCCTAACACAACCTAAAATAATAAAAGACTTGCATGATGCCTATTTAGAGGCTGGCGCTGATATTATTGAAACGAATACTTTCAATGCTACTCGTGTGGCCATGGCTGATTATAAAATGCAAGATTATTCTGCAGATATAAATTATTTTTCAGCAAAAATCGCACGTTCATCCGCTGATGAATTTACTATAAAGACGCCTAATAAACCAAGGTTTGTTGCAGGGGTGATTGGCCCAACTAATCGTACATGCAGCATTTCGCCGGATGTAAATGATCCGGCTTTTCGTAATATTAATTTTGTACAATTGAAAGACTCCTATCTAGAATCAATAACGTCACTTATAAACGGTGGTGTAGATATATTATTAGTAGAAACTATTTTTGATACGCTTAATGCAAAAGCTGCAATATTCGCGATTTCTGAATATTTTGAACAAAACAATATTATTTACCCTGTTATGATCTCTGGTACCATAACAGATCGATCTGGCCGGACTTTAACAGGTCAAACTACAGAAGCATTTTATAATTCATT
Organism: Legionella lansingensis; assembly: GCF_900187355.1. NCBI lineage: Bacteria > Pseudomonadati > Pseudomonadota > Gammaproteobacteria > Legionellales > Legionellaceae > Legionella > Legionella lansingensis. The sequence goes on along the minus strand of NZ_LT906451.1, from coordinate 679,289 downwards.
AGAGCATATAAAACCTTTATCCATAGGTTTAAATTGTGCATTGGGTGCAGAGGATCTGCGACAGTATATTGTGGAAATGTCGAATATAGCAGAGTGTTATGTTTCAGCCCATCCGAATGCTGGCTTACCCAACCAATTTGGTGAATACGACGAATCCCCTCCTAAAATGGCAGAGCAGCTAAAAGAATGGGCGGATAGTGGTTTAGTTAATATAATCGGTGGTTGTTGTGGTACAACACCTGAACATATAAAAGCAATAATAGATACAATAGGTAATACACCAGGCCGTAAAATCCCCCATATTTCCGTTGCATGTAGATTATCAGGTCTTGAAGCATTAACTATTGATAGCAATAGCTTGTTTGTTAATGTTGGTGAGCGTACTAATGTCACTGGGTCCGCAAAATTTCTAAATTTAATTAAGTCAGGTGATTACGAGGCTGCATTATCCGTTGCAAGACAGCAAGTAGAAAACGGGGCTCAAATAATAGATGTAAACATGGATGAAGGAATGCTGGACTCAGCTGCAGCGATGACACGTTTCCTAAATTATATTGCTTCTGAGCCAGATATTAGCAAAGTACCCATTATGATTGATTCGTCTGATTGGGATGTCATAGAGTCTGGGTTAAGATGCATCCAGGGCAAGGGGATCATTAATTCAATTTCATTAAAAGAAGGTGAAGAAAAATTTAAAGAACAAGCTAAATTAGCAAGACGATATGGCGCAGCTGTGATTGTTATGGCATTTGATGAACAAGGACAGGCAGATACTATACAAAGAAAATACACCATATGCGAGCGCGCATATAAAATATTAACGAAGGAACTCGAGTTTCCAGCTCACGATATTATCTTTGATCCTAATATTTTCGCTATTGCAACTGGAATAATAGAACACAACAACTACGCTGTCGATTTTATAGAAGCAACAAGATTAATCAAAAAGAACTTACCCTATGCATTAGTGTCTGGCGGAGTGTCTAATGTATCTTTCTCGTTCCGGGGTAACAATACTGTTCGTGAGGCTATTAATTCATCATTTTTATATCATGCTATTAATGCAGGCATGGATATGGGGATTGTTAACGCAGGACAACTAACTGTATACGATGATGTACCAAAAGAGTTGCTAGATGCGATTAATGATGTTGTACTCAATACATACAAAGATTCTAATCATGGGACTGATCAATTACTTTCTTTAGCAGATAAATATAAAAAAAATACCGAAACCACGGTAAAAAACGAAGTAGAATGGCGTAAGCTTAGTACTAATGAACGCCTCCTTCACGCATTAGTAAATGGCATTAATGAGTATATTGAACAAGATACAGAAGAAGCTAGAGTCCTATTGAACTCTTCCTTAAAAGTAATAGATGGTCCATTGATGGATGGAATGAATGTCGTTGGCGATCTATTTGGTAATGGCAAAATGTTTTTACCGCAGGTAGTAAAATCAGCAAGGGTAATGAAGCAAGCAGTTACCTATTTATACCCATTTATCGAGAAAGAAAAACTTACCAGTGGAAAATCAAAGTCAAATGCCGGTAAAGTATTAATGGCTACTGTGAAAGGCGATGTTCATGATATCGGTAAAAACATTGTCAGCGTTGTACTACAGTGCAATGGTTTTGAGGTTATAGATCTAGGTGTAATGGTCCCTTGCGAGGTTATTTTAAAAACAGCGAAAGAGCAAAACTGCGATATTATTGGATTATCTGGACTAATTACACCCTCATTAAATGAAATGGTCCATGTTGCTAAGGAAATGCAACGACAAGGATTTGAATTACCATTAATGATAGGTGGCGCAACCACCTCGAAAAAACACACAGCAATAAAAATTGCACCTAATTATAATCATTGTGTTGTACACGTTAATGATGCATCAAAAGCTGTTGGTGTAGCTCATAAATTGGCGAATAAAGAGACTCGTATAGAGTTTAAAAAACAAGTTGATATAGATTATGCAAAAGTAAGAGAAGATTTTGAACGACGATCGAATAGAAACGAAACGATGCTCTCATTAGAGCAAAGTAGGGAAAACAAGTTTAAAACAGATTGGAGCAAATATAAAATAACTATCCCAACGTTTACTGGCATAAAAGTATTTGATGATTTTGACTTGGCTTCCCTTGTTGAGCGTATTGATTGGACGCCATTTTTCTTTACTTGGTCTCTACATGGTTCATATCCGAAAATTTTTGATAATGAATTAATTGGAAAAACAGCACAAAAATTATTTGATGATGCTCAAATAATGTTGGATAAAATAATTAAAGAAAAGTGGTTGCAGGCAAAAGGGGTCATAGGTTTTTATCCTGCTAATTCGGTGGATTATGATGATATTGAAATTTATTCTGACAGCAACAGAACCAAAGTCATTTACAAATTACATCATTTGCGCCAGCAAACGAATAAAAAAAATCAGCACCCTAATTTTTGCCTGAGCGATTATATTGCTCCCAAAGAAACAGGAGTAATCGATTATATGGGGGCATTCGCAGTGACTGCAGGCATTGGCATCGATAAGCATGTAAAAAGGTTCGAAGAAAACAATGATGATTATTCAGCAATTATGTTAAAGGCTTTGGCAGATAGATTTGCGGAAGCCTTTGCAGAACGCATGCATGAATTAGTCCGAAAAAAATACTGGGGTTATTCAAGCACAGAGTCTTTATCTAATAAAGAAATCATAAATGAAGAATATCAAGGTATCCGGCCTGCTCCAGGGTACCCTGCTTGTCCAGATCATACTGAAAAGAAAACGCTCTGGGCAATGTTAGAGCCCGATAAAAATATTGATTTAACCATCACTGAAACTTATGCCATGTTACCAGCATCTTCGGTATCTGGTTGGTATATTGCACATCCTGAATCCAGGTATTTTGGTATTGGTTTGATTGGTCAAGATCAAGTAATTAATTATGCTCGTCGCAAAGCCTTAACTTTAGCCGAATCTGAAAAATGGTTAGAGCCTATACTAGGGTACTAGTTCAGCAGACCCAGTTATTCCACCAGCCACTGGGCCCGTCGCCGCATCTCTTCACTCCGGGATAATCGCTTATGACCTGACTCATCCTTCCAGTATTCCCGTTGGTGGATAAACGGTAATATCATCACTTGTTTTAAGTAATTATCCTTTTCCCTCGCATATCCAGGAACACCGATATCGATTTCTTCCTGGGAGACTCCTAAGCCGATCGTTCGGTGCAACCTGTCCCAAACCGAAAAAACAACGGAGTAGTTCGAATCCGTCTCTCTCCTGAAATTAGAGTGATGAATGCCATGCATCCTTGGCGTCACGAAAATAAGGTTGAGTGCTCGTTCCAAACGCAACGGAAAACGCAGGTTCGAATGATGAAAAAAAGTGCCAATCTGAAATATGACTTCATATATCACAAAAGTACCCGCCGATACGCCAATGAGCGCTACCTGAATAGCTCGAAAGACAGTGGAAAGCGCCACTTCTCCTGGGTGAAACCGGAACCCTGTGGAAACATCAAGATCAGGATCGATATGATGTGCGTTGTGAAAACGCCAAAGGAACGGAATCTTGTGGTTGGCAATATGCCAATAGTAGAAGCTAAGATCTAACAGAAAAAAACCGGTCAAAGCTTCCCAAAGACCCGTGAGTCTAAACCACTGTATTAGTCCGAACGATGTCCTGGCGGTCCAACCGAGAAAAAAGCTCGTCGTTGGGCGTATAAGCAGAAAGGCAACTGTAAAGGTAGTAATAGAAACTGCAATATTGACAGTCAGACGGGAAAACGTGTCTCTTTTGCGCTTCCTGAGGGGAAACATTCTTTCCAGGAAAAACAAAACAAGTGCGAATCCAGCCGCAATGAATATTCCAGTCAATGCTTCATCCTTTTCAATTCAATTTATTTAGGAACGTTCCCTAAGATATACTACTTAAAATTATTAATGAAAAATACAGGAGTAGAAATGTTAAAACAATCAAAAGCGTTTAGTGGATTTTCAGTGAACGATCTCGAAAAAGCCAAGTCATTTTATGCTGACACTTTAGGCTTGAATGTAACTGAAGAAGATAAAATGGGATTGATATTACACCTGGCGACTGGCGCTGACATTTTTATATATCAAAAACAAGATCATCAACCGGCTACTTTTACCATTTTAAACTTTCCAGTGGACAACATTGATAAGGCTGTAGACGCACTGACAGATAAAGGGATTAAATTTGAACAATATACTGGGGAATTGCAAACTGATCAAAAAGGGATTTTCAGAAGCCGATCTAAAAAAGAACCCAATATTGCTTGGTTTAAGGATCCAGCAGGAAATATATTGTCGGTACTTGAAGAATAATCAAGTCGCCCGGGATTGACTAAAGGGCCATTTTCTTAGGCAGAAGTTGGATATATGATTCATGCATTGAAAGAAGGCTTTGAGTTTTGAATTTACTTAAATCTGATTGTCGCTAACGCGTCAACCAGGCTACATTTTTTTAATTTTTTCATTATTTCTCGAGAAATAAAAATTATTCTATAGATTGTAATTCTTTTAACTCTTTTTTCAGTTTAGCAATTTTAGCTTTGCGACATTCCTTAACATCTTTTGTAGCAATTGATACACTGTTTACAGTTTTTCCATATAATACAGGTTTCATACAAGCAAACCAGAACGATTTATCACCAATACCTTCATCAGTGTAACCTGCACTTCTGCAAGCATCTGCAATAGCATCGCATTGTTTGTTGGATAAATCATCGGTGTCAAAAGTGCCGGCGAATGAGGCTTGAGTTAAAAATAAAGTGAAAGAAGCGATAATGATAGAATGCTTACGCATAGTTGAATATCCTTTTCATATGTTAGTCCAAAATTGATATTAGCATGATTTTCTGGGAGCGAGTACTCTGCTGCTCATTAGTGCATAAGAGACAGTTGCTTGCAACCAGACCACGCTTGCTGCTACTTTTTTTTCTTATTAGAAAAATAAGAGTATGTCCCTTGAGAAGTAGCAGCATCGCAATATCGATTTAAAGCATGAATATAAGTTGCCGTTCGCATATCCGTTTTATACTTATCCTTTAAATGACAAATGTTTTTGAATTCTTGAGATATTTTCTCATGCAATTCTTTATGAACTTTTTTTAAACTCCAATAATAACCGTATTTATTCTGAACCCATTCAAAATAGCTGACAGTGACGCCACCTACATTCGCCAAAATATCTGGCACAATTAAAGTACCTTTTTTATTGAGAATCTTATCAGCATCAACCGTAGTGGGGCTATGTGCAAGCTCGACAATAACAGATGCTTTTATCTTTGTTACATTTTCTTTGGTAATTTGGTTTTCAATTGCTGCAGGAATTAAAATATCTACATCGAGCTCGAGTAATTTTTCCTTAGAAATTTGCTTTGCATTCATTATTTCGCAAACTGATTCCTTGCAATAAACTTCGGTAACTGATTTAGCACTTTTTTTAGCTTGAATTATTTTGGGTATATCTAACCTTTCTTCTTGAAAGATACCACCTTTTGAATCACTCACAGCCACAATTTTATATCCGTCTTGATGTAGCAATTCAGCAACCGATTGAGCCACATTTCCAAAACCTTGGATCGCGACACGTGTTTTTTCTACGTTCCATCCGCGTTCTTTCTCAAGTTCTTTAATACAATAATAAGCACCGCGCCCTGTAGCACCTTCTCGCCCCTGGCTTCCGCCCAATGGAATAGGCTTACCAGTGATAACAGCAGGGGAAGCATGGCGAACGATATTAGAATATTGATCCAGCATCCAACTCATAATCATAGGATTAGTATAAAGATCCGGCGCAAGGATATCTTTTTCTGGACCAATATAATCGGCAATAAGATCAATATAATTTCGGCTTAACCGCTCTAACTCCATGGGAGACAATTCTTTGGGATCTATACTAATACCACCTTTAGCTCCACCAAAAGGAATTCCTACCACAGCACACTTCATTGTCATCAAAAAAGCAAATGCTTCCATCTCTCCCATATTCACCGAAGGGTGAAAACGAACCCCTCCTTTTGTTGGGCCACGTAAGTCATTGTAGTGTACTCGAAAGCCATTAAATATTTTTAAGCTTCCATCGTCCATGCGAACAGGAACAGAAACTTTCATGCAAAGTTTAGAGTGTTTTAATTTTTCTACGACTTCCGGATCAATTTCAGCATAAGAAAAAGCCATATCAAGTCGAGATAAGGCTTCCGTATAAATATTGGTTGTCATCATTCCTCCTGAAATCCTAATCCATTAATAAACAAACTCCACTCGCAATCACATTGATTTGCCATAAACATAACGTGTTGGAGGATGAGGGGCATTTAAGCAAGTGTAGATACTGTCTTTAAAAGCAAGCAACATTTTCATTAAAAGGTTGTTTATTCTTTAAGACACCGAAAATGATGTGAGCTAATTTACGCATCACGGCACAAATGATTGTTTTCGGTGTTTTGCCTTTAGTTTGCAGTTTATTGATAAAAGGCAGAAGAGACTTGTTGTAACGTTTGGCAACTAAAGCAGCCATATAAAGAGCTTTTCTTAATCGACTATCTCCAAGTCTTGAGATGGTCGTTTTGCCAATAAGAGATCCGGATTGCTGTTGTTTTGGCGTAATGCCCATATAAGCAGCGAATTGTTTAGCTGTTTGAAAGCACTGGATGTCAGGTATTCGAGCCAGCACATGATAGGCGGTGAGTTTGCCTATTCCCTTAATGGAAAGTAACAATTCGAATTTTTCTTTAAGCTGCTGATTATTGTTAATGAGTTCATCAATTTGTTGTTGAATACGCTTTATTTCTTGCTCAAGCTTCTCAATCATTTTCTTTAAGCTTTTCTGTGCCGCATGACCTCTAATGCTATGCAGTTGATTGGTTAACTGAATAACCTGAGCTTTCAGCATATCCAAGACTTTGGTTAACTCTCTTATTTCTTTTTGCTCAGCAGAGTTGGATTGATAAATGCGTGGTTCCATACGTTGACCAAATTGTGCAATGATTTTGGCATCAATCCTATCATTTTTATTGCGTGCCAAGGAGGCTTTAGCAAAGCTCTTGATTTGAAAGGGATTAACCACACTGACACGAATTCCTTTCTCAGCTAAGAAATCAGCCAGTCCCTCACTGTAATGGCCAGTCGCTTCCATACAGACCCAAGGAGATATCGTGTATTGCTCAAGCCATTTGAGGAAAGCTTTGTATCCCTGTTCGTTATTAGAAAAAACAGCATGCTTGCATGCGATTATTGATTTCCAGGGCACTATCAAATTTATCCTTAGCAATATCAACACCTACAAATTCATATGCACTCATGCTAATCTCCAATGGCTGTAAAAAATACTTGAGGTTATATTTATCATTGACCAAGCTTGCGAATACAGGCTTACTTTGATGGAGCGGCCTAAGATACTGTTCGGTCGATTGATAAGCGGGGAGAAGGTCCTAATCTACACCTCAGGCTTTATGCCTTGCCTGGTTACAAGATCTCTTCTCCCATCTCAAGTGCCCTTGAGATTAAGCATTTCTGCCTACTTTTTAAAGATACAAGCCTGGTTGGCGCGTTTGCGACAACCGGGTGACCCCCTCCCACCTGTTGCCTCAATAGAACCTGTTGCCGAAGGACAAAAAATATACTGAGTCGTTGCCTCAGAATAGGTGTTGCTTTTGAGAGGTTTTGTTGCGATTAAAAAATAATTGCTATTGAGCCTGGTGGGTGTGTGGGCGAGAAGCCTGTGAGTGTGGGCAATAACTGTGAATAACGTCTTTTTGTTATTCATAGTTTTGTCCACACGTCCCATAGGGCACAGGCTGGTCCGAAGGACTCGTCCATCATATCCACAGGCTTTATGTTCCTGTCTTTTTACAATATTGAATAAGACTTTCATTAAAGAGCCTTTCTTTGTTTTACATGTTGAATATTCACTAATCTAAATATTAATTTTAGCTTTTTTTGAATCTTTTTTTGCAAGTCAAACGGGTCGAGTGTATTAAAGGTCTCTTGTAATTTTGTTTTCTGAGCGAGAGTAAGACCATTCGACGTCATCAGTCGCTGATAGGGCGTTTGGGGTTGATCATATTTTTTGATTACACGGGATTGAATTCGTACTTTGTCAATGAGCTTAATGCAAGGATAGAAAAAATTAAATAACAAGGAGACTTCGTTAGAATATAAGTCATTCATAAGCTCAACGAGCTTTGGATTACCAAAACGATGATAACCAAACAGTTGACGCACATGAGTCCAGTTCTTTTGTTCAACATGTGCATTATCGTCTTTTTTATAAGGACGAGAGCGAGTAAATTGAACCGCTTTTTGTGGGTCCCGCTCAGTAAAATAATGAATGAGATGCCAATTGAGAAACTCTGAGCCGTTATCACAATCAAACCCTTTGATTTCAAAAGGTAAATTTTTTTCTATGTCTTGAATACCCCCCAAGACACCATGAGCTCCTTTATTCCAAGTGGCCCGCATTTCTGTCCAGCCACTGAAAATATCCGTCAGCGTAATAGACCAAACAAAATCACCGGCTAGTGATGCTCCACAATGCGCAACGCTGTCGGCCTCCATAAAACCCACTTCGTTAGTATTCCACTGATTCGTATTGACTGGAATTTGATTCCTGAGAATACTTCCAGGCTTTGTTCCACTTAAGCCTTTTCCATAGCGAGTTTTAACAGGCTTGAGTAAGCGATCAATTGTAGCAGCGCTCATGGTTAGCAGTTGAGAGGATATCTCCGCCGCTAAAGGCTCATAATGATTTTGATAATGAGGTAACCATAAGGGAAGAGCTCTCTTTAATCGTTTACCACACATCTGATCCGTGCCAAGCCATATCTTTTTTAAAGGCTCCAGCAATATGGATGGGTCATAGGTCTTCTTTTTTCCAACTTTCTTCGGACTTTTATCAGAAATGGGTAACTGTCTTAATAAACGAGCTGCTGCTTTGCGATGATAATGATGCGTCTCGCAAAATTCATCCAGAATGCGTTTTTTTAACGCTCTATTGCCTCGTTGATAGCGGATACGCTGTATTTTTAGATACAAATCCATATTCACTTGCCCCATTTCTGTTCCTCTCGCTCGGCAACAGCCATATTGAGGCAACGAAGCAATTTATGGACTTATTTACGTCATCCTTCGGCAACAGATAATTTGAGGCAATTCGGTGGAAGAACTTGAAGATCGAATGTTAATAATTCATTAAGCTTAATCTTTTATAATCCCATAAAATTATTAATTGACTTATCTCATTGCATAGATTAATTGACGATCTAAATCATTTTGAACAGTATCTAAAGGGCGCCCACTCTAAATCCCTTAAGAAACACTTGCGCTATTATAATTATCGCCTCGATGAATTAAAGACGAATTATCATGGCACTCGCATTCATTCAGATCCCCAAATTCTCGCAAAGGTTAAGGCTTTATTAAACCGTTTAAATATTCCTCCTTCTAACTGGGAAAAATATTTAAACCTTACTCTTTATGAATTGCTTCTGAAATTAAATCGTGAAGAACATCCTCAAATTTCTTATATTTTAAAGTTAATTGATAACAAAACAGCTATACGAAAGCTCACGCTGTTTATATATGGCGGAACATTCATATTCTTTGTGGCATCTATCTTATCTGCACCGGTTTTCGCACCCGTGCTCTCTGCACTGGGAATATTATTAACCTCAGCACGAGGTTTGCCTGTCTTAGGGCTAGCATACACTGTAATAAGCAGCGCTGTAATTTTTTATCAAAATCAGGTTGACGCAAAAAGAACATTATTGAACAGAATCCATGACAATTTTATTCTTTTAGTAAAAAGCTCATTAAATATAACCGGCTACATTTTTTGGATGATTGCCGCTACACCAATGACACCCTTAGTAGCTGGACTATTTGTAGCAGCATCAGCCGTTGATGTTATCAAAGAAATAACTGACTTAACCCAAAGCTATTCTAAACATAAAAATCGGCCATCCATACACGAATCCTCTCAGCTACTCATTCACCAGACTTATGCCCGAAATGAGTATGGTTTTCGTAAGCATAGAAACGCTTTGATCATTAATCTTATTACTTCAATTCTATTGCTTGGAATTATGGCTGCCTGGTGTTTTCTACCTCCAGCATTAATTCTAACCGTTGGATCAGTTGTCGCAATTGGAGTGGTGTTTGGAATAAAATGTCTATTGCACAAGTTTAATGAAGCAAGAGTAAGAGAGCAACTGCAAATTGAGTTAAGCAAGATAGAACAAGACTATAGAACCACTGATAATAACGATGCACTGGACGTCTCACCAGCTCTGTCTTTGCTTACCTCCTCGGCACCCTCTAACGACGAGGGTAACATAATACAAACTCCTGAGGTACAGTTAGAACGAAAAGGCAGCCTTGGACCTTTCCGCAGACCAGTTGAAGAGTATCAACCACATTACTCTAACAATCAAATTCAATTATGGTGAATATTTTTTCTGTTATTCTAGTGTAGCGAAGAATCTCCTGGGTTTGGCTGAGAAATGCGATGCTATAAATTAAAAAACCAACATGTTATTCTCTTAAGTATATTTTTTAAAATAAGACCTTAGCTGAGATGAACAGACATCGCTCGGGATGACACGTTAAAGGATTAAAATATGTATGTCTTTCGCCGTTTGGGTTTACATACTATAAAGTTTATTTATTCCCTAGTGTTGATTTTTCGTTTTTTCGGGCATTTATGTCATAGCCTAAAAGATGTGTTATTTGGTGAATTATCCATTGCCTGGGGAAATATGGTGGAAATTATCTATTATTCCGGTGCCCGGCTAGTGATTCCGCTCGTATTTATTTGTGCATTGCTTGGTATATCGGTTTCGCAAACCGTTTACATTCTCCTTAGTCCTTTTCATTTGCACCATAAAGTACTACCCACTGCGCAAAATGTTCTTACTCATGAAGTATTGCCTTTATTACTCGGTTTTATTTTATGTATCCAGGCAGCCTTACATCTAATCAATACAAGGGTACGAAGGTATCGACAGAATCCTGAGGAAGTCATTCTCGAGCATGTTTGGCCAATCATCACTGGAATGAATATCACGTCTTTGCTGTTGTATACTTACACAGTTGTCACGATTTTAATAAGTTTTTATATCACTTTCCGCTACATGTTGTCCTATACCACTTATGATTTTATGCTGCACATAACAAGTGCAACCACCATCTATGATCTCATTTACTCAGCGTTTAAGACCTTAATTTTATGTGCCGTTGTGAGTTTGGCCGCTGGCTATTATTATTATGAAGCAGCTGTTAGGCATCTATCCTTAAGAAAAGCAGTGTCTCGAATCATGACTCGCAGCTTATTCTGGCTAGTAGTAGTCAGTGTGTACATTACATTTATGATCTAGGACAAAAATGCGTCACGAACGATTTTATACATTGGTGGGTGTCTTTGTGGTTGGTGCTCTTTGTTTGATGCTTCTGGGCGCCGCCTTTTTTTATGAAGAGTACAAACGTGCCCAAGTGCAAACCTTTGTTATGTTTTTCAAAGGCTCACTCAGGGGATTAACAGCCGCAGCACCTGTCACTTATCGTGGTGTTAAGATCGGTGAAGTCAATCTTATTGAAATAACGGAAAATAAGGCCGGGACGAATGTCAGAATTCCTGTATATGTGCAATTTTTCGTTGAGAAAACCTTTGGCTTTAGCCAAGACCCAATACGTCTTCTAATTAATAATGGTTACATTGGCAATATAAGCAAACCCAATTTACTAACCGGTGTCGCAGAAGTAGAGTTGATAAAATCATCTTCACCAAGGAAGTTCAAACAGACTTATTATCATGGCTACCCTATCTTCCCTACTCAAAATATCATTGAGAAATCCACAAGCATTGATGAGGCATTAGACGCTGCCAAAAAGACACTTCAAGACATCAGTGAATTGGTACGCTCACGAGAAGTCCGTGACACGATTGAAGCAGCCCATAGAATGGCTGAAAGTCTCGATAGATTAGCTTATAGCCTAAATCAAAATGTGCCCAGTGTTGTGGCTTATCTCGATCAGAGCTTAAAGCAAATTTCTAATGCGGCTTATTCCACTCAAAATTTAATGGATTATTTATCAAGGTACCCAGAATCCTTGCTACGAGGTAAACGGTGAAAATAACTAAAATAACTTTGCTGTTAACACTGAGTTTTCTCCTTCTTGCTTGCGGACGTAGCAAGGAAGCGCAGTTTTATCTATTAAATCCTCTTCCACCACAAAAACAAAACGGTCAGCCCTACCGTTACCTACAAATAGGAATCGATGAAATAAATATTCCTCCATATACTGAAAAACCACAATTGATGATTCATTGCACACCCCATCGTCTAGAGCTGGAAGAATATCATCAGTGGGCTGAGGCACTCGATAAAAACATAACACGGGTTGTGGAAACGAATCTTTCCAATTTACTGCCCGGAGCCATTGTCGAAAGTTCACCGTGGAACAGTCGATTCAAACCTGGCTATCACTTGCAGATTGATATTTCGCAGTTGGACATTGATGTTCATGGTTACAGCTCCCTCGCAGCTGAGTATCTTATCTATCATGAAGACGAACTTGTTAAAAAAGGAACCGTCTATTATCACACCAAAGTCCCCGTGGTTAACATTGAATCGCTTGTAATTAGCGTGAATACTAACCTTAGTTGTTTAACCCAGGAAATTGCGCGAGTTTTTGCACGTATGAGTATCAAAGATAAATAAATCATTCGATCTTCAAGTTTTTAGGGACGTTCCCTATTGTTTGGGTTTTTTAGAACATCGAACTACCGTGGTTTTGACCACGGTATCCATGGTTCATTGAAGATCACTAGATACCGTGGTCAAGCCACGGTAATTCGGTTTTTAATCTATCAACTTGAAGATCGAGAAATCAATTTAAAGTTGAAGTTCATCTTCAAAACCAAAAAAGCGCAGATCCTGTAATCTTTGGGGAAATAAAATACCGTCAAGATGATCACATTCATGCTGAATAATTCTTGCATGGAACCCTTGGGCAATGCCTTCAATCCTTTTCCCTTGTGGGTCGAAGCCACAATAGGCGATTTTATTATAACGAGAAACAAGGCCTCTTAAGCCAGGAACACTTAAACAGCCTTCCCATCCATCATTCATGTCGGTAGACAGAATTTTTAGAACAGGATTAATTAATATTGTAAACGGAACAGGTTTTTCCTTAGGGTAACGCTGACTCTTTTCAAAGCCAAACATGATCACGCGTTTATTACAACCGATTTGTGGAGCAGCAATACCCACCCCACCCTTCTCTTTCATAGTGTCTAACATATCCTGCAGCAAGTCAGTCAATCCGGGATAAGAACCTCCTTGATGCTCAAAGTTCTCAAGAGGGACCGACGAGATTGCCAATTGCCTATTACCCATTTTTAAGACCGGTTTACTTGACATCGCTTTCATTTCCTCTGTGTAACTTAGATCTTTCAGGCAGAATACAGTAATTTTAGGTTTTTTATTTAAACTTTCAACTTATCAGAGAACGTTCCTAAGTATTGCAAATTTTACGGCACGTAAAAATTTATGTAGAATTAAAAATTAGTACACAAATGACTTAAAAATAAGAAAATGAGCGCTTTATCTTATCGCACAATTTCCTCTGTGGTTCTTTCATTCATTTTATTGCTAAGCACCCTATTCCTCACAAACTGTATGGATCTTGCCTCACAGACCCCTTCCAAAAACAAAGAAGGAGCAAAATACAAGCCAGGACAAGTTTATACCATGCGTGGCTTGGGCGGGGTATTTAGTACTGGGATGAATCGCCTAGAAAATACCTTGGATAGGCAATACAAAGTTAGAACAGCGAGTACCATATGGTACAAAGCCAACAAATTAAGCGACTATATCATTGCGCATCGCAAGAACAAGACCCTGAATGGACCTATCATTTTGATAGGACACTCCCTGGGAGCTAACGAACAGATTAAGGTTGCACAAAACCTCTATCGCGCCCATATTCCTGTGGATTTGCTGATCACAGTGGATGCAGTAGCACCCGTTGAAGTTCCCCCCAATGTCAAATATGTTCTTAATCTTTACAAACCTGCTTTAGTGCCGTTGTTCAGTGGACTTAAAATCAAAGCCGTTGATCCAGAATTTACATATGTAAATAATTTTGATGTTTCTAAGCTTAAAGATACTTATGTAAATCACTTTACGATTGACAAGAACAAAGAAATTCAGAAAATAATGCTCGAAAACGTGCTAGCGGTAATAAATAAGACGAATAAAAAGCATGGTTAGCCTGGAAACGATAAAAAGAAGCGCTTATAAGGTTAACTAGTCCGTGAATGTGAGAGTGTTTATCGAACCGTGTCATCCCCGCGTAGGCGGGGATTCCATCCTTGATTAAAGCCTCGTGCCATTCCAGAATGGATTCCCGCCTACGCGGGAGTGACACGGTTTAATGAACAGTTTCGTGAATGTTGTTTTTATGATGAAAATATCTCCGAATGCCTTGAAAATTTGTATCATTGGTGCAGGCCCCTCTGGAATTGCTGCCGCAAAAAACCTCCTTCAAGAAGGGTTGTATAATATCACGGTCTTCGAGAAGAATTCTCAGTTAGGTGGTAATTGGGTTTTCGACGAAGAAAATACGCACTCAAGCATTTATGAAACCACGCATATCATTAGCTCTAAGCGCTTGTCTGAGTTTGAAGATTTTCCCATGCCTTGGGAATATCCGGATTATCCATCTCATGTCCAGATACTAAAATATTTTGCAGATTACGCAGAGTATTTTAAATTACATCAATTTATAAAATTCAATTCAACGGTGGAGAAAGCCTACCCCGTTGAAAACAATCGATGGCGAGTCATTTACCGAGATGAGAGAGGGCAATTTGAAGCTGACTTTGACTATCTATTGGTAGCCAATGGACATCATTGGGATCCCTTATCGCCTCAGTACCCTGGTGCGTTTCTAGGTGAAACACTGCACGCTCATCAGTATAAAAAAGCGGCTCCCTTTAAAGATAAGCGAGTACTTGTAGTCGGTGGAGGCAATTCAGCATGTGATATTGCCGTAGAAATTTCCCGCATATCCCCAAAAACATGCATTAGCATGCGTCGAGGTCAACATATTTTTCCTAAATTTATCTTCGGCAAACCAACCGATATCCTTTTCTCCAAAATCAATTGGATTCCGTTGGGATTGAAACAGCACCTGGCTAAGGGGGCCATTCGTATACTCCAGGGACGCTATCCCAAATATAAATTACAAAAACCCACCTGTAAGCCACTAGAAATTCATCCGACCATTAATTCTGAGCTTCTCTATTTCATAAGGCATGGGAAAATTCTCCCTCGCGCAGGCATTGAGCGCTTTGAAGGAAATACTGTTCACTTTGTTGATGGACGGAACGATGATTTTGATGTGGTGATTTTTGCAACGGGTTATAAGATAAGTTTTCCATTTTTTGATAAGGAATTAATTGAATACAGCACTAAAACAGATATCTCACTTTACCGCAAAATGATGCATCCAGAATTTGACAACCTATATTTTATTGGATTGGTGCAACCCCAAGGCTGTATCTGGCCCCTTGCTGATTATCAAGCCAAAATTGCTGCGAAAATCATTGCCGGCACTTTGCAGCGACCAGCCAATTTGGTGGATAAAATCAAAAAGGAAATCAAGCAAACACGTCGCAACTATAAAGGAAGCATCAGGCATGCCCTCGAAGTCGATTATCTAGCATTCCGCCGTTTGCTGTTGAAAGAGTTAAAGAAAGAGAAAAAGTAGCCTGGGTGGAAGCCCGAAGGGCTGAAACTCGGGTTTCATCTGAAACTCGGGTTTCATCTGAAACTCGGGTTTCATCTGAAACTCGGGTTGCGTTTCACCCAGGCTACTTGCTGTAATTTCCTTTTTATGATCCTGGATGTTCGCTAAAGCGACCATCCAGGCTACCATAGGTGTAAATGTATTTAGCAATAAGAGCTACTTCCTTGAAACAAGATTTGCTAAACAACGCAAATAGTCTCCGGCAACATCTAACCCTGTTTCTTTAGTGATTTCTTGTAAACAGGTTGGACTCGTGACATTGATTTCTGTTAGATAATCACCAATCACATCAATCCCAACAAAATACAATCCTTTTTCACGCAGCGTTGGCTGAATTTGTTCACAAATCCAACGATCTCTATCTGTAAGTGCTACCACTTCGCCACGAGCTCCAGCAGCAAGATTCCCACGCAACTCGCCTTTAGCAGGAATACGCGCCAATGCATAGGGCACCGGATCACCGTTGATAAGCAAAATTCGCTTATCACCTGAGGTCTTGATTTCAGGAATATAATGTTGAGCCATAATGCTTACCGTTTGACTTTTAGTAAGCACTTCCAAAATAACCGATAAATTAGCGCCTTTTTCATCAACATGAAAAACAGAGGCCCCCCCCATTCCTTCAAGTGGTTTAAAAATGACATTATTATGCTCTTCCCAAAATGCTCGCAGTTGCGCAATATGACGACTCACTAAGGTTGGGGGACAACATTGAGGAAAATTTAGCGTAAAAAATTTTTCATTGGCATCACGAAGACTTTGAGGCTTATTGGCAATGAGAACCCCTTCTTTTTCGGCTAAATCCAAGGCATAAGTCGCATAAATGTACTCCATATCAAAAGGGGGATCGCGCCGCATAAGAATAATATCAAATGTGCTTAAGGGTTGCTCTGAAGCTTCTCTCACGTCTGCCCAATGCTTACTTTCGAGATCCCCAATACGAATTCCATGCACGCGCGCATGAGCACGCCCTAATCGACAATATAGATCCCCTTGCGTGAAATACACACAATCCCATCCTAAGCTTTGCGCAGCTTTAATCATGGCAAGCGTTGTATCCTTATAGGGTTTTAATTTATCTAAAGGATCCGTTAGCACCGCAAGTTTCATTACAGAGCTCCTAGCTTATATTAGTATTATTTAATCGCAGCGATTTCTCTTGCAGCCGCTAATGCCGCAAGTCGCGCTATCACACCATAAGCGTAGAAACGATTCGGGCAATCAACCACATCCAGATCCCAACGCGGGGTATTACAAGCTTGCGCGAAAGCCAGCGGCTCAAAATGCATCCCTGGAGCATTCAAATTTTCATTGCTACCACGACCTTGATGGACACGATAGAATCCTCCAACAACAAATTGACCAATCATGTAGACCACTGGTTCAGCAACAGAACCGTCCGGCATGGTTTCAAATGTATAGACTCCCTCTTGCACCATGACACGATCAACTTTACGACCTCCCTTACTTGCTGCCATACGGGTACGCTGTTTGCGATTCAATTGCATTAGCTCCTCCCCCTCATGAACCATCATCACACTCATACCATAGGTGCCATTATCCGCTTTAATGACAGCAAAAGGTTTTTCTGTAATACCATAGGTGGAGTATTTATCTTTTATTTGCGAAAGCAATTTTTCAGTCTCAACTGCTAGCATTTCAATTCCTTCTTGTGCCATAAAATCGATATCATCAACGGCAGTAAAATAAGGATTAATCAACCACGGATCTAAATTGACCAATTTGGCAAACTCAGACGCTACTTCGCTAAAAAAATAAAAGTGATTAGATTTTAATCTGTTGGACCAACCGAGTTTCGCAGTCGGTTGGATTTGCTGTTCCAAGTCTTGTAAGATCCCGGGCACTCCAGAGGATAAGTCATTATTCAGTAGCAAAGTGCAGGGATCAAAATCAGGTAATCCCACACGATTGCCGCGTCGCATGATAGGTTCCAAAAGCAACGTCTTGCCATTATCAAGACTAACTTCCTGCGGTGTTATAACCTCAGGGTCCAAGCTACCAATACGCACCACAAAGCCTGCTTGTGTAAAAATATCTTGTAAAACGCTTAGGCTTTGTAAATAAAATCGATTACGTGTGTGACTCTCAGGAATCAATAACACTTTCATGCAACTAGGAACTGAATCAACCATTACGGATTGAACAGCCTGGACACATAATGGCAAAAAATCACGATTGAGGTTGTTGAAACCCGCTGGAAATAAATTCGTATCCACAGGGGCTAATTTGAAACCCGCATGACGCAAATCAACAGATGAAGTGATAGAAGGCGGTGTTTCCAGCCATTTCTCCCTAAACCAAGCTTCAATTGTCGCTATTTGATTTAAAATAACTTTCTCTACATGATGTAGGGGGCCGCAATGTGCAGTAGTCAAATGAGGTACAGGAACATCACTAGCTTGCATGCTCTCTCCTGAGAAAAATTATCAAGCGATGGTAACCCAGGTTCGCCTACGAAGCAAAGATTGAATTTTTCTTTACCCAGATTTGGAGATTCTTCACTACGCTCTAAACGATAAGCAGTGATACAATCCCTTAATCCGCATTACCGTGGCTTGACCACGGTAATGCGATTTTCTAAAACTCAAGCAATAAAAACTTGAAGAATTAAATTAATTTTATCACGTGGGAATGATTAAAGTTGTGAATTCTCAAACATTACGTGCCTTACTGCTATTAACATTATTGGGATTTATCTGGGGATCCGGCTACACGCTCGCCAAATATGCTATGACCAATGGTGTATCTCCCTTGGGTTATGCTTTTTGGCAATCTTGTGGCCCGGCACTCTTGCTAACAGGACTTTGTTTGCTCAGTGGCAATGGCCCTTTTTTAAATTTACGTTACTGGCCTTATTTTCTTATTTGCGGGTTAATAGGAATCACCATTCCAAACACCAATATGTATTTCATTGCCAGTCATATACCAGCGGGTCTCTTAGCCGTTCTGGTAAATACTGTTCCATTATTCGTATATCCAATGGCGTTATTCGCCAAACAGGAGCATTATGATGGTTGGCGAGTTCTCGCCATAATGATAGGTCTTATTGGTATATTGATGATCATTGATCCAACGATGCAGGGTTTATTATCCAGCTGGTCTCTTCTTGCCCTAATTAGTCCTTTTGGATTTGCTCTTTGTTCAATTTATATCACCGCCAAGCAACCATCTGCATTGAATGCCCTTCGAGGTGCCAGCGGGATGTTAATTGCTTCCAGTCTTTTGCTCTTGCCCCTGGTGCTGCAACAACATGCATTCTACCCCCTTACACTTCCTTTGAGCACACCACAGCAAGTCGTTATTTTAGAAATCATTTTATCGAGTATTGGTTACTTATTATTTTTCAAGCTTCTCAGCATGGCTGGGCCGGTTTTTTATAGTCTAACAGGCGGAATAGTTGCACTGACGGGTTTATTTTGGGATTTTGTTGTATTTGATGCGCTTCCAGACAAAACGAGAGCTTTGGCCAGTCTGTTAATTATTTTTGCTCTTTTTCTGCTATCATGGCGGCAATCCAGACAATTGCAGGAGGCTAGATGACGATGACGGAATTTATCCAACAATACCAAGGCCCAATACAAACATTTCAGTACCTTTTGCTGTTAATTAATGCGTTATTGCACGTCTTATTTGCCGGGGCAGTTGCGCGTGACGCTGGCAACTTATATCAAGTTGGGCAGCGACCGGCTTTAGTATCTGCGGCCACCTGGGCCTTTGCCACCTTAATTGGAGGGGTGATGACTGCAACCATTTACTGGTTTATTCACCATTCGACACTCACAAGGCCGTTTGTTAGAGAGAAATCTTATGATTGAAAATCCAAGGAATGGCAAGAGATAAATACCCTGCGCTACCACAGGGTATTAGCACTATTATTTAGCTTTTGAGATTAGAAGTGCTGGGAATGTGTTGATCTTCATCATCTTCGTCCTCTCTCTTCTTACTACCATTGGCACCAGTAATCCAACTAAGTAAGCTAGCCTTAGGATGCAATCTTTCTTCTTCTTTTCTTTTTCGCTCTTTTTCCTCATGAATTTCTTTAGCTAAGCGAACGTCATTACGTGTCCAGCATGCTTTACGTTGCTCAGCAACAGCATCACTTCCTTTAGACCAGTAGTCGCTTAAGCTTAGTTCAGCAATCTTCGAAAAAGGATGCTCATGCAACAATCCGTTACGTGTTTTTCCTTGGCGACAAGTGTTTTCTACCAAGAATTTCATAGATGATTCAAGCAGGTTGCAGATATCCTCAGAATCTAATTTATTATCTTCACTTACGCCAACGTTATTGAATAGCATGCGATAAAATGTGCTGTTCTCTGCTGAACGCAGTGAGTAGCTTTTTTCAATTACAACCGCAGTTAGATACATCATACCACTTAAAATGCGTGATTTCTCCTCCGTTGTTTTACCGGATGAGTCTAATAAAGAAATGGTTTTTTGTAATAGCAGCACTTGATGCCTGCGAGGCTGTGGTAATTCTTCCTCCGTTGCTGCTTTATGACTTCCCTTTAGGGTAAGAACATTTTCCCTAAACTCACTTTTTAATTCACTATAAGCTTTTAAATCAAAACCCATTTTACTCTCCTTAACTCCATTAATAGGTTATTGGTGCAATCATTCACCGCAGACCAGTGTAAACTAAATCTTGGCGTTCGTCATGGATTTTCTTTAAACGAATTAATCAATTTACAAGCTTCTGATTAAATTAAAAAACTTCATTTTTTTATCTAACTGCTTCGATCCTTTATGGCTATGTCAAAATTTTTATTATCTGCTCAAAAAATTTGTATTTACCCGTCTCGCAAACTGCTTTAGGATGCCGTTATTTTTTACTTTTTGTGAGAATAATTGTGAAAAAAATACTAAGCCTGCTATTTATTTTTTGTTCAAGTTTGGCTTTAGCCAATAGTCACCCCCCCAAACTAGTGGTACAACTTGTTGTCGATCAGTTAAGAGGTGATTTGCTTAGCAAATATCAACAGAAATTTGGTCCCGATGGATTCAATTATCTTTTGCAACATGGTCTTGATTATCATAATGCCCATCATCCTCATGCCAATACAGTCACCTGTGTTGGCCATGCGACCATTGCTACCGGCAGTTACCCTTCTTTACACGGCATCGTTAATAATGAATGGTATGACAGGGCAAGCCATCATGAGATCAATTGCGTTGAAGACCAGCAAAGCCCCATTCTGGCTACCAAGCACTCACACAAATCGAATGTAGGCCGTTCACCGCGAAATCTTATAGCATCTACGTTGAGTGATGAAATTGTACTGGCACAAAAAGGTCAGGCTTTTGCCGTATCTTTGAAAGATCGCTCTGCAATCACCTTGGCTGGACATGCAGGGAAAGCGTTTTGGTTTGATCGAGACAATGGTGGTTTTGTAACCAGTCGACATTACTATACTGCCTATCCACAATGGGTTAATGATTGGAATGACCACTATGTAGCTAAAGATCAACAATGGGATTTAAGTGCCCCAAAGAACAGTTATACATTTGCCAATGCCCCCAGATTCAAGAATCGTTTCCCAGGATTCGGCCAATCCTTTCCTCATCATTTAGGTGCCCCTGACTCGGAAACCTACTACAAATATTTATCAATGACGCCTATTGCCGATGAACTGACTGCAGACTTTGCCATTTTTCTCTTGCAAAATGAGAAATTAGGCACTTCTGAGCAAAAGACGGATTATTTGGCCATAAGTTTTTCAGCCGTTGATGCAATTGGACACCAATTCGGACCCAATAGTCTTGAATCCGAGGATAATCTTTTACGTTTAGATAAAACGCTGGCAAAATTGCTGGCTGCAATTGATAAGCAGGTGGGTTTGCAAAATACCTTAATCGTTCTTACAGCTGATCATGGTGTGAGTGATGCGCCGGTTTATCTTGCTTCCCATCATATCGCTGAGAATAAGGCTTTAAAGCTTTCTCAGATACAAAAAATAATAGAAACAACCTTGGCTAAACGCTTTCAACTGCCTGCCAACACATTGCAAGCCATTTCTTTGCCTTATATTTATCTTGATCATCAAATCATTGCTGATCATCAATTATTCATTAACCAGGTCAGTGCTTATTTAGCTGAAAGCTTGCGTCAACAACCAGGTATTTTCCAAGCTTACAGCATACCACTAGCCAATACAGAACATGATTGGTTAAGCACTAAAGTTGACAAAATGGCATTCCCTGAACGTTCTGGTGATCTCTATCTTGTTTCCCCACCTTATCAGGCCCTAGCAGATAAAAGTGAGCAACGTGTGGCTCATGGAAGCCCTTGGCAATACGATAGTTATGTTCCTTTGTTATTTGTAAACCCTGCTTTTACTGCAAAACGGATCACCACAACGGTTAACACGACAGATATCGCTCCCACCCTTGCAACTATTCTGTCTATCAAATCACCTTCTGCTACTGTCGGACAACCTCTGTTGGACGTTATCAAGCCTTTTGAAGCCAGGACTTGAAATTATGAAAAGTTGCCCCTATTTTTTCAGAAAGGGGGGCAACTTAACTGGAACTAAAATGAATAATATTAGAACATTTATCCTACTTGCAGCATTAACGGCACTGTTGCTTGTTATTGGCAATTTGTTGGGGGGCCAAACAGGGTTCATTTTTGCGTTAGTCTTTGCGGTCATTATGAATTTTGGTGCCTATTGGTTTTCTGACACCATTGTTTTACGGATGTATGATGCACAGCCTTTAGACCCTAATCACCCCGTTTATACAATTGTTTCTCAATTAGCAAAAAAAGCACAAATCCCTATGCCCAAAGTTTATGCTGTGGATAATCCAACGCCAAACGCTTTTGCAACGGGACGCAACCCCCAACATGCCAGTATTGCCGTAACAACAGGGCTCTTGAATCGCCTGACCCCAGAAGAGCTAACTGGCGTCTTGGCGCATGAAATGTCTCACGTTACTCATCGCGATACCCTAATTAGTGTCATTGCAGCAACATTAGCGGGGGCGATTAGTGGTATAGCGAATATGTTCATGTGGACATCAATGTTTACTCATGGCGATGAAGACCGCCCCAATCCCATTGTCGCCATCTTGATGATGATCTTAGCGCCTCTAGCTGCGGCGATGGTACAAATGGCTGTCTCTCGTTCTCGCGAATATGAGGCAGATGCAGGAGGAGCTAAATTATGTGGTCAGCCGTTATGGCTTGCCAGTGCCTTAGGAAAACTTGAAGTAGCCAATCAACAAGGACAATTTCAACAAGCTGAGGCGCACCCTACCACAGCCCATCTCTTCATTGTTAATCCTCTGAGCGGTGAAGGATTAGCAAATCTTTTCGCAACACACCCTCCCATTGCTGAGCGAATAAAGCGTTTGCAGGAAATGGCTCTCTAGATGAACACTTGCTTTAAGAAGTTATTCTGGGGATAATTCGCCAATTTATAGCTATACTTGGATTGAAGATGGGGCAGCTAGGTCAATTTATTGTAAACCATTGGGTACTTTGGCTCACACTTTTGATTATTTTAATCTTAATCTTCGTTAATGAGCTATTAGCACTAAAAAAACGAGCTAAAGAGCTGTCCCCACAGGCTGCTGTGGATCTAATTAATCATGAAAATGCTGTGGTAATTGATTTACGTGATGTCGAAACGTTTCGTAGCGGCCACATTATCGACTCCATCCGCGCCAATACAGAAGATTTCGAGCAGCAGCGTATGGAAAAATATAAAACGAAACCGGTAATTCTGGTTTGTGCACGTGGTATACATTCAGCACAACTGGCAGCCAAGTTAAAACTAGCGGGGTTTACGCAACCTCTCGTTCTATCAGGAGGTATAACCGCTTGGCAAGCTGCTGGATTACCCATTGTTAAAGGAAAATAGTTAGAAGGACAGATGATATGGCTGACGTGATCATGTATAGCACTGCCTATTGCCCATTCTGCACAAAGGCACGTGATTTATTAGACAAAAAGGGCGTTACCTATACTGACATTCGTGTTGACGAGGAGCCTGTAAAACGCGATGAAATGATTGCTAAGAGTGGCAGACGTACCGTACCGCAAATATTCATTAATGGCCAACATATTGGTGGTTGTGATGATATGTATGCTCTGGAGAGTCAAGGGCATTTAGATAAACTTTTACGAGGATAAGAAAAAAATGACAGAACAAGCACGTGCTGGACAGAATACAGAAGCACAGTTCATGATTCAGCGAGTTTATATGAAAGATTCTTCTTTCGAGGCGCCTAATACCCCGGGCATCTTTCAGCATCAATGGGAGCCTGAGCTCTCCTTGGATATAAACACGCAACACACTAAATTGGAAACTGATGTTTACGAGGTCGTATTAACAGTTACCGCCACAGTAAAGAATAAAAACAGCACAGCTTTTTTGGCTGAAATCAAGCAGGCTGGTATTTTCACCATCCAAGGCACGTCGAAAGAGCAGCTTGATCATTTACTAAATAGTTTCTGTCCAAATATTCTCTTTCCATATGCACGTGAAGCCATTACTTCGCAAGTCATTCGAGGTAGTTTCCCACAACTCGTACTTGCTCCAATTAACTTTGATGCGCTCTACATGCAGCAGTTAAAAGAGAAGCAAAACGCTGCTAACACCAAAGAGCAGGAAGAAACTCGTTAAGCATCATGGAAAAAATGACGATTGCCATGCTTGGCGCCGGATCTTGGGGGACTGCCGTTGCAGTTCATCTGGCTCATCGTGGCCATCATGTCATGCTGTGGGGACATAACCCACAGCATATACGCGACATGGAAAAGACGCGCTGCAACAAACGTTACCTACCAGATGTTATTTTCCCGAACTCTCTCTCACTTGTTGAAGATCTTAAACATTGTATTAGCGAAGCAACAGAAATCATTATTGCTGTACCTTCGCATGCCTTTGCTAGTCTTTTTTTGCAATTACCTAAACCAGCTCATGGATTAGCCTGGTTAACTAAAGGCATTGATCCAGCTACCAATAAACTGCTGAGTGAACTCGTGGCTGAGCGTTGGGGCGAATCATTTCCTATTGCGATTATTTCAGGGCCTTCATTTGCCAAAGAAGTGGCACATCTTCTGCCTACCGCGGTAACACTCGCCGGCAATGACCCTGCTTATCAAAAAATGATTCAGGCGATGCTGCACTGTGATAGCATGCGTGTATATATAAGCAACGATATCATAGGTGTTCAGTTGTGTGGTGCTGTGAAAAATGTATTGGCTATCGCCTGTGGCATCAGTGATGGGCTAGGCTATGGGGCAAACGCTAAAGCGGCATTAATTACCCGAGGATTAGCCGAAATGAGACGTCTGGGTATTAAAATGGGAGCTCGTGAAGAAACGTTCATGGGTTTAGCCGGTGTAGGTGATTTGGTATTAACCTGCACAGATGACCAATCCCGCAATCGACGTTTTGGTTTACATTTGGGTAGAGGACTTGATCTTTTAGAGGCAGAAGAACAAATTGGTCAAGTGGTTGAAGGCAAGCATAATGCAGCGCAGGTTTGTGCCCTGGCAGAACAATTTGAAGTAGAAATGCCGATTTGCTTACAAGTAAAAGCTGTTTTAGCCGGAAAAATCACCGCTCACAAGGCAGCGATGAACTTGATGAGTCGCTCCCCACGAGAAGAATAAAAAGTTCAATTAGGTTACAAATGCAAATAATGGTAAGTTGTCTCCTATTTTTTCTTACTTTTTCCTGCCTTGCCATACCAATTGTCAAGAGAGTACAAACCTTTTATCAAATCAGCGGTAACACCGAGCAAGCCCTGCGCCAACAACTCAATCAACTAGGACCCACAGTCAATAACGAACATTTCGATTCTAAAACGACTTGGCATATTACTTGGACCTATACCTGGCAATTTGATAATCAATTAGAGACGACCTGCTCCATCAAAGATGTGAGTGTTTCTGTAAAAATTAACACCCTTTTTCCGCAATGGATTGATCAGTATAATGCATCTCCCGCATTAAAAACCAAATGGAACAATTATCTAACTGCTCTGCAAATTCATGAACAAGAACATGAATACAATGGCTTAAAAGCAGCCCAAGAGATTGAAGCGGCCTTGCTGCAGACATCATCGATGCCAAGCTGCGAGGAATTGCAAACTAAACTTGAAACAACCGCAATAACAATCCTTAAGCAGCATCATATTTGGGATCAACAATTTGACTTAGAAACCAACCATGGAAAGAACCAAGGCGCAGTTTTTCCTTAAATTGCATTCACTCACTCTCCGCAATTCCAAGGTGCCCCACAGCCTAAGTCAAATTGCTCTAATTGCAAGCCATGATATTCTTTTTGCCTAGTGGCCGAATTTGCACATAACTCGTCGATTGACTCTGGAAACATTGTCCGCTGAATATTATTCTCCAAGCTTTGCAATCGCTCCAAAGAAAAGGAATCAAGATTCTTGAGTTGTTGCCTATTCATATGAATACAAGGGCTACACTCCATGCTCGCATGGGGAAGCAATTTAAAGCCAGTTTTTTGCACCAGATGCATAAATTCTTCATTGTCTGTTTGCCAAAGAGGATACCATAATGTTCGTCCTTGATAGAGCTCGTTTTGCAACTCAAATTCTTCGAGATTGGCATAACGTCGAGAATCTAATCTTCTTTTGCCAGAGACGATAAGCGCCTCGCAGGAAGGATCATGTTCGTCAAGGTAATTCAGGATGGTCAATCCCTTGAGGAATCCAGCGCACCACTGAAATTTTCGACTTGGAAACTGTTTGCGGTCGATGACCATTTCACTAAAACTTGATTGTGCTTTCAAATGATGTACTTGAACTTGGTTTTTTTGGGCGTAGTCTGTGCATACGGAAATTCTTTCAGACCAACAAGCTGCTGCCCAACCTGTGTGCACGTAAATGAAATGAATATCAGGCAAAGCTCTATCAATAAGAGTCTGCATAACAGCCAGGGAATGATTTCCGAAATTACCAATAATTATGTGCATATGAGAACATGGATGGTGCCCAGGGCCGGAGTCGAACCGGCACGGAGTTTAATCCTCCGAGGGATTTTAAGTCCCTTGCGTCTACCTGTTTCGCCACCTGGGCATTTTATTGGAGGCTGAGGCCGGAATCGAACCGGCGTCCACGGCTTTGCAGGCCGCTGCATAACCACTCTGCCACACAGCCAAAACTAAATCCGAAAAAAAAAAGCGACTACGGCGTCGCTTTAATTTGGAGCGGGAAACGAGACTCGAACTCGCGACCCCAACCTTGGCAAGGTTGTGCTCTACCAACTGAGCTATTCCCGCCTCTCTACGGGTTGCCATTCTACCGCAAATTCTTACGCTGTCAACAAGTTAACGCTAAATTTATTCGAAATCTAAACACATCTCACAAGTTCTATACCTTCCTCAACGATAGTTGAGTTCACACTTCGTCAAGACGAGGAAACATGCGCTTTTGCCATTAATTGCGGCCATGCAATAGTAAGATAAATAATCATCGACCAAATGGTTAAAATAGCAGCCATATACAACAAAATGAAACCTAATACGCCCCACCAAGATTGCGTTGGAGTAAAAGCAACCAACAGAAAAAGAGCAAACATCTGAAGAGTAGTTTTAACTTTACCAATGTAACTTACCGTAACACTAGCACGCCTGCCAATCTCCGCCATCCACTCTCTAAGAGCAGAGATAACAATTTCTCGTCCTACAATCACGATAGCAGGAATAGTGATGTAATCCATGTCCTTCGCGCCTACGAGCAAGAGCAAACTACAAGCAACCAGTAACTTGTCAGCAACAGGATCAAGAAACGCACCAAAGGGTGACATCTGCTTTAATCTGCGCGCTAGATAACCATCCAACCAGTCAGTAAAGCTTGCCAGCGCAAAAATAGTGGCAGCCAAACCATGTGACCAGCGAAATGGTAAATAAAAGGCAATAATAAACACCGGGATCAACACGATGCGCATTAAGGTTAACAAATTAGGTAAACTGGTCCAGGTACTCACCGGAGTCCTCCCTCTTTAGGCAACTGTAAATAATCAGCCAAATGCTGGTAATCATCAAAGACTGCCAAAGCACCTGCAGCGAGTAATGCAGTTTTTTGCTGATGATAAAAATCGACACCAATAGCATCAACACCAAGATTCTTTGCCATCTGCATATCCGTCACAGAATCACCCACCATGAGTGCTTCATCAGCTGTCACATCAAATGTATCTAAAATTTCCTTAAGCATTTCTGGTGACGGCTTGGCTGCTGTTTGCCCGGCCGAACGAGTGACTTTAAATAACGTATCTAATCCGGAAATATGAAGGACTCGCTGCAGTGACTGTTGTCCCTTATTGCTGGCAATCGCAACATCAATCCCAGCCTGCTGCAAACGACCGACAAAATCTTTTGCTCCGGGTATCAAATAAACTTCTGTACTGCGCGAAATCAAAGATTGCTGTACAGCATACAACAGCTGTTCGTGTTGGGCGTCACTTAAGTGAGGAAAGACTTTCCTCAGTGCCTTTACCAATCCTAAATCCACTGCTTGTCGGGCAACTTGCTGGTCGATTTCACCAAAGTTTAAGCGTCGTGCCTCGGTGGCGACGCTATTAAAAATTTGGCCTAATGTATCACCTAAAGTACCTTCCCAATCAAACACTACCAAGCGATATGGCTTACTCATGCAACAAGCTCCTCGCATGCAATTTTTTTTCAGACTTCTTTCAAAACTCTACTGCAGTGAATTTCGAAAGAAGTTCAGTGTTTCAGTAAACTGATCATCTAAATTCGCTTCAAACGAATAATTTTTTCCGTTCAGGTTAAATTGAATTGCTCTTGCATGCAAATAAAGTCTTGGTTTAATTAATTTCAATCCGTCTATTTGCAGTGCTTTGCTGCCATATTTCTCATCACCAACAATGGCATGTCCAAGATAGGCACTATGCACTCTGATCTGATGGGTACGTCCCGTTTTGGGTGATGCCTCTACTAAACAGGCTTGTTGGTAATTTTCAAGCAACTTAAAGACTGTCTGCGACAGTCTACCTTCTGGACTAACGACCACCATCCTTTCACCTGATTTTAAACTATTTTTCTTAAGAGATGCGTTGACTTCCACAATTTTTTTATCTTGCCAAGCATTAGTCAACAAAGCCCAATACGTTTTTTGTACCTGACGAGCCTCAAGTAAAGCTTGAATCATTCGAAGCCAACTTCTTTTTTTTGCAAGTAATAAACAACCCGACGTTTCTTTGTCTAACCGATGCACAAGTTCAAGATAAGATAGATCATCACGGGTTTTACGCAGAGCCTCAATGACTCCTAAACTGACCCCGCTACCCCCGTGAACGGCAATCCCAGCTGGTTTGTTAAGCACCAGAAGCTGATTATCTTCATATAAGATACTATTTTGTAACTGTTTCTCGAGTCTATCACCAACAAAAATATCTTTTTCCTGGGAAACACGTACTGGAGGGATACGTACAGAATCACCTTCTTC
This sequence comes from Legionella lansingensis, assembly GCF_900187355.1. NCBI lineage: Bacteria > Pseudomonadati > Pseudomonadota > Gammaproteobacteria > Legionellales > Legionellaceae > Legionella > Legionella lansingensis. Next base: position 649,991 of record NZ_LT906451.1, on the reverse strand, counting down.
TAAACGCAAAGCCGCTTGTGCTCTTTTTTTATTTACACGTACTTCACCTGCACGAATAATACGATAAATATGACTTTTGGGAACACCTTTGAGGATCCTCATCAAGTAATTATCGAGACGTTGCCCTTCTTCCTCGGCGGTGATTTCTGTATAACGTACATCACTCATTTGTATATTAAACCTATTTGCTGTGACTGTTTTTTTTGATAACATTAAAAATCGCGTGAATATTCGCGCGACCGAATTATAACGTATAAACGAAAAGTTTATCAGCCGCTATACCTTCGTAAGGTATAATAACTCGGCTATATCAAGGCCCTTAGCAATTTGCCAAGTGAATGTCTAGACCGATTTCGTACACAATGATGCAACTCAACAAGCAGCAAAGCACGAAAATCAGCAGTTAAGACGTCATTTGTAGTATAATTGAAGTTAGGTCCTTAAAATGAAACGCGCTACCTTAAGTTTATGATATAAGGAAGCACCCTGAACCAGAGCCAAATTGAAAAAGAACTCATCAGATACCCACGCATGGCCGACATGCTCTACATCAGTTTCAACTTATTTTGCGAATTTAGGCAAAGGATGGTTTCTTATGCATAAAGCCATTGACAAAAGCCTGTTCATCACAAAATCTAGGCACTACAGATGTACATATTCAGCATGCGCCGCTAATCTGCAGCACTATGCGTGCCGTCTGTCCTTATGGTCTTGGGGATGCTTAAGCAAATATTTTTTGTTACTTAGGAAACGTTTAAACAATAGCTAAATTTTTCTGGCTCCTAAATATTAAGGAGTCATAGATATCAAAATGGAACTGAACCTTAGCGTGAACGTAACTTCAATAAACAAGAAATACATCCTTGCACTATCTTACTTAAGTGTTGCGCCCTTTATGGGGTAAGTAATGGAAAAAATGTTAATAAATGCAACGCAAACTGAAGAGATAAGGGTTGCACTAGTAAAAGATAAACATCTCTATGATTTAGACATTGAGTGTCCAGCAGAAAGCAAGAAAAAAGGGAATATCTACAAAGCAGTAGTTACCCGTCGAGAACCCAGCCTGGATGCCATTTTTGTCGAATATGGTGCTAAACGCCAAGGGTTTCTTCCTCTTAAGGAAATTGCACCAGAGTATTTAAGTAAACATCCTGACGAATTTGGTGAAGAGAAACCGCCTATTACCTCTTTAATTCGTGAAGGCCAGGAATTACTTGTTCAGGTTGATAAAGAAGAGCGTGGTAATAAAGGAGCAGCGTTAACAACTTATATTACTTTAGCTGGCTGTTACCTAGTATTAATGCCTAATAACCCTAACTCCGGCGGCATTTCACGTCGCATAGAAGGCGATGATAGAGATGAATTAAAAGAAACCTTAAATGCCCTGGAATTACCTGATGACATGGGACTTATTATCCGCACCGCTGGAGTTGGTAAAGGTCAGGATGAATTGCAAGCCGATCTTGATATGTTGTGCAACCAATGGCAAGCCATAAAGCAAGCCTATTATACCCAGCTTGCACCCTGCCTGATTCATCAGGAAGGCGATGTGATTATCCGCTCTATCCGTGACAATTTGCGTAAATCAATTGGCGAAATTATTATTGATGATCAGATTTCTTATGTAAAAGCTAAACAATACATTGAACAAGTAAAACCCGACTTTTTACCGAATCTCAAGCTTTACAATAGCACCATCCCTTTATTTAATTTTTATCAAATTGAAAGCCAGATAGAAACCGCCTATCAGCGAGAGGTTCCATTGCCTTCTGGAGGTGCGCTTGTTATTGATCGTACCGAAGCATTGGTTTCAATCGATATTAACTCAGCTAAAGCAACAAGCGGTTCTGATATTGAAACAACCGCTTTGAACACCAATCTAGAGGCAGCAGATGAAATCGCGCGTCAATTGCGCTTACGAGATCTCGGCGGCTTGGTTGTTATTGATTTCATAGACATGAGTTCGAGTAAAAATCAAAGGGAAGTTGAGAGCCGCTTAAAAGAAGCTCTTAAAGCTGATCGAGCTCGAATTCAGGTTGGTCGTATATCTCGTTTTGGATTACTCGAGATGTCTCGTCAACGCCTGCGGCTCTCATTAGGTGAAAGCGCTCAAGAAATATGTCCACGTTGCGAAGGACGAGGTACTGTAAGAAGTATTCAATCTCATGGGTTATCCATCATTCGTCTGATTGAAGAAGAGGCTTTAAAGGAAAAAACGGCTGAAGTACAAGTTCAGTTACCACCTGAAATAGCCACCCTCATCATGAATGAGAAACGTGAATTTATTTTAAATATAGAAAAACGCCATGGGGTACATGTTTTAATCATAGCCAACCCCTATTTGCAACCACCTCATTACGAACTTACACGGTTAAAAGAAGACAATGTTGGCAAGACTAAAAAACCGAGTTATTTGCTAATCCAACAACCTGAATTGACTGTTGCTCGAGCTGAAGATACAGCCAAGCATGATGAACCAGCCGTGAAGGCCTTTGCCCTGCCTCACTCCGAAAAAGCTCCGCAGAGCAGTTTCATCAAACGGTTATGGAAAAGTTTATTTGGTGCTGCCGAGCCAAGTGCCTCTTCCAGTCGACAAGAGAAAACTGCACCTGCTGCAACCAGCTCCCAACAGTATAAACATGCTCCTGGTCTACATGAGAGACGTCAATCTTCTTCTAACCGCCGTCGTCGTTCAGGGGGCCAACAACGTGGTTCTGGGAATGTCCAGCGAAAGAAAGGTCAGTCCGGGCAAGCAAGCCAAGGACGCGTAGTACATATGAAACCTGAACAAACAAAAAAAAAAGCGCCAGCCAGTAAAGAACCACATGACAGTTGATGTTAGTTAATTTAGCCTGCCCCCTCACCCGCTACGCGCGTAGGGTGAGGGGGCATAGAGTAGCTATTTTACGCATTCCCGTCTAAAGTAGAACTTAATTTTGCATCTATCTGAGCCCACTATGAGCACAATCTTATATTCTCTAATTCTTCTTATTATGTTGTGCTCCAATCTATACGCAGGAAGTAGCTTAACAATCAATACCCCAAAAAAGCAGATTATTTATACGAGAGAAAATTTACTAAACCATCCTAAGGTTGTGACTTTAAAATCAATCCATTTGCCAAGCTATCCGGATAAAATTTTTGATCTCAAGGCAATCAAGTTGTGTGAATTACTTGTAGCGGATGACAGTACCGGTACAACATTGAAAGTGCGGGCCTTTGATAACTATATTTCCTATTTCAATTTGCAAAAAATCCATCCCTGCGAAACGCCAAGAGCTAGCATTGCATATCTTGCCATTGAAGAACCGAATGAGCCATGGCCAATAATTCCTCAACTTAAGCGCTCTGCAGGATCTTTTTATCTCATTTGGATAGGTCAAAAAGTGCCACAAAGCAATTGGATTTTTGGAGTAGAATCCATACAAGTTACAGCATCAAACCCATTTTCCAAGCTTTTACCCCAACATAGTACTGACGTACAAGCCAAAGGATTGGAGATATTTGCTGACCAATGTGGTGGTTGCCATTCAATCAATTTAGTGGGAAATCTTGAAATTGGCCCTGATTTAAATTTTCCGAAAAACCCCACTGAATATTTCTCTGAGAAACACCTAAGGCAATTTATTCGTAATCCTCAATCCATTCGTTATATGAAAAACGATAAGATGTTCCCGTTCACTAAACAAAATTTATCCGATGAAGAGTTGGATGCACTGATTGAGTTTTTAAAATTAATGCGTGAGCACAAAATCAAAGAGGTGCCAGCTCATTTACAAACTAAGCCACTATTATGAGGAAGCAGATGTCGTTACGTACGCTCTTTTAAGCCGGTGGCAATTGGCGTTACACCAATATTAGGGTTGAACCCACAATCATCAAGCAATTTTAACAAATTATTACCACGTCGCGTTAAACGTTTTATACAGTACTCTTCCAAATAACTATAGAGAATGTAGTAATATTCTGGCAGGGTCAAAATGGTCAGAATTTTTTCTGCTCTCTCCACATGATGGCTATTATTATAATCGCATGCTTGAAAGAGAACCGCCGCCAATATCGAAGCAAAACTGGCTTTCCGCACCGGATTTGCTAGATAAAATCGCTGAATGCACTCATCTAAGGCACGATCTTTATCCCATTCCACCCAAGTATTGTAAAGAGCAATGGCGGCATCTGAATTGAATTCCTCTGGCGATTGCGTCTGCAATTCTTGTAGAGCATATCCTACAGGAACAATGGCTTGTATATTTGCCCAGGAACAGTTACCTGCAATTTGTGAGCTGATTGGCATATGCAGTACAGGTACCAACCCTAGCTTTTGGTTGATGGTTTGATGAAAATAGCGCCGACTTTGTTTTTTGAATAAAAAATCCAGTAGGAACGGTAAATTGATCATCTCGGGTCGTGTGATGCGATAAATATTAATACTACCTTCTTTTAAACTATTCTCCCCCCTATCAATTTTGGCCCACCAGTTTTGATAACGGATAAAACCAAGCGCATGCCCCCGACTTGCAGCAGGCAAAATGAGCATAGGCGATTTGACTAACTGATTGAGGCGTTCTTTATGCTCATCTGTTAAAAATGGATACTGTTGAAATTGCAGCAATTCTGCAGCGACAGTAAAAGCATCCATGATGTTATAGATAAAAGGAAATTGATCGCGTAGTTTACGAGTGGAATAGCTGCTAGTAAAACGTCTAAGAGAATCTTTTACAATAGCCACTGTAAATTCAAGAATAAAACCTTCATAATCGAGTTCAATAAATTCACCCTCAGCATTAACAATATCCACATCCCCAGTAAGCTCAAAGCGGTGCCCAATTAATTTGGCATTTATAAAATCGAGTGCAAAATCCAATTTTGCCCCATGTTGATACAACAAATGTTTCAATGGATCTTGTCCTCTTAAAACAGGATAGACAAGAACAGAAAGTCCTGAGGTTGTATAGGCATCTGCATTAGCACCATGACTCAACAAGAGTCGAGACATCTCCAAATCATTATTGTCAACAGCCCAATGCAGTGGGGTACGTCCGGTCACATCGCCTTTATTCACATTAACTCCACGAGCAATGAGTTGTTCGGCAATGTGAGGTTGTCTGGTGATGGCGCATTCAATCAGTGGAGTGAAGCCATACTCGTCAATATCATCCAGTGATTCACCTTGACTGAGGTAAAAATCGAAGTCGGGTACGCGACAACTGATGATATCATTAGCTATTGTCATTTAGAAAAACCTATGGTCTAAATTGAGGATCTGTTCTCATCTTCGGCATATTACCCAAACGCAGCTGCTTCTCCATTTCTTGTTCACGACGTTCATTATCAAATTCCCGCCGAGCTTCTGTGTTGAGTGGCGGCTCAGGATTTAAATTCGGATCGATACCATCATTGCGTTGTGAATTCAGAAAAGGATGCTGCAGAATGCCATTTTCCATTGCCTCCTCTGGCGAAACGTTTTGCTCCTCATCATTATGCTCGCGAGCATGGACTTTAGCCAATTTCCTATGTTGTTGCTGCTCTGCAATACGCCTTTGACGTTCCATCGTCTTAGTTTCATCGAACAAAATTGATTGGCCAGATTTTGCTGTTGGTACACTCAATATTGTTAAGACGGCCGAATTGCTAATCGCTCTACCAGCACTATTAGAGAATATTGCTCGATATTTTTTCCCATTATCAGCAACGGTCAGTGTTGCGGTAGTATAGGTGGTTGAGGTTGCACCTTCGATCCCTACCCAAACAGCACTTCCTGCCTTGCAAAATTGCCATTGCACTGTAGGTGCAGGCAAACCAGAAGCTAGAGCGGTAAAGCTCGCCTTCCCACCTATATTCACAGCCTGATGGATCGGCTGAGTCATTATCTCTGGTGGGATAAAAGAACTCTCTATATTTTGTCTATGTGTTTCAGTAGCCATATAATATACATTATAGATAATCTCTATGCAGAATCTCAGCAATTTGTACAGCATTTGTAGCTGCACCTTTGCGAATGTTATCTGCCACTACCCATAAGTTTAAACCATTTGGAGAAGAAATATCCTGCCTAATCCGACCAACAAAGACCTCATCTTTGCCCACAGCGTGAGTAATAGGCGTTGGATACTGCAATTTATTGGTATCATCAATCACTTTAACACTTGGCGCTTTATTCAGTAACTTACGTGCTTCAACGGCGGTAAGAGGCGCCTTCAATTCAAGATGGATTGCTTCTGAATGACCATAAAGCACGGGTACACGCACCGTGGTGGGGTTAACTAAAATACTATCATCTTCCATAATTTTTTTAGTTTCCCAAACCATTTTCATTTCTTCGCGGGTATAACCATTCTCTTGAAACTCATCGATATGCGGTAACACATTAAATGCTATTTGTTTAGGGTAAACAGAGGGTTTAATCGGCCTGCCATTTAACAACTCGCTAATCTGACTAACCAATTCATGAATCGCTTTTTTACCTGTTCCTGATACGGCCTGATAAGTAGCGACATTAATACGATGAATACCTACTGCATCATGCAATGGTTTTAGAGTAACAACCATTTGGATAGTTGAACAATTGGGATTGGCAATGATACCGCGATTTTTGTACTCAGCAATGCGATGTGGGTTCACTTCCGGCACAACCAAAGGAATATCATTGTCATAACGGAAACATGAGGTATTATCGACAACAACACAACCGGCGGCGGCAGCCTTCGGTGCATACTCTTTAGAAACAGCGCTACCTGCAGAGAATAAAGCGATATCAACCTGGCTAAAATCAAAATGCGCCAAATCTTCTACATCCAGGGTATAGTTGTTAAACACCACTGTTTTACCAACCGATCGTGAGCTAGCCAGAGGATAAATGTTATCTACAGGAAAATCACGTTCTTCCAAAACGGTTAATAACGTTTCTCCCACAGCACCTGTGGCACCTACTATTGCGATGTTTAAACGTCGACTCATTTGTTACCCCTTCTTCATTGATTTTGTGCCTTATGCCGTAAATAGTGATCCATTAATACCAGAGCCATCATGGCTTCAGCAATAGGTACGGCTCGAATGCCAACACAAGGATCATGGCGTCCTTTGGTCACTATTACTACCTCTTCACCTTTGGTATTGATTGTTTTTCCAGGTTTGACAATGCTTGAGGTCGGTTTAAGCGCTATATTTACCTCAATGTTCTGTCCTGTAGAAATCCCTCCAAGAATCCCTCCAGCATGGTTTGTCAAAAAACCCGCCTTGGTCATCTCATCGCGGTGTTCGCTACCCATTTGCCTAATGACCTCAAAACCTGCACCTATTTCTACGCCTTTTACAGCATTGATCGACATCATGGCATACGCCAATGTCGCATCAAGCTTATCAAAAACCGGGTCACCAAGACCAACAGGTACATGACGAGCAATCACTTTCACGCCAGCACCGACGGAATCTCCTTGTCTACGAAGCTTGTCAATATAAGCTGCTAAGTCAGCAACTTGATGCTCGTTCGGACAAAAAAAAGGATTGTCATTGATCGCTTGCTCACTCACAAACTCTATATTAAGCGTTCCCATCGCTTGCAAATAACCGGTTATTTCAATCCCCAGCGTGCGTTTTAAATACAGTCTGGCAATCGCTCCAGCAGCAACGCGAGCAGCTGTTTCCCGCGCGGAGGAGCGACCACCCCCACGATAATCTCGGTGACCATACTTATGGTAGTAGGTAAAATCAGCATGCCCCGGACGGAACAAATCTTTAATCTCCTCATAATCCCTCGAACGTTGATCGCTGTTTCTGATCAATAACGCAATTGGAGTCCCGGTAGTCAATCCTTCAAAAACACCAGAGAGAATTTCTACTTTGTCCTCTTCACGTCTTTGGGTCGTGTATTTCGATTGTCCTGGTCTGCGTTTATCCAAAAAAGGTTGAATATCTTCGGCAGTCAACACTAGTCCTGGGGGGCACCCATCAACAATACATCCCAAAGCGGGTCCATGGCTTTCCCCGAAACTGGTTACTGTAAACAACTTACCAAAGGTGTTTCCACTCATAGATTAATTACCTTGGGATGAAAAGTAAGTTTTTAATTGTTGACTTGTCATTAGAAACACACCCTCTCCACCATGCTCAAACTCAAGCCAGGTAAAAGGCACATGCGGGAATGCATCTTCCAAAGCTTGTGCACTGTTTCCGACTTCAACCACTAAAATACCGTCTTCAGTTAAATAAGCATGGGCTCTTGCAAGGATTTTTTCAACAACTGCCAAACCATGATTGCTTGTTTCTAAAGCCAGTTTGGGTTCATGATGGTATTCAACGGGTAATGTTTGCATCTCTTCTGTGCTGACATAGGGCGGATTAGAAACAATCAAATCATAACGTATAGAAGGCACATTCTCCCAACAATCTGATTGAATAAGTGTAATCACATCGTCCAAGCCATGACGTTCACAATTCATTGCTGCGACTTGCAGTGCTCCCTCTGAGATATCCACAGCATCAATGATGGCATCAGGAAATGCATAAGCACAGGCAATAGCAATACATCCACTTCCTGTACACAGATCAAGAATGCTATGCACCCTCTCGGCTACCAGCCAAGGAGAAAATTGTTGCTTGATAAGCTCTGCGATGGGTGAACGTGGAATCAGTACCCGTTCATCCACATAGAAAGGTAATTCACAAAAATAAGCTTTATTGGTCAGATAAGGAACTGGGACTTTATCCACAAGACGTCGTGAAAGCTGTTTAACCAGCATTTCTTTTTCAACCTGGGTTAATCGTGCTTGGAAAAGCATGGGATCAACATCAAGAGGCAGATGTAAACTGCCAACAATTAGTGCAATCATCTCGTCCCAGGCATTATCAGTCCCGTGACCATAATAAAGATGATTTACATGAGCTTGAGTCATGCCAAAACGTAAAAAATCAAGGATTGTTTCTAACTCTTTACTCGCTGTCCGATATACATCCGTCATAATTCGTAACCCTGTGACCACAATTGTCACAAATTGTACGCTAGTTTCAAACGTTTGTCCTTAAGCTAGGATTCCTGTCCTTAAGCCACATGGAATAGTCACTATAGCTCGATCTTCAAGTTTGTTAATTAACGAATTACCGTGGCTTGACCACGATATCTAGCGATCTTCATGGCAAATGGATACCGTGGTCAAGCCACGGTAATTCGGTTTCTAAAAAGTCAAGCAATAAAAACTTGAAGATCGCGTATAATTACTAATTATTGCACTATATGATGCTGACCTATGTCCGATGATTTTCTGTCTGAGGAAGACAAAGCTTTATTCCGTAAAATGGTAGGCGAGGTAAAACCACTATCCAAAGACAAGAAGATTGCAACCGTCACTCCAAAATCTAAAACACCTACTGCTAAAGCACAAAATGCAACAGAAAATAAAAAGGCTAATCCTATTTATTTATCTGATTATTACATGAATGAAGTGCAAGCAAACAGTTTACTTTCTTACTGCAGCCATAGCATCCCACTCAAACGACTTCGTGAGTTAAAAAGCGGACAAATTCAATGGGATTCCCGATTAGATTTGCATGGTTTAAGACCCAATATAGCGAAAGAAACATTGATCAAATTTATTCTGCAACAAAGCGCTTCTGGACACCGTTGTTTGCTGATTATTCATGGTAAGGGAAGTCATCATGGTGAGGCGCCTGTATTAAAAAATTTGGTCAATCACTGGCTGCGACAATTCCCACAAGTTCTAGCCTTCTCTAGTGCCTTAGCGCGTGACGGCGGTAGTGGCGCTTTGTATGTGTTACTCAAACGGCAGAGAGAGAAGTTATAAAACACAACATATCTCTTATAGCTTTAGGGGCTGTTGCCATTTCGCTAGCTTGAGCCAAAATGATTTGATTCGAGCACCGCAACGCAGCATACATAGAAGTATGGTGGAGCACAGAAAATCAAATCATTTTGGCCAAGATAGTAGAAATGGCAACAGCCCCGGATTGAATTTATCGTCATAAACCCTTACCATTGCACAAAATTTTAAATGATAAAACCATGAGTAAACAAGCCATTATTATCGGAATTTCTGGCCCCTCAGCTTCGGGTAAAAGTCTTTTGGCCAACACCATTGTCAATGAACTCGGTTCTGAACAAGTTGTTGTGATCTCTGAAGACGCTTACTACAAAGACAATAGTCATTTACCTTTCTCTGAAAGAGAGAAAATAAATTACGATCATCCCGATGCATTTGACCATGCATTGCTTTGCGAGCATCTTCGCAGTTTACAGCAAGGGAAGGCTGTTGATATCCCAATCTATTCTCATTCCAAACATATTCGCTTATCAGAAACGCGTCATATAGGACAACATGCCATTATTGTCCTGGAAGGTATTCTTCTTTTTAGTGATAAAGAATTACGAGAGATAATGGATATTCGTATTTTTATGTCCACTCCTCTCGATGTATGCCTCACGCGCCGTCTGAAACGCGATGTGGTGGAACGCCATCGTTCTTTTGAATCAGTGGTTCACCAGTATGAGACCACCGTGAGACCGATGTATTTGCAATTTATTGAACCATCCAGTCGCTATGCGGACATCATCGTTCCCCGAGGGGGTGAGAATCGTATCGCAATCGGTATGATTCAGGCTAAAATGCGCGAGTTACTCGCGACACACCAAAATGGCTTGAGTACTGAAATTATCAGAGGAGAATGAAGTGGGATTTTTAACCGGGAAAAAAGCATTAATCGTTGGTCTGGCAAGCAATCGCTCTATTGCTTATGGTATTGCTAAAGCATTTCATGAGCAAGGTGCTGAGCTTGCGTTTACCTATCAAAATGAAAAGTTGCAAGCTCGTGTAGAAACCATGGCTGCTGAATTTCACTCTAATTTAACCTTCCCTTGTGATGTAGCAAGTGATATTGAAATTCAGGCTGTTTTTGAGCAGTTACATAGCCATTGGGACAAATTGGATATTTTGATTCATTCTGTCGCCTACGCTCCTGCTGATCAAATTAGTGGCGATTTTGTGGATAATGTCAATCGTGAGGGCTTCCATATTGCACATGACATCAGCGCCTATAGCTTAATCGCTTTAGCCAAGGCTGCTCAACCCATGATGCAAGATACACAAGGCTCTGTCTTAACCTTAAGTTATTATGGTGCTGAAAAAGCGGTTCCTAATTACAACGTCATGGGTATCGCTAAAGCAAGTCTTGAAGCGTCAGTGCGTTATCTGGCAGCAAGCTTAGGTCCCAGAGGAATTCGAGTGAATGCGATCTCTGCGGGTCCCATCAAGACATTAGCAGCAGCAGGAATTAAAGATTTCCGCAAAATGCAGGCCTTTTATGCAAGCACAACTCCCCTAAGACGAAATGTCACTGCAGAAGAAGTAGGCAACGCTGCGGCTTTCTTATGTTCTGATTTAGCTTCAGGCATCACCGCAGAAGTGCTGCATGTTGATTCTGGTTACCATGCGGTATCTATGACTGATCTGGAGTGATCCCTGGCTTGCGGAGCAAGCCATTACTTGCTGCACATCAGATCTCCTGAGTATGGCCTCTGTCTTGCGTAGCTTGTTCTTCCTCTTCTTCTAAAGTCGGATTAGTTAGCCTTGTAACAGCTACTTTAAAAAAAGTCTGAGCTGCTGACCACAATGAATGATTTCTTGAAAAATCAGTTACAGCAGCTCGATAAGTATACAGTAAGGACGTTTGGGTAGACGGTGTAGCAGCAATTGAATCTAGAACAATCCTTTGTGTGTTACTATCGCTCTCCTGGAAGCGCCTTTCAAAGTCTTCACGTGCTTGACGACGAGCATCTGCGGTTGCGGTTAAATCTTTAGCTTCTCGATCTAATTGGATTAATTCGTTATATAGAGCCATTTTCATTAGAAACCTCTCAAAAAAATACAAATAGCTGCATAAATGAACACATTGCAAATAATACTTTAAATAGGTACATAAAAAAATCTATATATTCTTATACGACATATAAGATATTCTTATCGTTTAATAATAACCCTCAATTGAGAATGTAAAATAATCTTATGAAATCTAATCATTATCTTTCTGCAAGCTATAAGCATGGCCCATCACTTCGTTTTCATGTCTTGTCGTTATCGGCTTAGTCAAAGGGTGTTTACCGACCAAGAGATAATTGACCCAATAAGGAGGATTAGCTCCCTCCCAAACCATCAACATGTTTTCCTTAGGAAAAACTTGCTCTTTCATGAACGGAATTAAAATTCCATCTTTCAACCCTAAGAACAACATGAGATTCCCTACGAGCAAATCAGAGTCGGCAACAACCAGTGTAACTGGTTGATGATCTTTTTTGATATCTTCAACCAGTTGCATCATAGGAGACTCAGCCGAATTGGGGATATGAATGATCCAAGCACTCACCAACCCTAATTGAACCAATAAGCACAAGCCTAAATAATATCGGGCTCTCCTTAACGAATATTTCTTGATATCAACAATATGAAAGAACCAAACGGGAGTTAGAAATAATATCGGGAGTACCCAATGGGTTCTGACATTGTTCATGCCAGAGGCAATAACAAACAGCACAAGAAAGGGAAATACCACTAGATGATAGCGCCACAAGAGTTGATTTTGGGGGGTGTGAACAATTGCGACACGTGATAAAGGAAAAAAGATCTTGATGAGAACCAGTGGTCCGATAAAGCAAAGGAATGCTGCAAATAAACGGATGACTCCATGCCATTGATTCTTCTCTGGTAAAACCAGTTTATATGAAGCGGATAAGCCTACACTTGCATTATGAATGAGCCATACCCAGTAAGGGCTTGAGATAAAAACAGCTATTGCAAAACTGATTAATATTCCCGGCGCAATGACTTTAACACGGTATTCTTGAATAGTTAATGCCGAGATAAGCAATACAGCTAAAAAAATTAAATAATTAAATTTGGAGAGAATGCCTATGCCAATAAGCAAGCCCAAACCAGCATACCAGACAAACTTAGGCGCCCGCTGAGGTTTAATAAACCAGTACCAGGTAAGGCAGCTGACCAGTAGAGCGGTGATCACATGTGTTTTATGAGGTAGAAAGTCATAACTGATATTGGGAATAAACGCCCACGAAAGAGTAGCGCACCAGGCTAACAGGGAATTGTGGCAGTAGTAACGACAAATGAGGTGATAGATATAAAAGCAGGCTCCTATGAGAGTGTATTTTACTAAAGCCAGACTAAACAGATTTAACCCCATTCCCTTAAACGCTAGCCACTGCAACCACGTATAAAAAGGAGGCTGTGCAGGGTAACCAGCAGACAATTTCTGAGCAAAGAAAACCTGCTCTGCTTCATCATAGCTCAGTATGGGATAGCACAAAAAAACTCTCGCCACAATGAGAAAACAGACATATAAGAGAAAATAGAAAAGAGCTTGTTGATTAGCATTTAAATGAAAAGTCTTCGTGTGTAACATCTGCATGCCCTTGGTGAGCTCTGGCAAAAAGGCTAAGGCTATCATAAGCCAAACTTAAAGGACAGAGGGTGTGGGGAAGCAATGGATTCTCCATTGATCATCTTTTGGCCTAATCGGCGTTATGCATAATCCGCTTTCCCCTCACTCGCCGCGCTACGCGCGTCGGCCTCTCACAAGAGGAGAGGCATTTTTTTGAACATCCCTCCCCCCTTGTGGGAGAGGGTAGGGTGAGAGGCATTTCAGGCAAACTTATTGGTAATAATACGATGCCGAAGGATTCAATTCAGGATTATAAGAAGGGGGAGGCGTCTGTCCATAATATGGTGACGACTGTTCTGGGTAAAGTGATTGAGGAGGTGTCGTATAAGTAGGCACATATTGTTGGAAAGGTCTTAAGTCAATGGTTCTTTTGTCTTCACCTTTACCAATCGTAATCGTATACCCATCTATCTCTCCACGACGCAGTTTTCTTACCTGTTCCAATAACGCTTGCTTCCCTTCATCATCACAGAAAAGGCGGCTCAAACGCCAAGGCACGCTTTTACCAATTTCCTCGTGCAAAGCAACCATAGCGCACTTGACCTTAATCGGATCTAAAGCATAGGGCTGCTTGCTTAATAAATTTTGTTCTTCTTGTTCTGTAAGTCGGAACCGATAAGGATCATGAGGGTCGAGAGAGCCTTTATTGAACGACTTAATTATCGCGTCTTGTATCTGATTAGTAATAAAGCAACCAAGTCCTGTCCCTATGATGGTTAGGCAAACCACGCCTAAAGCAGCCATACCAACAGGATTGCTCACCCCAGCAGCCAAAGCAAGAGCCATAAGCGGAGCTGAAGCAAAATTGCTAGCCAAAAAACCTGCAACCAAGCCACTTGCTATAGCACTAGACAAACTAATTATCGCTTTGAGCCAGCCTTCATTCCAGAACATGCGTTCTAAACTGTCCGCAGCCTCCAATAATAAGTAAAATGTAGCTAAGGCGGCTAGGGCAATTAAGCTGGTTACCAAAAGAACCAAGAGGAGGAATAATAGACATTTTGCTTGATCCTCAGAAGATCCTCCATGCCTATGATGATTATTGCTAGAGGGAAAACAGCAGCCGCTGTCATGATAATGATGATGATGTCTTGAGGAAAGAGAATCTAATAATAGCCAAGTGAAAAGAAAATCATTGGAGGGACAATAGCAGTGATAATGAGAGTCTATCACATGGATTGTCCTCAATTCCGTTACAAAACGAAAACTGCGTTGCTCATGTTCCTGTAGATTGCTGTACTGAGGACAGGACGCCATAAATGTATTAAATACATACCAAACTTTATACTGCTCCAGAGCATCAAGTCCATATAAAGAACTTTGGGGATTGACAAGCTCCATTTGAATATCACGCTCCAGCGTTGCGTAAATTTGACTAAATGGTAGACGGGATAACTCCTCCCTATATCGTTTCTGCAGCTTTAAATATATCGTAGCTAAATGATTATCAGTAAAAGCCATTACTCCCTCCTTGATAGTGTTAGTGCCTGTTTATTTTGGCCTTATTCACTAAGTTGTTTACATAAAGGTCGTAATCCATTACACCGTAGCTAGACTCAATTTGCTGAGCAATACTAGCTTGCTGTTCCCTATCCAATTGTTCAAATTGACCATCACTGATTTTTCGCAGGTGGACAATGACGTAATCACCATTCCTCAAACTGCGACCATTCTGACTACTCACTTTAGCCAAACTAAATGCTAAGTCATTAATTGCAGCATCTGCTTTATCCGTGTCACGTGTTGCTTGTTCTACTTGCTGCCATTGCAGTTGATTCTCTTGCAATAATTTTTCCTGTGCTTGAGCATCTGTTTTTGCAGAAAGAAGATTAGAACCTAGCTGTTTGGCTTGTTGCTCAGCCTGTTTTAAGGCTAATTTATTAGCAATCGTTTGTTTTACTTCAGCAAGTGGTTTTTTAGATGCAGGGATCTGCTTGTTGACACGTAAGACAATAACACTATCATTATCGAGTTGTATCGGTTCACTGTTATTACCAAGCTCTAGCACATCATGACTAAAGGCGGCATTAATCACGTCTTTGTTTTTGGTTAAACTACTGTCTCCTCCTTGACGCGAAAAAGGCTCAGTGTGTTCAATCTTTAATTTTAAGGCGTCAGCCACAGGTTCTAAAGAATCTGGTGATTCATAACTTAAATCACTCAGCTGTTCTAATGCCTGAGAGTACTTGGTTTGCGCAAGATCCGCCAGCAATTGCTCTTTAATCTCAGACTGAACATTTGCTAAAGGTTTCAACGTGGCAGGTTTATAATCGATTAATTTAAAAATTTCAAAGCCGTGAGCTGATTGTACAGGCGGTGAAATTTGACCTGGCTTAGTTAATGTTGCTAGCGCTTTATCAAACTCAGTCTGACCAGCTACCATCCACGGAAGTAGACCATTATTTGCCACAGACAATTTGTCGTCAGAAAGGGTTTTTACTAATTCGTCAAATTTTGCTGGATTATCTTGTAACGTTTGATAAGCATCTTCAGCTTTTTGTTTGATTTGCTTTTCCGTCTCCGCTGATGCGTCTTGGGGAACAGCAAAAAGAATATGGGCCACTTGCCATTGAGCTGGCGTTTGGAAACTGCTTTTATTATCCTCATAATAACGCTTGATATCATCGTCACTGACGTTAATTTTATCTTTGAGCTCTTGCATCGATAAACGTACGTAATCGATGGAAACTTTTTCAGATGCAATAAATTCTTTCTGATGTTTTTGGTAATAATCTAAGATGGCTTCATCAGATACTTTGCTATTCTTCATAAACAAGGACGTTGGGATTTGCAAATAGTCATAATCCCGAGTTTGCATGTATAGCTTCACGAAGCGTTGAATTTCATTAGGCAAGGCAAATGCACTACCAATGAAAGCAAAACGTTGTTGGTTAAGTAACATGCCTTGTCTGACTTCATGCTGGAATGATTCCGGAGTAAATAAGGCATTACTTAATGCTTGTTGATATCGTTCTGCCGAAAAGCGACCATCCTCTTGGAATTGAGGAATACTAAGAATTGCTGCGTTAGCTTGCTCAAGACTCACCTCAAAACCACTGGCTCTGGCAGCCTGCACTAACACTTCGTTGACAATCATATTTTCAATGACTTGCTTTTTGAGCGCTTTTTCACTCGCGGCTGTCATTTGTGCCGCATCACGTTGTTGGCGAGCGCGTCTGTAGCTCACCTCAAAAGCCTGTTTGCTAATAGGCTCACCATTTACTTCTACTTCCGCAACAGAAGTCTGATGCGACTGCATGTAATAGTCCACGCCAAACATGGTAAACGTTATGGCAATAAGAATAATGACTACCCAGGCTACAATACCCTGTATGCGTTCGTTCAACTTCTGCAACATGATCAATATTCCATAATTCAGTAACTCGCCAGAAAGTACCAGTAAAAAAAACGCGCCATTCGGCGCGTTAATCTTGGCGGAGTGGACGGGGCTCGAACCCGCGACCCCCGGCGTGACAGGCCGGTATTCTGACCAACTGAACTACCACTCCAATTCTTGGTGGGTGCTGCAGGGATCGAACCTGCGACCCTCGCCTTGTAAGGGCGATGCTCTCCCAGCTGAGCTAAGCACCCCAAAAAATTACGCTATTTCTGTACAGCTTCTTTCAATGATTTACCAGCTTTAAATTTAACTACTCTTGAAGCCTTGATGGTAATGGTTGCACCCGTTTGTGGATTTCTACCAGTACGAGCAGACCGATTACCGGTGGAGAAAGAACCGAAACCTGGTAATACAATTTGGTCACCGCTTCTTAAAGCGTCGGTCACGGTGGTCATAAAAGTATGGAGAACTCGGCTAGCGTCAGCTTTAGTTACTCCAGAACCATTTGCAATTGCTTCAATCAATTCACTTTTATTCATCTTTTCCCCTATCAGTTATTCTTCCTTATCCAAGCCGATTAAAACAAAATGATCGAGCTCAGTCAAGCAGCGACATCCTTGCATCGCCCGCCAGTAGTGGGCAACGCTGTGAAATATACCCCGTATTAATGGGCGTGTAAATCCTTATTCTTAATTTTTTTTGAACTTTTACCCGGAATGACTTCAGGAACTGTCGGGCTCGGAGTACTAACGGTAGGACTACGTTGCAAAGCTATGTCCAAAACCTGTTCAATTGTTTTTACTGGGTGGATAGTCAATTTCTTAAGAACATTATGGGAAATCTCTTCAAGATCCTTACGATTTTCCTCAGGAATAATGACATGCTTAATTCCTCCTCGATGGGCAGCTAGTAGTTTCTCCTTAAGCCCGCCAATAGGAAGAACCTGTCCTCTTAAGGTGATTTCCCCAGTCATGGCAACATCTGCACGTACGGGGATCTGGGTAAGGACTGACACCAATGCTGTGCACATACCAATCCCAGCACTTGGACCATCTTTCGGGGTGGCTCCTTCCGGCACATGCACATGGAAATCGTTTTTGTCATAGAAGTCATCGGCAACACCAAACGATTTTGCACGACCACGCACGACCGTCATTGCGGCATGAATTGATTCTTGCATGACTTCACCTAGTTGTCCGGTGTGCGTTGTTTTGCCTTTGCCAGGCATCATCGATGCTTCAATGGTAAGCAATTCACCACCAACACTTGTCCAAGCAAGTCCAGTTACTTGTCCTACCTGATCGAACTCTTCAGCTAGGCCATAGCGGAATTTTTGAACACCCAAGTATTTTTCAATATTATTACGTGTCACTAACACTTTTTTAACCCGTTTTCCGGTTAAAATCTCTTTCACCACTTTGCGGCAAATGCTAGCAATATCACGCTCCAAATTACGCACCCCAGCTTCACGGGTATAGTGACGAATAATTTCACGCACCGCACTTTCGGCAATATTGATTTCCTGCGGCTTCAAACCGTTTAAGACTAATTGTTTGGGGATTAAATAACTTTCGGCGATATGGATTTTCTCATCCTCAGTGTAACCAGCCAAACGAATGACTTCCATGCGATCCAAAAGCGGGGCCGGTATTTCGAGAGAGTTTGCCGTAGCAATAAACATCACATCACTTAAGTCATAATCGACTTCAAGATAATGGTCGCTGAAGGTATGGTTTTGCTCAGGGTCCAATACTTCAAGCAGAGCAGATGCTGGATCGCCACGAAAATCCATGGCCATTTTATCGACTTCATCCAACATAATAAGCGGATTTTTTACCCCTGCTTTACATAACTTCTGAATGATTTTTCCTGGCATAGAGCCAATATACGTTCTGCGATGCCCGCGAATCTCAGCTTCATCGCGAACGCCACCTAAAGCGATACGAATGAAGGTTCTACCCGTTGCATTGGCAATCGATTGCCCTAATGAGGTCTTACCCACACCTGGAGCTCCGACCAAGCATAGAATTGGTCCTTTCAAGCGCTTAACGCGTTGCTGTACGGCGAGGTATTCAAGAATACGTTCCTTAACTTTTTCCAAGCCATAATGCTCTTTATCCAACAAACGTTCCGCTTTACTTAAGTCAAACTGGATTTTATTTTTTCTTTTCCATGGAACCGTTAGCATCCAATCAAGATAGTTGCGAATCACAGTAGCCTCAGCAGACATTGGCGACATCATTTTGAGCTTTTGCAACTCAGACATCGCTTTTTCTTTTGCTTCCTTAGGCATACCAGCCTTGTTGATCGAACTTTCCAGCTGCTCAATTTCATTACCTTCTTCACTCAGGTCACCCAACTCTTTCTGGATGGCTTTCATTTGTTCGTTGAGGTAATACTCTCGCTGACTTTTTTCCATTTGCCGTTTGACACGTCCACGAACACGTTTTTCAACATGCAGCAAATCAATCTCGCCTTCGATGGCTGCCATTAACCGCTCAAGACGCTGACCGACATCAAGAATTTCGAGCAACTCTTGCTTGTCATCAACTTTTAAGGATAAGTGAGCGGCAATCGTATCAGCCAATCGCCCAGGCTCTTCGATACTTGCCAACGATGTCAAAACTTCAGGAGGAATTTTTTTATTTAACTTAATGTATTGTTCAAATTGTGACATGAGGGAGCGCATCAGAATTTCAATTTCCTGCTCTTTCATTTGCTCACTGACTTCAGTAATGGACTCCAAAGATGCTTCTAAAAAACCTTTTTCCTGATGATAGTCCTTAACCTTTGCACGTTGCTCGCCTTCTACCAGCACTTTAACCGTGCCATCAGGCAATTTTAATAGCTGTAGAACGCTGGAAACTGTACCAACATTGTAAACATCCGCAGGTCCTGGATCATCATTGGATGATTTTCTTTGAGCTACCAGAAAAATTTGTTTGTTATCAATCATTGCGGCTTCTAAAGCCTTAATCGATTTTTCTCGTCCGACAAACAAAGGAATGACCATATGTGGGTAAACGACAACATCCCGAAGAGGCAAAACGGGTAGCAATGAGTTCTCTTCTTCAGTTTTAGTTAGCATGAGTTCATTTTCGCTTTCGCTAGACATAATAAGCCCTTATTCAAACGATAATCCTATGGGATAAAATACAGCCACTCAGTTAGTGAGGTGAAATTGAAAGTGTAGGTCGACGTTCCGCTCCCGGACTCGATCCGGGATCAGGCCGCGGAATCCATCGATGCTGATGGATTCCTGGATCCCGCGGTTTTATCCCGGATCGAGTCCGGGAGCGGGAAGTCGGCATAAAGAATAACCCTTAAACCTATACTTTCCAATAACGCCCCACGGCGTTTACACTTGAAAGCACTTTCTCTTATTCTCTTCCACCTGCGGCTGATTGTTTGCTTTCTTCACCCTCATAGATAAGAATGGGTTTTCCAGTGTTATTAATCACGTTTTCATCGATAACTACTTTCTTAACACCTTCCATCGATGGTAATTCATACATGGTGTCTAAAAGTATATTTTCAAGGATAGACCGTAACCCACGCGCACCTATTTTTCTATCCAGCGCCTTCTTTGCAATTAAATGCATAGCTTGTTCACGGAACTCCAATTCAACCCCTTCCATTTTAAACAACGCATGAAATTGCTTGGTTAGTGCATTTTTGGGCTTTGTAAGAATATCGATCAGTGCTCCTTCATTTAATTCATGAAGGGTCGTCACCACGGGTAATCGGCCAACGAATTCAGGAATTAAGCCATATTTGACCAAATCCTCAGATTCAAGTGCACTGAGCACTTTTTCCATGTCTTGGCTATCTTTTTTATTTTTTAATTCTGCAGAAAAACCGATTCCAGATTTATCGCTTCGCTCACGTATAATTTTATCCAGGCCAGCAAAAGCTCCGCCGCAAATGAATAGAATATTTGACGTATCTACTTGTAGAAACTCTTGTTGCGGGTGTTTCCGTCCCCCTTGAGGTGGTACAGAGGCAATGGTGCCCTCTATTAATTTCAAGAGCGCCTGCTGAACTCCTTCACCGGAGACATCGCGGGTAATTGATGGATTGTCTGATTTGCGTGAAATTTTGTCTATTTCATCAATGTAGACAATCCCTTGTTGAGCCTTATCCACATCGTAATCGCATTTTTGTAATAATTTTTGAATGATGTTCTCAACGTCTTCACCAACATAGCCTGCTTCTGTGAGTGTTGTGGCATCAGCCATGGTAAATGGGACATTAAGTATTCGCGCCAACGTTTGCGCCAATAAGGTTTTTCCACTACCTGTTGGTCCGATGAGCAAAATATTGCTCTTACCCAACTCAATGCCATCCTCAGTTTTGTTATATAAGCGTTTATAATGATTATAGACTGCCACAGAAAGCACTTTCTTCGCATGTAGTTGTCCAATCACGTATTCGTCTAAAAAATTGGCGATTTCTTTAGGCGTAGGTAAACGAGTCTCCGTTTCCTCCTGGCTTTCCTGAGTTTCTTCGCGAATGATATCATTACATAGCTCAACACATTCATCGCACACAAAAACAGAGGGGCCAGCAATTAATTTTTTTACTTCATGCTGAGACTTCCCACAGAAAGAACAATACAAAACCTTATCACCATCTTCGGTTTTACTCATCTACAAACCCCTTCTTACTCTTACCAAAAGCAGTGGTAATCTGGGTTGCCCCAAAGGATGCTGAATTAAATGCAATTAGCTAGCGAGAGTAGATTGATCATTTCAATGATTAGTTGAAATATTCTTTCTCGTCGCCTCAGCTTTTCTTCATTGAGTTTCTGCAAACTTTAGGTACAAGCCCCTAGTAAAATTTTAGACAATTGGAAAAATATCGCCAGTCATAATGGCCAGTTTCCTAAGAAACCAACCCATGATCTTACTTCGTTTCAGTTTCTGAACTCCGATCATAGAGGACTTTATCCACCAGACCATACTCCATTGCTTGTGTTGCACTCATAAAGTTATCACGTTCCGTATCGTTCATGATTTGATCAGGCGTTTTCTTAGTATGTTTCCCCATAATCGTATTCAAGCGTTCACGTATCGCCAATGTTTCACGAGCATGAATCTCAATGTCCGTGGCTTGTCCACGGTATCCACCCAAAGGCTGGTGAATCATCACTCGCGAATTTGGCAAGCAGAATCGCTTACCTTCTGCTCCTGCGCATAGCAACAATGCAGCGGCACTCGCTGCTTGTCCAATACATAACGTACTTACATCAGGTTTAATAAACTGCATTGTATCATAAATGGCTAAACCTGCTGTAACCACGCCCCCAGGTGAATTAATATACAAGGAAATATCTTTCTCTGGGTTTTCTGACTCCAGGAACAGCAACTGCGCTACGACCAAATTAGCCATGTGGTCTTCAACTTCGCCCAATAGAAAGACGATTCGCTCTTTCAGGAGCCTTGAATAGATATCATAGGAGCGCTCCCCTCTTGAGGTTTGCTCAATCACCATAGGAACTAAAGTGCCGGCATTTTTTATCAAGTTCTCTGAATAGCCCTCCATATTCTTATGCTCCCTCTTGTGCTTTCTCTGTCTTGGGATTCATGACCTCATCATATGTCATTTTCTTTTCCGTAAGCTTGGCATTCTCACTGATCTTCTCAGCAACGATTTCTTCCATCACCAACGCCTCGACTTCACCCATACGCTCCTTGCTTGCTTTATACCATGAGCGAAGCTCATCAGGATTTTCATAGGCACTGGCAAACTTATCAATCATGGCATTGACTCGATCTTTATCAGCAATCAACTCATGCTTCTTAACATACTCAGAAAAGAGTAAGCCTAGATGCACCCGGCGTTTGGCTTGCTCCTCAAATAATGCTCTTGGGAAATCTGGAATCTTTTCATGATCTGAATGCTCATGACCAAAGAGACGGTGGTACATATCATGTTTCAGATGCTCAATTTCTCTGTCAATGAGTGCATTTGGTAAATCAAATGAATTAATCGCTAACAGTTGGTCGAAGATTTTTTCGCGATTCATTGCACTTACCCGCCGCTCTAATTCGCGGACCATGTTATCTTTGATATCCTGTCTAAGCGCGTCAATACCGCCTTCGTTAATGTTAAACTTCTCTGCAAAAGCATCATCTAAAGCAGGTAATTTACCTTCCATAACTTTGTGTATAGTAATTTTGAATGTTGCTTCTTTACCAGCCAGGTCTTTATGACCATAATCTTCAGGGAATGTCACTTTAATATCGAAGGACTTGCCTTTTTTACCACCAATCAAACCATCTTCGAATCCAGGAATCATCGCGCCTGAACCAATGACAATTTCATAGCCTTCAGCACTTCCGCCTTCAAATGGCTTCTCATCCAAAAAGCCTTGGAAATCAATAACAACTTTGTCATCCTTAGCGACAGCTCGTGAAACCTCTTGCCATTCTTTATTTTGTTCACGCAATTTCTCAAGCATGTCATTTACATCTTTATCTTTGACTTCAGCGCGAATAACCTCAATTTTGGTGTTATCTTTTAATTCAGCAATGTTGATTGTTGGAAACACCTCAAACGTTGCTGTGTAGACAAAATCTTTTCCAGACTCAATCTGTTCAGGTTCAACATGCGGAGAACCTGCTGGGACTAATTCTTCTTTTTTTAAAGCCTCAGGGAGGGTTGACTGCACCATTTCTCTGGCCACATCCTCACGGACACTGTCAGAAAAACGACTTTTAACAATATGCATCGGAACCTTACCAGGACGGAAACCGTCGACTTTCACTTTGCGAGCAAGATTTCTGAGACGCTGACTCACTTCTTCCTCTACTTTTGCAGTTGGTACCGAAACTGTTACCTTACGTTCCAAACCTTTCAAGGTCTCAACAGAAACTTGCATCTAGTCACCTCTTGGAAATTGTCATGAAATGGTGCGAAAGGAGAGACTCGAACTCTCACGGGTTACCCCACTGGAACCTAAATCCAGCGCGTCTACCAGTTCCGCCACTTTCGCAAAACAGGGTGGAATTATCAAACAGTATGCTTGTCTTGTAAAGACTCGGAATGGAATCTTAAACCAGATCACTTTCGAAACTCCGCGCAGCAAGTTTCAAAAGAGGTCTAAAGCAGCCGTTTTTATTTGGTTGTATGGGGTGAACGATGGGACTCGAACCCACGACAACCGGGATCACAACCCGGGGCTCTACCAACTGAGCTACGCTCACCATATTGTCAAACCAGGAATTCTGCACGTAGGGCTGGCACGCCCGGCAGGATTCGAACCTGCTACCCTCGGCTTAGAAGGCCGATGCTCTATCCAGATGAGCTACGGGCGCAAACTTAAAATTGGTCGGGGTGGAGGGATTCGAACCCCCGACATCCTGCTCCCAAAGCAGGCGCGCTACCAAACTGCGCTACACCCCGTTCAACCCATCCGAGGACAGAGCGCAAATAATACTCGCAGGCTTGCATGAGGTCAATCCTCAAATCATTAATTTTTGATGGGTAAACATCAGCAGGCCAAAGCGATTCACTTCAATTTGACATACACGTGTTTGTTGTCCACCGGCAACAAACGCAATGGAGCTATTATAGCAGATAATGACTGAAGATAGTCCCATTCATTGCTGGCTCAATCATTTTTAGTTAGGATAACTTTTAGTTAAATTAAAAAAATAACAACATGAAGTCTCAACTTATACTTCTGCCACTATTCGATAACATTCATCATTTACATAAAAATCATGAAAATGTCGTTTTGCCCAATCCCAAATTTCAAAATGATTTTTACTATAGTTTGAATTTCCTCAAAAGTTATGTAGGTAGCTTAGGAACGTTTAATAGTTATCGCCGTGAAACTGAACGCTTATTACAGTGGTGTTGGCATATTAAGAAAGCAACATTGAATCAACTAAAAAGAGAAGACATAGAGCAATTTGTCCGTTTCTGCCAAAACCCGCCACAAACATGGATTGGTTTGAAAAAAGTCCCCCGTTTTATTGACAAAGAGGGGAAACGTATTCCTAACGAAAACTGGCGTCCTTTTGTGGCGACCATTAGCAAAGTGGGGAGGAAGCAAGGTGCTCATCCATCCGTAGAGCAATTCAATTTATCACAGGGCGCCATTCAAGAAATCTTTGCCATTTTGAGTACCTTTTTTAATTTTTTGATTGCTGAAGAATATCTCGTCTCTAATCCTGTTACCTTGATCAGACAGAAGAGCAAATTCGTCCGTAAACGCCAGCAAAATGCGCCTATTCGACGTTTAAGTCTGAGCCAATGGGAAGCAGTGCTTGCAGCTGCAAATGCGCTTGCTGAAGAAAACCCGGAGAAACATGAGCGCACCCTTTTCATCTTGAGCATGTTATTTGGCATGTACTTAAGGATTTCAGAATTAGCCGCGAGCGACCGTTGGATTCCGATGATGAATGATTTTGCCAAAGACGCAAATGGACAATGGTGGTTCACCACGGTAGGGAAAGGAAATAAAGAAAGACAAATAGCAGTAAGTGATGCGATGCTGGAAAGTTTAATGCGTTGGCGTCAATTTTTAGGTCTAACCGCCCTACCTTCCCCTGCTGATAATTCACCGCTTATCCCCAAAATTCGCGGCACAGGCCCCATGAGCGACACAGCACCTATCCGGCGGTTAGTGCAACTTTGTTTCGACCTGGCCGCGCAACAGTTGCGTAAGCAAAATCGAGTTGAAGAAGCTGATCATTTAGCGGCAGCTACGGTGCATTGGTTAAGGCATACAGGTATATCAGAAGACGTTAAATTTCGTCCTAGAGAGCATGTTAGGGATGATGCTGGGCATGCGTCCAGTGCGACGACGGATCGTTACATTGATGTTGAAAGACAAGCACGCCATCAATCGGCACGTAAGAAGAAAATTGAAGTGGTGAGTGATTAAGAGGTTTATTTCAATTCCCCTCACCCTACCCTCTCCCACAAGGGGAGAGGGGAAAAAAATTTACCTCTCCCCTTGTGGGAGAGGTCGACGCGCACAGCGCGGCGGGTGAGGGGGAGTCGACGCAGGCGAATTACTTCGTTAACTTACAAGCATCCACCAACTCAATTCTCTCAACATTCAACGGCTCACCAAGAAAAATTTCTCCTACGGTTTGAAACCGCTTAATTGAGTCAGTAACCAAGTAATTGACTGTACTGGTTGAACCATTTGTGGTAAGCAGATCAGCCTTCACTAAGACATCGTGCAAAGCCTTAGCTGTTGCTTCAGCTGAATCGACAATCGTCACACCATCAGGTAAAAGTGTCTTTAACACCGTCTTAAATACAGGAAAATGCGTGCACCCTAAAAGCAAGGTGTCCTCTTCATACAATCCTGCCAAATAATGTTTTAGGGTTTCATGAGCAACGGCATTATCTATCATCCCTTCTTCCGCCAATGCCACCAATACACTGCAAGCACGAGCGCTTATTGTCGCTTGCGGTAATTGCGCTGAGATCAAACGTTGATAAGCTTGAGAAGCAATGGTGGTCTCCGTAGCTAATACGGCAACACGATGATTTTTCGTCGCTGCAACCACAGCAGCCGCTCCGGGTGAAACAACACCTATAACGGGCATATCAGGAAGCATGGCTTGTAGATGGGGTAATGCGGCAGTGGTTGCCGTATTACAGGCAATCACCAAGGCTTTGATTTGTCTCTCAACGAGCACCCTTGTCATTTGCAAGGCATATTGTTGGACAGTATCAGGACTTTTTGTACCATAGGGCAATCGAGCGGTGTCCCCTAGATAGACAAACGATTCACGTTTTAGCGTCGCTTTCAATGCCCGCAGCACCGTTAAGCCACCCATTCCTGAATCAAACACACCAATAGGCAAATTGTTTTTATTCATTTTTTTCCTAGGTCTTATATTGTTTGTTGTTTTTTGGATAACTCCCTTCATCCTATAACACTAGGAAACCTTTAGGGTTTCATCCCACTATCAAGTGTGGGGGTGGTATCTTCTGCTTCTTTATTTTTGGCGTTAACTTCTGTAATTATACTACCAAGTTTGGTTTTCATTGTATTAACTACATCAACATTGGCGGTTACTTGCTTTTGCTGTTTTTGCGCCTCTTTACCGAATTTCTCCTCATTATATTCCTTGATGCTAGCTAAGCAACCTTGCACGGCATTGTTTTTTTCAAAGCCAGCAAAACCTGGATCGATAATGGTCTCACCCCACATTCTTCCTTTCTGCACAAACTTTTCTTTATCAAAGGCCAAGCTGGGTATCTGAATAGCATCACTATTAAATTCCATATTCGGATCATTTTTCCCAATTACCATTAAGGCTCTCCAAATGCCTGCAAGCACGACAGGATTATGGCCTTGCACATAGATAGGCTTCTCCTTCGTTGGCGGAGCGTTTAACTCTTTTATTAAACGCATAGCCATCTCCATGTACATGATATTGCGTGCCTCCCGGCATGCTTTCTTCTCAGCGTCAGTAGCTCCTTGAGGGACTGTAGGAATATCCCTTATTGTAAGCGCATAATTAGGCGAAATCTCGGTTCCTTTCGCTTTTGATGAGCTAACGATGTCTTTACCACGTTCTTCCAAATAACCACTTTCAATAACTTGGGATAATGGATTAGTAGGATCTACTGGAACAGCAATGGTATGATTACGAATCTGACCAGGGGGAATAGGCTCACGCAAAATATCAAGGCCAGAACGTTTGTCTAAGGCTGTGAAATGCTGAAATCTCTCTGCAGTTCCGGTATGAGCGACGACCGCACTAATAGTAACCGCATCTTTTACATTGTCATGAAGCAGTCTGCCCTTTTCACTAGCTGGATGATCGCTGTAAGTGGATGCATGACTTGTGAAAGTAATGTCTCCACCTTTCACCGCTTTTTCAAGCATGTTTAATACGCCTTGCTTTAGCAAGGGATCAGGAGCACCGGGATCACCATGTAAGATCTTTTGGACTTTCTCGTAACGTTCTAATTCCGCATTTGCAGCATCTAATCTTGTCTGTATTTCTTGTCTACGGAATTTAAATCTTGCACTGCGCGCAGCCAAGTTAGCTGGTATCGTTTCTGTATCTGGATCGGGTATACTTTTCAGTTGCGCTTCAAGAAGTGCCTTCTCATTCCTATAAAACTTCACCATCGTCGAAGAAATTTTATCTAGCTCACGATAATAAGGCAGCATGTTGTTGGCATTTTGCTTGGCAGTAGCTTGGAATACTGGGTTAAACCAATCAAATGGCTTGGTCTCACTCAAAAGCTCTATATCCTTATGGAGTTTTTTGTCTTGTGCAACAATCTTCTCATGCAAATCAACAAAGTCTTTACGTTCTTTTTGTTGTCGATCGACAAAAGCTCTTAATTGAGCTTGGGGAGCATTAGGATCAAGCAAAAGCGCCCTGTCAGCACCGCTCTTAGCTGCTTTATAAGCCTCGGGGGTAATTTGTTGTTGTAAGTCTTTTAAACTGAATACTGTACCTGCATATGGGTCACTGACGAGTATAGGATTAATGTTTCTAATGAATTCAGCTGCCGTTGGCGCCGCACGAAAAGCTTGAACTAGAGCATCAATTTCATTATTGGGTAAGACTTGATGCTTTTCCAAACCCATTAAAAACCTCAGGATAACTTGATCGCTTGCAGACGCTGGAGGAATAACTGGTAAAACCCCTAGATTTCCATTATGTTTGATTATCAAGTCTTGATTGTGCTGAACTTGTGCATCTATAGCTGCCTGAGGAGACGTTCCAGAAAAACCCAGGGCTCCTCCTCTACCAGTAAGACCAAAGGTATTGTCTAAAGCACCAAGAGCTAAAACGCCGGGAGGCGTAGTGAAAGCCACGTGGTTAGTAATACTATCTAGCGCAGCTTGGCAACCCGCAGGAGTGGAAAAATCAGGTTGTGGTGCAGCAGTTAAAATGTCATTAATAGCAGCAACCCTATCTGGAGTTAATAGAAGAGGAGCTGGTGGCATACCAACACCAGGGGGAACAGTCAAATCTCCGATGATTTTTGCAATCTTTGAATTAGCAATTTCAGAAGCTAAGGCAAACTGAGTATTTTCAGTCACTAAATTGCTTAAAAGAGGCTGATTAAGACCTGTCGCAGCCTTACCTAATATTAACTTGATCGCCTCCTCACTACGAGCATCAGCTAAAGAACGTACAATACCAGGATTGGTGAATAAACCCTTTTGTGCATCAGAGGGTAATTGGTCAATTAATGCTGCTAATGCGGGACGTTGTGCGAACACTGAAATAGATGCAGTCTGCAAAACATTTAGTCGTGTGCGTGCAAAATTTTGCATCTCTTGCATTGTCGCTGTAGTGATCCAATCAGTCGGCGGGTTATGATGCACGATACCAGCAGCGGTAAGTTTGGCTTTAAACTCAGTAATGTCTTTAGCTTGTGCAATATCTTTTAATTGTTGAACATTCACATGAGCTAGAACTTGAGCTTTATCATCTCTGTATGCCTTTTCCAGCTTTGCCTGATCTAAAAATTCTTTTGCAATTCCTGCATTGATATTGGGATCTGTAAATAAATCATCAATGGGATGAGCAACGCCTGCAGTGCCACCCAGTAAGACTCGAGCACCACCAATAACTGTTCCAATAGCGACAGCTACCACTAAATTATTGAGGGCAGTGCCATCCATATTCTTTAGATTCTTTTTGGCATAGGCCATGAAGGCTTGTGAGCGTGCTTCTTTTAAATGAGCAGCTCCAAAAACCATTTTATTTGCACAATCATCTGGAACACCGAGCGCTTTCGCTGCGTTGATAAATGTCGGGGTATCATGGGCAATGAGTAAATTTTTAATTAATTGGTCATTCGTACATGCTTGAATTTTATGAAGGAGAAGGATTCGTTGCGCATTTTTTTGAATTTCATCTTTCGCTGCAACGGAGATCACATCTGGCGTATTAATAGCCCAATTTGGATACGTTGTAAAATCACCAAAGAGCCTCTTTCCTTCAGGAGTAATAAGCTGTTGTCTCACCTCATCCGGAGTTGCTGCTTTAATAATCTCGACCAATAATGCTTCGCTAGCCGTTTTTAACCCTTGAGCCACTTTATTTTCAGCTGTGAGTGCCAAACGTCTTTTGGCTTCAGCTTGAATTCTCGTAGCTGCATTGGCATCTAGAATGGCTGCCGGGTTGACATTCCAACCTGGATAGGTTGCCAGATTACCAAAAGCACTTATTCCATCAGGACCGAGCAATTTCTGTCTGACTTCACCGTCATTAGCCGCGCTCACAATGTCTTTTAGTAATTGTTCGTTGGCCGTTGCCAACCCTGCAGTCACTTTTCTTTCCACGGCTAATGGTAAGTGGGGGCTTGCTGCTGCTTTAATGTTGGCTAGTGCTTGGGCATCAAGCAAATTGTCATTATTTGAATTCCAACCAGTCCAAGTCCCTGTTATATTACCAAATACTGCTTGGCTATCAGGATGTGTCGCCAATATATTTCTTAGGCTGGGATCATCTGGGGCTTCTAGGATAGCTTTCAATAAATCTGCACTGGCATCTTGCAAAGCCAATGTGATTCTTTTTTCAGCGGCATGCTTTCGTAAGGTAGCAAAATTATTTTCTACCGCTGGTCCCCATTTATACCCGTTATTATCTCCTTTTTCCCATAAAAATTGTTGGGAATGGTGATCGTCTGTGGGAACTATAGTTGTCCCTAAAGTATTCCAAAAATTTCCATGACCCTTTACTGCTCCTCTAAAATTATCTCCCTGCGTTTTATCATTTAAATTAGAGGTATCGACTCGTAGCATACTGTCCAAAGCATTCTTAGCTGCAGCAGTGAGTGGGGCAGCAAGATTAATTAAGGCATTTTTTAAAGGTATGTTTTGCCGGTTAGCCATTGAAAAGCTCCAGTAGATCTAAATCTAATAACTTCATTTTAACCTTAAATTATTAACTATTCCTTAAACTTTGCAAAATTTGCAGGCAAAGGCTCGATTTTGTGATCATTTTATCCTTTTAGTATAGCAAGTGCTGCCTTCGAGACGGTGCTTCGCACCGAACGGTTAAACGACTGGGAGCGCGCTTACAAATAACCATAACTTGCCGTTAACAGCATAGCCACCACCAACCAAATAATCATGCTGGTGATAAAGCTATAGCGGAAAGGTTCAAAACGTCTTCTTTTTTCCAAAAAATCGATGACTACGACCGGAAGAACAGCTAAGACCATGAGAATCAGAATCTTCGTTATAAGCAGTGAGCCTGGGAAAGGAAAGCGATTTGCCATCGTTGTTACTGCCACGTGTAACAGCCATCTGGCATACAATACTCCCCATGAAACCCAGTGTTCGTATAAAACAATCAGCGTAGTAGCCAAAATCAAAGGCAACAACAGTTTCATCCCGCGAATTGCAAATAACTTTTTAAAGAAATTGGCAAATTCGTTAGAGAAAAAAACGACAATTGCACAAAATAAAACCAGTAATGCTAAGGTTAATAGCATGTTTACCCCTTGTCTTCCAATATTTCCCAACGTTCATACAATTGTGCCAACGCTTGCTCGTCAGCCGCCAATTGTTGATTGTAATCAGCAATCACTTGAGCATCTTGTTGATAAAAATCAGGCTGCAACATCTTCAGTTGCAGTTGCGAGATTTTTTCCTCCAACGCTTCAATTTTCTCTGGTAGTTGCGCTAATTCACGTTGCTCATTAAAGCTTAACTTTACCGACATTTTCGCACGCTTTACAGGTTTAGTGGTTGGTTCTCGCTGTTGTTGTTTTTTCTGCATGCGATAATCTTCGTAACCACCCACATATTCTGTAAATTGCCCTTCCCCTTCATAAACCAAAACACTACTAACCACCTGATTAATGAATGCTCTATCGTGACTGATCAAGAGCAAGGTGCCCGGATAATCCATCAGCCTATTTTCTAATAATTCCAGGGTTTCTATATCCAAGTCATTGGTAGGCTCATCCATGACCAATAAATTAATCGGTTTCGCGAATAATTTAGCCAGCAACAAGCGATTACGCTCACCCCCTGAGAGTGTGGCAACGGTTTGATTAAAACGCTCGGGTGGGAATAAAAATTCGCGCAGATAGGAAGCGACATGTTTTTGTTTACCATTAATGATGACGTAATCAGACCCATCGGCGACATTCGCCATCACTGTTTGTTGTTCATCTAATTTACGCCTTAGTTGATCAAAATAGGCAATCTCCAAAGCGGTTCCATGACGCACCGAACCAGAGTCGGGTTTTAATTCACCTAATAACAGGCGAAGGAGCGTGGTTTTACCACAACCATTCGGGCCAATAATGCCTACTTTATCCCCACGCATGAGCAGCAATGAGAAATGACGCAACAGGGTTTTTCCTTCGATGACATAGCTCACATCCTTGGCTTCAATCACTAAAGCACCTGAGCGCGAAACATCGAGCTCCATCGTTTGCACTTTACCAAGTTGTTCACGACGGGCTTTGTATTGCTCTCGCATGGCTTTTAAAGCGCGTACACGACCTTCGTTACGAGTGCGTCTCGCTTTAATGCCTGTACGGAGCCAGGCTTCTTCATCGGCCAAACGTTTATCGAATAACTCATTTTGCTTTTGTTCACTTAAGCGTCTGCCTTCGCGTCTGTCTAAATAAGTCTCGTAATCGCAGTCATAACTGTATAATTTGCCTCGATCAATTTCGACAATGCGGGTGGCGACTTGGCTTAAAAATTCCCGATCGTGAGTAACAAGCAATACACTTCCGGAATAGGTCTTTAAGTAAGACTCCAACCATTCAATGGCATTGAGATCCAAATGGTTAGTCGGTTCATCTAATAGCAAAAGATCAGGCGCTGCAATCAACGCTGCAGCGAGCAACGCTCGCCGTTTCATGCCCCCTGATAATTGGCTCATCTTCACATTAGGGGAAACGCCTAGTCTGGTTGCCATCATGTCTACTCTGGGTAAGAGATCCCAGGCATGCAGATCATCCATCTTCTGCTGGCATTTCACCAATTTGGCAACCTCATTGGCTTGTGTAAGCTCATGAAATTCAGAAAGCACTTCACCCACCTCGCCTAGGCTTCTTACCAAAAAATGGTAGACCGTTTCTTGGGCACTTAAGGGCACTTCCTGAGTCAAGCCAGCAACACGCAAGCCACTCACCTGACTCATTTGCCCACTATCTGCTACTAATTCTCCTTGTAACAAGCGTAATAAAGAGGATTTGCCCGCGCCATTTCTGCCCACCAAGGCAATTCTATCCTGAGGTTGAATTTGCCAATCCACTTGGTCAAGTAAACAATTACCAGCAAGATTTAAACTGACGCCATGAAAGGAAATAATACTCATACAAACTCGTTATTGTTAACTACCAATTGGGAGTGGTTACCAAACTGTGTCATCCCCGCGTAGGGGGGGATCCATACTGATTAAATCCTCGTGCTATTCCAAAATGGATTCCCGCCTACGCGGGAATGACGCCGGTCTTCAAGTCTCCCTCATTCGATACCCCTCCAACACTTTGCTACAGCCAATGCTAGGTAATCTTTCCATAGATTCCTGATAAAAAACCATATTGTCGCTAATCGCGATTCCTTTTAGCAAGTAGATACTGTCTTCAAAAGCAACCTAAATTTTCGTTAAAAGGTTGCTTATTTTTTAGGACTCCAAAAATGATATGAGCCAATTTACGCATCACGGCACAAATTATAGTTTTTGGAGTTTTTCCATTGCATTGGAGTCTTTCGACAAAGCCATCCAAAGCTTTATTGTAGCGTTTGGCGACTAAAGCAGCCATGTAAAGAGCCTTTCTTAATCGACTATCTCCGAGTCTTGAGAGAGTTGTTTTGCCAATGAGAGAGCCGGATTGATGTTGTTTGGGGGTGATACCTATATAGGCGGCAAATTGTTTGGCTGTTTGAAAGCACTGGATATCAGGCATTCGTGCCAGCACATAATAAGCAGTGAGTTTGCCTATGCCTTTGATAGAAAGTAACAAGTCCAATTTTTCTTGAAGTTGTTGATTATTGCTAATTAACTCATCAATTTGTTGTTGAATCGCTTTTATTTCTTGCTTACGTTTTTCTATCATTTTCTTTAAGCTTTTCTGTGCCGCACGACCTCTAATACTATGCAGTTGGTTTGTTAATTGAATAACCTGAACTTTCAACATATCCAATACTTTGGTTAATTCTTTGATTTCCTTTTGCTCTGCAGAGCTGGATTGATAAATGCGTGGTTCCATTCGTTGACAAAATTGAGCGGTGATTTTAGCGTCAATCGTATCATTTTTATTACGGGCTAGGCAGGCTTTAGCAAAACTCTTAACCTGGAAGGGATTTACAACACTGACGCGAACACCTTTCTCCACTAAGAAATCAGCAAGTCCCTCACTATAATGACCTGTTGCTTCCATGCACACCCAAGGAGATGATGCATATTGATTAAGCCATTTAAGGAAATCTTCATAGCCTTTCTTTGAATTTGAGAAGACAGCATGTTTATAGCGATTATCGATGCTTAGAGCACTATCAAATTTATCCTTGGCAATATCAATACCTACAAATTCATATGCACTCATGTTAATCTCCAATGGCTGTAAAAATACTTGGGGTTATTTATCGTTGACCAAGCTTGCAAATACAGGCTTACTTTGATGAGAGCGGCCTAAGATACTGTTCGGTCGATTGATAAGTGGGGAGAAGGTCCTAATCTACACATCAGGCTTTATGCCTTGCCTGGGTACAAGATCTCTTCTCCCATCCCAAGTGCCCTTGAGATTAAGCTTTTCTGCCCACTTTTTAAAGATACAAGCCTGGGTGAAACGCAGTGAAACCCGGGTTTCAGCCCTTCGGGCTTCCACCCAGGCTACAATGCTGCTGGGTCAGGTTATAGAGATTGCACAATTTGTTATCTAGGTGCCTTATTTAAGGCTGCTTCTTCAAGCGTTGCTTCTAATTTTTCCTTTATTTCTTTGCTATCATTATATAGAAAAGTGATCTTCTCATGATCACCTACACTATGGTATAGATTTTCAGCTGTTATTCTAATTTTTTGTGCATCTTCATCCCATTCGATATCCAAACTAACTAACTCTCCCTCGACCTTATTTTCTTCGGAGTCATATTCACCGGCAAACTGTGCTATAAAGCTATCTACTAATTTATCTTCCATAATTTTTCTTCTTAATGGAGTTATTTCTTCGTCAATGAACTTAAGTGTCTCTAACTTTTTCCTAAGCTCTTCCGGGAGCTTATTTTGTTCTTGGGATTTGTGAAATAAAGTTTGGTTCCCCAAAATAGACTTACTTACAATATCTTTTAAAGAAGCAGGGTCTTTCTTAGTCGTATACTCCGTAAAAGCACCAGACTTTTTGGGTTCTTTTGGCATAACATCCCCCTATCTTTACGGATTTCTCCATATAAGAATAGCAGGTCCCCCCATGGATTTTTTAATCAACAAGTAGCCTGGGTGGAAGCCCGAAGGGCTGAAACCCGGGTTTCACTGCGTTCCACCCAGGCTACTTGTTGATTAATGATTTCGTGCATCTTGATTCCTTTTTAGAATTAGACGCTTGCCTTCCTGAGATAGATGAAATTGTGACAATACATTCATTCCTAGTAACACCAGTTCCTCATCATCTGCTGGAACAATAACTGCTTTTACATTATGCAACTTGAAATCAGCAAAGGAAATTTCCTCAAGCCTTGTCAAGAAGCCGGTAACCTCGCCGTTTGCGGTTTTGATGGTTATAGGATAACGTCCACGAAGGTTCATGGACGTCGCTAAATTCTGGGGAACCGCAATCAACGTTGCCCCAGTATCAATAAGAAATCTGACGGGCTGATGATTAATATAACCATCAAGGTAGTAATGCCCCTGTTTGTCCGGGGAAATTGTGATCCCCCCTGATGCGATCTGATATTCGCTTTGTTCTGCCCCTTGATAGGAATAAAAAAATAAAAATAGCAGCCCAAAGAAGATTAACCAAACCACCAGGAACATAAAACGGCCCACTTTGGTGTATTCGGTGTCACTCACACTAGTTAACAAAGGTCAGTTGACATTTCGCTATCTTGAGCCAAAATGGCTTGATTGTCGAGCACCGCAACGCAGCATACTTAAAGGTATGTGAGTAGCGGAGCACAGAAAATCAAGCCATTTTGGCCAAGATAGTAGAAATGATGTCAACAGACCCTATTTGGATGGCAAGACCATTATGCCATCGACCTCTACCTGCGCATCACGAGGCAACGCTTTAACGCCGATGGCTGCTCTTGCAGGATAAGGTTCTGTAAAATAACGACTCATCGCCTCATTGACTAAAGGAAAGTGATTCAAATCTGTCAGGTAGACGGTGAGCTTGACAAGATTGGCAAGACTACCACCCGCCGCTTCACAAACGGCTGTCAGGTTATCGAACACCTGGTTAATTTGCATTCTAACCTCAGTACTGCATAATTGCATGGTTTGAGGATCAAGGGGGATCTGCCCAGACAAATAAACGGTATCGCCACAACGAATGGCTTGACTATAGGTACCAATTGCCGCCGGTGCTAAATCACTGTGAATCGGTTGCATTAATTATTCTCCTGCTTTTTACGATAAAGGCGCATGACTACTTTGTTGGCCCGCAAACGACGCATGACGCGCGCAAGATGAGTTCTGTCACGCACACTGATGGAAAACATCACAGCGTTATGACGCCCATCTCTTGGGTCCACATTTATATTGCCAATGTTTGATTCTGCTTCGGAAATAGCTGTAGCTAAAGCAGCAAGAACACCTCGCTGATTGGCTACTTCAACAGTAATATCAACCCAATACTCACCCTGAACCTGTTCATCCCAACGCAAAGAAATTAATTGTTCAGGATGACGTCCTTGGTTGATATTTGGACAATCACTGGCATGTACGATAATTCCACGCCCTTGCTGGAATCGGCCTACGATATTATCACCAGGAATGGGTTGGCAACAATCAGCAAAATGCACGACCATTCCTTCTGTCCCTTTAATCGCTAGAGGACGGCTTTTAGCCGATTTATCCAACTCGGTATTCTCTTGGCTGATAACTAAACGCTTAGCAATGACCATGGGCATTTGATTACCGATACCGATAGCATAAAGCAATTCATCTGCAGATTTATAATTCAAATCATGAAGTAAACTCTGCAATGTCTCCGGTGGAACCTTGGCATAATCACTGGATAACTCAGTCAAGGCTTGTTCCAACAAACGCTTTCCAAGCACAATGGATTCTGCGTGCTGCTGACTCTTTAAAAAATGACGGATATTACTACGTGCTTTACCTGTTACCACAAAATTTAGCCAGGCGGGATTAGGATGAGCACCCGGAGCCGTGATAATTTCTACCGTTTGCCCATTAGTCAACGGAATGCTTAATGGTACCAGACGACGATTGACTTTAGCAGCGACACAACTGTTCCCTACGCCAGAGTGGACAGTATAAGCAAAATCCACAGGGGTTGCCCCCTTAGGTAACTCCATAATATGACCTTTGGGCGTGAAAACATAAACTTCATCGGGAAATAAATCGATCTTAACGTTTTCAATGAATTCCAGGGAGTTCCCGGTACTTCGTTGCATTTCCAACAATCGCTGCACCCATTCGCGAGCTCGCAATTGCGCTTCATTAACTTCCAAACCAGAGGATTTGTAAATCCAATGAGCAGCAACCCCATTTTGCGCCACTTTATCCATGTCCCTTGTTCTTATCTGGACTTCCAAAGGCACACCAAAAGGACCAAACAATGTGGTATGCAATGATTGATAGCCATTCGCTTTAGGAATCCCAATATAGTCTTTAAACCGCTGGGGAACGGGTTTATAGGTGCGGTGCAAAGCACCTAGAACGCGGTAGCATGAATCGATGTCTTCAGTGATAATACGAAAAGCAAACACATCAGTGATTTCTGCGAAAGATGCCTTTTTCTGCCGCATCTTGCGATAAATGCTGTATAAATGTTTTTGTCTGCCAAAAACATGTTCGTAGGGAATATTGAGCTGCTTTAAGGCTTGTTCCAGGTCCTGTTCAATTTTTTGCATCAACTCACGCCTATTGCCGCGAGATTTCTCTACCGCAGATTTAATGGCACGATACCGCATAGGATAAAGGGCTTTAAAACCTAAATCCTCAAGTCCTGTATAGATAGCATGCATACCTAAGCGATTGGCAATCGGAGCATAGATTTCTAGTGTTTCAATGGCAATTCGTCGTCTTTTTACTGCGGGCATAGCACCCAAAGTTCGCATGTTATGATAACGATCGGCGAGCTTGACAATAATCACGCGAATATCTTTCACCATGGCGAGAACCATTTTGCGAAAATTTTCTGCCTGGGCTTCCGCGCGTGATTCGAATTTAATCTTGGTTAATTTGGTAACCCCATCCACCAAGGCGGTAACGTCTTCGCCAAATTGCTGAATCAGATCTTCTTTGCTGATAGAGGTATCTTCAACGACATCATGAAGCAAAGTGGCCATGATGGTTTGATAGTCAAGCCGCATACGTGCCAAAATTAAGGCAGCAGCTACCGGATGAGTGATGTAAGGCTCACCTGAACGACGCATTTGACCAAGGTGAGCTTTCTCAGCCACCAGGTAAGCTTGATAACATTTCTCAATATGCGGTTGCTCGAGGTAGCATTTAAGCTCTTCGTCCAACTCCTTAAAGTAGCTCACGCCATACTCCTGTCCCTTCACTACCGCGCAAATGCATTGGGCTCAATAGCCAGTGGCAGAATACTCTGAGTTTTTTAGCCAATCCATGAAGATCAATTGTCACCATACTCAGATTCTTAATCACGGTAACCAGGAAAACACAGAAGAACGAGCAAATCCGTAACTTCAAACCATCACCATGCTATTGACGAAATGTCTCCATTAATCCTTTTCCAGGATATCAGGCTGAATTAAGCCTGCAGCAATTTCGCGCAAAGCAACAACAGTTGGTTTGTCATTTTCCCAATCAACAAGGGGTTGCTCGCCACGAACAGCAATGTCCCGAGCACGCTTGGTTGCTACCATCACGAGCTCAAAGCGATTTTTTACATGCTCTAAGCAATCTTCCACAGTTACACGTGCCATAACATCTACCTCCGAAACTAAACTATTTTATTGGCCAACGATAGTTAAGGGGCTCACGTTAATTCACAAGTAACTTAATTTCTAACATCTTTTTATATTAATATAGCTAATATCTGGGTAATAAAGTCAGAAAATCAAGATCTTGGAAATTATTAATGAATTATCGATGACCCAAATAATCTATTTTACTGCGATGACAAGAGGAATGAAAGTAGTTTTCTTTGTTTCTGTGATTGCCTGGGCATTTGCAAGCGACTTGCGATGACGATTGATTGTAGTTCTAAAGCCGCTTTATTAAAATCATCATTCACGATCAAATAATCAAATTCACAATAGTGGCTTAACTCGTCTTGTGCTCTTTTCATACGACCGTCAATAATCTTGGAGTCATCCCGGCGCCTGTTGAAAAGACGTTGCTTAAGAATCTCTAATGAGGGTGGAACGATAAAAACAGAAATTGCTTCAGGAAAAATTCGCCTAATTTGTTGAGCACCTTGCCAATCAATATCCAACACAACATCGATCCCTGATTC
Source organism: Legionella lansingensis (assembly GCF_900187355.1). Classification (NCBI taxonomy): domain Bacteria; kingdom Pseudomonadati; phylum Pseudomonadota; class Gammaproteobacteria; order Legionellales; family Legionellaceae; genus Legionella; species Legionella lansingensis. The sequence continues at coordinate 610,606 of NZ_LT906451.1, read as the reverse complement.
CAGACGGGTGTTAATTTGGGCCACTGAGGTACCATAATAATGATCAAACACCTTTGCATATTCGACAAAAGCCCCATCATTGATCATTTTTAGGAATTCTTCCTCGCTGATAAAAAAATAATCTAAGCCATTTTTTTCACCAGGCCGCTGGCTACGCGTTGTGTGGGAAATAGACACAGCGATATCATCAAGACACTCCACTAACTTCTTGACTAAACTGGTTTTACCACCACCAGAGGGTGCAGCCACAATGATTAAATTACCCCTGTAGGAAACGTCCATGGTCTCTTACTCTATATTTTGAATTTGCTCTCTCATTTGCTCAATGAGAACCTTCATTTCGATCGCACTTTGGGTTAATGCAATGGCATCTGATTTTGAACTCAATGTATTTGCTTCTCGATTTAATTCCTGCATCAAAAAATCTAACCGTCGCCCAACTGCTGTCTCACCACTTTTAAGTGTATTAGCCACTTCCTGTACATGAATGTTCAATCTGTCCAGCTCTTCACTAACATCCGCCCGGGCAATCAATAAAGCCAACTCTTGCTCAAGTCGTGCATTATCAACCTCTAATTGCAGGTTCTGCAAACGAGTTACTAATTTATCGCGTAATTGCTCATTATAGGAAGTTATATACTTTGCACATTTATTAACCTCTTCGCTCAATTTCTCCAGACGAAGAGTGATCTGAGCATTCAATGCGTTGCCTTCAACTTGCCTTGTTGTAAGCAACTGCATCAATGCCTCTTCAAAGAGCTTTTCTGCTTGTTGCCCCAACATGTCAATATCAGGTTTTGTGATCTCAAGTACACCAGGCCAAGCTAAAATCGTGCTCAATGATAAATCGTTAGCTATCATGTGACTTGCAGCTACTTTATTACCTGTCGCAATCAAATCATTTACCAACGGCTCATTAACAAGCATGGATTGATTACTATTCATTGCGTCATGAAATTTAAGTTGGCATTCCAATTTACCACGACTAATTTTGCCACGCATCAAAGATCGTAGAGCAGGTTCTAAAAAACGAAACATCTCAGGAAGACGAAAGGAGACATCAAGGTAGCGATGATTTACAGATTTAATTTCCCAGCAGAAAATACCAACGTCTAGCTGGTGCTCTACTCTGGCAAAAGCAGTCATACTGTGAGTCATAATCAGAACCAATTCGATCCAACGTGGGCGCGACTATATACTAAATTTGTACAAATGCAAACCTTCTTTTTTCGATTTGTCCGGATGGCAATAACCCCTGTTGCAAGCAACCAGGCTACTATATATGAGGTAGATACTGTCTTTAAAAGCAAGCAACATTTTCATTAAAAGGTTGTTTATTCTTTAAGACACCGAAAATGATGTGAGCTAATTTACGCATCACGGCACAAATGATTATTTTCGGTGTTTTGCCTTTAGTTTGCAGTTTATTGATAAAAGGCAGAAGAGACTTGTTGTAACGTTTGGCAACTAAAGCAGCCATATAAAGAGCTTTTCTTAATCGACTATCTCCAAGTCTTGAGATGGTCGTTTTGCCAATAAGAGATCCGGATTGCTGTTGTTTTGGCGTAATGCCCATATAAGCAGCGAATTGTTTAGCTGTTTGAAAGCACTGGATGTCAGGTATTCGAGCCAGCACATGATAGGCGGTGAGTTTGCCTATTCCCTTAATGGAAAGTAACAATTCGAATTTTTCTTTAAGCTGCTGATTATTGTTAATGAGTTCATCAATTTGTTGTTGAATACGCTTTATTTCTTGCTCAAGCTTCTCAATCATTTTCTTTAAGCTTTTCTGTGCCGCATGACCTCTAATGCTATGCAGTTGATTGGTTAACTGAATAACCTGAGCTTTCAGCATATCCAAGACTTTGGTTAACTCTCTTATTTCTTTTTGCTCAGCAGAGTTAGATTGATAAATGCGTGGTTCCATACGTTGACCAAATTGTGCAATGATTTTGGCATCAATCCTATCATTTTTATTGCGTGCCAAGGAGGCTTTAGCAAAGCTCTTGATTTGAAAGGGATTAACCACACTGACACGAATTCCTTTCTCAGCTAAGAAATCAGCCAGTCCCTCACTGTAATGGCCAGTCGCTTCCATACAGACCCAAGGAGATATCGTGTATTGCTCAAGCCATTTGAGGAAAGCTTTGTATCCCTGTTCGTTATTAGAAAAAACAGCATGCTTGCAGCGATTATTGATTTCCAGGGCACTATCAAATTTATCCTTAGCAATATCAACACCTACAAATTCATATGCACTCATGCTAATCTCCAATGGCTGTAAAAAATACTTGAGGTTATATTTATCATTGACCAAGCTTGCGAATACAGGCTTACTTTGATGGAGCGGCCTAAGATACTGTTCGGTCGATTGATAAGCGGGGAGAAGGTCCTAATCTACACCTCAGGCTTTATGCCTTGCCTGGTTACAAGATCTCTTCTCCCATCCCAAGTGCCCTTGAGATTAAGCTTTTCTGCCCACTTTTTAAAGATACAAGCCTGGGTGTTTGCAACTGGGACTTCTCTTTATCAGGTGCATAGTCGCAATGAAAAGTTTATACTTATTTACTTTTACCGAGGACTAACCATGCGACCCAGTAATCGTGAACCCAATCAATTGCGTCCAATCAAAATCACTCGCAACTACACGCAACATGCAGAAGGCTCCGTCTTGATCGAATTTGGCCAAACACGTGTGTTATGTAATGCATCGGTGATTGATGGTGTCCCGAAGTTTCTTAAAGGTAAAAACCAAGGCTGGATTACTTCAGAATATGGTATGTTACCACGGGCAACTCATAGCCGCACTGAACGTGAAGCAAGCAGAGGAAAACAAGGGGGCAGGACACTCGAAATCCAACGTTTAATAGGCCGCTCTCTCAGGACTTGCGTTGACTTAAAACTACTCGGTGAAAACACTATCACTCTCGATTGTGATGTCATTCAAGCAGATGGCGGTACCCGCACCGCTGCCATCACAGGAGCCTGCGTTGCCTTGAAAGATGCCGTAGCCTGGATGGTTACGCGTGAAAAATTAAGAAAGATGCCGACCTTTAATTATGTCGCTGCGGTTTCTGTTGGGATCTATCGTGGTCAACCGGTATTGGATTTAGATTATGCTGAGGATGTGCTGGCCGAAACAGATATGAATATCGTAATGAATGAAGAAGGTCATTTTATCGAAGTACAAGGAACTGCCGAGGACAAAAGCTTTACTCGCGAGCAACTTAATAGCATGTTATCGTTAGCAGAAGCCGGAATAGCACAATTGATTGACATCCAGAAAAGTGCTTGAAGTCTTCCCGAGCCCTTCGAGAGCCTCAGGATGCAACGTACTGCCATTAAGTTAAGCGATTTCGAATCCCCGCGGCATTGACCGCGGGGTCCATTATGTCAGTCTGGACATGGATACCGCGGTCAAGCCGCGGTAATTCGAGCAAAAAAATCCTTAACTTAATGGCAGTGAGGATGCGACGCAGGATCTCCCAAAACTCAGGGATTCTTTGCTACGCTCAGAATGACAGCATTAATTTTTAATTGCTAATTTTATGACCACCATTACCCAACGGGTTAAAGAACTGCAAGACTTTATCGCTGCAACAGCGAAATACTACCAACGGCCCCCGCAGGAAATACATCTGCTGGCCGTTAGCAAAGGGCATTCCGTTGCAGCTATTCAAGAAGCGTACAACGCAGGCTTGAGGGATTTTGGTGAAAATCATTACCAAGAGGCATTGGCAAAGATGCAAGCCTTACAAGACTTGTCTATCTGTTGGCATTTTATTGGACCGATTCAAAGTAATAAAGCGAAGGGAATTGCACAACATTTCAGTTGGGTCCATAGTTTAAGTCGCAGCGAAATTGCTCATTTACTCAACAAACATCGACCTGAACATTTACCGCCTCTCAATGTTTGCATACAAGTCAATTTAGATAAAGAAGTAACCAAAGCAGGAATTTCTTGTGAACAGGTCGGAGAACTCGTAACAATCGTTAATACGCTACCCAAACTAAAACTACGTGGTTTAATGGCAATTCCGTTTCCACATAAAGATGAACAAAAGCAATATGAAAGTTTCGTGCGATTGCAAAATTTGCTCCTGACCTTAAACGGCCAACACAATCTGATAATGGACACGCTTTCCATGGGGATGAGTAATGATCTTGCAGCCGCAATCCGAGCTGGTAGTACGATTGTTCGCATCGGACGCGCATTGTTTGGCGAGCGGAGAATTGAATGAAAATTAGTTTTATAGGCTTTGGCAACATGGCTCAAGCCATTGCCCGCAGCTTAATTCATAAGAAAGAATACCAGCTTTTTGCGGCCTCGCCTTCTTTATCTAAAGGTATTAATGCGGAAGGGATTGTTACAGACTCTGATAATTTCAAAATTATCGAAGGCGCTGATGTTATTATTCTTGCTGTTAAACCGTCTAAGATCAATGATGCTTTGTCTCAGATTGCGCGTGCTATTCCACCACAATGCTTACTCATCTCGGTAGCTGCAGGAGTAAGCTTAGCGTCCCTGGAAAAGTACTGTCGCAAAGATCAAGCCATTATCCGCAGTATGCCCAACACCCCTATCGCCGTAGGTAAAGGAGCTACTCCCCTGATTGCCAATAGCAAGGTGACTCAAGCCCAGCGACAATTGGCGGAATCTTTATTTCAGAATGCGGGCATCGTTTGCTGGGCCAATGTGGAAGCTGAGATAGACGCTTTTACTGCCTTATCCGGGAGTGGCCCAGCCTATGTCTTTCTTTTTATGGAAGCGATGATCGAGGGTGCCGAGAAGCTCGGTTTAAGCCAGGAAATCGCAAAAAAATTTAGCTTACAGACAATCGCTGGCGCTTTAAGCTTGGCATTGAGTAGTCATTTGGATATCAGTGAACTAAGAGCCAAAGTCACCTCTCCATCTGGGACAACAGCGGCAGCGCTTACCACGCTTGAAGAAAAGGGTTTCAGACAAGCAGTCATTGCGGCAATGAAAGCTGCTTATGAGCGTGCCAAGCAATTAAATTTGTAGAATGTAGCAAATTTTTGTAAGCGATAAACTCGATCCTCAAGTTTTTAATTTGACAAATTAAAAACCCGAATTACCGTGGCTTGACCACGGTATCCAACGATCTTCAATGAACTATGGATACCGCGGTCAAGCCACGGTAATTCGATATGGTAAAAAGTTAAGTAATAAAAATTTGAATTTAAATAAAGAATATTTTCATTTTTATGGGATATCCAACCTATAATACAATCATTTAAATATTACTTAGAAGAGCTGGATCCCGTATAAATGCTACGCATTTTAAGGGATAACGTTCGTTTAGCGACATAAAAGGCATTTATGCCTTTCATGTCGAACTCACGTTACTTATCATTGAGAGGAACTATGTCAGGTTTAGTCGCTGTCGCTTATTTCTTAATTAGCTTGTTTTTTAATTTGCTTATATTTGTCTTATGGATAAGAATGGCCTTGCGTTATTTCGGGGTTAGCTCATTGCACCCTGTCGGGAGCCTCATTTATAACCTCTCCGATCCCATTGTTCACCCTATTGAGCGTTGGGTTTATTCTGGAAAAACAACCATTAAACGCTACGATTGGGTAACCTTTGGCCTTATCATCGCTGTGGAGCTGTTGAAATTTCTTATCATTGGCTTGCTGTTTCATGGTGTTCTATTACCTATAACCTATCTACTTGTGTTTGTTTTGGCTGATTTAATTATTCAGGTGTGTAATCTTCTCTTTTACATCATCTTGATTCGAGTGATTATGAGTTGGATTAATCCCACCTGGGAACATCCAGTCCTCGATATTATGAAGCTAATTACTGATCCACTATTAGAATTAGGGCATCGCATCATTCCAGATATCTCAGGCTTTGATTTCTCGCCCTTTGTTATCCTGATTCTACTCAAAGTGATCGCTTTATTTATGGAGGCATCGCTTCCTTTTAGCATGTAGGGCTGTTGGGCAAACTGCCCTTTAATAAATCCAGCAAAAATAGATCAGGGAAGCTATAATTGAAGCATACTAACTACCGGACCGTATCATGCTGAACCGCTTAGTAACTCCTTTTGCTATTGCTTCTCTTGGTTTTTCCCTGGAGGCATTTGCTGTTCAATCCATGTATTGCCCACAAGGACACGGTTACATCAATGTCGGTATGACACCGGCTCAAGTCCTTTCCGCTTGTGGTCAACCTCTGAATAAACAGAAATCGAATACACCTTTCATGCAAAAAGTACCTGTCCTGCAATTAATGTATAACAATCAAGGCTCGCAATCTGCATTTTATGGTGTTTGGTCTTTACCAGTAGGTACGAATAGTGGTGCTCAACTGGAAGTGGATATTGTTGATAATAAAGTAAGTGCCGTGCGTATAAATGGTGCAAGCTCGAATGCCTTTTCTCTCTGTGGGGGTAGTATGATACAAGTGGGCGACCCAGTAGGAAAAGTTTACGGTGCTTGTGGTAACCCTTCAGTTGTCAACAACACGTTTATAAATCAACCTGTTCAGAGTAATCAAAAACCAGAAATATGGACTTATCAAGTCGATCAATTTCAGACACCATTTAGCTTGACATTTGTTAATGGCAAATTACAATCCATCGATTAATCATGGTCTTGGATAAGGTTTATGGCTGAAACAATTGATGATCTAACGATTACTTTTCATGACAATGGAACAGAAATTACAAAAGAGCTAGGAAAATATGTCTTGTCGAAAGGTGCCTGGACTACCATCATGTTTCGCTATCAAGATTGGGATAATAGCACCAAGGATTACGGTCCCGTAAAGTATTCCATAAGACGTTACCAGAAGCGCAATAATCAATATTGGATGAAATCAAAATTCAATATCTCCAGTGAAGAGCAAGCTCGCAAAATTATCGAAGTTCTCTCACAATGGCTAGAAGAGGATAAGAAGTAGTAGCATTTTTTGAATCAACCTGCAAACTACCCTATAATCGAAATTTAATGCCCTTAGGATGCTAACTGCATGAAATATCGTTCTATAGTATTGCTTTCACTCTTGGTTAGCCTTTTTCTGGGCCTTTTCTTCTTTTTCCCAGCTAAAAAAACGTCAAGCAGAACCACGGAGCCTAGGGCTATCACGGTAGAAACTGCACCAGTGACTCAAAGAATTCTTGCTGACCAATTTGAAACAATAGGAAGTCTTGCAAGTACAGATAATATCGATATTAGTTCAGAAATTGCTGGTCAAATCGCTGCTATTTATTTTAAACCTGGCGCCAATGTTAAAAAAGGAACCTTGCTCATTCAGCTCGATGATACGGTTTTAAAAAGCGAATTGGCAAGTGCCAAGGCAAATTTAGCATTAAGTGAAACAAGCTATAATCGCACGAATGAATTGGCCAAACGCAAAATTGCATCTGAACAAGCTCTGGATCAGGCTTTAGCCAATTTACGTGAGAAACAAAACACGGTTAAAGTCAAAGAAGCACAACTTGAAAAATTAAGCTTGCGTGCCCCTTTCTCTGGAACCTTAGGTTCGCGGCAAGTTAGCATTGGTCAGTATGTGAAGGTTGGCCAACCGCTTGTGCGCCTTGTTGCTAATCAAAAATTACGCGTTGAATATACTCTGCCAGAACGTTACCTGCCTCGTCTTCAAGAAGGACAACAAGTTGCAGTCATTTCTGATGCTTTTCCAAACAAAATATACAAGGGAATAGTTAATTATATTGACCCCGCTGTAGATAAAGAAACAAGAACCATTGCTGTGGAAGCCTTAATTGATAACTCAGAACATCTTTTGTCTGCAGGTTTATTTGTACGTGTCACCCATGAGTTTGGTGAGAAAACAAAGCGACTTCTCGTTCCCGAGGAAAGTTTAATTCCAACGATTAACGGTCAAAAAATCTTTGTCTTACGTAACGATAAGGCAGTGGCTGTGCGAGTAAAAATCGGTGCTCATCACGATGCAATGACAGAAATTCGTAGCGGCTTAAAAGCTGACGATATTGTCATCGTACGTGGACAACACAAGCTTAGGGAAGGCAGTCGCGTTATCGATATTCACCATGGATAGGAAAGTATTGTGATTTTTTCAGAACACTGTATCAAGCGTCCCGTTTTTACCATCGTTTTATCCCTGCTTTTGGTCATTTCAGGGTTCCTACATTACAAAAAGCTCGGGGTAAGACTTCTACCCAATATCGACAAACCGATTGTCCACATTGCCACAGATTATCAAGGCGCAAGCCCCGAACTTGTAGAGAAAGAAATAACCATTCCCATAGAGAATGCATTATCTGGAATTTCAGGTATTGACAGCATACGCTCCACTAGCACATTGGGCAAGAGTCGCATCAATATTGATTTTCAGCTCGGTGTCGATATTAATGACACCATTAGTGATATCCGTAATAAATTATCAACCATTCAGGCAAAATTACCTCAGGATAGTCGTCCACCCACGGTCAGCAAAAATGATGCCGATAGCAACCCTGTCGTTATGCTAGGGTTTCACGATGACAGCAAAACTCCCCTTCAGATCACAGATTACGTCGATCGCTTCATCAAACCTGTTTTACAAGAAATAAAGGGGGTTGGAGAAGTCGTTGACCATGGTGCTCGTAACTACGCAGTTAAAATAGCCCTGGATCCTATCAAAATGGCTGCCTATCAGGTCACTGTAGCGCAGGTAAAGCGCGCCCTTACGCAACAAAATATTGATGTACCTAGCGGTCAAATTAAAAGTAGCAATCGTTCTTATACCGTGGTGACACATGCGCGTTTACGGGATGCCAAACGCTTTGCTGATCTGGTTATTGCCCAACATAGTAATCAACCAGTTCATTTAGGTGAAATTGCTGCGGTAACTGTGGGTAGTGAAAATGAAGATAATTTACTGCGTATCAATGGCAAACCCGCTGTTGGGCTTGCCATCCTAGCACAATCAACAGCAAATCCAGTGGACGTTGCTAAGGAAGTAAAAAAAACCATAGCTAGTTTGCAGCCAACGTTACCTCCACATTTCGATATCCAGGTGGTTTTTGATTCAACGCTCTTTATTAAACAATCGATTCATGAAGTTTATAAGAGTTTTCTTGAAGCGGTGCTGTTTGTCGCTATTGTTGTTTTTTTATTTTTAGGCAATTTACGTGCTGCCATCATCCCTATTATTACCATCCCTATTTGTCTCATTAGTGCATTTTGGCCTATGTATTTATTAGGTTTCGAGCTTAATACGATTACATTGTTGGCCATGGTTCTGGCAATCGGTTTAGTTGTTGATGATGCCATTGTTGTTTTGGAAAATTGCCACCGACATATGCAAAGTGGTCTAAATGCAAAAGAAGCGGCAGTTAGAGGGAGCAAAGAAATTGTTTTTGTTGTCCTAGCCATGACCATTACCTTAGCAGCAGTTTATGCGCCTATGGGTTTTGTTTCCGGTTTTACTGGTAAACTATTCCTCCAATTTGGGATCACTCTCGCCATCTGCGTTCTCATCTCTGGTCTTATTGCATTAACATTATCACCAATGATGTGCTCTTCACTACTAAGAGACGGGAATGGTCGCTATAGTGCATGGTTGAACAAGCAATTTGAGAAACTGGGAGGCTATTATTTTTATAGTTTAAAACATGTGCTTACACACCCTGTTAAGCTGGCTGTGGTGTTATTAAGTACTTGTTTGCTTGGCGTTTTTAGCTATCAACAGTTAGGCGCCGAATTAGCTCCCGTTGAAGATCAAGGTTATATCATCGGTGCTCTCTCAGCACCGACGAATTCAAGTCTTCATTATACTGATCAATACACGCGTGAGCTTGAGTCGATCTATGAAGCTATTCCTGAAAAAGGAATCTATCTGGCTTCTGTAAAGCCAGCTTCTGCCTTTACCGTGTTGCGACTTAAGCCCTGGGAAGATCGGCAACGTAAACAGAAGGACATCAGTAACGAACTCAGTGAAAAAATGCAACGAATCACGGGTGTAAATGTTTTTCCTGTAAGTCCCAATCCTTTGGGTCAACGTGTAGGTAATAGTCAATTCAGCTTAGCTCTTTTAGGTAATACATCTTATTTAAGGCTTAATGAAATGAGTAGCGAAATTATCAAAATTTTGGACGATTACCCGGGACTTAGACATCTAAAAAGTACATTAACCCTAGACAGTGAACAAATTGAAATAGAAATTGATCGCCAATTGGCAGCCGATCTGCAAGTGAATCTGGCTGATGTTGCAGAGTTATTATCCACAATGCTTGGGGGTAGTAATCCTGCTAATTTCACCTATGAAGGCCAAGCGTATAAAATAATTCTACAAGTACAACAGGCAGAGCGTCGCGATGTTGCCGTATTGAATAAACTTTATGTGCAAAGTGGACGCGGTAGAATGATTCCTTTGTCAAGTTTAATCCGAGTGCATAATACGATAGGGCCAGATAGTTTGCCGCATTTAAACCGCATGCGCAGCGCCAATATCACTGCTGAACTTGGACCTAACGCTCATTTTGATGAAGTGATCAGGGATGTAAAACATTTGTTACACGAAAAGCTCCCGGATGATATCCAATATCGGTTTACAGGGGTAGCAAAAGACTATATCGAATCTGCTGGGAGTAGCCTCTATGCTTTTTACCTTGCTTTATTATTTATTTACTTAGTGTTGGCGGCGCAATTTGAAAGTTTTATTGATCCCTTCATCGTGCTCCTTAGTGTGCCTTTAAGTTTAGTCGGAGCCGTCTTAAGTCTCTATATTTTTAATGAAAGTTTATCTATCTATAGCAATATTGCCATGATAACCCTCATTGGGTTAGTGACTAAACATGGCATTATGATCACTGAATTCGCAAACCAGCAACTTAAACTCGGGCAAAGCAAACTCAATGCTGTTCTTAAAGCAGCTCATATTCGCCTTCGTCCGATATTGATGACCACCTTGGCGATGATTCTTGGTGCACTTCCGCTAGCTATCGCCGTGGGGGCGGGAAGCGAGGGTCGTCAACAGCTAGGCTTAGTTATTATTGGCGGTATGTTAGTGGGTACATTGTTCTCGTTATATATTGTACCTTTTGCTTATTTAATCATTTCTAAGCGTAAAGTCGCATTACCGTCAGAAATGTCTCAGGCCTCTACTATATCTGGGGAAGTACAAACGACCTGAATGTCTTGTTTGCCTCTCACCCGCCGCGCTATGCGCGTCGACCTCTCCCACAGGGGAGGCATTTTCCCTCACTTTAGCTTAGTGGATTGACCAGTTGCAACGAGCAGGTTCATCAGTACTATTGAATAGCAGAAGGAGCTGGGGAGTTTTCTGTGCATGAAAAAATTCGATTCTATCCCATGGCAAGGCGTTCTGCGACAGAAAACATCATTTTCATTGGTAAATCATAGCTAGTTCGGTAACGCAAGCGTTCACGGTTAGGTCAACTTCCATGTTTTCATGCGTAGGCCCTGCCTGTGCCTTCCTTAGATAAATTTGCTTTTTCCACAAAAGATCGGTATCTTATGCCTTTCGTTTTAGCTTGATGGTTTATCCATATGCAAGAAACGCCTAAGTCCTTCGATTTCTCTGGACTCTCGCCAGAAGAGATCGGCCGCCTGCTCCAGCAATATCATCTTCGCTTAACTGTTAATGAAGCACTGACCATCCAAAATCAATTGTTAAAACGCCCTCCAACATATGCAGAATGTGTATTATGGTCCATCCAAGGATCGGAACATTGTTCTTACAAAAGTAGTCGCAAACATTTACAGCGCTTCAACACCCAAGCCCCTCACGTCATCCTTGGCCCCAAAGAAGATGCAGGCATTGTTGCCGTGGCACGTGATCATGAAAACAGACGCTACGGTATTGTTGTTAGTCATGAATCCCATAACCATCCCTCACAGTTAGTTCCTTATGAAGGTGCTGCAACAGGTGTTGGCGGCAATGTACGTGACGTCTGCTGTATGGGTGCGGAAGTCATTGCTGTAGCCGATTCCCTACGATTTGGTGATATTAACCGCAATAAAACAAAATGGATTCAAGATGGAGTCGTTCAAGGTATTGCAGGCTATGCAAATCCCCTTGGTGTTCCTAATATCGCCGGGGATACATATTATGATGAAGCTTACAATGAGAATTGCCTCGTCACGCTAGTTACTTTAGGTGTGATCAGGGAAGATGAGATCATTCATTCCTATGCCCCTCCTCATGCGATTGACTATAAATTTGTCTTGATAGGTAAGCCCACAGATAATAGTGGCTTTGGTGGCGCTGCTTTTGCCTCTGCCACCTTAAGTGAAGAACAACAAGAACAAAATAAAGGTGCAGTCCAAGAACCCAATGCATTCTTACAGCGCCATTTACTGAAAGCTAACTACGCTTTCTTTGAATTGCTTCGCAAAAAGAATCTCATTAGTCGCGTTGGCTTCAAAGATCTGGGCGCCGGTGGCATTGCCTGTGCAAGTGTAGAATTGGCCGAGGCGGGAGGATATGGTGCCGAACTTGATCTCGAGCTTGTACCTACCAGCATGAACAATTTACCTCCTGCGGTTATTCTATGCTCTGAAACGCAAGAACGTTTCATGTGGATAGTCCCTGATGACCTCGTTGATTGCTTGCTAGCCCATTATAACGAACGCTTTGCATTGCCAGACATCTGTGAAGGCGCACGTGCCACGGTGATTGGTAAATTAAGAGATGATGGTATGTATGTGGTTAGATACCATGGTGAAGAAATTGTTTCAGCAAAAGCCCAGGACATTACACGGGGTATCCTTTATGAACGGCCATATCATGCAAAAAAACAGCCCCATGAAGAACCACCACCCTTTTATACGAATGACCTAAATAATATTCTGCTTAGGCTTTTAGCCCACGAGAATATTGCCTGCCGTTCCCCCATCTATGAGAGCTATGATAAACAAGTCCAAGGACGAAGTGTCATCGAACCGGGGTGGGCTGATGCTGGCGTTATGGCACCGTTTAATGAAGAGAAATATCCCTTAGAAATTCGTGAAACAGGAATCGCGCTCTCTCTGGATCAGAACCCTCGTTACTGCAAAATTGACCCTTACTGGGGAGCTGTTAATGCAGTTATTGAAGCAGTGCGCAATGTCGTGGCTGCTGGAGCCTGGCCCTTGTCTTTATCGGATTGCCTCTGTTTTGGTAACCCTGAAAATCCTGAGCAAATGGCCGAGTTTGTCGAAGCTGTATCAGGAATTGTTGATGCCTGCGCAGCAGTGCGCATGATAAACGATCGTAAGGTGAGTTTACCTATCATTTCCGGCAATGTTTCATTTTATAATGAATCAATACAAGGCGCTATTCCACCAAGTCCTATCATCAGCTGTCTTGGTGCGATGACCGATGTCACCAAAGCTATAACGTACGATTTTAAAAAAGCGCATTCAGTTCTGTTATTGATTGGTGAGCGCAAAGATGAATGTGGAGGGAGCATTTACTATCAACTCCATGGTCACCTGGGCAATCGCTTACCCAGACCGGATTTAACTTCATTTTCTGATGAGATCGCGGGCGTATTCAGCGCCATCCAGGAAGGTGTGGTTCTCTCTGCGCACGATATCTCAGAAGGCGGCATCGCGGTAACCCTGGCTGAGATGAGCTTCAAAAACAACATTGGTGTGAATGTTTTTATACCCGGGAAGTTAGCAGAAGATAAAAAATTATTTTCTGAAACTGGGGGCTTTGTTCTTGAAATTTCTCCTGAAAATTTAAAACAGGCAAAAGAGATCCTGAGAGCACATTCTGTTTCTTTTATTCCTATTGGAGAAACAACAGCAGATCCTGTGCTTGTAATGAATGGGCTAATTAATTTACCTATCAGTATGGCCCGTGCCGCATGGGAAAATGGTTTACGTGGGAGACTAGTATAAAATGTCAAGCATTGATTATAAGGCGGCAGGCGTGGATGTTGATGCCGGTATGGAGGCTGTGAACCGCATCAAAAAATCAGTAGAAAGCACCTTTTCTCCCCATGTTCTTACACCGATTGGCAGTTTCGGTGCAATGTATGATCTTAAGCCGCTTATGCAGACTTATCAGCATCCAGTATTAGTGCAAAGTATTGATGGCGTGGGTACTAAAATAATGGTAGCCAAAATGATGCAGAAGTTTGACACCATTGGTATTGATCTGGTCAGTGCGACAACGAACGATATCGTTGTCATGGGTGCCAAACCCCTCACACTACTTGATTACATCGCCAACGATAAATTAAGACCTGAAATTGTGGAACAAATTGTAAAAGGGATTGCTGTCGGCTGCCGGGAAAATGGTATATCGCTCATTGGTGGTGAAACAGCAGAGATGCCAGGCACTTATCTTTCTGGAGAGCATGATTTGGTTGGGGTCATCACCGGTGTTGTTGAAAAGGATAAAGCTATCCTGGGTCATGATATTACATCTGGAGATATTGTTGCTGCTTTTCCATCAAGTGGTTTACATACCAATGGCTACTCCCTTGCCAGAAAATTACTCTTTGATGTTGCAGGCTTTGACGTGGGCTCACGATTTCAGGATTTTTCTCACACCATCGGTGAAGAGCTTTTATTACCCCACATTAACTACACTCGTCCTATTTTAGAATTATTGGATAAGAACATCGCCATTAAAGGTATGGCACATATTACCGGCGGCGGTCTTCTGGAGAATTTACCACGAATTTTACCAGCCGGATGCGCCATAGAAATTCAAAAAAGACAAATCCCCGAACGTCCGATTTTTAATTTGCTACGCAAACTTGGCAACTTAGATGATCACCAGATGTACCGCACGTTTAATATGGGAGCAGGCTTGGTTTTGTGTTTCTCACCAGAGGAATTTTCTGCTATTCGTGAGGTATTACGTGACTTCGAAGCCTTCCCGCTTTATGAAATTGGCCGAGTGGTAAGCGGTACCAGAGAGGTGAAGTTACTATGATAAGAATTGGTTTAATCCAATTTCCCGGATCCAATTGTGAGCGTGAGACAGCACTCGCGGTAAAGCGCGCGGGAATGGAACCAATTGAATTTTTGTGGAATGAAGATTTACAAAAACTTCATACGCTTGATGGCTACATTCTAGTCGGTGGCTTTTCATATGAGGATCGTTCGCGTGCAGGGATCATTGCCGCTCTCGACCCCGTGATAAAGGAAATCAAGGCGCAAAGTGCTACCGGCAAACCCGTTTTGGGCATTTGTAATGGGGCACAAATTCTTGTGGAATCAGGAATGGTACCTGGCCTCAATCAGGCAGACATGACCATTGCCCTTGCAGAAAATAAACGCGTATCAGAGGGAAAAATCCTAGGTAAAGGTTTCTATAATGCTTGGGTCAACATGCGCTTAAACAACCATGGTCAACCTAATGCGTTCACTCGCCATTTAACTCCTCAGGATATCATCAATCTACCTGTGGCTCATGGAGAAGGCCGTTTTGTCATGCCGGAGGCCTTATTCAAAATGATTACAGAGCAAGATTTGAATCTTTTTCAATACTGCGATTCGCAAGGAGAAATTGTCGAGAACTTTCCTATTAATCCTAATGGGTCTATGGGTAATATCGCTGCCATCATCAATAAGGCTGGTAATGTGCTTTCCATGATGCCGCACCCAGAGCGAACGATGAGCGGTGATCCTATCTTTGCTTCCATGCGTGATTATATTGTTGAAAAAAAGAATATCAATATTCAGTCCACGCAGGTCTCTATACCATCGCATAAACCGGTCTCGTCCCTATATATATCGCCGACTTCCCGCGGCTTGACCGCGGGATCCAGCGAGCTTGCCAGATCCATGGAGCCCGCGGTCAAGCCGTGGGAAGTCGGGAGTAAGCGAATAATTACTCAAAAAGACAGCAATATCCATGAGTGCGTGGTCAAACTCATTATCACCGATAATCACGCTCTAACCGTTGAAAAAACATTAAGAAAACTGGGCTTCCCGGTCACTGTAAGCCGGTTTAAGCATTGGGAGATTAGCTGTGATTCGGCAGAGACTGTACAAGAGGCCAAAAAAAGTGGGGTGTTGTATTGTGAAAGGAAAGAACGGGAAATTTTAGTATCTGAGCTTGGATTAGACCACGGATTGACTTATCTGGTTCGTGCCAAAGACGATTTGCCTGGACAACAAGCGTTACAAACACTTAAAACTCATTACTCTCTGTCACAAATTCAAAAAATTACTGCCGGGATTTTATGGCAATTTAAAAGTGACAAAGAAGATATCCACAAACTAATGAACGATATTCTGTCAACGAACATCTTGAGGAATCAATATGCACACGCATGCTATCACTACAGCTAAATATCATCGGGAAATCGAAGCAGCCATCCCATTTTGTCTCGCACAAACGAACTTACCTATCAACCAAAGAACTCAGGGCAAGGTCAGAGATTTTTACGATCTGGGTGAGCACGTCATGCTAGTTACCACGGACAGATTAACTGCATTTGATAGAGAGCTTGCGCTTATACCTTACAAAGGGCAGGTGTTAAATTTAACCAGTGCGTGGTGGTTTGAACAGACAGCAAACATTGTACCCAATCACATCATTGCCGTGCCTGATCCCAATGTTATCATTGCCAAAAAATGCACTGTGTTTCCCATTGAGTTTGTGGTTAGAGGGTATATCACTGGTACGACAAGTACTTCTTTATGGACCCAGTACAATCAGGGAGTGCGCGAATATTGTGGGGTGACCTTTCCCGAAGGTCTTAAGAAAAACCAAAAGCTCTCTCAAGCCGTATTAACCCCCACAACCAAAGAAAAAATTCATGATCGCCCCATTTCTCCGAGTGAAATCATTGCCGAACAGTGGATGACTGAAGAAGACTGGTTAGAGGCAAGTGCTTTGGCACTCAAACTATATGAAGCAGGTGTAGAAATCGCTAAAAAGCATGGATTGATTTTAGTGGATACCAAGTATGAATTTGGCCGTGATAGCAAAGGAAATATCATGGTTGTTGATGAAATTCATACGCCGGATTCCAGTCGTTACTGGCTGGCAGACAGCTATGAATCCAGAATTGCAGCGAACCTGGAACCAGAAAATATTGATAAAGAATTTTTACGTTTATGGTTTGCCAAAAACTGTGATCCGTACAAAGATGAAGTACTACCTGCTGCACCCCAGGAACTCATCGTTCAATTGGCCTCTCGCTATATTCAATTGTATGAAATGATTACTGGAACGAATTTCCGTTTTGCAGAATCTGAGGAAAGCGCACAAGAGCGTATTCTGCGAAACATAGCCACTTATTTAAGGTAGTAGGCATGTGTGGGATTGTCGGCATTTTCAGTCACCAACTTGTTGCTCCTGAGCTTTATGATAGCCTTATCCATTTGCAACACCGTGGTCAGGATGCAGCCGGGATCTTAACTTGCAATGAACGTTTTTATACCAAGCATGGCTTAGGTTTGGTCCAGGAAATTTTCACACCCGAGAATATTACAGCCCTTAAAGGAAATATAGGCATTGGACACACGCGTTATCCTACTGCAGGGGGGTACACAGAATCTGATATTCAGCCACTGTGGATAGGAAGTCCCCGAGGCATTGCACTTGCTCACAATGGCAATCTGTCCAATTATCAGGAATTAGCTGATGAAATCCGTACCAAACAGCATCGACATCTAAATTCCTCCCTGGACTCAGAAGCACTATTATTGATCTTTGCTGATCACTTATCAGTCTCTTCCTCTAAGGATGATAGTGATGAGCATTTTTTCGAGCAACTTTGTCAGAGTGTAGGCCATGTTTTTCAGCAAATCGAAGGCGCTTATTCGATTGTTAGTGTGGTCATTGGTAAAGGGTTAGTGGCATTTCGTGATCCACATGGTATACGACCTCTTGTTTGGGGAAACCGGGAAAATGCTGATGGCACGGTAGACATCATTTTTGCTTCCGAAACCACACCCTTCTATGCCCTCGGTTTTCAACCGCAAGGAGATATTCAACCCGGTGAAGTCGCTTATGTGAGTCAATCTGGGAAGCTTTTTCGTCGGGTAATAAAGAAAGCAGAATTCAGACCTTGTGTTTTTGAGTACGTCTACTTTGCTCGTCCTGATGCCACACTAAATAATGTAAGCGTCTATAGAGCAAGACTTCGAATGGGACAAAATCTTGCTCGTGCCTGGAAACAAAAATATCCCGACCGACGTCCAGATGTGGTTATCCCAGCTCCATTCACCGCGAATACCGCAGCCCTTTCTTTTGCCCATGAATTAGGTGTTCGTTATTCAGAAGGTTTGTATAAAAATCCATTTATTGGCCGCACCTTCATCATGCCCAATCAAAACGCACGCAAACGCAACATCCGTTATAAATTAACTCCCCAACGAACAGAAATTCAAAACAAAATTGTTTTAATCGTAGACGATAGTATCGTACGAGGTACAACATCACGTGAAATTGTCAAAATGATCAGGGAATTTGGCGCAAAAGAAATTTATTTTGTTTCCACGTCTCCAGCGATTAAACACCCCTGTTTTAACGGCATCGACATCCCTTCTCATAAAGAACTCATTGCTGCTAATCAAAGTGAAGAAGAGATTAGCCGTTTTCTTGGGGTAGATATACTGATGTATCAGACGCAGGCAGACCTGATTGAAGCTGTGACTCGTCGTGGCAAACATGAGATTACCAGACCATGTATGTCTTGCATGGACGGTAATTATTTTTGTAATAACCTTACAGCCGAAAAAATGACGAAGCTAGAAAAAGAACGGCAAATTCATCGGCTTATAAGCAGTGAAGTCACTTAGAGAGGAGCGAGTGGATGAGAATACTTGTTATTGGTTCGGGAGCTCGCGAACATGCCATCATAAAAGCCCTGCAACGCTCACCGCAAAAGACTGAACTGTACTGCTGTGGTCCTTTTAGCAATCCTGGAATAAAGCAATACACTGCTGGCTACCATTTAGTGGACGTTACTGATTGTGAGGATATCGTTACAAAAGCAAAGCAGTGGGAAGTTGATCTAGCCATCATAGGTCCAGAAGCTTCTCTTGAGAAAGGTTTGGCTGATCGCTTGTGGCAAGAAAATATTCCCACAATCGGCCCCAAAAAAGAATTGGCACGTGTTGAAACAAGCAAAGAGTTCGCGCGCACGTTAATGCAAAAGTACCGTATCCCCGGTTCTCCTCTATGGCGAAAATTTAATAATCTTGCAGGTGTAGAGCAATTTTTAAATGAATTAGGGGCAGGAAACTATGTCATTAAGGCCAATGGCCTAATGAGTGGCAAGGGAGTGAAGGTTGCCGGTGAGCACTTGCATTCAATGGAGGAAGCAAAAGCGTTCTGCGAAGAGATTCTGAGTAAAAATCAAACCTTCATCATTGAAGAGAAGTTAGAGGGGCAGGAATTTTCTTTCATGTGTTTTGCTGACGGAAAGCGCCTCCTGCCCATGCCTTTGGTGCAAGATCATAAGCGCGCTTACAATGGTGACAAGGGACCAAATACCGGAGGTATGGGAAGTTACAGTGATAGCAATCATCGTTTGCCCTTTCTAACTGAAGGTGATGTGCGTACGGCCTTAACCATCAACAACGCTGTTTTTCAAGCATTAACCACCGAATGTCAGCAAAAATACATTGGCATTTTATATGGCAGTTTTATAGCTACGAAAAAAGGTATTTATGTTATTGAATTTAATGCCCGCTTTGGTGATCCTGAAGCTTTAAATGTATTGGCTATCTTAGAATCAGATTTTGTGGATATCTGCAAAACCATGATAACAGGCAATTTAAGTGCTGGACTTGCCAAATTCAAAGCCATGGCCACGGTTTGTAAATACGTGGTACCGGAAGGATACCCTGATAAGCCCACCAAAGATTTTCCTGTTGATTTCAGCAAAATCATTGATGAGAGAAACCTATATCTGGCTTCTGTGAATCATCATGAAGACAAAATTCTTGCAACTGGAGCACGCACTGCCGCTTATGTGGGGATAGCAGAGAACATTTTTTCTGCAGAACAACATGCAGAAAGAGAAATATCGTTGATTGATGGTCCTTTATATCATCGGGAAGATATTGGCACGCCCTCTCTCATTCAGCACCGCATTGATGCCATGTCGAGGATACGAAATTCATGATCCGAATAGGTATATTAGGTTCAACTCGAGGTTCAAATCTGAACGCTATTGTTGATGCGATTAATCATCAAGAATTAGCAGCAACTATTGAAGTCGTTATTAGTAATAAAATTGATGCTCCGATTTTAGAAAGAGCAACAAATTTTGGCATTAAGTCCGTTTTCGCAAATCCGGAGGGATTAAGCCGACAAGCGTTCGATTTCTATTTATCAAATTTACTTAAAGAGCATCGAGTTGAACTCGTTGTTTTAATTGGCTACATGCGAATTTTAACGCCCCATTTTGTGGCTAATTGGCAAAATAGGGTTATCAATGTTCATCCATCGCTGTTGCCAGCGTTTTCCGGTTTAATGGATCTTGCTGTACATCAAGCGGTTTTAGAATCTAAGGCAATGGTAACAGGATGCTCTGTCCACTACGTCACTGAGATTGTCGATGGTGGTCCATTGCTCGTTCAGAAGAAATGTCCAGTTCTACAGGAAGATACTCCTGAGAGTTTAAAATTGCGGGTACAGCAATTGGAAGGAAAGGCATTAGTGGAAGCAATTCACAAATGTGCAGAAATAGAAATTAACGTATAGGGTATATAATTATGTCTAAAGCATTAGTATCTGTGTTAATGGGTTCAAAATCAGATTGGTCAATCATGGAAGCAGCCAGTCTTGTTCTTGAAGAACTGTCTATCCCACATCAAGTACGCGCTTTGTCAGCTCACCGTACTCCTGATGCTTTATTTGAATACTTAACCGTTGCTCAGGAATCTGGTGTAGAGGTATTCATTGCAGCAGCGGGCGGTGCCGCGCACTTACCAGGGATTGTTGCAGCGAAAACATTGCTGCCTGTTCTGGGCGTCCCTATGCCCTCTTCAACCTTTACGGATGGCCTTGATGCTCTACTCTCCATTGTACAGATGCCTGCTGGGATTCCTGTTGGCACTTTGGCCGTTGGCAAAGCAGGCGCTATTAATGCGGCTATTCTGGCAGCCACCATTCTTGGCAATAAATATCCAGAATATCGTCAAGCTGTACAGCATTATCGTGAAAAGCAGGCTAAGAAAGTATTAGAGAATGCAGAAATAAAAGGATAATTTCCTAAAATTACATTTTTCGTAATACACTAAACGCATGACATAGCATAAGGGACTATCTATGCGTTCTTTGGTTTTTTCTATTCTTATTGTTACGACAACGCTGTGCTTGGCACAAGTTCGTGAAATTGCGATCACTCTTGATGACCTGCCACTTGTTGGCGCACCAATGAATACTGCCACTAATCAGCAAAGAGCAAGTGAACAATTCGACAAGCTCATCCAGGCGCTTTTAGAAAATGGGGCCCCTGCCACGGGCTTTGTTATTGCCGGCGCAATGGTAAAAGGTCACATGCCTTTTCTTCAGAAGTTTCGCGAAGCTGGATTTATGCTTGGTAACCACACCTATTCTCACTACAATTTACATAATATAAGTGCTGAGAAGTATATTGCTGATATTGCTCGTGCTGATAAAAAACTTGCTCCCCTTCTAACGGAGCCAAAATATTTTCGCTATCCCTATCTCGCCGAAGGGAGTGGTCAAAAAAAGCAGAAAGTTATCAATTATCTTCTAGAAAATGGCTACACCGTCGCCCCTGTTACCGTGGATAGTCTTGATTTCAGATTCAACAAACGTATCTATAAAGTTCCCTATCGTGAAAGGGAGAAGTTTATTGAGAAGATCAAACCAGAATACTTGGCTTTTATCTGGAAACAAACCCTGCGGGCGGAGAAAAGAGCCAACGGAGACGATGTGAAACAAATTTTATTGGTTCACGCGAACGTTCTTAATAGTTATTTACTTGGTGACATTTTAAAAATGTACAAAGAACATGGTTATACATTCATTAGCTTGCCTGAAGCACTCAAAAACCCAGGTCCCACCATCATCTATTCTCCCCCGAAGGGCGTGACTTATGCCAGCCAGTAAAGTCGCATCTTAAAAGCACTGTGCCACCACACCGAGGCATTTTCCCTACCTCTGGGAGAGGAGCAAGTAGCCTGGGTTTCAGCCTTTCGGGCTTCTACCCAGGCTACTTTGCTAGCAAAAATTATAGATAACAGCCAATACCATCAAAACCGATAATCTCACAGCGTTTAAACCTCGTGTCATCCAGGCGATATGACATAACCCCATAATCAGCAATAATTTGCCCAGTTTTCGTTGTTAACTGAACTGGCTTAACAATCACGTCGCCACCACAAAATGTTTTGCTAGTTATCCAACGCACTTCTTGGCCAGCTTGCTCGACTGTTATGACGGACTGCGCTCCCTTTTGGCGACAAGGCTCTTTCGGAAGCTGTGTTATTCGAGGAGCTGAGATGATCAAATCATAATCTGCCATTGTGGCTTTTATGGCATTTTCAGCATCCAAAATGCCATGACCACAAGGCTTTTTCCCAACACAGGATTTGTTTTCATCCGCCGTTTTGCCAAAAGCATGCGTCGTTGCATAAAGAATTTGCTCAACTGACTCAGGACTTATTCGACCATCTCTTACCGCAAAAATGAGTCCTGCCACACCTGCTACATGAGGTGAAGCCATACTTGTACCTTGATAAAAATCAAAACCTGAATTTAGGTAGCCCCCTCCAGGGTTAACTGTGGAAAGAATGCCTCCTTTTCTGCCATAACGTAAATCTCCTCCAGGTGCGGCAAAACTTACTGTGGGACCATAATTTGAATAGTAAGCCCTTAATCCTGCAGGACCTGTAGATGCCACCTTAATGGTGCCATTGCAAACAGCCGGTGCATTGTAATGTTCCCAACGATTATCATTGCCTGCTGCCACTGCGATGACCGCTCCTTGCTCACGAGCATAAAAAAGTGCTTCTTGTAAAGCCTCATCACAATGATCAATTTCCTTACCAGGCCGCTCATCGACACCAAAACTCATATTTAAGACCTTTGCAGGATAAGGATTATTCGGAACGCCAGGAACTTCCCCCCCAACTGACCAGTATATTGCATTGATCACCTGACTTTCATAAAACATCCCAGAGCCATCAGGAATTTTAACTGGCAAAATCTTCAAATCTTCGCCAACCCCGAGCATGACATCACCGTAACCTGCGATTGTCCCTGCGACATGTGTACCATGATAGGACGCCGTTTCATCACTGATATCTCTATTATTGGCAGCAAAATTCCATCCCCAAACATTATCTTGCTTATCTTTGACGAGGTTATTTACTAAACTGTCATTTAATGCCACGCCCGTATCGAGAACAGCAATAACAATAGGTTTTGCTGATTTACCTGTTGTATGAGCCCAAGCTCCATCATGGCGGTAAGGAGCGGATTCGAGCATGATACCTCCTGGTGCTGCAAACTCATCCCATTGCGTATCGTGTGAAAGAAGTTTGTCTGCAAGGTCCTCTATTTTTAATGTCGGTAAAGGCTGAATGCGTCCAACTCTATCTTCCACGGCATACGCAACATGCTCATTCTTGCGTAAATCCTGAAGCACACTATCCAAAGTAGATACTCCATTCTTGCTTTGTTGTGCACCTCGAATGGAAAAGCTAACTACATAGGCCCCACCTGCCATTGGAGTTAAAGCCTGAATGGCCAAATGCGTGGATTTACTTAACTGAGTCTGTAGAGCAGTTAAGGTGGATACGGGCTCTTTATATTTGACGATAACGCGTATTGTATCGTCATTGGCCATAGCGGCTTGTCCGAGGATCAGAAAGGTTAAACCTACAACTCCCGATTTACAGTGCATACATGCTCTCCTTGCAATAGTTTCAGTGAATAGTATGCAAAATAAACGTGAGCGCTAAAAGTGTATTTTGTATTCGGCATTAAATCCTCATCAACAAGATCTAAAATGTAGCATTTGCTTTTAAAATAGGAAATAATGAATTTATTTTTTACAAGGACTTATCGGATTAAGAACTATGATTCTATCTTCTCTTTACGTACTTCATGTTTATGACTATCAAAAACGAGAGGGTGCTCAATGCCCCATACAGAGATTAATCAAAGAAGTTAATCCTGTGGTTTTATCCACTTGCATGCGCCATATCTATGTCTTTTCGGAGCAGCAGGTAGCAGAAAAAAAAGAATTGTTGCCTGAAATTGTTAGAACGCTACAAACTCCCGTTCTCCATCAAAAAACACCTCATTGTGAATTACTCCAAGGCAATGAGGCATACCAATTTCTTCTTTTCTGGATAATTGCAGGTTTAAACTCTAAAAAACCCTTTGCCGACGAACGTATTCTTGCAGATGTCAGAAAAAAATGTAGATCCTATGAATCAACCACTTCACAACAAAAAATAAACGCCTGGTCTGTAAACAAAATAGTCATGTTGGCTTTGTTAACTGATGGCAAACACTTATTGAATGTGACAAAAAAGTTAGATGAAGAACAACATAAGGTGAAAGAAAGACAATTACGGTCAGCCTGTGAAAATTGCACTTGGGCACGAGAAAAAGGCTTTATGCCTTTGTTGTCAACAATTGATTATAAGGTTTTTCCTGAGCGCGAAAAAATGCTTACTCATTTACAAGAAATACTTATGCTTAAAGAAACTAAAATCCGGCAGAAATTAGAATCTCTTACCAAAGACAAGACTGTTCTAAGTTGTCTTTTTTCTAAAAAGCCACTTAAATTTAGACTACAACAAGATCTTGAGACTATTCAGAAAATGCAGAAAATCCTGGCGAGCGAAACTTTGGCGTTAGAAGCCACAGGGACCTCATTTCAGGTTTAGGTTATGTATACCCACTCACCCCTTACCCTTTCTGCATTAAGTTAAGCGATATCGAATCCCCGCGGCATCGACCCCGGGGTCCCACATCATGTCTAGACATAGATACCGCGGTAAAGCCGCGGTAATTCGAGAATCTTTAACTTAGGGCAAATGCACCTACCCCTCTTCCACAAGGGAGAGGTAAAGCTATATCTCAATAACGATAGTGCTCGGGTTTATACGGACCATTCACTGACACGCCAATGTAGTCAGCTTGTTGTTGTGTCAACCTCGTTAATTTTGCTCCGATACGCGCCAAATGCAATCTCGCAACTTTTTCATCCAAATGCTTAGGAAGCACATAAACTTGGTTCTCATAGTTTTCACTATGCTGAAACAACTCAATTTGCGCCAAAACCTGGTTAGCAAAGGATGTGGACATAACAAAGCTCGGATGTCCCATGGCACAGCCTAAATTAACCAGACGACCTTCAGCAAGAATGATTATGCGTTTACCATTTGGGAAGATCACATGATCGACTTGGGGTTTAATGTTCTCCCAAGTATATTTTCGCAAACTTTGGATATCGATTTCGGAATCGAAGTGACCAATATTACATAAGATAGCCTGATTTCTCATTCGCAACATATGTTCATGAGTTACTACATGATAATTACCCGTAGCAGTTACAAGAATATCCACTTGCTCAGCAACATCATCTAATGTCACCACACGATAACCTTCCATAGCAGCCTGAAGGGCGCAAATCGGGTCAATCTCACTAATCCAAACTGTTGCTCCCTGACCTCGTAAGGCTTGAGCACAACCCTTACCCACATCACCATAACCCAGTATCAACGCTACTTTCCCAGCTATCATGACATCAGTAGCACGCTTTAAACCGTCTAAAAGGGATTCGCGACAACCGTAGAGATTATCGAATTTCGATTTGGTAACAGAATTATTAACATTAATAGCAGGAATCTTTAATTGTTCTTTTCTTGCCATTTCGTAGAGTCTTGCCACACCGGTGGTCGTTTCCTCCGAAACTCCTTTCATCTCGGCAAACATTTCAGGATATTTCTGATGGATAAGTAGGGTTAGATCACCACCATCATCCAATAATAAATTGGGCTTCCAACCATTTGGGCCATGCACTGTTTGTTCAACACACCACCAATACTCTTCTTCTGTCTCACCTTTCCAGGCAAACACAGGTACACCAGCCGCAGCCATTGCGGCAGCAGCATGATCTTGAGTAGAAAAAATATTACAGGATGACCAACGTACTTCTGCACCTAAGAATTGCAAGGTTTCTATTAATACAGCGGTTTGAATGGTCATATGTAAACAACCTGCAATACGTGCTCCTTTGAGTGGTTTTACGCTTGCAAACTCTTCCCGTAAAGCCATTAAACCTGGCATTTCAGTTTCAGCAATTGCAATTTCCTTACGCCCCCAAGCAGCAAGCGAAAGATCTGCAACCTTATAATCCGCCTCGATATGGCTTTGCTTCACTGCAATTTCCCCATGTTTCATATATCACCTCTGAATTTAATTATAAGGCACGTCTTAGAGCATCTACTTTATCAAGTCGTTCCCATGGGAACTCTTCTCGTCCATAGTGACCATAAGAAGCTGTTGATCGATAAATGGGTCTTAACAAATCATGATGATCAATAATTCCTTGAGGAGTGAGATCAAAATGGGTTCCAATCAGCTCAATAATTTCTGAATCATGCAAGCGACTAGTATTAAACGTATTAACGCTAATTGAGGTAGGTTCGGCAACACCAATGGCATAAGACACTTGAATCTCACATTTATCTGCAATACCTGCAGCAACGATATTTTTGGCTACATGACGAGCAGCATAGGCGCCAGAGCGATCTACTTTTGAAGGATCTTTGCCTGAGAAACAGCCACCGCCATGGCGCGCCATGCCTCCATAAGTATCCACAATGATTTTTCTTCCTGTCAAACCACAATCACCAAGAGGTCCACCAATGACAAAGCGTCCCGTAGGATTGATATAATAGCGAGTAGTAGCAGATAACCATTCTACTGGAAGAACAGCTTTAATAATCTCTTCGCGCACAGCTTCTATTAATTCTTTGTGTTCAATCTCAGGTGAGTGTTGGGTAGAAAACACCACAGTGTCAATAGCCACGGGGTTGCCATTTTCGTACCTTAAAGTGAGTTGGCATTTCGCGTCTGGACGCAGCCACGGCAATTTGTTCTCTTTTCTTAATAGAGCTTGTCTTTCCATGAGACGATGCGCATAGGCAATCGGCGCAGGCATATAGACATCCGTTTCCCGTGTAGCATAACCAAACATCAACCCTTGATCACCTGCACCAAGAATTTTTGTTTCATCATTATCAACACCTCGGGCTATATCTGGTGACTGTTTGCCAATCGCACTTAAGACAGCACAAGAGGCCCAATCAAACCCCATTTCTGAGCTGTTATAGCCAATATCCTTTATAACCTCACGAACAATGGCTTCAACATCAACCCAGGCCGTAGTAGTGATTTCCCCACCGACCAAGACCATACCGGTTTTCACAAATGTTTCACAAGCTACCCTTGCCCTAAAATCCTCTGCTAAGATGGCATCAAGAACAGCGTCAGAAATTTGATCGGCTATCTTGTCAGGATGTCCTTCTGAAACCGATTCTGAAGTAAAAACACGAAATTCACTCACTTTGCATCCTTATTTAATTGATTTGTTTTTATTAGGGAAATAAATTGTTCAAAAATAATTTCAATGTCATGTGGGCCAGGACTTGCTTCCGGATGACCTTGAAAACCCAAAGCTGGTTTATCTCTATGGCGAATCCCTTGCAAGCTATTATCAAAGAGTGAACGGTGTGTTACTTGCAGGCAATCAGGAAGAGAAGACTCTTCAATAGCAAAACCATGATTTTGACTCGTGATAAAAACCCGCCGTGGCTCGTCTGTCTCTACCACGGGATGGTTAGCACCATGATGTCCAAATTTCATTTTAACGGATTTAGCTCCACAAGCTAAACCTAATATTTGAAAGCCAAGGCAAATTCCAAATACGGGTATTCCTTCTTCAAGAAATTGACGTGTCGCGGTAATTGCATAGTCGCAGGCTAAGGGGTCTCCAGGACCATTTGACAAAAAGATCCCATCAGGATTAAGTGCCATTGCCTCTGCTGCCGAGGTTTTTGCAGGAACAATGGTAATATGGCAACCTTTGTCATGCAGGATCCGCAAAATATTATGTTTAACACCAAAATCATAAGCCACGACATGAAATTGATTGGGCTTCGAGCCCTCTCCCCAAGGACCTCTTCCTTCATGCCAGCGTTCAATGGTTTGTCGTGATACCTCACAAGCCAAATCCATCCCTTCTAGGCCAGCAAAGCTCTTAGCCTTTGCCAAAGCTTCCTCTTGTTGATAGACATTCGTACTGATGCAGGCAGCGATAGCGCCCTTTTCACGCAGTCTGAGGGTTAATTCTCGGGTATCTAAACCCGCTATAGCCACCACTCCTTGCTTTTTTAACCAATCAGGCAGAGACTGGTGGGCACGATAATTACTCTGATGCAAAGCGCATTCACGAATCACTAATCCTGCAGCCCAAACCCGAGAGGACTCCATATCGTCTGGATTGCAACCTGTATTACCAACATGAGCTGTAGTTAGTGTAATAATTTGTTTGGCATAGGAGGGATCGGTTAACATTTCTTGATAACCGGTCATGGCTGTATTAAAAACCAGCTCACCTACGCAGTCTCCACTTGCACCAATGGATATGCCTTCAAAAACAGTCCCATCAGAGAGAACTAAAATCGCTGGTTTATTAAACATACGACACTCTTAACTGCTCGCAGAGCAATGTGGTTAGTAGTAATTTAACGAACATCGCTCGTGCATAAAAAATACTAAATTGTACAGCAGCTTTGTTAAAATTTCATGTCTTCGAAAAATTTTTTTACGCCATCAAACCACGAACTTGATCGGGGAGAATGTGTATTTTTACTGCTTTCTAAAGATTCTTGAAATTTGGTAAGCAACTCTTTCTGTTCTCGGGATAGATTAACTGGCGTCTCCACGACAACCCTACAAAGCAAATCACCCATACCATGTCCACGCACTGATTTCATCCCTTTGCCGCGTAAACGGAATGTTTTCCCAGTTTGCGTTTCACTGGGAATTTTTAACGTAACACGGCCTTCCAAGGTGGGTACCTCGATAGTACCACCCAGTGCCGCGGTGATAAAACTGATGGGAACTTCACAGTAAAGATCACTTTCGTGACGTTCGAAGATCGCATGTGCTTTAATGTTGACCTGCACATATAAATCTCCCGGAGGTCCGCCATGGATACCCGCCTCTCCTTCACCACTTAGCCGTACGCGATCACCATTATCAACACCTGCTGGAATCTTGACGGTTAACTTCTTACTTTCTCTAACCCGCCCTTGGCCATGGCAAGCTGTGCAGGGATCGGTTATGACTTTACCTTCGCCGTGACAATGAGGACAGGTTTGTTGTATTGAAAAAAAACCTTGCTGAATACGAACTTGGCCAATACCATTGCAGGTTTCACAATTTTTAGGGCTACTGCCTTTTCTCGCCCCTGAGCCATTACAACTTTGACAGGTTACATGCCTGGGGACAGTAATTTCGATTTGCTTGCCAAGAGCAGCTTCTTCTAAGGTAAGTTGCACATTAAACTGCAAGTCAGCGCCACGCTGTGCTCGGGATCCTCGAGCATGCCCACGACCACCGGAGAAAATGTTTTCAAAAATATCTTCGAAAACATCACCAAAACCGCCAAAGCCACCAAATCCCCCACCACCCATAGAAGGATCCACACCTGCATGACCAAAGCGATCATAAGCAGCACGCTTTTGAGGGTCTGCGAGCACAGCATAAGCCTTTTGTATTTCCTTGAATTTTTCTTCAGCTTCTTTGTTGTTAGAGTTACGATCGGGATGGTATTTCATGGCCAATTTGCGATAGGCTTTCTTTATTTCCGCCTCATCGGCACTGCGGCTTACACCCAGAAGTTCATAATAATCCTGCTGTTCCATAACTCTAACACCACTTTAAATTTAAATATCTTACCATTATAGAAGCTCAAAAAAGAAACGGGATGTATAATACACTATATCAACCTTGATCAAGAGCCCAGCGTCATCCCCGCGGAGGCGGGGATCCATCCTGATTAAAACCTCACAACATTCCAAAATGGATTCCCGCCTCCGCGGGAATGACCACGGCTTACAAACAGTCCTGGAAAGCTTTAACTTTGATGAAGCAAGAGCACATCAAGGTCATCACCCCTGGACAATATTATTTTTTATCATCCTGTACTTCTTCAAACTCCGCATCAACCACACCTTCATCAGCAGATTTTGTGGTTTCTTCTGTTGTTTTAGCCTCAGGAGGAGGTGTCTCCGTTTGACTTTCTGCTGCCTTTTTCGCGTAGATACGCTCGGCCATCCTACCAGAAACATTCGTTAAGACTTTTAACTTATCTTCAATCTGGGCTTTATCATTGCCTTTAACAGCTTCTTTTAATTCAGCAATGGCCGTTTCTATGCTACTTTTCTCTTCTGCCGATAATTCACCTTCCAGATCTCGCATGGACTTCTCACTACTATGAATGAGGCTATCTGCCTGATTGCGGATATCGGCCATTTCCTTAAATTTCTTGTCTTCCTCTGCGTGAGATTGGGCGTCTTTAACCATTGCTTCCACTTCTTCATCACTTAAACCACTTGACGCCTTGATCACGATGGATTGTGCTTTGCCCGTTGCTTTGTCTTTGGCTGACACATTCAAGATACCATTAGCATCAATATCAAAGGTCACTTCAATTTGAGGAACCCCACGTGGTGCAGGTGGGATGTCAGTTAAATCAAAACGGCCTAACGATTTATTTGCAGACGCTTGCTCACGTTCACCTTGTAGGACATGGACAGTTACTGCAGTCTGGTTATCATCGGCAGTTGAAAACACTTGATTTGCTTTCGTTGGAATCGTGGTATTTTTCTCGATAAGCTTTGTCATAACACCACCTAAGGTTTCAATACCCAACGATAGTGGGGTCACATCAAGTAACAAGATGTCTTTGACTTCCCCAGATAAAACAGCAGCTTGAATTGCAGCACCTACTGCCACAGCTTCATCAGGGTTTACGTCTTTACGAGGTTCTTTACCAAAGAAGTCTTGAACTTTCTTTTGCACCATGGGCATACGTGTTTGTCCACCAACCAGGATGACTTCATTAATTTGGGAAACATTCAATCCCGCATCTTTTAATGCAATTTTACAAGGTTCAATGGAGCGCTCAATCAAATGTTCAACCAAAGATTCCAACTTGGCTCGTGTTAATTTGATGTTTAAATGTTTGGGTCCTGAAGCATCTGCGGTAATGTAGGGCAAATTCACATCCGTTTGTTGCGCAGAAGATAATTCAATTTTTGCTTTTTCTGCCGCGTCTTTTAACCGTTGTAAAGCCAGAGGATCCTTATGTAAATCAATACCAGTATCTTTTTTAAACTCGGCAGCAAGATACTCAATTAAAGCCAAGTCAAAATCTTCACCACCTAAGAAAGTATCACCATTGGTAGCCAATACCTCAAATTGATGCTCACCATCCACTTCAGCAATTTCGATGATAGAAATATCGAACGTACCACCACCGAGGTCATAAACGGCAATAACTGAGTCACCACGCTTCTTATCCATTCCATAGGCAAGAGCAGCAGCAGTCGGTTCATTAATAATACGTTTGACTTCAAGACCGGCAATACGACCTGCATCTTTTGTTGCTTGACGTTGAGAGTCATTGAAGTAAGCAGGAACGGTAATGACTGCTTCTTTCACTTCTTCACCAAGATAATCTTCAGCCGTTTTCTTCATCTTACGTAAGACTTCAGCAGAAATTTGCGGAGGCGCTTTGTCTTGCCCTTTAACGCGGACCCAAGCATCGCCATTGTCAGCTTTGATAATTTTGTAGGGCACCATTTTAATATCTTTTTGTACGATTGGATCATCAAAACGGCGACCAATAAGGCGCTTAACCGCAAACAGCGTGTTGTCAGGGTTGGTAACCGCCTGACGCTTTGCAGCTTGCCCAACCAATACTTCATTGTCATCGGTATAAGCAACGATCGAAGGTGTTGTACGATGACCTTCACTATTTTCGATTACGCGTGGTTTATCACCTTCCATTATCGCTACGCAGGAGTTTGTGGTACCTAGGTCGATTCCGATAATTTTTGCCATTTTGTTCTTGCTCCAATAATTTTATATTTGCAATGTTTTTTCATATGGGGTGGAATTTACGAATTTCAAGTTGGCCAAGTTCACAACACTAGGCTTTATTCATTTTTTGCCTTCGCCACTACTACTCGGGCTGGACGAATGACTCTATCATGTAATTTATAGCCTTTTTGGAACACAGCAAGAACC
This sequence comes from Legionella lansingensis, assembly GCF_900187355.1. Lineage (NCBI taxonomy): Bacteria > Pseudomonadati > Pseudomonadota > Gammaproteobacteria > Legionellales > Legionellaceae > Legionella > Legionella lansingensis. Next base: position 578,372 of record NZ_LT906451.1, on the reverse strand, counting down.
GTATTAGGCGCGGCATCTGCTGTCTCTTGCATAGACATGGCTTCATGCTCTTGTGGATTAAAAGGTTCACCTTGAGGGTCAAGCTCCTCTACACCATTCTTTTGCAAGACATCCAGGAATAACTTTCTTGTTAGCTCCAAGCCCTTATGCATGCTCTTATTTTCCTCTTTTTCCGAAAGTTGCAGTGCCTGCTCAAGGCTATCAGCTACGGGTAACAACGCTGTTAGTAATTTTTCCACACCATAACGGTGAGCATTCGCAACGTCTCGTTCTGACCGTCGACGAACGTTCTCTAATTCTGCCACTGCTCTCACCGCCTTTTCCCAATTTTCATGGGCCTTTTGCTCAGCAGCTGTCAATTGTTCCTCAAGGACTGCATAGCTTGGATGTTCTAAAGCAGGTTCCTTGTTGCCTGTACCCTCACCCTCTCCTTCCTCTTCATCCACTTCCTCTGAAGCTTCTATTTCCAATTCATGTTCTTCTTTTAGCTTGCGCCAATTTTTTTTGTTCTCTTCACTCATGTAAACCACTCCGCATTAACTTGATGGCAATAATTGGGGGCTTTTCTTAAAAAATCAAGTCCTAGAAACCCCATTTGTCTTTATTAATATGACCATTTAATTAAGTATAACTTGCGAGAAGTGTTCATTCATCGCATACTCGGTATTATAGATAATCAAGAGGTTCATTTTTATGCATGAGTGGTCGCCAGTGTCTTGGCAACAATTTTCTTATGAACAAGCAGCCAGCTATCCAGATGAAAACCAATTAATGAAAGTTGTGGAGCAATTAAGCCAGCTCCCTCCTCTTGTGACGAGTGGGGAAATAAAAAATCTTAAAGAAGCAATTGCTAAAGCTGGACGAAAAGAAGCTTTTATTCTGCAAGGCGGAGACTGTGCAGAATCTTTTAATGATTGTCGGTCCGACATCATCAGCAACAAACTCAAGATTTTGTTGCAAATGAGCCTTATTTTACTGCATGGTATGCGCAAACCAATCATACGCATAGGTCGTATTGCGGGGCAATATGCTAAGCCACGCTCGTCCGATTATGAAACAATTGGAGGCGTGACCTTGCCAAGTTATCGCGGTGACCTGGTTAATTCGCAACAATTTGATGCAGATTCAAGAGCACCCAACCCCAAATTAATGCTCCAGGGTTATAGTTGTGCAGCCATGACCTTAAACTTCATTCGCGCTTTATTAGATGGGGGATTTGCTGATTTAAGCTATCCTCAACGCTGGGATCTACGCTTTGTTGAACATTCTCCACAAGCTGATGAGTACCATGCTATTGTTCACTCACTTTCCGATGCTCTGGCATTTATTGAGACCATTGGAGGCTTACGCGACAGTACTCTAACCAAAGTGGACTTTTTTACATCGCACGAAGCACTACATCTTCACTATGAACAAGCACTAACGCGACGTTTACACGATGGTTTATGGTATAACCTATCAACCCATCTGCCTTGGATAGGTATGCGCACTGCCAAACTGGATAGTGCTCACCTTGAGTTCATGCGCGGTGTGCAAAACCCCATAGGGCTAAAAATAGGTCCGGCTGCAACAAAAGAATGGTTAAAAGAAGTGATTACCATCCTTAATCCCAACCATGAAGAAGGCCGCCTACTTCTGATAACGCGCTTAGGAGCCAAAGGAATTGAGAAACTCTTGCCTTCACTTATCGAAGCAGTAAAGGAAACGGGCTCTCCTGTAACTTGGTCATGTGACCCGATGCACGGTAATACTGAAACCACTCCTGATGGTATTAAAACACGGCATTTTGATAATATTTTATCAGAGCTGCGTCAAGCGGTTAGTATTCACCGTGAAATGGATAGTTATTTGGGCGGAGTCCATTTTGAACTAACCGGGGACAATGTTACCGAGTGTATCGGCGGAGCACGAGGCTTGAATGAAGAAGATCTCAAACGTGCCTACCACAGCCTGGTCGATCCGCGGTTAAATTACGAACAGTCCTTAGAGATGGCCTTCCAGTTAGCCCGGGAATTTAAAATGCGTTAATCAAAAACAGACTTTAAGAAATTTGGAATGCGCTCCTCCAACCAATAAACGGGCACTCCGGGAATATTGCCAGTGATAAAGCCCACATGCCCACCAGAGGAGCTGAGTTCTAAAATAATATCCTGCGATAGCTCATCTTCAGTCGGTACCACATCAGGTGTCATAAAAGGATCATCTAGCGCATGAATAATCAACGTTGGCGTAACAATATTCCGTAAATAATGACGCGAACTAGCCTCGCGATAGTAAGCATGCACATTCGGGAACCCATGCAAAGGAGCCGTTACAAACTCATCAAAGGTCCAAAAACATTGCCATTTATGCATATCGCGCAAAGGTTCGGGGAGATCATCAGAATAAGTATTTCTCTTTTGTTCAAATACAGCCTTTAAGCGCTTTAATAGATACCCTTGATAAATACGAGAAAAACCCCGGCTGATGCGATCGGCAACCAAACGTAGTTGAAAAGGAACAGAAACTGCAATGGCTGTATCTATTAGTTTTTGTGATCCTTTCTCACCCAGCCATTTAAGCAAAACATTACCCCCTAAAGACACCCCAATAGCTGCCTTTTTTGTATAAGGCTCACGGTTATGTAAACATTGTAGTAAGTAATCAAAATCTGCTGTATCACCAGAATGATAAGCACGTGGCAAGCGATTTGGTTCTTTGCTCGCGCCCCTAAAATGCATAAGAACAACGCGCCAACCACAACGATTTAAACTCTGCATAAAACCTGCGACATAAGAGGATTCGACACTACCACCTAATCCATGTAACAAGATAACCAGAGGGGACTCCCGCGATAAGCCATTCTCTGCCCAGGCCAAATCAATAAAATCACCATCAGGTAATTCAATGCGCTCAGTGGCATCAACGGGTGCCTGCATACGACGAGTCAATGTTGGAAAGACAGTTTGTGCATGAGAATTTGACAGCCACCAAGCGGGCTTAAAGTCACTGTCAATGATCATCTGTCAACCTCCATGATATTCAGGACTAAATTTATGTACTGCTTCAATCATAGCACTAACATGTTCAGGAGGCACATCAGGGGTAATTCCATGACCAAGGTTGAATACATGACCCTCACCATGCCCAAAGGAGGATAAGACTTGTCTAACTTGATGGCGTATGCAATCAGGATTAGAAAGTAGGACAGCGGGATCAAGATTCCCTTGCAAAGCAACTTTATCGCCTACTTGCGAACGAGCGAAACCAAGATCAGTAGTCCAATCGATGCCAATAGCGTTACATCCTGTTGCAGCCATTTGCTTAAGCCATTGACCACCCCCTTTGGTGAACAAAATCGTTGGAACATGCGGGTGCTTTTCTTGCAATGATTGGATAATCTCAGCCATGTAATTAAGCGAGAACACTTGATAGTTTGCTGGGGTTAACATTCCACCCCAAGTGTCAAACAACATCACCGCATTCGCACCTGCGTTTATTTGCTGATCAAGATAGGCTGTCACCGCTTGCTTGAGCTTTGACAACAACAAATGGACTGTTTGCGGTTCTACATAGAGCAAACGCAATATTTGTTTAAAGTCCCGGCTACTTCCTCCTTCGACCATGTAGCACGCTAAAGTCCACGGACTGCCTGCAAAACCAAGAAGGGGGATATCCTTAGGTATTTCCTGGCGAATTAATCCGACTGCCTCCATGACATAGCTCAATTCCGTTGACTTTGGCACAGCCAAATCATTGATGGCATCAAATGTGCGTACGGGTTTGCGAAATGCGGGCCCTTCACCTTCTGTAAAATACAATTCCAATCCCATGGCATCCGGGATAGTTAAAATGTCAGAAAACAAAATGGCTGCATCCAACGAAAAGCGCCGCAATGGTTGCAAAGCCACCTCACAAGCCAAAGTGGGGTTCTTACACAAGCCCATAAAATTACCGGCCTGTTTACGAATGAGACGATACTCAGGCAAATAACGGCCTGCTTGACGCATGAACCACACGGGCGTTCGTGGCACTGGTTGACGCTTCAATGCACGAATAAATAATGATTCTTGAATGTTTGTGTCCATAACTTGTTATCGCTCTGTAATAAGGAGGGTAGGATTTTAACATTGTCGGTAACAAAAGACAGATTAAAGGTCTTGCCTAGCAGGACAAACTCATCTAATTTTTGAGCATAAAAAGCCTCTTTTTTGCCTACTTGCCGTGCTTTATGCACGGCATCCATACAAGCTTGTACCAAGAGCAGAGCTGGATTTCGCGCATAAAGCGCGGAACGTAGACATTTTGGTTTCATATAGTGCTATTAGATGCGTTTACCCTGTCTTGTCTAGTGAAGACGATACCCATAACTCAAACCCTCTAGCACTGCATCAAACTTAAAGTGGAGGTAGTTCCCTTGGGGCTTGACTCCATGCTAAGTTTACGTTGAATAAATTCCAGCCGCCTTGCCAAAGAACCATCCGGATTATATTGTGGATGCTTTTTGGCATAGCTATCCAATTCTTGTAATACTTCAGCGGCTGCAGTACCTGTTTGCATTTTTCTTATAGCGATACGGATTTGCTCATGGTGATGTCGACGCCAATGGCCAGTGAGAAATAAACCCAACGAAGGGAAATGCCAATCTTCTTTATTGTAATCTTTCAATAGGGATAAAATATTCTCTTCCGATGATTTATGCTCATTCCACAAATGCCTATAACGTAACTGTTTTAAAGCTTCCTTTGCGCCAATCTTTTCTAAAAACTGATTTTGTTCCTTAGTGAAATTAAACCAGAAAGGATAGCGCAAGTATTGCACTAGTTTATTTTCTGCTGCCTCAAGATAGTTCTTCGGCTGTGTTTTTAAAAAATTCTTTATATCATCATCTTCTAAATGGGCTAATTGACTTAAGGCAATAAGAATAGCCAGAAAATTTTCTGCTTTGCTGCTTGTAGCGAGGGAATTTGAAATCGCGATTTTATAACGAGTCACTGGACAAACAATTTCATTGGTCGTTAGAGTCACCTCGTTATGTAACAATTTCCCATGATGCATGGCAGTAAGTCTTGTTTGTTCTGCAAATAAAGCGCTGTGGAAAAGACATAACCCTTCCAATGTTTTTTCAAAGCCTGCAGACTCCGCCATGACCTTAAATTCATGCAAATAAACATCAATGCTCCTATGAAGTAATCCATGAATTTCAAATAAAATTGGCTGCAGAGACTTGGAGAAATGAGCAAGTTTAACGATTTGCGCAAGCTCATTCAAAATGGCCATCATTTCCTCACCGGTTAAGTGTTTCATTTTTAAAAGAAACGCTTTATATTTTTTTTCTGCTTCGGATAAATTTTGAGCTTGCATTAGAGCTATCAAGATGCCGGTCTTGTCTTCTTTTAATTCCTGCAGTATTTTGCGTGAAGTATCATTCTGCCGTTGATATTCCAGGACAGAAGCTTTTGAAAACAAACGCACCACCGTAGTTGTAGCATCGGTATAGTGCAGAAATATTGGATCTACGGGAATATTTCTAGAAGCTGGATCGATGAGTAACGTTAGCCTTTCTTTAATTTCTTGTTGATATTCGCTCAAATTAATATCAGAGAGTAGATGCATGGCCAAATCCTTATGGTTTTTACTTTAAGAAAAATAATAACCAGCGTGTTTTTTGTTTGTACCGTTATCCTATCCAGGTACAAAATAGAGAATAACTTTTGATGAAAAACTAATCAAGTAACTTCTGGGTGGGGTGCACTTGAAAGGCAGGTTTAAAGGCTACTCTTAATGCCGACGTACCGCGGCTTGTCCGCGGTATCCATTTGGTAGGAGTAATGAACTTCGAACTTATGGATGCCGCGGACAAGCCGCGGCACGTCGAGCTTTCAGGGGGTATCAAGAAAAACTTAAGGTCAATCGGAAGGTCAAACCGCGGGAAGTCGACCTACACTTCTAATTACATCCTGCATAACCCCGCTTATTGTGCTTACAACACCGCGTTGCTATGCTATGTGATTTATTTTGGTGTGCTCATGGATACTCTTTCTATCAAAAACCTAACAGTGAATACTCGAATTGGTGTGCATGATTGGGAACAACAAATATTACAGCGTTTAGTTATCGACATTTCGATACCGATTGATTCAACCGTTTGTCATGACGAACTTGCCAATACCATTGACTATGACAAACTTTGTCAACTCGCGACAACTTACCTTGAGGGAAACGCGTTTCGTCTCATCGAAACTGTGGCTAATAAGCTGGCAGAATTGATTAAAGATGAATTTAAAGTACCACAGTTAACGATCAGCGTTAGTAAACCCTATGCAATTAAAAATGCGGGAGATATCCGCATCACTGTCACCCGTTAAAACGTATAGGCTTTTACGGCATCAACGCCAACACTTATCTCGAGGTTATTTGGTCGCTGTTTAAAAAGTGACTCACTGTACTCGACATCTACAGGACGGACTTCTTTATCTAAGGAGCTAGACTTTTCAACGTTAAAGAGTCTATCAAAACAACCATAAGATTCCTTGTATTCTTTAATATCTTGCACAGACAACTGTTGCAAATGCTCCGGTTCCTGGGCTTTAAAGCGATAAGCATTTAACAATATCAGACAAGTCTGCAGAATCATTAAGGCAACACCAACTGCAGGATTTAAGGTCAACCCAATGGCTACGAGTAATCCTCCGGCGAGAAGCACCGAAGCCATATTGTAGGCCAAACTAAACCCTAGATTTTGTTTAATATTAGCCACAGTTTGACGAGCAATAGCAAAGGTATTGGCAACGGGTAATAAAGAATCGCTCTGCACTACGGCACTAGCCTGTTGTTGTGCGACCTCATCTCCAGATTTTGATTTAATCGCTATGCCAAAGGTTTGCGCTAAAGCAGCCGCATCGTTACCAGCGTCACCTACCATAGCGACATAAAAGCCTTGAGCCTGTAATTTTTTTATAAAAGCCGGCTTAGAGTTATCATCAGAATCTTCGGAAATACCAACGCAGGCAAAAGCGATATCTTCTTCAGGAATATCTAATAACCTTGCATAACGCAGCGCTGTAGCCTGGTCTGCTCCAGTACAAATAAAAACCCTTATCCCCATTTGTTTTAGTGCTGCAACCGTTTCGCGAACGCCTGATCGTAAGGGATCAATTAAAACCATATACCCTAAGAGTTGTTTATTGCGAGCAAGATAAACAACAGACTGCCCCTCCTTTAAATCAATTTTCCTATGAGCAGCTGACACATCAATACCACACTCTTGCATCATGGTTTGATTGCCAATGATAACCTCTTCTTCCAACGCCATCTCTCCCTTTTCCAGCATTGGAGTTTCTCTTGTAATCTGAGCCTTAATCCCTGAATGATTTGATTGATCAAAGGTTTTAACAGTCAGTGGCTCTAACGTTTTATCTTTAACAAAATGGGCAATGGCTTTAGCAATAGGATGCTGTGATTTCTCTTCCAAGGCAGCGAAGTAACTAAATATCTCCTCTTCACTACTAAGCGCTGCATTATAAGCATAATGACTAACTTCAGGTGCCCCGGTAGTGATGGTCCCATGTACGTCGAGAACAACAGCATCAATACGATCCGCGGCTTGTAAATCTTTTGCACTTTTAAATTGCACGCCATGCTCAGCCGCTTTATTGATACCTATCTTTATCGCAAGCGGCGTAATCAAACCTAGGGTACAAGGGCATGCAGCAACCAATACAGATACAGCGCATTGAATAGCAAGCGCTGGCGAGAAAAATAAACTAACTATCACACCTGAGATTATCGCAAGAACAATGATTGAGGGAATGAAATATTGCAAAATCTGGGTTGTTGCTTCTTCAATAGGAGCTTTCTTAAATTGCGCTTGTTCATTGCTGTGATCCAATCGATGAAGATAAGAATAATTGGCGACAGCTGTTATTTGTAATTTAGCGCAAGAAGCCAGGCGCGTCCCAACCAATAACGGTTGACCTTTCTCAACAAGACGTGGTTCATTGGATTCTTCATCATAAATTATGCAATTTTCACAGCATATACCATCGACAGGAACCGTGTCGTCTTTTTCCAAGGATAAAGTAATGGGAGATATCTTCAATTGTAAGGAAGGAGCATCTTCAACCAAACGCATACCTGCTAATACCTTTTCTCCTCGCTTGATAAGACGAGGTAAAACCGAGCCTGTGACAATGGTGTCATAAATGACACAGTCATCAAGGGCTTCACCGTCAATAGGAATGAGATCCCCTCCTCTCAACAAAATCACCTCGCCTGGTTGGAGTGTAGCCAATTTTCGTCTTTTCAATTCCATGGTTTCGGCCATGCATACGTCAACTTCAACAGGCAAGCGGTCTTTGAACTTTTTTTCTAAAATAAATTTTTCAGAGATACTTTTCTCAATGGCAAGACCAAGATGACGAAAACCAAAAATCAATAAACCAGCCTCAAACATCATGGGCAGCCAAGGTAGAACGAAAGCTGCAACAGAAACGATGAGCACTGTAACGGTACTTACTGTAAATAAAGTATCCATTGTCATTGTGCGGGAAGCCAGGAATTTTTTTGCGGCTTGATAATAAAATGGTGCCCCTAAGAGCACCGTTAGCAGGGTACTTATGGTCGCGATAGTGATCATTAAAGGAAGAGAGAGACCTCCCGTGACCATTAATGAGAGAATCAATAAAGCAACACCTGTTCCCGTACCAAGACTACCAAGAAACAGATGAGAATTTAAAAATCCTTTATTGGAGGCTTTGACTGTAGTAGCTGCAGAAGTAATATCAGCGCAATCAAATCCTAATTCCATAATGGTTTGGTAAAGGATTTTTTTTATATCTGCAGGCTTTTTATTAAGAGAGTTTACTTTTATCTTCAGTATCTTCTCATTGTGATTCAAGTAATGTGACTCAATCTCTAACCCTGTTTTGCTAGAGAAATCCTCAGCTTGAAACGCGCTTAGGATGCTTGCCACACAAGATGAGCAGGTAATATTGGGAATATAAAATTCGTACAATATGGACATAAGGAGATCTCAACGCTAAAGCCATTCCCTTGACTCAAAATTATTATTCTTAACTACAAGACCAGAGGGACTCATATCTTGATCAAGCATTTGCCTTGCGTATTATGCCTTTAATGTGCTCACTACGAGCAACAGCAATTTGGACTTTTTCCGCTTCTGTCTTTGAAGGGTAAGGTCCAAGTATTACTCTAAACCAACCGCCTTGCTGCGGAGGAGCTGCAACGATAGTCACTTCAAATCCTTTTAAAGTCAGTAAAGCCTTTAGACGTTCAGCTTCTTGCTTACTTTTAAATGAGGCCATTTGCACAAGATAGCTTTCTTTGTTGCGATTAGGTAACGCTACGGGCTTAGCCTCTGACACGGGGGCTTGTGCCAACCCAGGAGAAGAGTTATTAGCAGCGGCTATCACTGGCGCTATAGGTGGCTTCACTTGTGGGTTTTGTGGGGGCAAACCCGGTTTTGCTGGTGTTGCCAAAGTAGGTCTAGCTCCAGAGGGAGAGGGACCATGATCTTTGGCGAGTAAGGTATAGAATTCAAATTTGGGTTTTGGTAGCTCTTCCTTCTTAGCTACCAATTTTGTTTGCACAGCAGGCTCATCCTCCGCCAGAATATTCTTGTGCACCCAGCTACTTAAACTGGTAAAATCAAACACAGTTGCCGTAAGATAACCACATAAAAATGAGGCCAGTACCCAAAGAAACTGTTTGGGTCCACTGTTCTTCTGCCTACCTTGTTGTCTTCCTCTTCCGTAATCCCTTGCCATCACATACTCTCTGGAGCTGATACACCAAGAATTTGCAACCCATTTCTTAAAACTTGCCTTACAGCGGCTAACAGACAAAGACGTGCACTTCGCAGTGTGTCTTGTTCACACAATAATTGTATTGCATTGTAATAACTATGTAACCCATTAGCTAGCTCACGAAGATAATAAGCAAGTTGATGAGGTTCACAGGCTTTGGCAGATACCTCAATCACTTCTGGGTAACGACTAAGCAAGGAGATTAAGATAGACTCTTGCTGCTCTTTTAATAGCTCAACATTGGCCAATCCCAACGCCTCATCCCAACTTAAATGACGTTCTTTTAATTGCCTTAACACAGAACTAATACGAGCATGTGCATACTGAACATAATACACCGGGTTATCACTTGATTCCGATTTAGCGAGATCCAAGTCAAAGTCCATGTGCTGTTCCGGTTTACGCATGACATAAAAGAAACGTGCAGCATCATTCCCGACTTCTTCACGCAATTCACGCAACGTTACAAAGGAACCACTGCGTGTGGACATTTGCACGCGCTCACCGCCACGGTAGAGAATAGCAAATTGCACCAGCAAGACGTCAACTGCACTTTCATCATGTCCCAAAGCTTTCACAGCCGCCTTAACGCGAGTCACATAGCCATGATGATCCGCACCAAAAATATCAATCACACGATCGAAACCACGATTGTATTTATTCCAGTGATAGGCCACATCAGAGGCAAAATACGTTGTGTGACCATTTGCACGCACGAGCACTCTATCTTTCTCATCAGCAAAATCAGTAGCCCGAAACCACAATGCTCCTTCCTTCTCGTAGGTATGACCACCATCTTTTAAGGCTTTAATTCCTTTACCAATCGCTCCGCCATCAAGCAGTGATTGTTCGGAAAACCAACAGTCAAATTCAACACCAAATTCGCTCAAATCCTCTTTAATATCAGCCAGCACGGAATCTAAAGCATGCTTATGGAATAATTTGAAACCCTCTTCACCAAGAAGTGCCTTTGCTCGTACAATCAATGCATCAATGTATACTTCTTTATCTCCTCCAGCTGGTTCATCTGCTGGCAAACCTTCGGTAATCACAGACCAAGCTCTGACAAAATGATTACCATGGTGGTCAAGGATTTCCTGAGCAATCGCCATCACATAATCACCCCGATAGCCGTTAGCCGGGAAAATGATGTCTTCACCTGTCAGGATCAAATAACGTAGCCAAACACTCGCTGCGAGAATATTCATTTGTCGACCGGCATCATTCACGTAGTACTCGCGACTAACGTCAAAACCGGCTACTGCAAGAAGATTAGCAAGGGTAGCACCAAAAGCAGCACCTCGGCCATGCCCCACGTGCAAAGGCCCAGTAGGGTTAGCCGAAACAAATTCTAAAATAACCTTCTGCCCTCTACCGAGCGTATTGCAACCAAATTGCTCCCCTTTCTTTAGAATGTCTGCAATGACTTGGGAACGTGCTTCATGGTGCATAAAAAAATTGATAAATCCCGGACCAGCAATTTCAACGCGATCAACCTCCGGATGAGGAGGTAACGATTGCAGAATTAATTCCGCCAATTTACGAGGTGGTTGACCACAAGGTTTGGCAAGTGTCATGGCTAAATTCGTTGCAAAATCACCATGATTGCTATCTTTAGCGCGTTCAACCTTAATATCAACAGCAAGATCTTGTGGAACCACTTGAGCTTGTTTAAGAGTCTCAAGAGCTTGAGCAAGTAGTTGGTCAACGGTCTGTTTCATAGCACACTGGTTATCGTCAAAAAACAGCTATTATGCGCTTTTTCATATCAGATGCAAAGCAATAATCTATACTCATGATAGGATAAAAACCAAGGGATGGTATGAAACAAACAGGCATAGTTCTTCAAGGTGGGGGAGCCCTAGGTGCCTATGAGCTAGGCGTGTTAAAACGGTTGTATGAAAACAAGTTTTCTCCCGATATAATCGCTGGGGTTTCCATCGGTGCCATTAATGCAGTGGCACTCATTGGTGCGAAAACCGATCCCATTGAAACGCTGGAAGCGATGTGGGAAGAATTTACCTTATTTTCCACACCTCTGGGTGAGCATATTGAATCTTATCTAGCATTGTTTGGTAATGCCTCCTTTTATAGTCCGCGTACTGATTACTGGACCTTGCCTTATTGGACGAGCTTTTATTTAACCCAACCCCTGCAACAACTATTAGTAAAATACATTGATTTCGAGAAAATAAATCATTCTCCTATCCACTTAATTCTCACTGCTACTGATATTGAGACAGGAAAAGTAAACGTTTTTGAGAACAAAGGGAAGAACCGTACCCTGATCACTCCCGCACATGTTTTGGCCAGTGGGAGTCTACCTCCCGGTTTTCCAATTACTTGTATTGACAATAAAAGTTATTGGGATGGAGGCTTATTCGAGAATACTCCGCTTTCCCCGGTATTAGAAAGACTGGATCCGGATCCCAAAATTGAAAAACAAATTATTGTCGTAAATCTCTTTCCTAGCCAAGGAAAAATACCAACAAATATGGTGGAGGTTTTTGATCGTGTTTTTGAAATCATTTTCTCAAACAAAATTCGTTTTAATATGGAGTTAACTGAAAGGGTAAATGACTTTATAGAAGTGATGAATGAAATTGAGAAATTAATCCCTAATAATAGTCCGATAAAAAAGTTACCTGGTTATCAAAGACTAATTAAATATAAATACATAAAAAACATCGTCTATATTGAAAATTTAGACGAAGAAAATGTCACAGGACCCCTCGATTTTTCACGAAAAACCATTCAAAGACGCATTGAAGCGGGCTATAGAGACGCAGGGAGTACATTATTATAGGTCTATCAACATTTCAAGTGAGTGAAATATCAACAGCTCTTTTATTATTCTATTGGGCTCTTTTTAAATGTTCTAACTACTTCTTGTGTTTGATTATCAATAACTTCTCCATGAGTTCCACAGCCATGTCCATTATTATAAGTTAACATCCATATATAGAGTTCTTCTAAGTCATCTCCGGTTTTTTGTGCGACCTCTGCATCCTCAGAATAAACTTTTGCAGTATATTGGTGGTTCATGGCCTGTCCTAAAATCATTTTGGACTCACAATAAAGATAGTATTTAACAAGCTCTTCATCAACAAAATTCAACAATTTTTTTAAAAAAATGGCTCTCATCCATATACTATAATTTAAATAAAAAATGGAAGAAAAAGGAGGGTTAATTATGCATGTTTCATCAATTGAGTCATCAGTACATAAGACTTATGAATGGTTACATGAACTTAAGGATTTTGGCGATTTTAAAGATGAAGCTCAATGCTATTCTATTCTGCGTGTGATACTTCATTCTTTACGCGATAAATTACCAACTGAATTGGCTGCAAGTTTAGCTTCACAACTACCTTTAATCCTAAAGGGAGTTTATTATGATGGTTGGAATCCCTCTCATCCTCTTAATAAAGCAAGAGGATTCGAAGAGTTTATTGAACCGATAGCCAGTGAGCTAAGCAGAATAAATGTTGATGCCAAGGAAGCTATTATTTCTGCGATTAAATTTATTAATCATAAGTTAGAACCAGATTTGGCCGAAAAGATATTGAACGCATTGCCTGAGCATATTCGTAACCATTTTAATGCCTGCTGAGCTACATCTATCTTTGCAAATGGATGAATGTTCGATGTAGTCTGAGAGAAACGAAGTGAAATCCGGGTCTTTGGAGTATGCTTACTTTTTATTTATTTCCTTTATTTTTGTTATAATTCATACTTACTCGTCTTATAGGATTAATTGATGACTTCTTTACCCAAATGTCCGCAGTGTAATTCAGAGTTTACTTATGAAGATGGCGTTCTCTTTGTTTGCCCTGAGTGCACGCATGAATGGCCGAAAGACACCGTGGAACAAAATAATAATGACCGCGTTATTAAAGATGCCCACGGTAACAGGCTACAAGATGGTGATACTGTCACAGTGATAAAAGATTTAAAAGTGAAGGGTTCTTCATCGGTTGTGAAGGTTGGAACCAAAGTCAAAAACATTAGACTAGTTGAAGGTGATCATGATATTGATTGCAAAATTGATGGCATTGGTGCCATGAAACTGAAATCTCAATTTGTAAAAAAAGTATAGAAAATCCGTCACATCCCCACGTAGAAATTAGAATTTATATGAACATTCCCTCCTGGGAAGAGAGTGTATACTCAACTGTGTCATTCCCGCGAAAGCGGGAATCCATTCTGGGGTGACACAAGGCTTTAATCAGGATTGATCCCCGCTTTCGCGGGGATGACACAGTTTTGGTAAACACTCTCAATAATTTAAGTTAAATCGCGCCTTTTTTCCATTTCCGGATCAATCGCGATTGATGGGTGGGTAATTCATATAATCTACTTTGTCCATCCTTGGGCAGATAACCCCATTGGGACTCTTCTTCAAGTATTTTTTGTACATCTGCATAGCCTACTTCTATCCGCCTTTTGACAACTGGTAGCCCAAAATTGTAATCCTTCGATGGTGCTTTAACGATTCTAGCGGTATAAATTAAATGAACCAAAGTACAATGATGAGGGGTACCAATATCCAATAGATGTTGTGCGTATTTCTTTTTTTGCTCTGCAGTCAAAACTTGGCCCAACTCTAATGTAGAATTCCGCATTTTTTGTCGATGCAAATAATTATAAATGGAGCGTTGTGCATGGGTGGAGTATGTAATATCTTTCATTCGTTCTTCGATTTCATTCATGGTTTGCGGTATGAATGACAGTCCACCATAGCAGTCAACGAGGAAGCATAATGTATCCTGTGCAGGAATTGCCTCTAAAATAACTTCTAAGGGCGTGTTCGAGTGCACAGCACCATCCCAATATAACTCACCATTAATATTAACCGCTGGAAAACCGGGTGGGAGAGCAGCGCTAGCCATAACATGCTCCACTTCAATGCGGTAATTAATGTTATTGAAATAAATCAAGTGACCGTTACTGATTTGTACAGCGCCGAGACTTAGACGAATAGGGCAAGAATTAAGTCGATCGAAATCGATAAGCTCAAGCAGTGTGTCTCTAAGCGGAGTTGTATCGTAATAGCTAAGCGTGGTTAGATCACCCCATAAAGGGAATGTACCTGTGCACCAACGGGGATAAAAAAAATGTGGCTGACCGAATAATAACGTAAACAAAGCGCTCATATTATTATAAAATTCCAAGGTGGCACCCGATTCACCTAGAAAATCAAATAACTTACTTGGTGCAACTTTCTGCCAAAATTGCTCTAGTTTTTCAATGCGTTTTTCAGGAGGGTTACCCACCAGGATTGCAGCTTGAATAGCACCGATCGAAGTCGCCGCAATCCAATCAGGCTCATACCCAGCTTCTAACAATCCCTTAACAACGCCAAATTGATAAGCACCTAGGGCCCCACCCCCCTGTAGCACATAAGCAACACGCGGGAAGCGATCTTTATCTTTAGCAGGCAGATTATCAAAACGATTTGCAAGAGGGTTGTTACCGCGAGGTTTATCATCCCCAGCAGATCCTATTTTCGAGCTCATAAAGGCCTCCTTTCATTTAATCATAGAACGAAATAGACCACATCGTAAATTTACCCTAAACTGGGCAAACGAATCATTACTAACTTATAATTACATTGCCAAATACAAAACAGGATAGGGATGAAATGATTAAATCTGTTGATGTAGTTGTCGTGCGGATTTATGTCCTCGAATCATCAAAATTAATAAAACAGATATTCGAGCATTTGGAAAAACAAGTGAAAATCCGTGGCATCAGTTTGTTTCGCGGTTTAAGAGGATTTGGTGAAGAAGGAGAACATAGTTGCTCGTTAGCTGATACTCACTGGAATCTACCAGTCGTTATCGAATTTTTTGATAGTAAGGATAAAGTGAAAATGGCTTTAGACTATTTGAATACGTTGATTAAACCTGAACATATCGTGTTCTGGGAGGCGCAGGCAAATGCTGGCGTTTAAAGCAAATTTTACATTATTATACTTGAATAAAGTATTGGTCTTAAAAAAATGACTTCACGTGTGTTTTTTGCAATTGGTTTTCCCAATAATATTCGAAAAAAACTTGAAGAAATACTATCCATTTTACAATGCTCCCTTCCACAAGAATGTATTAAGTGGACTTCTACACAAAACTTGCACATTACCTTGGCTTTTCTAGGTAACATCCAGCAGGAACATATCCCTCGATTGATTGAGCGCAGTAGCTATGAATTACAAAATAGTAAAGCCTTCTCATTGCAATTATATAGATTGCAACTATTTCCTACAGCTAAAAAGCCACGAATTATTTCTTTAGAGGCAGGACCAGATCATGTTTTAAGTCAAATAGCCAATCATCTTCGTCAAGCCATCTTAGACAGCAATTATTCCACAGAAACACGATCTTTTCGCGGACATCTAACGCTAGGTCGCTTGCGAAATCCCCACATCGCAGCTGATGCATTGCATGAAATAAAATTACCAACCATTCCCACTATACCTATCACGGAAATTCATTTATTTGAAAGCAAGCCGGGTAAAGACCAATCCTATTATATTCCTTTGGCTCGATTTCCTTTAAAATAGCAATTTTCTTAATCCTGTCCTATCTTTTGTGAGGTTTAATCCATACAAGGGATGACAACCTCCTTTTTGTTGTTTTCTCCTAGGAAATAGGACATTTATAGAGCAGATGATGAAAGTACGTACCACAACTTATGAATATCACCACATGGGCATACCAACAGATATTGTCAGGGAAGGAGAGAGGTATAGTTCCACTTTTAAAATGTATACCAGTGGTGGTAAAGACAGCGAATACCGTATCCAATATCATCGCTTTGAAGCGGATTCACCACTCCATCCTCTAATAAAAACCATGCCGCACGTTGCCTTCAAAGTGAATAACCTTGAAGAAGCTATTAAAGGAAAAGAAGTTATTCTAGGTCCTTATGAACCTTTCTCTGGATTTAAAGTTGCGATGATCGCTGAGGGTGGAACACCGATTGAATTCATTGAAACAACGTTAAGTGAAGATGAAATCTGGTATGGCGATCACAAGAATTCTGTGATTTATCCGGAACGCTGATTTTATATTCGGATATTAAGATAGAGCGAAAACTGGATACCGCGGACAAGCCGCGGTACGTTGAGATATAATGAACAAAATTTTTAAGAAATTATCTTTAGTTAAAATTAAATTCCTTAGTGGGTGTGGATACTCCCTCTGTTTTTCCTAGTGTAAATACACCCAAAGCCGTCAATGCCTCACTGTTTTTAGGAATACGCTTCTGTAATTCATTAATTTTTTGATTAATCTGTAATGCTATTTTCTCACTAAGCGCTTCTTTGTGTGTCTTCATTAACAGCTGAGCTTGTTGGTGACAAGAGGAGGCCTTATCATTTTTGCTTGTGGCCAAGAACTCCTCTCCTTGAGCACATAAGGTTTTGATTAAATTAAACACCAGTTTTTCATACAATGCCGCTGGTCGATCCGCTCCAGTGTACTGTTGATAAACGTCCAAAGCCATTTGTGCGGTCACAATAGCTTCGTTATACATTTTGGCATTGCTATAAGCAATAACCAAGTTAGAATGGATAGGCAACTCTTGTAAGCTTTGTGTTCCTTGAATAGTTGGTAAGTTGTAAATATCTATCGCCTTTTTATAAGCTTCGATTGCATCCTGCAATCTGCCTTTCTTATATAACTCATTACCTACATCTTTCCAACTGGTAGCTAGATGAAGCAATAAATCTTTGGCGTCTTTCCTCTCAACCCCAAAGGAGGCTGGCAAATCACTATATGCTTTTAATAGATCAATATGTATGAGATTGAGCTTTGCAACCAAGGTATCAACGGAATAAATAGCTAATTTAACTTTGTTTGCACTGTGACATTCAGCAAACAGTTTACTGCCTTTCGCATAACTTTGACGCGCTTCAATTTCAGTTAGAATCTTGGTAAACGTAGATTTTTCGCTAACATCAGAAGTCAGGATCAAGGCTTGCTTGAAGTGTAGTCTTGCCAGTTCCAGAGCATCCGCAAAAGCTTTCCTTTGTTCGTTAGCCTCTTCGATGACTTGTTGTTTATGTTCGCGTAGGAGATTCTGAATTTCTGCCAGATAGTCTCCCTCGTTAAAATAATAAATTTTGCCATCGAAAATCTCCATGGTATCAAATAAAGCGTCAATGCGGGACATACCATTCCTGATACCATGTGCCAAATAATAATTCGGATCGATTTGTGCATCACCTAGTGCAATAACTTCGGGCAAATTTTTTCCTTTATACGAGACTTGCTCCAAGGCTTGAGCACTGACTGGAAATGCTACAAATCGTGGCTTGTGACTATATTTTTTTGAAGGCGGTAGATGTTGATAACCAACCGGTGTGATGTGACACTCCAAAACAGTTTGTACCCATCTGTCATGATCGGTTTTTGCTAAGTTATCAGGGGTTTGTAAATATAAGCACGATTTTCCTTTACCGAAGTAAACACCGTAGCACCGTGGAGTGGTGAATTCCTTCCAGCCGAGTTCTCTTAACTTAACTATTGATCGTGCAAAAGATAAGGAATCAAGAGTTCTCAGAGGTTCTAACTCATGAGCTTCATTAATGCGATCTAATTGATCCTCGCTCAGCTTCACGTAAGCAAGAAAATGATTTTTTACTGGAACGTCAGTCACGTCTTTCAGTTTCAAAGGAGACTCGGGACAGAGAGCATTTACTTCTTTAATGACGTCACGACGCGAACCAGTACAATCAAAAACATAATCTGCAGGAACAAATTCATCATTTGTTCCATCATTAACAATAACACCAGGGTTTTTGCTGTCTTCACGAAGGCCTACGAAACGCTTTTTTTCTATTTTTATCCCTAATTTTAAAGCCTCTTCGTAGAGTGCTCTCTCAAAATCTTTGATATGACCAAATCTACCTTGCCAAAATTTTTTACCAATGCCGTCCTCAGCTTTTCTAAATGCATTTTCGTTCAGATGCCCCGGACGAGTATATTCGCCAGCGCGAGGATCATAGATAACGACATCCTTAATACCTGCTTTTCTTAATTTAATAGCAGCATATAAGCCTGCTGGACCTGCACCGATAATTACTTTCATTTGTTTCTTCACCTGATCAGAATAGATTCAGAATGACAATTTTATAAAATAAACATTAAGGGAATATGAATAAATTATTAACGCAATATTAAGAACCAATCCATATAGGACAATTTTTTATTCGACAAAACCGCTAATGCCGTCATTGTGAACAAGGTGAAGCAATAACAGATTTTTATCTGGATAGAGTATTAATTTACTGGATAAATACGTCGTTTTGACAGTTTTTTACGTTCTATTTTCTGCTATATTCCCGCTCAACAAACTCTTGCGGAAAGAACGATGTCAAAGTCATTTATTGGTGCAGATAAATGGGCCTTAGATACGCCTTGTCTAGTTATTGATAGAGAAAAACTAGCATATAACCTGGATCGCATGCGTCAACACAGTCTACAACATCATGTAAATATCAGACCCCACTGTAAAACGCATAAATGTACAACGTTAGCTAAGCTTCAGCTTGAGTATGGTGCAATTGGTATTAGTGCCGCCAAAGTCTCTGAAGCTAAAGTATTAATTAATCAAGGGGTTACCGGGGTATTGATCACTTCACCCATTGTGACTTCTTTTAAGATTGAAAGACTCTTTCATTGTCTTAAAAAAGCTCCCGATACCCTTATTGTGGCAGACAATAGAGACAATTTACTTCATTTGGAAAAAGCAGCAGCATTTCATAAGCAACCAATCAATGTATTAGTGGATCTCGATCCCGGTTTGGGTAGGACTGGTGTAGCACCACAGCACGCTCTCGACTTTGCTAAGCAAATTCACCAATCCAAGTGGTTAAATCTTGCAGGAATTCAATGCTATGCAGGAAACCTGCAGCATATTTCATCTTATGAGGAACGCAAACTCAGATCATTAAAAACGATGCAACTGGCAAGCGACGTTGTCAATGAATTTAAGAAACATGGCTTACCTTGTCCGATTTTAACGGGTAGTGGCACAGGAACCTACGACATTGATATCCAAGCATCAGAAGTCACTGAAATCCAACCAGGTTCCTATACGGTGATGGATATTGAATATGCGGCAATTGGTTCGAGAGAAAATAAAGAACATTTTACTCATTTCAAGCATTCACTAACGCTACTTACAACAGTGATTAGCAGTAATCGCTCTGACCATGTAACCGTCGATGCAGGCACAAAATCAATCTATGTGGATAAGAACCATCGACCGAAAGTAATAAGCCATGATTATCTCGAATATGATTGGGGCGGTTTCGGTGATGAGCATGGTAAGTTAACCTCCGCCAATGGCAATTTACCTGTCAATGGCGAAGTGATTGAACTGATCGTACCGCACTGTGACCCAACCATTAATTTGTTTGATAAATTTTATATCACGAGTAATAACCGGGTGGTTGATGTTTGGGAGATTGATATGAGAGGCGCCTCACAATAAGAGCCCCCTCACCCTACCCTCCCACAAAGGAAGATACCTCTCCCCTTGTGGGAGAGGTCGACGCGCGTAGCGCGGCGGGTGAGAGGATACACCGTCTGGTAAACATTCTCCAATCACTACAACGCCTCGTACGCTTTTTTTATGTAGCCATCTTGTGATAGCAAGATAGCTATCGGTCGTGTTGCATCAAAATGAGCAAAGATAATCATCATCATGACCGTAATCGGTACAGATAAAAACATACCTAAGATACCCCAAATCGCGCCCCAGAACGCCAAGGCAATTAAAATAACAAAAGGGCTGACGTTTAAGGACTTACCGAGAAAACGAGGCTCCACGAGATTTCCTATGATAAATTGTATGGTTACAATCCCTATGGTAATGACCAGAAAAGGTACCCAGCTTTGAAATTGAATCAGAGCCAATAGCATTGGAAACGCCGTTGCTAATATCGCACCGATGTTCGGAATGAAATTCAGAAAAAAGATTAACAGTGCCCAGAACTCTGCAAAATCAAGGCCTACTGACTTCATGACAATCCAACTGCCAACCGCTGTCACGAGACTAAGCATTGTTTTTATTCCCAAGTATGTTTGCGTATCTTTAACGATATGGGTGAGGATGTTATTGACCAACTGGCGATGTCCCATTTGTGGGACAAGCGCATCAAGTTTTTGTCTAAAAAAATGTTGCTCAACAAAAAGAAAAACAACATATAAGACAATCAAGACAGCCGAACCAGTTATCGTGGTAAATACCCCATAAATATTCACTAAAATGCGTTGCACACTTAAATCTTGCAGGAAATTATCAACATTGTCCATCGCCTTGATATGAAATCGACGATCCATAGTATTAAAAATATGGGTTAAGTTCTCTTGGTAGCGCGGAGAGGCTGCAATCACATCGCTGACATTATTGGTGATAATGTCAATCAAGATTTTTACTAACAGAACCACAACCGCCAATGCCAGCACCATGCTAAGCCAATTGGGTAATTTGGCTCCAATGAAAGGCGTTCGCTGCACTGAATTATTGATCGTGTTTAGTAAATGCCAAATAAAAATAGCGATAACCAAAGGAATTAATAAGCTTCGTCCGGCAATCAGCAAATAACCAATCAGTGATACAAGAATTAAACCTGCCGTAAAGCTAAGAACAGGACTCTTACCCTTGATTTCTGAGTTTTTATTCATGGTAAGTCAACTCTGAGTTATTTTCCTGCTATTATCAGTGTTTTTTCAACCACATAATACCGTGTTGCAACAAACTTGTGAAATGTTAGCTGGAGTAGGTCCGACATTGGCGGCTAAACTTGCCAAATGCGGCATCTATACCGTGGCCGATCTACTATTTCATCTTCCTTATCGTTACCAGGATCGCACTCGCATCACAGCCATAGGTGATTTGCGTGCTAATGATTGGTCTGTTATCGCTGGACGGGTTTGTAAGACAGAAATTAAGTATGGCAAACGGATGATGCTTTACTGCTATGTAGAAGATAAAAGTGGTGTTTTAAAACTCCGCTTCTTTCATTTTAATAAGCAACAAATAAAAGCGTTGAATGAAAGCGCTCGCATCCGCGCTTTTGGAGAAGTTCGTGAATTCTCTAATAGCTTGGAGATGATTCATCCTGAGTATCAATTATTAGCAGATGATGAAGAATTTAGTGTCGAAGAAACATTAACCCCAATTTATTCCACAACACAAGGACTTAGCCAAACTCGTTTACGCCAACTGGTAAAAATAGCTCTCAGCACCTGCCGCGAACACTTACTCGATATGGAATGGATGACACCTGAGGAACTAGGAGAGAATTGCTTTTATCCTCTTCCCGAAGCGATGCAACTACTCCACAACCCACCGCCCGAGATTTCTCTGCAAACATTAGAAGAAGGTAGTCACCCAGCTTTACAACGCCTTGCCTTCGATGAATTGCTAGCGCAACGTTTAAGTATGCAATTCGCGCGTCAACATCGACACAACTTATCAGCACCATCGATGACAGTAGATACGATCCTACGTGAGCAATTTATTAAACAATTACCCTTTGCTTTAACTAAGGCACAATGGCGTGTCAGTGAAGAAGTGGCCAATGATCTAAACCAAAATAAGCCAATGCTACGTCTGGTTCAAGGTGATGTGGGGTCCGGAAAAACCGTTGTTGCTGCAATGGCCGCTTTGCAAGCGATTGCTAACGGCTATCAAATTGCGCTTATGGCTCCTACGGAATTACTAAGCGAACAGCATGCTACTAATCTTCAGCGTTGGTTTTCTCCGTTAGGACTAAATTGCCGCCGCCTGAGCGGGAAGATGAAAGCGAGTGAAAGGAAAGAAACACTAACCATGCTCCAAAGTGGAGCATGCCACATGCTGGTTGGGACTCATGCTTTATTCCAAGAGGGAGTAAATTTTGCCAATCTTGGTTTGGTTATCATCGATGAACAACATCGTTTTGGGGTAGAACAACGTCTCTTATTGCAGCAAAAAGGACAACATGGTGAACTTATTCCTCATCAGTTGTTAATGACAGCAACTCCTATCCCAAGAACACTAGCCATGACGCAATTTGCCCATCTCGATGTATCGATCATTGATGAATTGCCTCCGGGTCGAACGCCAGTTGTTACAGCAGTCTTGAGCCAGGAAAAAAGAGAACCCATCATCCAACGATTGCAAGCAGCTATAGCCGGTGGTCGTCAGACTTATTGGGTTTGTACATTAATTGAGGAATCAGAGAAACTGCAATGTATGGCAGCAACTGCCACCGCTGACAACCTCCAACAACAACTGCCTAATGCTCGCGTAGGCTTGGTCCATGGGCGTATGAAAGCTACAGAAAAAGAAGCGACGATGTTGGCTTTTAAAGAAGGTGAGATTGATCTTTTAGTGGCCACAACCGTCATCGAAGTCGGCGTTGATGTTCCTAATGCAAGCTTGATGATTATTGAAAATGCAGATCGCCTGGGTTTGTCGCAATTGCATCAATTACGTGGCAGAGTGGGCCGAGGAAATCAGCAAGCCCATTGTTTGTTGCTTTACCAAGCCCCTCTTTCACCATTTAGCGCCGAGCGTTTACGCGTTATGCGTTCAACCAATGACGGTTTTATCATTGCTGAAAAAGATCTACAACTGAGAGGACCTGGCGAAGTCTTAGGTACGCGCCAAACAGGCTATCGTCAATTTAAGATAGCAAATTTACAGCGTGATCAGGCCCTTTTACCTGCAATAGCGCAGGTGGCAAAAAAATTAGCAACCGAGAACAAAGCATTGGCCCGGACAATTGCCGAACGTTGGTTAGGAGAGTTTGAACAATTTTTCCAAGGCTAATTTATGGAGCTCTCCCCCGCCGTACGCACGTCGACCTCTCCCACAATGGGTGAGGTATTTTTCCCTCCCCTCTTGTGGGAGAGAGTATGGTGAGGAGTAAGATAAAAAATTATTTGAAAATCGTAATGTCAAGACTGTTTTTTCACTTTTTCTTTGCTAAGATAGTCTAACTCATTTCTCTATTCCTTTATTCACAGCCCTGTGGATAACTTTTTTATCTTCTTGTTCCTCAATAACCTGCGAATCACAAAATTTTCGCGATAGTCCTTGATACATCTGCATCTTTGGCATTGCCCTATGTAGTAACTCTTTTCCAATTATCCACAAAATCTGTGGATAATTCTGTGTACAGGCTGAAAAATCCTTTGAAAATAAAGCTCATAATCAGCTGCTCCACAAATTATCAACCTGCCCCAGCGACCATTTTGATTTTTAAGGGAACGTCCCTAATGTTTTTTACTCCCGGAATTCTCCTTCAAAGCATACAGCAAGAGCAAAATGGCAATGTAAATAAAAACAGGTTTAATTAAAAAGTTGATGATGACAATGAAGCGTAAAAAAACGTCATTGGTAGACCAGAGAATCTTAAAGAGCGAAAAAAGAGTGAGCTTTTGCGGCTGCGCGGGTAGATATAAGAGTTCAGTGATGCTTTTGATGAGGTAAAGTCCAACTAACATGGCAAATAAAGCAATTAAATGGCGTATCCTATAGAAGATAGAAATTAAGCGAAGCTTCATTAGTGCTCCCATTATTGGCACAGTTTAACTTGACCAAGTCCATAGAAAGGTTAAAATATTGGCCATTTTATTATCAGGTTTTCTCATGACCGTCAAACGTAAAGCAGTTGCCTTAATCTCAGGTGGCTTGGACTCCATGCTTGCCGTTAAACTGATTCAGCAACAAGGCATCGAGGTCGAAGGAATCAATTTTTATACTGGCTTTTGCCATTCGGGTCATACTTCAGCTATCCGCAACCGCAAAAGTGACAAACCTTTACGCAATGATGCACTTTGGGTGGCAGAGCAACTGGGTATTAAGCTGCACATCATTGATATTGTCGAGCCCTATAAAGATATTTTGCTTAATCCTAAATATGGCTATGGCAAAAACATCAATCCTTGTTTAGATTGCAAGATATTCATGGTACGTGAAGCCTACCAGTGGATGCTGGAACACGGTTTTGATTTTATTATTACCGGCGAAGTCATAGGCCAACGTCCCAAATCTCAACGTAAGGGAACCATGCCCTTGATTGCAGACAAATCTGGAGCAGAAGATCGCTTACTGCGTCCCTTATGCGCAAAACGATTACCACCGACTTTGCCCGAACGCGAGGGTTGGGTTAACCGAGAAGCCTTATATGATTTTCAAGGACGCAATCGTAAACCACAACTAGGTCTTGCTGCATCCATGGCAATCTCAGAGTTTGCACAACCTGCAGGAGGATGTTGTGTGCTAACCGATGAGAACTACACTCGACGTTTACGCGATATGTGGGAGCATCGGCAAACGCGAGACTACGACATTGAGGATATCATTCTTTTAAAAGCAGGCAGGCATATCCGTCCTATGCCTCATTATAAAATGATCATCGCTCGCGATGAGGCTGAAAGTAATTTTTTAACCGGCTATCGTAAACAATTTACTCATATGCAAGTTCGCGATCATCGAGGACCGATGATTCTGATTGAAGGGCAATTAAGCTCTGCTGATTACATTACTTGTGCCCGCGTAGCAGCACGTTTTTGTTCCGGACGAAACGAACCCTCTGTTGACGTTGAGTTATTCCATACGAATGGGGAAACAGAAATCTTTAACGTTAAGCCTATGCATGCGGAAGATATTCCGCAACATTGGTACTTGTGAGGAAGATATGGCTCATTACGATTTAGATGCCCGAAGGCTTTTATGTCCTATGCCGGTGATTAAAACACAAAATATGGCGAAAAAACTTGCTCATGGTGATACATTAACGGTGCTAGCAACGGATCCCGGGGCAAAACACGATCTTCCTTGCTGGTGTCGTATAAATGGACACAAGCTTATTGAATGCAAAGATTTAGATGGGGAAATTCATATTACTCTAGAACTCATAAAGGACTAGGAATGACACAACAGGATCGGTATTCACAGGCCAAGAAAATCACGATAATTGGTGCTGTCGTCACTGCGATCCTGGGGGTCATAAAACTCTTCGGCGGTATTATTTACCATTCACATGCCTTAGTAGCCGATGGCGTACACTCATTTTCCGATCTCATTACTGATTTAATGGTTTTGTTTGCCTCCAAGTATGGTAGCCAAGATGCGGATGCAACGCATCCTTATGGCCATCAACGTATTGAAACTGCGGCAACCCTGATCCTTGCCCTCTTACTCATTCTTGCAGGAGCTGGAATTGCTTGGGATTCACTCAGCGAAGTCATTCAGGCCACCCATGACAAACCTGGATGGCTTGCTTTGCCCGTCGCGTTACTCTCAATTGTTGCCAATGAAATGCTATTTCATTACACCTACCATGTAGGACAAAAAATTCAGTCCTCTCTTGTTATAACCAATGCCTGGCACCATCGTTCCGATGCTGCCTCTTCAATTGTGGTAACGTTGGGTTTGGTAGGTACAATCTTGGGATTTATCTATTTGGATGCCATTGCTGCAATTATTGTAGGCCTTATGATCATTAAAATGGGTATGAGTTACGGCTGGGACAGTGTCAAGGAGTTAATTGACACAGCCGTAGAACCTGAAGTGCTAAAAAAAATAGAGGACATTATTGAGTCGGTGCCTGGTGTAGAAAAGATCCATCAATTACGTAGTCGACTAATGGGAGGAGATATTTTGGTGGATGTACATATTCTTGTCTCACCTTATATTTCTGTTTCTGAAGGACATTATATTGCTCAACATGTGCATCAAGCCCTTATGAATGAGCTTAAACGAGTTAAAGATGTCATTGTGCATGTGGATCCTGAAGATGATGAGTTGACTTGCCCCTCTCTTCATCTGCCCAACCGTGTCATCTTGCAAGAAGAGTTGCTTTCAGAATGGCAACAAGATTTCCCTGGGCTTGTAAATTGGACCATTCATTATCTGGATGGCAAAATGACCATCGATTTAATTTTCACCCCAAAAAAAGAGCTACCGCCGTCTTTTTACCAGCGAATCTATCAAGACCTTGATTCCTGTGATTATCCCTTAGAAATACGCGTATTTTTTCAACAGGACATGACTGATGATGAAAAAAATTAAGATCGTGGTTTTGGATTCTAAACCACTGCTTAATGATGGTTTATCCCTAGACCATCTTTATGAGTTAGGTGAAGTCGACATCTATGACAAAACGCCTGACGAACTCGTTATAGAACGTGCCCGAGAAGCGGATATTATTATCACCAACAAAGTAAAGCTAAATGCCTCACATTTTGCAAAGCTCCCAAAGCTTCGTTATATTGGAGAAACTGCGACAGGAGTTGATAACATCGATATTGCGGCCGCGAGCTCGCATCATATTGTCGTTACTAACGTACCAGACTATAGTACAGACAGTGTCGCACAACATGTGTTCGCTTTATTATTAGCGCATACAAATCACGTTGAAGCCCATAATGCATCCATTCAAAAAGGCGATTGGCAAGCACAGCCCTATTTTGCCTATTGGCTAAATCCTATCACTGAATTGGCAGGCCTGACTTTAGGCCTAATGGGCTATGGAAAAGTAGCGCAAAAAGTTGCGCTCATTGCAAGCCAATTAGGAATGAAAATTATTGCACATAAGCCAACACCATTTAGTAGTGATTTTGCAACTTGGGTTAATTGGCATGATCTCTTGCAACAAAGTGACGTCTTAAGTTTGCATTGCCCACTTAACAACATGACACAAAATATTATCAATAGCGCAACGCTGAAACAGATGAAAGCCACAAGCATTCTCATTAATACCGGGCGCGGCGGCTTGATTGATGAATATGCGTTGGCCAACGCTTTAAAGAATAGACAAATCAGCGCAGCTTATCTCGATGTGCTTAGTCAAGAACCCCCAGGGTTGGATAATCCTTTAATCGGTTTAGATAATTGTGTCATTACTCCTCATATTGCCTGGGCTTCTATCGAAGCAAGAAAACGCTTGCTAAATGTAGTCTGTGAAAATATTATTCACTTTCTCAATAAGCAGCCTATTAATGTAGTGCGTATTTCCTAAAGAGGGGTGTGTCTATGGCTACGACCACTTTAAAAATTGTTTTTACCATCAGTATTTTTATTGTTGTTCTCATGGCTGGATGGTATCCGTTTAAAAAAAGAATAAAAAGCGATGAGCATATTGACTTCCCTATTGGTGAGACCTTAGCTACTGGGATTTTTCTTGGTGCAGGGCTTCTTCATATGTTGCCTGATTCCAACACTCTATTCCAGGAGATGGGTTATGACTACCCTTTTGCCTTTATTATTACTGGAGCTGTATTTTTACTCTTTTTATGGTTTGAACATCTAGGCAAAGAAATCTATCATCATCATGATGCAACTCACCCAGCCTTTGCTATCCTGGCTTGGGGTATGCTTTCGGTTCATTCCATCATGCTTGGAGCAGCGCTTGGTCTAGCACAAAGCAATCCTATGATCATCATGATTTTTCTGGCAATTATCACTCATAAATGGGCGGAAAGCTTCGCTATTGCTGTTCAGCTTAATAAAAGTTCCCTCAGACGAGCTCAGAGCCTTGGTTTTTTCTTCACTTTCTGCCTGATGACCCCTTTAGGTATTTTTCTTGGTTGGTACTTCGGGCATGGAGTCGAGACGAATTCGTTGCTTGATCCAATTTTAATTGCGGCTTCTGCTGGTACTTTTCTTTATCTAGGTACGCTTCACGGCTTGGAACGCTGTGTTATGGTAGAACGATGTTGTAATCTGCGGGATTTTAGCTTTGTCATTATTGGTTTTCTATTAATGGCTTCGGTGGCAGTTTATGTCTAAGTTTTTTAGCCAACAACCTATTATTTTAGGATCGTCCTCACAAGCTCGAATTAAATTATTAGCTTCCTTAGGTCTAGATTTTGAAATCATCCCTGCGCTTTGTAATGAGGAAAAGCTAAAAGAAGATTTTGCTTCAGCATCGATGCTTAAATTAGCTAGCACGCTTGCTCGTTGTAAAGCCCTGGATGTGAGTCATCGCTACCCCTCACATTTTGTGATTGCAGCTGATCAATTGTGCATTTTTGAGAATAGACATTTAGGTAAACCTCTTGATCATGCCACTGCAGTATCTAACCTGCGTTTACTCAGAGGGAAAACCCATCAACAATTAGCTGCCTATTGCATTGTCAAAGGAGGTACTGTCTTATGGGAAGAGCATGATATAGCTACTCTCACAATGAATGCATTAAGTGATGACACGATAGAAGCTTATTTAAGGAGTGAGCAGCCTTATCAAAGTTGTGGGGCTTACAATTATGAAGGTGTAGCAAAATGGTTGTTCCAAGAGGTTCAAGGAGATGAGAGCACGATTCTGGGGTTACCATTAGTACCATTAACGCGTGCCTTAATTCGAATTAAGGCCGTATCTCTTTTGCCCCCTTATCAAGAAACTTAGTCTATGTCTTTTTATATTGAATAAAATAAAAAGTGATATATAAATATACATATAGTCATCAAAAAATTCACGCGGATGCCTGCTCCAACAAAAGAAGAGGTAAGGGAATTTATTAGGGTAAATGAATCTTTCTTTACAACGCCCATTAAAGATCAAAAGAAATTTCAGAGGGTTTATAATGAAATTGGTGCTACGGAAGATATAAGACAATATTCACAAGAACTGACCAGTTTATTATATCGCTGTACCCAAAGACTTAATAAGGAAAGTGTAACACCAGTCGTATATGCTTGGCGAAAAGGAAATTTTGAACCAGCATTAGAACATGAAGCTGTACGTCAGTTTCTCATAGATAAGAAAGATCATCCAGCTATTACCAAATGGAAGAAAGGCCTATTACTTGAAGAGTCAGAATTTAATAAAAATTTGCAACGACTCCAGGAAAAAGCTACTGGATTACAATCAAGAAAGTATCCAAACGAGGCTAAGGATGCACAAGATCTCTATGATACATTAGCTACCCAAAAAAAAAGATTTTATTCTGGAGAAATCAAGAAAGATGTTTTTGTGAGAAATTGTAATGACGCCATTGAGATAGCTCAAAAAAGTACATTAAAAAATCATCGGGGATTTTTGGGAAATATTTGGCACGGCTTAAAGGTCGCTTTGAATTTTATTACCAGAGGATATGTTGAAGTTACTCCAACTGACTCAATTAAGAAAACACAAGAACTGAAAGACTCTTTAAAAAGCATAACAGAGGCAGGGCAAGACAATATTAACGGTACGCTAAAATTATAATTTTCAAGATAGCTGAACGCCATTGACCTCAGAGCTACAATAATCTAGTAGCTACAACAGTTATAAAATATTTGTTGTATACTGTTGTTAACTACTAGGATTTGATTCGGAGTAGGTAATTATGGTGCAAAATAAAAAAGGGAAAAATGTCAAAAAACCAGCAACACACCACAAAAAAGCGCTCGGGTTGATTAACCAACCGGAGAAAGCCATCAATGTCAAACAAACTTATGAGCGTGTCGCTTGTGTGTTTCAAGGAGGAGGAGCCCTTGGAGCCTACCAAGTTGGCGCTTATCGTGCTATTCATGAACGGGGTTATCGCCCAAATTTTTTGGCTGGTGTATCCATTGGTTCAATTAATAGCGCAATTATCGCTGGTAATCCTCCCGAAAAACAGATTGAGCGATTACTTGAATTTTGGGATACCATTGCGCCAAAGTTATGGAGCGATTTATTCTATAGCGACCAATTGAATTTTGCTCACCATTTACATAATCGCTTTGGGGCATTATATTCGGTTTTTTTTGGTTTGGATGGTTTTTTCAAACCACGCCCTCTCCCACCCAATCCATTTACTCGTGATACACCCGATAAACTAAGTTTTTATGACACCAGTGAGCTACGTGGCACTTTAGAACGGTTAATTGATTTTGATCGCATCAATGATAAAAAAATTACCCTCTGTTTGGGTGCTGTTAATGTGACATCCGGTGAAATGGAGTTTTTTAATAATCAAATGATGACAATTACCGTTGACCATGTCATGGCAAGCGGGGCTTTGCCACCCGGCTTTCCAGCCATAAAGATTGGTAATGATTATTATTGGGACGGCGGAATTTATGCCAACACCCCGTTAGTTACGGTTTTGGATGCTCTGCCTGAGCAAGACACATTATGCTTTGTGGTAGACTGCTTTAGTTTAAAAGGTCCTTTACCACAAAATATGGATCAATTGGAAGAACGACAAAAGGATATTCGTTACGCAAGCCATTCAAGACGCTTAACTAACGTCTACACTAGCCGACAAAATTTACAGGCAGCAATCAATTATTTAAGCGATAAACTAACACCTGAAGCAAAAAAGGATCCAGAGGTACAAAAAATCTTGGAATTAGGTCATGAAAAAAGATTTAGCGTAGTTCACATTATTTTTAATGGCACTCCTTATGCTCACTCTTTCAAAGATTATAATTTTGTGCGCTCGGCAATCAATTTTCGCTTACATACTGGATATGAAAATGCAACTGCTGTTCTGAATCATCCCGAATGGGAAAAGAAATCCGACAAAAAATTAGCTTGTTCAATTTATGGCGTAAGCTCGGATTACTTTAATCAGCATTAATAATCCGTTGAGGCAATAGATAAGCTTTTAATTAGAAACGGAGAGCCATGAGCAGGATCTGCGGTTATAACCAAAGCTGTAAAGTCAACTTTATTACGTAATTCAGGGATAAGAAAAGCTTGATGTACATGCCAACAACTCGCTCCCTCACAATCCTCCGTCTGGATAATTACAGGAGGTGTAATGGGTTCAGGATGAAGCATAATCTCTTGCTTTCCGATCACTCTTAACTTTTCACGAAGAAACGATTGCATAGGAATCCAACCTAAGTGTAGGTAGCGTTTACGAACATTCGCTGCCTCAGAAACATCCTCATGGTAACCAGCAGTAAGAGTCGTCATAAGTGTTTGCTCCGTCCATTCGATCACTTGTTGAGCAGGATAGTTAGGCAAAACCATATGCACAACTCGTTGGCTATAGAGCAATGTAGGCAGCAATAGAAAACTGATGAGTAGGAGATGAGAGCAATGGATTTTTTTCATAATGATCCTTCCTTGAACCTCATTCTGAAACCTATCCGTTTATTCTTTCACTGAGTCTTCTCTGAAATATTGTAAAAAAAAGAGGCATTTTCAGTATAGCAAATTTGCTCTTAAAGCGAAGTATCTCCTGAGTCTTGGAAAGATAGCCTGCCCCACCAATCGGGCGGGGCAGAGTTCCTACTTATTTTTTAGGTCCTGGCATTTTGTCATTTTGTTGTTTAAAAATTGTTGCCGGATTTGTAGGCATTGTTGGTTTCGTTTCAGGTATCGTCACTTTCGTAACGGGAGTTGACATCTTCGCAGCAGTTAATGCTACATTGCTTCCAGGAAAGCTCCTGTTTTGAGCAAAAGATCCTTGAGAGCCCTGACTGGTGGCTTTAGGGGTTGATGTAGCCGGCTTATTTTCTGGCATGCTTTTTTTGCTTGGTGTTGCTGTTGCTACTTTTGTGGGTTGCGAGCTTGTGCTTTTTATTGCGGATTTTGTGGCTTTGCCTTTCGTCTTAGCTTTAGTCGCAACTTTCTTCGGCGCTGACTTCATTTTTGTAGCGGCAGAAGCTGCCTTAGACGTTTTTGCCGCAGTTTTCTTGGCTGGCGAAGCCTTTTTCTTTGATGACGCCAATTTGCTTGCGGGTTTTGCCGCTTTTGTAGACGAAGCCTTCTTTGTAGATGAAGTTTTCTTTGCAGACGCAGTCTTCTTTGTAGATGAAGCTTTCTTTGCAGATGAAGTTTTCTTTGTAGAAGAAGCTGATTTGCTTTTTGCTGTAACGCCTTGGATAGGTATTTCTATTCTTCCTGCTCCTTGACGCGTACTTTGTATTTCTTTGGAAATGGATGCAAAAGCACCTTCAAGAATCTGAAATGATTGTCGCATATAATCAAGCATTCGATGGCTATTTTCCATTGCCAGCTTCAGATGAGCATCAATCAATTTATTTGGTTGTTGCCAGCTAGAACTTTCTTCTGGTTTTAAATAATGCATATTTTGTAGTGTACGAATATTCAACTCCATCATTGCCTGGAATGGCTTTTGCATTTCGGTTACTAATGCAGTCCAACTTTTAAAATAATCCTTATTCATTATTACCTCCATTTATGTTGCGTTGCACTATTATCAGCCTAGCTTATTAATTCAAATTTTGCGAATTAAATTCCAATTTACCTATTTATATTCTTACTCTAATTTCATTGCAGGCAAAAAATCAACTAGGGAACGTCCCTAAAGTTTCTCTAACATTTCTTGCAGATACTTCACTGGCTGGACATCTATATTCATTGTTTGCTTGGGTGCATTTGCAAAAGGGACAATAGCTCTTTTAAAACCATGTTTAGCGGCTTCGCGCAAACGCTCTTGACCACTTTGCACGGGTCTTATTTCTCCAGCTAATCCGACCTCCCCAAAAATAATTGTTTCTCGATCAAAGATCCGATTGCGCAAGCTGGAAACAACTGCGGCTAGCAAAGCCAGATCACTTCCAGTTTCTGTGACTTTAACCCCACCGACAACATTAATGAAAATGTCCTGATCAAACGTTGCCACACCACCGTGCCGATGTAATACAGCGAGCAAAATGGCAAGGCGATTATGTTCCAGACCAGCAGTAATTCGCTTGGCCTGCTGACCATGTGCTTCATCGACCAAAGCCTGTACTTCAACAAGCATTGGCCTTGATCCTTCCCACGTTACCATGATCACACTTCCTGCTGTGGCTTCTGGTTGGCGTGATAAAAAGATTGCCGATGGGTTAGCCACTTCTTTTAATCCTCGATCGGTCATCGCAAAAACACCCAGTTCATTGACTGCGCCAAATCGATTTTTTATCGCCCGAATGGCACGAAAGCGACTGTCATTTTGACCTTCAAAATATAAAACACTATCTACCATGTGTTCTAACACCCGCGGACCTGCCAATGCCCCTTCTTTAGTTACATGGCCCACAATAAATACAGCGATCTGAGTCATTTTGGCAAAACGCACAAGCTGTGCCGCCGATTCTCGTACCTGTCCCACTCCACCAGGAGCAGAACTCAAGCTTTCAGTGAAGATGGTTTGTACTGAGTCAATGACCATAACACGCGGTTTCTCTTTATGTGCGTGAGCAATAATGGCTTCCACTTGGGTTTCAGCAAGTAGGCGTAAGCTTGCAACAGGCAATTGCAAACGCTTTGCCCGTAAGGCAACTTGCTGTAAAGACTCTTCGCCTGTCACATAGAGTACTTTCTGTTCCTGAGACATGCTGGCTAAAGTCTGCAATAATAAAGTGGATTTTCCTACCCCTGGATCCCCACCAATTAAAACAACTGACCCTTCAACAAGCCCTCCTCCTAAAACTCGATTTAATTCCGACAGGCCACAATCCATACGGGCTTCCCGCTCTAATACCACATCTTCTAAAGACGTTACAGCTGTTCGCTGATTGGCGTAATGTCCCAAGCGGGAACCGCGATCTCCGAGATCTGAGCGTTCTTCATTGACAGAATTCCAGGAGCCGCACTGCGTGCATTGACCAGCCCATTGTGAAAAAACGGCAGCGCATTGACTACAAATGAATTGTATTTTTGTTTTCATGACTTTACTCTTAGCCTGGGAATACAGCTAGACTTTTACCTATAGATCCTGCATGAATCCCTATCTATCTGCAAGTTTAAAAAAGAGGATAATCGTTAATGAGTCAAACAGCAGCTTTTCAGTGGGCAGTCATTGGTGCAGGACCAGCAGGTATTGCTGCGGTGGGAAAGCTACTGGATTACGGTATTTTACCTGGTCATATCTTATGGATTGACCCCTTATTTAAAGTCGGGGATCTTGGGCA
Source organism: Legionella lansingensis (assembly GCF_900187355.1). Classification (NCBI taxonomy): domain Bacteria; kingdom Pseudomonadati; phylum Pseudomonadota; class Gammaproteobacteria; order Legionellales; family Legionellaceae; genus Legionella; species Legionella lansingensis. The sequence continues at coordinate 543,717 of NZ_LT906451.1, read as the reverse complement.
ATTCTGGTGTAATGTTTCAAGCAATACCACTGTAAAACGTTTTCTCGATTTTTTGAATGCCGCTCAATCCTTTGCTTATCAAGATGCTCCGGTAAATTTTACATTAAACCACTGTCATCTTGAGGATACCTGTACACTAAGTGAAATTGTCGCTCCCCTGCAATGGGTTAGCGATCATTTAAGTAAGAAAATTATTGCTAAGCGCACCATGATTCATAGCATGGCATTGTCAGAACGTTGTTGGTCATTATACTCTGACTCCCAGGTTTTTAAGGCCAGAAATGTCATTTTAGCCACAGGGGCAGTACCATCCAGTCTTAATTATCCTGGTATTGACGTTATCCCCCTTGAAATCGCTATAGATAAAGCACGCTTACAAACCGCTATTAATACTAGCCACACCTATGCAGTTTTTGGCTCCTCTCATTCAGCCATTATGATTGTCCGTTACCTAGTGGAGTTAGGTGTGAAAAGGATAATAAATTTTTATCGTTCCCCCTGCCGCTACGCAATTGATATGGGAGATTGGTTTTTGTTTGATAACACTGGACTTAAAGGTCAAACAGCTACCTGGGCCAGGAACCATATTGATGGTGTGTTGCCAGCAAACCTCGTACGTTACAATGCAACAGAAGTGAACCTCGCGCGATTTTTGCCAGAGTGTCACAAAGTCATTTATGCTGTAGGTTTTGAACCCCGGAAAAATATTACCATTGGTGATTACGAAAATATTAACCATAATCCTCATCTCGGAATTATAGGACCCGGACTGTTTGGCCTAGGAATCGGTTATCCAGAGTTAAAAGCAGATCCTTATGGCAATGTGGAGTCGCAAGTCGGTTTATGGAAATTTATGGTTTATTTAACCAGGGTGATGCCCCTATGGTTTAAATACCACGCTTGATAATCGCTTAATCAGTTGTTTGAAAATTGACTCCCAAAGGGTATACTACGTGATTTCTCCACACCAGGTTCATATTATGACCAAGGCTATTCATTTTGAAACATCCATGGCAGAACTTGAAGAAATAGTCATGCAATTGGAAAAAGGCGAACTAACGCTCGAGGAGTCATTAAAACAATTCGAAAAAGGCATCACGCTAGCACGTAAGTGTCAGCAAGTTTTAAGCGAGGCAGAACAAAAAATCGAATTGCTGGCCAATTCAGATACTAAAAGCAGTGAAACCTCTGATGATTAATGAAAATATTGCTCGCTACCTGACTCATCATGAAGCCATTCTTCATGCCCTTGTTGTTAATGCTGACATCCCAGCACAACGCATCAAAGAGGCAATGCTCTATGCATTATTTCCTGGTGGTAAACGATTAAGACCCATGTTGGTTTACTTGTGTGGAGAAATCACTGAGGTCAAACAATCAAGCTTGGACGTTATAGCGGCAGCGCTGGAACTCATTCATTGCTATTCATTGGTTCATGATGACCTGCCTTCCATGGATAATGATGATTTTAGACGTGGGAAACCCAGCTGTCATAAAGCATTTGATGAAGCAACAGCTATCTTGGTAGGGGATGGTATGCAAGCTCTAGCTGTTGATCTCTTGCTTAACGAACTACCCAAATTTTTGCATTTACCGCAAGTCCTTAACATCACTCACGAATTAGTCAAAGCCAGTGGTCCAGGAGGCATGGTAAGCGGCCAAAGTTTGGATCTTTCAGAACTATCAGGTACTATCATCACAGAATCAGAACTACGTGTGATTCACCATCTTAAAACAGGTAAATTAATTTCTGCCTGCTTTAACATGGTTCTGGCAGCCAGTCATGCATCGACAACCGTTGTGGATGCTTTGCGCAATTTTGCCGCCCATTTAGGCTTGGTTTTTCAAATGCAAGATGATTATCTCGATCATTACATGGATCCAGGCGTATTAGGTAAAGGTCGTGCTTCTGATGCCGCAAATCAAAAATGTACATTTGCCAATCTTTATAGTAAACGTGCTCTGTTTAATCTCATTGACAACTACTTTCAACGAGCTAAAGACGCACTTCTCCCTTTAGGACCACAAGCTCAGGATCTATTAGAACTAACAAATTATTTGCAACGACGCAGTCACCCATAACGGATAATACAATACCCTCCTTCAGGAGATCCTGAGCACAGCCAAGGTTCTCCCGAATCTTGAGAATGATTCTAGATAGGGGGCTACTCAGCGGGCAATATCTTCAACTTGCTTCAGCTCCAGAGAGGTGAGCTCAAAGTCTTCTAAGTTCAGGTCTTGATGCATATGTTGCTTATTCGTGGTACCTGTCAATGGCAATATTCCTATTTGCTGAGCAAAACGAAAAATAATTTGTGGTATCGTTTTATTATATTTTTGCATCAATGATTCCATAAATGAGCTTAAAAGATAGGATTGATTAGCTGTTAACAGTGAGAATCCCTGATAAATTATACCTCGCTCGTTGCAAAAATTTCGTATTTCTTTGTTCCATTCCTCAACGGCAAAACAGCGATTTTGCACAAACGTAGGCTTAACTGTTGCACCCTGGTATAAGCTTTCCAGCTGAGAAATATTTACATTTGAAATTCCAAGAAAATTCACCTTTTTTTCATGAAATAAATTTTCCATAGCATGCCATACTTCCCAATCTGCCTCGGCAAGTCCTATAGAAAAATAGGGGCCATGAAGAATATAAGAATCAATATAATCTGTATGTAGATGCTTTAATGAACTTTCAAATGACTGAAAGACCTGATCTTTAAAAGGATCAGATTCGTTATAGGGCTTTCGCCGATCTTGACCTTGAGCGAAAGTAAATTTTGTTTGCAGAAATAGATCTGCTCTTGTTTTGCCGCTTATACCCAAGAACTCTCTTATTCCAAGACCCACACCTTCTTCAAAATAGTGTTTGCGTTGATTAGCCGTGTCGATACCTGTAAAGCCTGTGTTCAGCGCCTGAAAAGTAAGTTTTTGAGTGGCTTCTTCTTTCCATGCTGTACCATAAAGAATAGGAGGAATACCGAGCCTTGTTAGCGTTTTCTTAAAACTCTCTGTCATCATTCCTCCTTGCAATATTGAATCATCAGTTCCTGAAGTTGATCAGTTTGTGTTGTTGACATTCCGCCAATAACCACCGCACATTATCCATCACCTTCTTCCATTCCACCATTCCTTTTTGTCAGCAAACTTTCATTGCCGTTATCCCACATAGACTGGATTGTCTGTTCGCAGAAAAATCTGGGTAAAATAAATTTTTCCTCTACTGTCACGAGCAAGACCTATTCCAGTTAAATTATAATGCCCCAGGATATTACGACGATGTCCTGGGCTGGTTAGCCAATTTTTTACAACATCTTTAGCATCTTTGTAGGCATAAGCCACGTTTTCTGATCCACCGCGACATTGTTTGATCGTGGTAAATAAGCGTTTTATACGTTTATCGAAATCTTTGTGGCCAAAAGAGATTTTATGAGTAGCCATTTCTCGACTATGTATTTCAGCCTCTTTTGACATGAGATTATTCATCTTAAGTGGGGGTAACCCTCGCTGAGCACGGTATTCATTAACATAGACCAAGATTGCTTTCTGCATCGGCGAACCGATGGCAACACTACTATTATTGGTGTTTGCAGCAGCAGATTGAACTAAAATAACAAAGAATACCACCCAAAGACCATATAAAATTGAATTGCATTTTTTCATTTTTTTACCTTTATCAAAGAATCAGAACTCTAATTTTTCGCGAGTATATTGTACAAAAATTTTCTGTTTGTCCAAATATTATGGGAAATGTCAAAACAGGGTCACTTTATGTAATGGTGGACCCATTCCCCTAACAATCGGCTTTGAAAAGGACGTTGTGCACCGACGAAGACTTCGCTTAATCTCTATGATAGTTCGCTGAAAACTCACTGCTTGCGAGAACATGATATTGCATAGCATCTACAACCTCATCCTTTGTCGCTGAAGCATTTAAAGGAAGCATTTGATCGAGTGCATATAACTTGAAAAAATAACGATGGGTTTCACCAGCAGGCGGACAAGGGCCTCGATACCCCATAATCCCCCAGCTATTTCTCGTACTGATAGCCCCTGCAGGTAACAGTCCCTCTGTTAAATTTCTGTTCTCTGCAGGTATATTAAATACCAGCCAATGAATCCATTTTTGACTGGATGCATCGGGATCCTCAATGATTAGAACAAACGATTTTGTATTTTCTGGAGGGTTCTGCCAGAACAAAGCGGGCGAGATATCTGCGCCATCACAGGTATATTTTTCTGGGATAAAGGTATTTGGTTCGAAAACAGGACTTGCCACCATAAAACCTTTACTAACTTCTGCAAAGCTTAATTGGCTCATAAAAAAACACAACAGTATAACAAGCCCTTTTTTCATCACCATACTCCCGTACTGCCAAATAAGAAGACTCAAATACAATAGTTCAGAAAAAATTACCCCACTTTTATAGTTTAGCCGCTAGATTATATTTTTTCCGAAGAATCAACTAGGGACGTTCCCTATACAAAGACTTCATACTTCATCTCGACCGTTAGAGTGGGTAATAACTAACCACCTCCCGTTAATCTATACTTAGCGTGGAAAGCGTGTATCGCATAATCTTTCTAGGGAGTAATTGCATGCCTTTTAGGGGCTTTTACATAGGAACTTCTGGATGGAGTTTTAAAGGCTGGATAGGTGATTTTTATCCAGATAAAATTATTGCCCGAGAGATGCTTGGCCACTATGCAAATTTTTTTGAAACCGTTGAACTGAATACGAGTTTTTATGGTACCCCAAGGAAGAAAACCATTGAATCCTGGTATGAAGCTACACCGGATAATTTTATTTTCTCCTGCAAAGCCAGCCGTTATATAACTCATCTGAAAAGACTAAAAAATACTAAGGAAAGCCTCACCTATTTATTAAAGGCATTAGAACCTTTTGGAAAAAAACTTGGCCCTATTTTGTTTCAGTTGCCTCCAAGATGGCCTGTTGATATCGAACGATTGCAGAATTTCGTCAAATTATTGCCGCAAGATCATTACTACACCTTTGAATTTAGGGACAAAAGTTGGCTCTGCCAATCTGTGTACGATGTCCTGCATCGTCATAAAATTGCTTTATGTTTTTATGATTATAAAGGCTATCAATCACCTGAATTGATTACGAGTAACTTTATTTATATCCGTCTCCATGGGCCAGAATCGCAACCCTATCAAGGTCATTACAACAGGGAATTGCTATCAGACTATGCGGATAAATTTATCCATTGGCAAGAAGAAGCTAAGCCCGTTTTTTGCTATTTTGATAATGACGAAAAAGTTTGTGCTCCCCATGACGCTATGGTCTTGATTCAAGAACTGAGTGTCCGTGTTTAAGATCAATTTCGGGCTCTGTCGCACAAATGAAACTCGATTAATAATACAATGCAATTTGAGATGGATATTTATCGAGATTCGTTATAAACATTTTTAGCGGTGCTTATCTCAAATTTAAAAAGGGTTTGGAGTCAATTTAAACGGGGTATTATAACGAGATTGAAGTGACTTCTCATATTCATCAAAACTGGCATAAGTTCGACATGACGGGAACTTATCCTGCAGAAGCTTTTCCACAGAACTGCTCGAAGCTGACAGCACTAATGGCACTGCTATACTCATAAATTCTGAACGAGTTATATTTAGATGAGAAACATCATGGACAGTAGAGCCCATCCCACCTATACTAATGCTATAAGCGAGAAGTTTATTAGTCGAAGTATCTTCCCAGGTGGTCAAAAATATGGGCGGTTTTTTATTTTTATCCTCTTCTTCTTTAACCTTTTCATCAACTGTGACTTGCTTTTTCTGTGGAGGACGAACTAATTCACTATTTTTATTTGAGATCGAATAAGTTTTTTGTCTTATTTGAGGATGGATATCCATAAGCTTGGTAGTTAGTAATTCCTCCTTGAAGGTATTCTCAGCTTTCAAGTCAGCTATTTTATTTGCATAGTCTTCACGGATTTTTTTAGCTTTTTCTGAATCTATTTCTTTAGGCATGATTGCACCTCTAACATATCGATTAATTATAACACAAGTTAAGGGAGAGAAATCCTCATTAATTAATCAGGGCAAGCTAAATTAAAGCGATTTTTCCTACTGAGCCTCAATTTCTACCTAGCAGATAAGAACTGATGGACCCGGCATCGCAGTTTTTGATAATGCATTCCTTGCCAATAGACTCTCTGACATCCCTGGCAGCGCATGAAATGCTGGTGATATTTAAATGTGAGAGGCAATAAATGTTTGGCAACCTCTTTTTTATTAACAGACTCAAGCAAACCATTGCACTCCAAACAACGCGTAAAGGGTTTGCATTGTTGGTAAAGATCAAATCGTCTTAATACTTCCCCAACTTGCTTGTCAGGATCATGATTGCGAATCCAGTAACCATGAGTGATTTTTTTATTCTTAAGCAACCCCACATCACGAGTTAATACGATTCGTTTTTCCTCTTGGCTGCGCATCACAATTGCAGCATCGGTAAAATGATTCTCATACACTACATCAAAGCCCAACAAACGCAAATGCTTTGCAAGTTTTCCAAAGTGTACGTCTAAAATGAAAGCTATTTTTCTTAATGGCTCAGGACGAATGCAAGCCATTTCACTAATGTCTAATGTTTCAAATACAGGATAAACAGATACCCAATCCCCTGCATGGATCTGATAAGTCAAATCAACCGATTGGTGATTAACTAAAATGAGGTCGATTTCCGTGTGAGGAACACCTACAGATTCAATAACATCTTTAATGGCGGTTTTAGAGGCAACCGTATGCAAAAAACATTTTTTGCGTTTTTCTATGGGGAGAAAATCATTCAATTCCTCATAGAATCGTAAATGGATATTCACTGATTTTTTATGAATGAGTATCATGTATAATTTAACAAACCAAGTTAAGTTCAGTATTTTGTGCTTGTTAACTTTCTTCCTTTGCATTTGAACGCAAACCAAGACCAGGAGTACCGATGTTAGTTTTTTCCACCTCCTCTTCTTTGCTTTCCAACTCTGCATCAGGTTTATAATGGATCGCCTGACCATAACGTTTGAAAGTGATAATGATGCCGTAAAGATTAGAGAATTCTTGGTAGAAACCCGCAGCACAAGATGAATGTTCTCCTTCACTTTTTTGTTTGGTAATAATATGCAAATCATCTACTAACATATTATTCCGTTTGTATTCTCCTTGCATGTTATCTCTCATAATGCTTTCTATTATGTACAATGACATAGTCTCTAGATTATTTTTGTATGACTTATTCACTGGGCGCGTATACCCTAACTTATTATTCAAGTACTTAACCATCTCCAGAATCGGTTTATTTAACTGTGTTCCTAGCATATCTTCACTAAGCCCCAGTATAGGATGGTCAAATAAGACGGCCTGTTTAGCCAAAGCTTCCATTTTAGTTAGAGTTTCATCACTGATGTAGTATGCACTTTCTAATAACTGTGCGTAAAACGTCTCTCCTTTACATGCCTGGATCAGTGCCTCTTTTATTTGCGGAAATTGACATAACCTTTGCATGTCGCTAGCAGAAAAAATGGTATTACGCTCTAAATCAATATCCTCGAAATACAAATTTTTTTCCCTAAAATCATCATGAGCTTCCGTATTTTTATAATCACATAAAATACCTTTTGCCCCTTGTATGAATCCAGGGGTAGAAGAGAGGAGTGCTTTACGACTTGTAAGACGGGAAATAATATCATCGACGTCGTAAGCATAGCCGCTTTCTGAAATAAATAATTTATCTTTTGGAATAAATTTTAATTCGGCCTCATTTTTAATTTTAACTTTTGAATTCGATGAAAATTCTCCCACAGGAAGCTTGACTTCCTTATCTGATGGTTCTTTTTTTGTTTTATTTTCTCCGCCCCTATTTTTAAAAAAACCAAAAATGCGCCGCATATAGCACCTTCGATTGCTGCAATTTTAAATCGTTATTTGTAAAATATAGCAAAATAAGAACAAATCATTTATTTAATGAGAAAAGGACAACTTAAATTCTTCACTAAACCACTGCTCACACATTTTTTGAGTGGTTGATTTGCGAGTAAAAAAACAGTCCACCAAATTGGTTTCTCGCAGTGTATTAATCTCTTTTTGATGCCTTTCATGCCAGTTAGCAATATCTGAAATAAATGTTGCGAAGCCTACCATGCATGGACCCGATTTTTCATTATAAAGTGTTTTTAGTAATTCGAATTTAGTCTGGGTATCTGGACTATTGGGGGCAATGCGTAACATCTCTTCCATTCGTCGGTAAAGATCATTTAGCACGCGCCGTTGAAAAGCAGGTAGGTTTTTAAAAGACGTTGGCGGGGGTGGTAAGATGTAAAAAGGTAGTTCAGGATCAGGATGAACAAGACAATAAGCCTGGTCATCGTCCCCTAATAAAAATGGTTTTCCATCATTAGCAACTAAGAATGTTTCAAGAGGTAAGTTACAAAAAAACGTCCTGGAGATATCATGAGTCACTTGTTCATCGTTACAGACGTATTTGATTAAATCAATGGCGGTATGACGGCAAGTATTTGAGAGATTAAGGACTTGCCCCCTAGCGATAATCTTGGTAGCACAAGCATTCTTCTCGTCTGATTTACTCGCTAGGACTTTTTTTCCTGTAAATTCAAGTTCTCCTTCCTCACCAGGCTTATAGCACTCAAAAGAGTCTTCAGTCTCAATTTCCTCAAGCAAAGCAACAAATTGTAAATATTGCTGGTAACTAATGGCATGAGCAGCGTAACTTATACTACTCTCCCAACCATCTGGCCTTGCAATCCCTTCATCTTCAATCTGTGCTTGTGCTTGAAAAAAAACAGCATTACAAAGCGCTTTAGGAATTAGGCATTTTCCCTTTTGCGGCTTAAATACCTTACCTACCCTGGCCAACAGATGAATTTTGCCTTTTTGTTTTATCCCTGCGAAAACAAAACTATGCCCCTCCTGTTTCGCTATCGCGATAAAAAATTCGTCTGATTGATCAATTTTTATCGTCACCATAAAAGCTGAAGGATTACTTAAAATGTAAAAGGTGTTTAAATATAACATGAGATGATCAATAAGAGGTTAACTCTTATGCATTAAATCGTTACAAAAATGTAAATATCTGTAAAATCTAGGAGCTTTAATATTGGGTTAATTATTTTGTATTACTATTCCACATTGTTTAAAATTTGACCTTGGAGAACATGCATATAATCGTCATTGACATCTCAGGGAAGACGAATGTAATCAAGGCAAGCATAACAAGCAATTCACATGAATTTCAGACTTTCATTGCGAATAGAAACCATGCTGGCGATCGTATCATCATTATTGAAAATGAAAATGCCATTAATGATTCAGATTTAATGGATATTGTCAGTAAGGAGTTAAACAATTTATCCGAGCAGTATCAAATTAAGCAAGTGAATCAATACGTGCGCATCTATAGACCCTGGAATGATCCGGGTCAAGGATATTATTTCACCCTGTCTCTAGAATCAGACCCTGATTCTGAAATCGAAGTACCATTTGAATATATGGATATAAAGGATGTAGGAAATCCTAATTACTGGAGTATTCAAGATAAATTCTATGCAATGTATGATTCATCTTCAGCGATTATACAAAAAACGCTATTACAGTGTGCTTCATACAGGAAGTTAAGGGAGCGCTGGAATGATAATGTTGTGAATGGGGAAAAGCTATTTCGCTCAGCAGAAAGGTATCACTTGTATGACCAACGTTTCAGTGAATTATATCATGCAATCAGCAACAATGATGCGTGCCTTTCTGATAAAGGTCTGATGACTTCAATCAAAACATATCATAGCCGCTGGGGCCATACCATAGCCGTGAAAGATCCTTCCATGACAGCTCAATTGTATGTAGACATTGAAAATCAACACCATATCAATCAATCGGAAGAAAATTATTTATACTTTAGAAGCGAGGTAAAACACCATAACAGTCAATTGCTCTTAGCTTATATAAGAACATTTGCAACCGAATATCATAGTAAATATGGGGAGCGATTAGAACCAGCGCAATGCGTACCCATTGATTTCGATTTTCTTGAATTAAAATCTATTTTGAATTCGAATATAAAGATGGTTAGTGTTCTTGAAGAGAAGGGAGTGTCTGAGTTGACTACCAGAGATCATTATATCCTGGTTTTCGAAAGTGCAAATGAAGCATCGGCCATGCTTGAAAAAATCCAAAAACTTGGATTATTACCAACTCCGCATAAAATGTATCATCGAATCAATCAATTCACCGATAATTATTCTCTAATGCCACTCGCAGATAGACATGGAAAAAGTATATATAGGGACGTTCAGCCGCCAGAGTTTGGTTCCTTGGAGGAACTAATAAATTGCACCGTTTATCAAAAATACAAGAAACTTGCCTTGATAAACAATCCCGAGTTGCCGTTTTTATCCATCCATGTCAATGCAATTACCAGCATGCTTGAAGCGCTGAATCATCATCTCAAAAATCAATCTGTAGCAAGCCATAGAATTAAGTTATTGAAACACAGTTATTCGTTTATTTTTGAGCATATGATGTTTGCCACGTTATATTTCAAGGATCATCGCAGATGGGTCAACACTTATGAATGGTTAATGGAAGAAATAACCTTTATTCTCGCTGTACTGGAGCCTTATGGTTTGGATGATTTCCAGTCTATTATGCGTGATAACATGAGACACTGTCACTCTGATCCAGCCCTTTTGCTCCATGTTAATCAGAATGAAATTGCCTATCACTTCGGATTGTATAACTCGGGCATGCGGGCATGCTTTGAAGCCTTATCAGCAGCAAGAGAGACTGGGGGGTCAAATGCTCCAGTCGTGGTTTATTTAGATAACATCTATTATGAAACCGCTGAAGCATTGAGATTATTTCATGCCGAAAAATGCTCATATCGGGTTCAAGGTAAAATCAATAACCCAGATGCAGATATTTATGTTATGAATATGGAGGCTTCTCTTGCAGAAAATGAAGAAAATATCTACTCCATTGATGTCAATCAGTTTATAGATGAACTATTTTTAAGTAGAGCGAATAGCTTGCCTGTAACGTTGATTCTTGATTCAACCTTGGTCGACATTGGCGGTCAGAAAGTCACAAACATATTGCTACAACAGAAGAATAAAATCATGGATGGCTCACTCAATTTAGTATTCGTGCATAGTCTGCAAAAATATGGCATGTTAGGTTCAGACAAAGTCGAAGCAGGTATGGTGTGGGCTGTTAATAATCCACAATTTTTTTCAAAGTATAATACCGTGATTTCAAGTACTGAACGTCAAAATCAGTATTTTGACAGGCAATTAGTCTGCCATATTGCGAAGCATGCTTATCAGTCACTCAGACAGGCCATGTTAACCAGTTTTAAAAATGGTCACATCATTCGTGACATTTTGCGGCACAATCAGCATAGTTATGCTATTGACGAATTAGACGATTCACCCTTTTATTTCAGTAAAACGGCTGCACAAAATACCAATCCCTATCGATATTTCTTGTGTAGAAGCAGTTTTGGATTTCCGCATACGGTAGCTACAAGGATCTCAAATACGACTGGAACGACTTTTTTTTGTGACCGCATTGCAGCCGGCATGGAAGGTGAATCAAAGCTTAACTTGTTAACCGGTATGGCTGATTATCCGCATAAAGGCAGAGCTGCGTTGATAGACCTCATCGAGTCACTCTGTATTCCCGAATTAAAATATACGGATAAGGATTCGTTTTCTCATTTATTAGAGGACGTTGTCAATGTAATCAGTGAGCCGCGATTTCGTAGTCTTTTGTGCAAGCAATATTATAAGGTAATCGTATGCATTAACGGCATTATTGAGTACGATGATGCTGTGGATAGTTTGCCGCATAAAACGCATTTATTTAACTTATTGAATATTGTATTACGTATTCATGCTGTGCCCCTTCCTCCCGAAATATATAACAAACTTCACTGTGAAATGAATGAAATTAAAACTCGAACGCTAGATGGAATTCATCGTAAATTAGTTTCTTTTTCATCTTTACCTTTATCAAGATTCATCCAGGTTAACAAAAATAGAATAGATATTAATATAATCTACCTGGACGGATTGCAACAAATATTGACTTCATATATTAATGAGCAGAACCAAACGATCATACACTCTGCTTTAAATGCGATTGATGATTATCTTTTAACGCAGGCTCACGCCAAATTACAGAGACTACCCAAAAAAATGGATCTTGCATTCAAAATCTGCGATTCGATAAGCGTTATCTGTACAGAAAAGCACTTGCATGATGATTTGAAAATGAAACTAGCCAAAATTAAGCGATCCAGTGTAGAAGAGCGGAATCCATCCATTATTGTTGTTGGAAACCCATGTCAAGGCCACAATTTAAATCGTACGGTGCATGTTTTTTTTGACAAGCTTGCCGATGCCACGCACTTTGTTAAAATGGCGGGTTTTGAAAATGGCGACACTAAACCTGCAGACCTGGTTGATGCAAACCGTAGATATTCAAGAGATCCTATTATCGCAAGCATGTATGCTCGCTATGTGATCAGTATATCCATAGAAAAATACGTAGACTTGTTTTTACAAGATGCTAATCAACCCAAGGAAAAGCGAATCCTGCCAGTGCATAATTCAAAGAAAATACTCACCCATTGCCAGGAAGCAAAGCAGTATTACAAGAATACGATGGCTCGTAATGAGCAGTCAGTGTGCAATAATACCGCATTCAGAATGAGTTGAGCATAATGCGCACTGTTGCTAACCGCAAAGGCCGTTTCTCTTATTAAAACTTAATTCAGAAACAAGCAATAACATCACAAATTATTAGATAATCTGTTGATTAGTTAGTCATTAAAGGTTAACAATGGGGCATGGAAAATTGCATTTTGGACGCTCATGCTTATTTACAAAGGTAAGGAATTAAAAAAATTTCAGGACAAGGTCGGAGGAAAGAATAAACACGAGGTGGATGGCTTTTATCGAACCTCTGATGGCGAAGAGTACTTCATTAAAAAACCGCAAGATCCCAAAGAACTTTTTGCCGAGCTATTCGCAGGATTTTTATTAGAAGAATTTAAACGTCGCGGCCTAATTCCTAAAATTTATCACAACTCATTTGTCTGCGCTGATGTCATCCCACTTGAAGATGGTTCGTATGGTCTCATCCAACCTAAAATCAAATTTACAGAACTACATAAAATTATCGGAACCGGCAATCGCAATGGTTCTGATCGCAGTCCATTTTGGGAAATGCTCTTCGGTCCAGATCATTATTTGTTGCTTACCAAACTAGAGAATTACTTTGGTCTTTCTATGGTGTTAATGTTCTCATTGCTCATTGGCGACTACAGCGTTCATAGTGGGAACGTCGTTCACCTTGAGCCCCAGGAAGGAGCGATTCAGTTTGCACGCATTGATCTGGGAGCAGCATTTCGCAATTTTGGCTACCCAGAGAATAATGAAAATCTTTTCCATCCTAAGGAATATCAAGGGTTGTTTAATATAGCAGGTTTTACTAAGGGTTACTTTTCTAATTACAGGAAAATCACTGGCCTCTTCTCGGCTATCGCAGGTAAAGCAAAAGCTCTGATTCCAGTAGTTGATGATGAATTATTAAAAGAGATTGTTTCAACGGTACTAAAAAAAATGCCTGCTAACCTTATCGACGATAGGACCAGAGAAGACTTGAGCGTATACCTTGGTATCCCATCTTTTTGTAAAGTAGGGTTGGGTAGCAATCTTAATCATGAGCCATTCTGTACGGATTTCGTTAATGTGCTAACCTTGCGATTAGCCAAACTTGCTAAACTTCGTGACTTATCACCCAAGCAGAACAACCTCTATCGTTCCATAAGCTCAGAGAATCTAACTCAATATATGGATCTGTCCGTCCACACAGATTTACCCTTTCCAGACCAATTAGACATTTGGCTACAGGGATTAGGACATTGTCAAGGAGATTTTTTTGACAAAATTAATCTTGCTGAATTGATAAAACAATTTCATTTTTTTAAGGATGTATTAATTAAACAGGCAGAACTGCTTGATCACCAGACATCTTTGCTTAACAAGGAGAACAACCATGCAGAGGCTATTAATGAGAGCGAATTATTACACCAACTGTTTACCTTAAACACTGATGGCACTCCCGCTTTTAATGGCCCACTGAGTAGGAGTATGCAAAAACCAATTGCCACGCATTGGAATGACGTTGAAAAAGTATTGGCTGTAAGTTTCAATGTCATTGTTACCATACGTGTTGCACAAGAGACAGAAGATACATCTATTGAGCACGCAAAAGAATACGCCTTTAAAACGCTTCTTTCAGCGCTCAAGGAACACTTGACTACCTTCCATGAGGTTTATAAATCCTTAATGAAACAATTTGATGTGCTTTCCCATTCCTCGTCTACAACGAGACCAAAGAATAAAAAGCAACAAAAAATAGAAGAAAGCAAAATCAGCGCTCACATCCCTTTAACAGACAAAATAGATAATCAATCCTCTGAACTTGTGGTAGCTCGTGGGATTCTACAGGAGCAAATTTCTCTTTTGCAGGAGAGAATGAAGCAAGACATCATGCTGAAAGACGCCCTTCTTAACACAAAGAAAATGCAACTATCATCAACTTTAATAAGAGACTTACTTGCTCTTAAGGAGTTTTATGATAAAAAAATTGCACTTAACACGGATGATGGACTGGGGAGGGATTATAATCATTCTTTAGATAAATTTTATCGGCAAATGTTGCATACGCGTCTTTCAGAAACCCCACTAAGAACCCAAGCAAAACTGATGCTAAAATTCGCGTATCAAGAGTTTGAGACCAGTCATGACAAGGCTGTACTCTTGGCTGATGCCTTGAGGATGATTGGCATTTTATTTGACGGTCTAGGCCTTGTTGCCGGTTTAGGACATAAAGCCTTTGATAAAAATTTTTTCTTTAATTCAGCTTTGACACCTAGAGAACCAGAACCATCTCAAGTCAGGGTAGTTAACAAAGAAAGCCTGTTGGATCCAATCAAAAAGCCTATGTAGTTAAGCACTATTTAATCGTTATTATTCGCAAAATCATGAGAGGAAGGTATAATCATCTTCTTCCAATAAACATCCACAGATGACCGTCATCGGGTTTAACATGGATCCCATCACACAGGGTGCCTTAGGAGCTGCTTGTTCTCAAGCGATCTTACATCGCTATGACAAGAAAAATGCTTGGCTTGTTGGTTTGCTTGCAGGGATGGCCGCCGATCTTGATGTCTTCATTCGCTCTGTGAAAGATCCATTACTATTTTTTATCTATCATCGCCATTTCACCCATTCCCTAAGTTTTATACCTATCGGCGCATCACTGGTAACTTTGATCTTAATCCTATTTGAACGTTTCCGCAGAACTTGGCGGCTAACCTTTTTAGCGGCTCTCATAGGCTATAGTACACATGGATTGTTAGATAGCTGCACGAATTACGGCACACTGCTGTATTGGCCCTTTTCAGATAAGCGCGTGAGCTGGGATTTCCTTTCTATCATCGATCCTTTTATTACCCTCCCTTTGTTTTTAGGAATTATTTGGACAATGATTAATGATGATAGGAAAGGGGTATTTTTTGGACTAATGTTTGCAGGTTCTCTCTCGTTATTTAATTATTTTCAGCATCACCATGCAGTCCTTGCTGTGGAAGCTTTTACGCAACAGAACCATTTGCAGCTTACACGTCTACGAGTGTTTCCAAAGATGGCTAGTTCTATCGCATGGCGAGGCATTGCGATGGAGAACCATGATTTCCTGGCATTCAATATTCTCGTTCCTTTTCCTTTCAAGCAGCAAACCAAAGTGACTCTGGTAGCCAGGTATCCATTATTACAACCTGCGATCACCCCTAACTACGTTAAAGACTCTCCTTCACTGATGCGAGATTTAGCTATTTTTACTTGGTTTTCTGATGGTTATTCCATTTTGGCAAATCCAGAGCCATTGACCCTTGTCGATGGACGTTTTCTCATGGACGACGCTGCCAAAATTGCGCTTTGGGGATTTCAGTTCTTGCCAAAACAAGAGCATGTCAAGCGAATTAACTTTATTAGAATTGGACAACAAAAATGACGATAGCCTTACTTGCCACAGGGGATGAAATCATTCATGGTGATGTATTAAACACAGACAGTCACGATCTTGCACATGCGTTACATTCCGAAGGCTTACCTTTAGGTTTGCAAGTGGCCTGTAGTGATATAGAAAATGACATCCACGAATGCCTTTCGTTCTTGGCCAGCACGCATGACATTATTATTCTTATTGGTGGGCTTGGACCAACTTCTGATGACAGAACACGTTTTGCCCTGAAACGTTTTCTAAAAACCGAGCTTATTGAATTTCCAGAGGCCATGCAACACATCCAGAATCGATTACGGCTTTATGATCGAGAATTAACTCCAGGAAATAAGCAACAAGCTCTTTTCCCTTCCGGTGCGACACTCTTACCCAATCCTAACGGCACAGCAATGGGATGCTACTATAAATTAGACGAAAAAATATTCATCCTTTTACCAGGACCGCCTAGGGAATGTCTTCCTATGTTCAACAATCATGTGCTTCCCTTACTGCAAAATGTGCAACCTCGTGATAAGACGATTTATAAGTGGCGATTATTTGGTGTAGCAGAAGGTCAGATTGCACACGAACTTGATGCAGCATTGGCCGATATCGATTGTGAAACCGGTTATCGTCTCGACGTACCATACGTTGAATTTAAGGTACGATGTAAAGAACACCTGATCTCAAAGGTCAAGCAAAGAATTGAACCGCTCATTGCACCTCACCTGATTGCAACAGTAGAGAAAAAAGCCTCTGAGCAATTGCAGGAAAAAATCCTGCAGCTAAAACAACCCATTTCTATCATTGATGAAGCAACAGGCGGGCTGCTACAAACAATTATTCAAACACCGAATAATTTTTCCTTATTAAAATTCAATAACTGTGACAACGACGCTGTTCTTCGCTTCCATTTACAAGGACTTAAGGAATATTGGAGCCAGGAACCACCAATGGGAAAAACAACGCTATCGATTGCCTACAATATGGACGATAAAAAAGGCACAGAGGTGCATGAAATCCCTTATCGTAGCGCCTATGTCATCCACTTGGCAGCGGAATGGTTAAGCTTCCGTCTCTTTCATCTCATCAATCAATTGCATCAATGAGTGACATAATTGCTGCGTCCCTTCCCCACTAATAGCAGAAATCGGGAAAACTTTGCCTCGCCAATGCAGGCCATCAATGATGGCTTGTATGGTTTTTTCTCGTTCTTTTTCATTAAAGAGGTCGATTTTATTCAGAACCAGCCACCGTGGCTTGTTAAGTAATTCAGGATCAAATTCTTCTAACTCCTTAAGAATAGCTTGCGCTGATCGAACCGGGTCACTCTCATCAACAGGTGCAATATCAATGACATGCAACAATACACAAGTTCGTGACAAATGTTTTAAAAAACGGTGACCTAAACCAGCTCCTTCCGCAGCCCCTTCAATCAGACCAGGAATATCTGCCATAACAAAGCTCTTATGTGAGGAAACCCTGACAACCCCTAATGCAGGATGCAAGGTGGTAAAGGGATAATCCGCCACTTTGGGTTTAGCACTAGACACCGCACGAATGAGGGTAGATTTTCCTGCATTCGGTAAACCAAGCAAGCCAACATCCGCTAATACGCGTAGCTCCAAGCGTAGATGACGAGACTCACCTAACGTACCGGGTGTTGTTTGTCGAGGAGCACGATTAACACTGCTTTTAAACCGAGCATTGCCCAAGCCATGAAAACCTCCTTGGGCCACCAGCAAACGCTCCGAAGCTTCGCCAATATCGCCCAGAAGCTCTCCACTATCAGCATCAAATACCACAGTACCCACCGGTACGAGAATAGTTAAATCATCGCCTTTTTTTCCTGTACAATTACCTCCCATGCCCGGTTGACCATTCGCAGCCTTATAATGACGTTGATAACGGAAATCGACCAAAGTATTAAGATCCACGCTGGCTTCAAGAAACACACTGCCACCATCACCGCCATCACCACCATCTGGACCACCGCGAGGTACATATTTTTCGCGTCTAAAACTTAGGCAACCATGGCCGCCGTTGCCAGCTTCTACCTTAATGACTGCTTCATCGACGAATTTCATGATTAATCACCTAAAAAAAAGCCCCGAATACGGGGCTGCAAATATTTAACACCTAATTCGCTTTATTCTTTAATCGCTTCAATGTTAACAAATTTACGGTTTTTACTACCTTTAACAGAGAATTGTACAATCCCAGAAACCAATGCATACAACGTATGGTCGCGGCCACAACCGACACCTTGACCTGCATGAAAACGAGTTCCTCGTTGACGCACAATGATCTCGCCAGCGTTTACCATTTGACCACCATAACGTTTGACACCAAGATACTTGGGATTCGAGTCGCGGCCGTTTCGAGTACTACCACCTGCTTTTTTATGAGCCATTTCTATCTCCCCTTCTACTTACTTATCGCAGTAATTTTTACTTGCGTGTAATGTTGTCGATGACCCATTTGCTTCATATGGTGCTTACGACGACGGAATTTAATAATTTTGATTTTCTTATGACGGCCATGAGCCATAACTTCGGCCTTGACTACTGCATTTTTAACCAATGGTGCTCCGCAAGTAAATTTATCACCATCAGCAATCATCATCACTTCAGAAAAGCTTACTTCGTTGCCGACATCAGCGGGCAGCAGTTCTAATTTAATGATGTCGCCTTCTTTTACGCGGTACTGCTTACCGCCCGTCTTAATCACAGCATACATAGCTATTCTCCAACGCGCCTCAAACGGCTTTCACAAATTCGATAAAGTGGCATATTCTATGAAATTACCGCAACGACTTCAAGTTGATTTTAAATTATACGTAGGTTGGGTCAAGGCCCAACCTACTTTTACCCGGTTAGCGAATTAACAAATTGAACAGTTAACACAGAAAAAAACAACATTTGTTACCACGTGAAGTATATTATATACTATGCCGCCCTTTCCTGCTTTTAGGGTGTTTGTCCTGGTCGCGGGCCAGACACGGGGTCTTATTTAATTATGGAGACGAGTAATGTCAACAATTGTGTTAGAAGCTGAAGTAAGAAAAGATGTGGGGAAAGGTGCGAGCCGCCGCCTGCGTCGTCTTGAAGACAAAGTACCAGCCGTTTTGTACGGTGGTGATAAGGCACCCAAATCCATTCATTTGTTACACAACAAAGTGGTCAAGGCTTTGGAAAATGAAAGCATTTATTCAAGTGTTTTTGATCTAAAAGTTGATGGTAAAGTCGAGCATGTCATCCTTAAAGATTTGCAACGCCATCCATACAAGCCTGTCATTTTACACATGGATTTGCAACGGGTATCTGCAAAAGATGTCTTGGTTAAGAACATCCCTATTCATTTTATTAATGAACAAACTTCTAAAGGGGTGAAAGCTGGTGGTATTATCACTCATACTATGACGCAAGTCGAAGTTCGCTGCAAAGTAAAAGATCTACCTGAGTTTATTGAAGTAGATATGAGTGATGTGGGCTTAGATGACGTTATCCATCTGTCTGATTTGAAACTCCCTAAAGGAGTGCAGTTCGCAGTGGATATAACGGATGGTAGCCATAATTTACCAGTAGTGAGTATCCACACGCCTCGAGTGGTAGCTATTGAAGAAGAAGAGGTTGCTGCCGCTGCTGAAGTAGAGGAGTCAGAAGAGGTAGAAGAGGAAAAAGAAGAAGGTCCTGAACAAGATAAACAAGAATAAATAATCAGGCGGGGATTCCCGCCTGATTATCTTTCATAAGTGAACGACTATTTAATAAAGCACCCATGGCCATTAAACTTATTATCGGGTTGCGTAATCCCGGCTCAGCTTATGAACACACAAGACACAATGCTGGTGGATGGTTCGTACAAGCTCTAGCTCAACGTCATGGTGCAGCGTTTAAAGTTGATAAGAAATTTCATGCAGAGTTAGCAAATTTTGAAATTAAGGGCCTTCCTTGTAAAGCATTGCTACCTTTGACATTCATGAATCATAGCGGCTTGCCTGCAAGAGAGGTTAGTCAGTTTTATCATATTGATGCCCATGAAATTTTAGTGGTGCACGATGAACTGGATTTGCCAACTGGTCGCATAAAAATTAAGACTGGTGGAGGTCACGGCGGACATAATGGTCTACGTGATCTTATTAACCATTTAGGAAATTCAGATTTCCACCGTTTACGAATTGGTATCGGTCATCCTGGACACAAAGACATGGTGCTAAATTATGTTTTGGGAAAACCCTCTGCCCAAGATCGTCAATTAATATTTGATGCCATCGACAGAGGTATTGCCGTTATGCCAACTATATTAGCTGGTAATATTGCAGGAGCAATGAACTTATTGCATAGCTAAAGCATGTAAGATTACGAATAGAGGTACGTTATGGGATTTAAATGTGGGATAGTGGGCTTACCCAATGTGGGTAAATCTACCTTATTCAATGCCTTAACCAAGGCTGGTATTGAAGCGTCTAACTATCCATTCTGTACCATTGAACCCAATGTAGGTATTGTTACCGTTCCTGATCCAAGACTAGATGCCTTAGCAGAGATAGTAAAACCACAACAAGTGGTTCCAGCGACAATGCAGTTTGTTGATATCGCTGGTTTAGTTAAAGGGGCTTCCAGTGGTGAAGGATTAGGCAACCAATTCTTAGCAAACATCCGCGAAACAGATGCAATAGCTCATGTGGTTCGCTGTTTCGAAAATACCGACATCGTTCATGTTGAGGGTAAGGTTGATCCCTTAAGCGATATTGAAGTGATCAATACAGAGTTAGCTTTGGCTGATATGGAAACGGTCGAAAAAGCACTGAATAAAGCAGGTAAGAACAGCAAAAGTGGCAATAAGGAAGCCATTTTTGAGAAACAAACTCTGGAAAAAGTCAAAGCGCATTTAGACGAAGGGAATCCTGTACGCACCCTTGGCCTAACGGCAGAAGAAGAAAACATCGTGCGTCGACTATTTTTACTCACGGCCAAACCTGTGCTCTACATTGCTAATGTGGATGATACTGGTTATAGCAATAATCCTCTTTTAGACAAAGTAACAGAACTCGCGCATCAGGAGAAAGCCAGTATTGTTGCAATATCCGCTGCCACTGAAGCTGAGCTAATGGATCTCGATGAAGAAGAACGCAAGGAGTTCATGGCTGATCTAGGTCTTAGTGAGCCAGGGTTAAATCGTGTGATCCGCGTAGGCTATGAATTATTAGGATTACAAACTTATTTTACCGCGGGAATCAAAGAAGTTCGCGCCTGGACCATTCGCAAAGGATCCACTGCACCGCAAGCAGCCGCTGTAATCCATACTGATTTTGAGAAGGGCTTTATCCGCGCTGAGGTGATATCTTATGACGCATTCATTGCCCACCATGGCGAACAGGGTGCTAAAGAGGCAGGGAAATTGCGATTGGAAGGCAAAGATTATATCGTCGCTGACGGCGATGTTATGCATTTTCGTTTTAATGTTTGATTCTGGAAAATGTCATCTTGACATTATGCCAAGCCCCCCTTAGCATGCATAAATTCCATATCAGGGGATAACGTATGACAGTTACCCGTTTAAGAGCTTTGGTCAATGCTGATTTTGATGCAGTCAATACGTTGATTATTGACAAAATTCAATCTCAAGTCGGTCTAATCGATGATTTAGCGCATCATATTGTCCAAAGTGGTGGTAAGCGTTTGCGACCCCTTTTAGTCCTGTTGTCTAGTCACGCCTGTGGCTATAAAGGACAAGATCATATTACTCTTGCCGCCATGGTGGAGTTTTTTCATACAGCGACTTTATTACACGATGATGTTGTTGATGAGTCGACTCTACGCCGCGGACGCGAGACAGCCAATGAAATCTGGGGTAGTAAAGCGAGTATCTTGGTTGGAGATTATTTGTTTACCCAGTCCGTGCAACTGATGGTCAGCGTTGATAATCCGCAAATTTTGCGCCTATTAGCTGACACATCTCACGAAATAAGCTGTGGTGAAGTAAAGCAATTGGTTAACCGCCATAATTTTGATCTATCCATTGAAGAATATCTTGATGTTATTCGTGCTAAAACAGCATTGTTATTTGCAGCCTCAGCAGCAATAGGAGCCTACTTGAGTCGTGTGGGGGAAGATCTTGCCAAACGTTTATATGAATACGGACTACATCTTGGTAATGCCTTTCAGTTAATTGATGATGCCTTGGATTATTGTTCTGATGCTAAAACGATTGGTAAAAACATAGGCGACGACTTAGCAGACGGCAAAGCAACATTGCCTTTAATTCACGCGCTAAAAACAGGAACCCCAACTCAGCAGCAACTGATTAAAGACAGTATCAAGGAAGGCAATCTACAAAATTTAGATGCAATTTTAGCAGTAATTGAGGAAACAAAAGCACTGGAATTTACACGTAATTATGCTGCGCTAGAAGTAGACCGCGCCTTGACTGCTCTGGAATCGTTACCCAATTCAGTTTATAAAAAAGCACTTACAGAACTTGCACAATTTGCTATAAAACGTGATCATTAGCGTGGTTGACATTCGCCTCAACTAATCGGAGTGTAGCTCAGCCTGGTAGAGCACTGCCTTCGGGAGGCAGGGGTCGCAGGTTCAATTCCTGTCACTCCGACCAGTAAAATCGGTTTAAGGCATAATCGTTAATTTAATTACTTAATAAAAATGCTTCTTCGACGTGTTGCGACGTCTTATCCATTCAATATTTCAATTGATTGGAATTGAAATATTGAATTTATTAATGAAAAATTTAAGCTTTTAATCTATGCCCTTCTTCTACTCGTAATAAATCCTGATCCGATACATGACATAATTGTTCTACAAGATTTAGGATTTCAGTTGATTTTGATTCCATATTTTGTTGTTGGAAAATATTAAAAAATTGCTTGATATCCGCAGAAGTTTCAGCTAATCCACCACTTATTCGATCTATTTTTTCATTGGTTATACTATGAAGATTATGAGACAAAAACTCAATCAAAGCATTTACTGCACCCAATTCTCTATCGATCCCCTCTTTGTATTTTGAATTCTGATTGTAAATAAACGTTCTCTTAAGAGATTCCAAATTTTTCGTAATGTTACATAGTTTATCAAGGAAATAACCCGCGCGTAGTGTGGCAAAATCTTCAGAATTTAAAGTTAGATGTGGTGATGATAAATATTCGCGTGCTTGACTTGAACCTAACATAGCGGCCTTAATTAAAAAATTTTTCTCTTGCTGATAATTTTTTTCATTAAAATATATTGATGCCGTATCAAAAAATAATTGCTGAAGAACATCATGATATTGCTCTTCTTTAGAAGGTATTTCAAATGTGCTCTCTAGTAAGTTTGCAACTTTTTTAGGATCAGGGATTCGCACACCTGCTATTATTAATATTTTTATAATTTCTTTACTTCCTCCTGATACTGCCAAGTCTAGGGGTGTTATTCCTTTAATTCCTCCAAAGCTTCTATTAACATCAACACCTAAATTTATAAGATGTTGCAATATAATTGGATCTTTTTCTTTAATCACATCAGGTAAAATACTTGTTATATCCGCACCGTAATTAGCAAGAACGGTAATCATATCAATTTGTTTATTTCTCACTGCTTGAATAAGTAAGGACTCGCCATATCTCAATATCGTATCTTTATCGAGATCTATACTGGCTTTAAGTAGGGTTTCAAAAGCTAAGAGATCACCATCCTCTATTGCATGGATAATAGAAAGTTGTTTATATGTGCCTTTTGATTTAAGAGGCAAATCATCTACAAGTAATCTAACTATATTTCTGTGTTGATGATGACTCAAAACAAAGCCATTAAGTTCTTTGAGAGGAGGTAAGTTATCAAAGAAATCGCCAGCTTTATTAATCATTGATTGAATTTTTTGCGCTTGTTTTTCAATGGGTTGATTGCCCTTAAGTAAATCGTTAATTTCTTTAATGATCAATTGCGCTATTGGTTCATTTCTTTTCTTATTTGCTTTGATATAAGCTAGCAAATCTCCTAGTTCTTTTTCTAATGGTATTATTGCAGCTAAATCTTCTTCATCTTTATAATAGGTACTAACATTAAACGTTAGCTTATCATGAGCACCCAGATTAAAAGATTTCCTGAAAATAAATTTAGCTAATTCTTTAGCATCATCAAAAGTTCTTTCATCTATATTAGGATCATATACTACATACTGTCCTCGTTCATTTTTGAATAAACCTATAGCATGCGTTGGTGAACCTATTATATAAAATTTGCCCAGCTCAATATTTTTTTTAATTAACTTATTTAAATTATGTTGGGTCACTACGAGAGTTGTTGAAGAGACATATTTTACTGGAAAAGCAATGCTCATCTTTACATGCGACCTAGCTCCATATTCACGCTTTCCGGTCGCAGGATCAATCTTCTCTTGTAAGGCATTGATCTTCTTTGCAAATTTCAAATAACTTAAGAGATTAGATAATTTAGACTCAGACAGTAGGATAGTTTCTAAACTATAATTTTCATATTCTTCAACTGTCTCTCTTGAAGGAAATTTTGCAAAAAAGCGTTCTGATGATCCCCTCTTAAATGTTTTTTCAAACCATTTACAGACTAAACCTGCACAGACGCCCGCCTCACTTAAAGGCTCTACACTTTCCACCATTTTTCTAAGATCTAAAAACTCTTTTTTACCAATCGCCTCTTCTAATTCTTTTAGCCGATCTGGATTACTTACAGCCGCATTAAACTCAGCCTTAAGCCATTTAAGAAGATTATTTATAT
This sequence comes from Legionella lansingensis, assembly GCF_900187355.1. Lineage (NCBI taxonomy): Bacteria > Pseudomonadati > Pseudomonadota > Gammaproteobacteria > Legionellales > Legionellaceae > Legionella > Legionella lansingensis. The sequence continues at coordinate 518,851 of NZ_LT906451.1, read as the reverse complement.
TCTCAATTAATTCAGTTTGATCTTTATCTTCCAACATAATTTGCGCATCAATTAAATACTTACAAATACAGTCTCTCTATTTACAATTATAGTGATTACTTCCAAATCAACTATAAATCTATACGGTTGTTTTCTGTTGAAAATAATCCCAGATGAAGCATTTCTTACTTTTGTAAGAAAAAAATGATGAAAAGCACGAATATGGATAATGTCTTTAACCTGTTAAATAAGTTATCCAGATCTTGGGGGCCAGCTTGAATTTGCACTCAATCCTTAGTACGTGTCGGCAATTAAATACAATCCCTATCAGTAAGATCCAGAAGATATTCAATTTATAAATCAAGCTGATGAGTATGATAAATGCAACGCCATAATTGATTGAAGATTAGATAGCAAACGATCAATCGAGTCTGACCCCATTATCATATTGCGTTTGAAACTTAGCCTAATTCTACATATTCTTCAGGAATTGAACATTAAATGATAGATTTTATAATTCCTCCATCTCCGCGCAGAGTTGCTCCATTTGTGCAAGACGAGAGTGGACTAGATAAATATACCGCTAAATTAGCAACTTCTTCAGGTAAAGCGAACCGATTAATCAATGATCCTGTCCTTACTTTTAAGAAATACTCTTTTTCTACCTGATTTTTGGGTATTTTCCATTCTTTTGCTAGATTAGAAATAAATTTTTCAATACCCGGCGTTCTTGTCGGACCCGCTAGAATGGAATTAACAGTTACTTGAGAGTTTTTTGTTAATTTTGCTAATCCACTAGCAAGTGCTATCTGCATTGTTTTGGTCACTCCATAATGAATCATTTCTTTGGGAATCATTATTCCAGATTCGCTTGATATAAAAATAATGCGTCCCCAATTTTTTTGTAACATGGTTTTAAGATAATGTCGTGACAATCGTATGCCACTCATTACATTGATTTCAATTGTCCTACTCCAGTCTTCATCTTTTAAGGAAAAAAAATCTTGTGGCTCATAAATACCAAGATTATTTATCAAGATATCTATTTTAGGAAGTTGTTCTATGACGGACTGAGCACCTGTAATTGTGGATAGATCAGCCGAAATACCATAAATTTTTAATTTATCTTTTTTAATAGTATGTAAGGCTTGATCCACTAAGGTTTGGCTTGGACCATTTATATAGGTTTTCGCTCCTTCCTTTGCTAATCCTAATGCAATTGAAAAGCCAATACCTGACGTAGATCCGCTAACAAACGCTGTTTTTTCCGTAAGTTTTAAATCCATATTTTATCCTTAATAAGCTAAAAAGGATTTGCATTTTTTATACCAGGAATTAATGAGATTAAAACTCTGAGTGATCCCAACACACAAGAGTTTTTAATGTTTCGTTAGCTTTTACCCCAAATTAAATATCCAGTCAGCTCATAATTTGCAATAAAAACAATCAAATAGATTTAATATTGTGCAAAATTTGATATTTATGCCTACATTTAAATGGATGGAATAGTAATCGGTTTCGAATGCAGCAAGGGTACAAACATTACATATAAAAATCAGACCTCACAAAGAGTATTTGTACAAACCTGTCATTTGCAAATAGATACTAGGGACAATCAGGAATGAAAAATCCTATTTTTTACAACTTAGGAAAAGTCATTTATTCACTACGATGGTACATCATCGTGTTATGGGTGCTTATTATCTTAGCTTGTGTACCCTTTCTCCCCCATATTGTAAGTCCGTTTAAGACAACTGGTTTCATCGACGAAAGTTCAGAAAGTGCGAAGACAGAACAGTATTTAAATAAAACATTGGAATACAATACCAATAAATTTATCATCATTTATACAAGTCCAAAGCTTCTGGCAACGAATCGCTTATTTATAAAAAAAATAAAGCAATCCTTAGAACCATTAAAAGCATTTCCACTCAAGCATGAAATTCTCCTTCCGTCCGATAATAAAAAGCAAATCTCGAAAGATAAACATACAGCCTATGTTGTTGTGCTAGTTAAGGGTAATGAACCACTTAACTCGACGACATTAGATAAGTTCGAGAAAGCAATTAAGAAACCAGCAAATATGACGGTTGAGATTGGAGGGGAATCGATTTTCGTGAGAGATGTCAATAAACAAACGCAAGAGGATCTTTTTAAAGCCGATCTTATTGCAGCACCAGTGGCCATCATTACGCTGATTTTTGTTTTTGGCTCCATCGTTGCCGCTTTACTGCCAATCATTTTGGGTGGAGGATGTGCATTAATGATCCTGACCACGCTCTTTTTTATAGGACATATATGCACCCTTTCGATTTTCACATTAAATATCGCTTTGCTGCTAGGACTTTGTCTGAGCCTAGATTACTCATTATTCATCGTAAGCCGATTCCGAGATGAATTGCATCATGGAAATACTATTGCTGAAGCCATAGCCACCACGGAAGCAACCGCAGGTAAAGCCATCTTTTTTAGTGGATTAGCCGTTTTTGTAAGTCTCAGTGCCTTATTCTTGTTTCCCATCAATATATTATTTTCTATGGCAATAGGCGGATTAACGGCTGTGGTGATGGCAGTAGCTACAGCCATTATTCTGTTGCCAGCTATCCTCTCTGTGCTTAAAAATCGCATAAACTTACTGTCATTGAACTTTATCAAAGAAAGCAAGATATATCGTTTTAATGTGTGGCATTGGATCGCCGAAAAAGTGGTTAGGCGCCCGCTGCTCTTTTTCTTCCCCATTCTTATCTTCTTGCTACTGCTTGGTTATCCGTTTTTACACGCCAAATTCGGTGTATCTGACTATAAGATCCTTCCTGAGAATTCAGAGCATAGAGATTTTTTTGATACGTATGCTGAAAAGTTTAATATCAATGCATTAACCCCTATTCTGGTTCTAATTCAAACTCCGCATAGCTATATTTTATCCAGGAAAAACCTTTACAATCTGTATGATTTAGCCAAGAAGCTTAAAGCAGACCCTGAGATTGATCAAATTAACAGTATCGTTACTACGGATTCCAAATTAACCAAAAAGCAATATTATACGTTGTATCATTTGCGCAAAAAATTGATGAGTAGCAATGTAAAGCAATTATTAGCCACGACCACAAATTACTCATTTACAGTAATGAGCATCATTAGTAAGCATGAAATAAATTCCCCACAAACCAAAGAGTTAATTACAAGCCTACACAAAATGAAAGTGCCCTCTGGAATGAATGTAAAGTTAACCGGAACCCCGGTGATCAATACGGAAGTGCTTAGCAGTATTGCTCGTATTCTCCCATGGGCTATTCTTTGGATTATTGTTTTCACCTATCTCATCTTATTAATTTTATTACGCTCGGTATTTTTGCCTATTAAAGCGATTTTAATGAATCTATTAAGTCTTTGTGCTTGTTATGGGGCATTGGTCTTGGTCTTTCAGGATGGATATTTGTCGCAGTTGCTTAACTTTGAGCCCCAAGGGATGCTTGATATTAGCTTGCTAGTTATCATTTTTTGTGCCTTGTTCGGATTTTCGATGGATTATGAAGTATTCTTGCTCACGCGGATAAAAGAGTTCTATGAAGCAAACGGCGTGAACAACAACAGTATTGTTTTTGGTATCGAAAAAAGTAGCCGTATCATTACAAGTGCGGCGCTTATAGTGATTTTTATTTGCGGCTCATTTTTGGTAGCAGATGTATTGATGGTCAAAGCCTTTGGCCTTGGAATTGCTGTAGCTATTTTTGTGGACGCTTTCTTAATACGTACACTCTTAGTGCCCTCAACAATGGCTCTTCTGAAAGAATGGAATTGGTATTTACCCAAATGGCTGGATAGACTTCTTCCCAAAATATAACTAATAATTAATATACTTGTGTGAAAGACTAGGAGATTTTAATAAAGGAAAGTAATAAACGGCTTGAGATGGAAAATTCAGCAACGCTCCATGAACTGTTTGAGATACAAGCCAAACAAAGGCCTCAGCATACAGCAGTTATTTTTGGGAGCTTATCCCTAACTTATGATCAGTTAAATCAGAAGGCAAATCAGCTGGCGCATTATTTGCGCGAAATGGGCGTAAAACCAGATACCACAGTTGCCTTATGTATGGAGCGATCAATCGAGCTTTTGATCGTTATTCTTGGAATTTTGAAAGCAGGAGGCGCCTATATCCCATTAGATCCCTCCTATCCCGAAGAGCGATTATTATTTATCTTAAAGGAAGGTGTTACTCCAATTCTAATCACAACGAGTAAGTGGCAAGAAAAACTTTGTTGTTATGAGGGGCAGTTATTACTATTTGATGAAAAGAAGAAACTAGAAAAACAAAAAACACATAATCTTGATCCTACAGTAACTCCTCGCCACTTAGCTTATGTCATTTATACCTCAGGCTCCACAGGCACGCCCAAGGGAGTTATGGTTGAACATAGGGGGATTGTCAACTATTCTCTCTGGTTCGCCAACTACTGTGATTGTCAAGCACAACAACGCATTGATTTTTCCTCCAATCCGGCCTTCGATTTTGCAGTGACAACATCCATCGTCCCGCTTGTATTAGGTTTAACTGTTATCATTTGTGAAGATAAGATAAAAAAAGACCCGCGGCAGTACCTAAAATACCTTGTGCGCAGCAAAGTCAATTTCATTAAACTAACGCCTAGCTATTTTAAGGTATTGTTATACGAAGCAGAGAATGGATCCGTTGAGCTGCCTCATTTAGAAAAAATCATGTTAGCTGGAGAAAGCTTATCTACGGTTGATTGTGCCTCTTGGTTGGCGATTTACCCATCACATATATTATTTAACGAATACGGACCTACCGAAACCAGTGTTGCGGTTTGTCTTTATCGCATTGATAGTAGAAATATTAGTCGTCTGGGAGCAAATGTTCCTGTTGGGAATCTCATTCCCAATAGTCAATCCTATATTCTTGACGCGAATGGTATCCCAGTAGCTGATGGCGAAGTTGGTGAGTTATATCTTGGGGGAAGTTGTTTGGCAAGAGGCTATTTGAACAACCCGGAGTTAACGCAGCAATCGTTCATTAAAGATCCTTTCAGTAAAGATAAGGATGCAAGATTGTATAAAACCGGAGACTTATGCCGGCGCCTTGCAAAGGGAGAAATTGAATATGTAGGCAGAATTGATCATCAATTAAAAATACGCGGCTACCGAGTAGAACCTGGTGAAGTTGAAGGTCGTTTGGCTGCGCATCCTGACCTAAAAGCCGCGGCAGTGCTTGCTTTTGAACAAAAGAATAAGGAAAAAAGACTGGTAGCCTATTATGTTCTTAAAGAGCAAAATAGTGCTGTGAGTGTCGGTGAGCTTCGCCAATATTTGAAGCGTTATTTGCCAGATTACATGGTACCAACCACTTTTGTAAGGATGGAGAGTTTTCCTTTAAATGCGAATGAAAAGTTAGATCGCCTTGCATTGCCTGCTCCTCAGTTTACTGCGAGTCAGCATTATTTGCCCCCCAATACCTCTTTGGAAAAAATGCTTGCACACGTTTGGCTAGAAGAGCTTGAGATAAAACCGATAGGACTTAACGATGATTTCTTTGAGCTAGGAGGACATTCTTTATCTGCAGCGCGAATGATTTCGAAAATAAATTATACATTAAACAAGGAAGTCACTTTACATGATTTTTATCAGACTCCAACGATTGCTTATCTGGTCACTCTCATTAAAAAAGCAAAGACCATAAAAAAACGTCAAAAATCTTTAACCAAAGCGTTAAGTGAGGTAACTCAGCTCCCTCTAAATGATTTTCAGTTCTTGTTATGGTTAACAGATACCTTTGAGCCAAGGGCAAGAAAATTAACTATTTTTACCAGAAAGCGTCTTAAGGGGCATCTTAATCTGGCTGCTTTGACATCAGCATTTGCAGCTGTATTAAAAAAACATGAGGCATTATCCTACCACGTAAGTAAATTTCGCCCTGTTCAATATTTTAAAAAACATCGATCAGTGGAAATTATTGAAGAAAATCTCCAATCTTTATCGGAGGAAAAAAGTGAGTGGGTTGTGGAGAACTCTCTTCGTGAGTTAAGAACGTATCATTCCTGGCCAAAAGATGAGCCCCAGGTCATCATTCGATTGTTTTATCTAAAGAATGAGGTCACAGAATTGCAATTATGCCTACCTCATATTATTTCCGATGATGTTTCCCCAGAAATACTATTATCGGATCTATCCCAATTTTATCTCTCAGCTAGTGATATCAAGGTGGAAAAAGACATCGCTTATAGACAGTATATATTTGACGAGCAATCTCATATTCAGAACCATTTAAATCGTGACATGGCTTTTTGGGGTGAGTATCTGAAGGATGCAAGCTTATTTGCTTTCCCACCGGAATATATCGTTAAAAACATGCGAGAGCTACAACTGACTTATTCAACCTACACGGAAATCCCGGAAGAAGACCTGAATAATTTCAAACGCTTCTGTGCACATCATCATATCAGTATCCTTGATGGTTTATGTGCGGTTCTCCTATTGGCTCTGCTTCATTGCTGTCATGAGTCTCAGACAGCCTTCCCGTTTATTTGCATAAACAGAGTAAAATCCACTCGTGAAAAACAAGAGTACGATAAAACCATTGGTTGCTTTCTCAGACTTGAGCCTATTAAATTGGCTCTTAACAAGGAGGCTACTTTAGCTGAGTTGTGTCAGCAGGTCCATGATTCTGTTATCGATACAGGTCCCTACCAAGGATGTCCAAATTTGGTGAAACTTGCGAGTATAGCTACGTTTCGGCAGAAAAAAAAGATGATTAAAACCTATTTAGTTAAATGGCTTACTTGGTTGTACACTACCGTATTCCGTTTAAAATTAAGCCCTAAAGTCCTTAGCCTAAGTGGGCGGTTAAATTCAAATAAGGGAAATAATTTTCTTATTAATATTAATGTTCAAAATAGTCTTCTGAGAAATACTAAGTGCAGGGATAAATCGACTCTTTTTGGATTTGAGACAGAAAATACAAGACATGATGAGTATGATTTATTGCAAATAGATCATTTATTTGATGTATGCTTTTTACGAATGCCTGACTCGGATAGCCCCTTTTTAATCCTATCTGCAAATTTGGAACCGACTTTTCGAGAAAGAATAGCTAAAGAAATGCTCTGCATAATGAGTAGGGGCTATGTCATTCCCGCGTAGGCGGGAATCTATTCCAGGATGGCGCAAGACTTGAACTAGGATGGATCCCGCCTATGCGGGGATGACACAGATTAATGAAAAGTCTCAAATTAAATAGCTTTTTTTATTCCTCAAGAAATTAGTTTCTGATAAAGTCTTGTAGGGAAAATTTAATAAGGACCAAGGATGATAAGAAAAATCTTTATTGTTGTTTTTACGTATTGCGTTGCTCTCCCTGCTTTTGCTTGTCCTAATGCATTACCAACAAATCACCCTAGTTTCTGTGCTTCTTTCAAAACAGCAGCTACTTGCTATTGCGTTTCTTCAGGGCTACCTGCTGGCATGTGTCAGGATATGAATGCACTTTACTCGCGTATGATCAGTGTATTTGGATCACTGCAAAAAGCATGTGAATCTCAACGTTATACAACCCCCCAGGATTGTATGGATAATTGGAATTGCTATCTTTACGGTGGTGTAGATTCTCGTCAGAGACTATGTAGTGGTACTAGGGCAGCCTGCCAATAATTAATCCAGCATTTATCTATCGGTCTTGACTCTCTGTTAAGAGATGTCAAGACGTAATTGAGTGTGTTTTATGGTAATTGATAAAAAATTAATTTTACTCATCTTGTTGCAATTATTTTGTTATTCCATTGCTTGTCAAGCAGGTTCACAAGGAAATGCTAAATCTTGCCATCCCTTTTATATCGGAGTTATGGGTGGTTATGGTTCCACTACCTGGACAGGATTAGTGCCAACAGAAGAAAATCAAAATCTGGCCTTAAGTATATCCACTCCTATTGAAGTGAGAGAAGGAGGTGGTGTTTGGGGAGTTTTAGCCGGGTATGAATTTACGCCTTATTTTGCGCTAGAATTTAATTATTTGCGCTACCCAGATGCGGAAGTTTCGTTTGATCCTGTAAGTTTGTTTAGTTTTATGAACAACCAGGAAACATTAAGAACCAAGACAGAAACCTTGGACTTAAAGGGAAAAATCATGTTGGTCATTCCAACCACTCATCTTAGGCTGTATTCCAGCGCCGGGGCAGCAGGAATTCATCGAAACGATATCCTAATCGATGATTGGCGATTAAGCCCAGCCTTTGGCGTTGGATTAAATTATCGTTTTAACGAACATTTTATGGGTGAACTCGGGGGAAATTACACCGCGGGTTATGGTGAAGCTCAATTAAATCCATCTGACACTTATTTCCCTTTTCTTTATTCGTTGGTTTTGCGCCTCGCCTATCGTTTTTAATTTCAGTGTGTTCTCATTGCCAAACTCTCATGAGATTGAGTTAATGAGCATATAAGAAATTAGTATATCCTGCATACAAACAATCAATTTCTATTGCAGATTGGTTGGTTTATTATCATAGATTACATTAACCAGAAAGGAGCAAAGATGCCAAAAAAAGATAAAGCAAAAAGAGCACATCGTTTTTTTACACGGGCAGCTGTAGGTACCACCCAAGGGATAATAGAATGTCCTATTTCAATGAATAAGAAAGCCTATAGTATCATTAGAGAAAAATTTTGTTTTAATGAAATAGTCTTGGCTCATGAGTTATTTTCTCTAGCACTCCTTGAACCAGCATTTGCAGTCTTTGGAGTATTTTGGGGGGCTGTCAGAGGGATGCAAGAAGGTATAAAAAATCGGGATGAACATTTAGGAGCTGCCATTAGAAAAACGCATACAGAATTCTTCACTTTTGACTCCGTATGCGCATCATCTCATAACGAATTATCTAAAACAGAAATCATGGACAAAGCTGAACGAGCTGGTGTCAGCGTGAGAAAACTTTATCCTAATGGATGACTCATCCAACAGATGAAAAAATGATGTTATTAGGGCTTATTGTTGTTTATAACAAATTGCTCCTCATAGAATTGTAGAGGGATCTTCCTTAAGTCATTGGGATTTAAAGATGGCTCAAAATAGCTTAGAAGCACCTCATTGATTATCATGTTTAGAATGCAAAAAACCCAAAAAAGGAACAAGAAAGTGGGGTAAGTGGTGTCTAATTTTAAAGCTAAACCGCCAGCCATTGCTAGACCTATGAAACAGGCAAGAGCATGTCTAGTGTTTTTATCATAGTAAAAGTCACCATTTTTTTCCTTTTCCCATCGCATGTCCCGCCTTAGTTTTCTTATTTGTTTTTCTTTAAAGTCTCTGTAATCAGAGGATTGTTCTCGAAGATGCCTGTACTTATTGTGTGAGAAAAAACTGGCATCGGAGCTAACATTTTTAAATCGCTCGCAGGACAAAGCTACTGAGGTCATATCATTTGGTTTAAGCACCGCCTCTCTATGCTTATTGGCAACATTAAAGATACTCAATACCATTTCATCAGGTAATTGATTAAAGGGATTTTCATTCCGAACATTTTGGGTTCTCTTGCGCATCGTCCACATCCTTATGTTTTATTGGTGCAGCAAATTATATCTGCGTATGTTGTCATCAATACATATGAACAACTTCGGTTGCAGTTGAGGACTGATTTATTGTACATTCTTCATCAAATTGAGCAATTTCATTGCAGAATAGATCGATGTTTTCAACTAAGTCATTAAACTGCGCTTCTACTGGATTTTTTTGTACAGAATATACACCGTAAGAAAATAAGCCTAGGCATACACCAGGAATTCCAATGCTTGCAAGTGCAACTGCCAGAGTGTCAGTAAAGTAGGTTGCTGTTAAGAAACCAAAATACCAGGCTCCAAATGTTGCTCCAATAGCTAAAGCGGCACTTAATACAAGGATGTATAGACATGCCTGTGCAAGCCTATAGCTTACAGTCGCTAAGTCTGTAGGAGTATGGATGGTTGCAGGAATACTTAGAAGATTGGTTTGGAGGTCTCTACAGATCTCTATAATTTTATCATTATTTTCCGTTAGATTTTTTGTTGATGTTTCTGAGGTTAACGTCATGAGATTTGTTGTATTACGAATAATCAAGTTTAATTGTTTCTTACAATAAGGATCATCCGTTAATGTAAGTATATTTTGACATTTAGATATTACATTAGCGCCAAGTGCCTTGATCTCTTTTATATTTCGATTGTCTTTTCTACTACTTTTAGCATTCAAAAACCAATACTTTGATACCCGTGCTTCTACTCCCTGTACCATATTTGACTCCATTATTAAAATGCGGAGTATAGTGAGGAAAATGGAGCCTGTCTATCCACAAACTAGCGTCCAAACCATTGTAATAAAAATTCTAAAGAGAAATTTTAGAAACTTGGGCCATTATTATTAATGTTAGGATCGGTTACTCTTCTTAAAGGAGGTAATTCGCCACCAGTCATAAAGAAAAGATGGATTGAGTCTTTTAAATTATCGCGATCATACGCCTCTTTTGCAGCATATTTGTCCTCAATTGTGCTGATCAGGTTCTTAAATTGGGTACTGTGATTATCTGCGACATCTGCGACGACATTATTGGGGCTATCTACAATAGGATAGATTGCCTCCAGCAATTGCATGTAATCATACTTCAATACGCCACCGAATCGATTGATTAACTGTGATTTCCTTGCTTGCTCTTTAAAGCTTTTGCCTTCACTATCTTTATTAGAAGAGACTGCTTGTAAACCACCCATTAATTTAATAATTTCACATGCATTTTTAATTTTATTTTCGGTCAGGTATCTAATATCCGTGCTATGCATTAAGAGAAAATGTGATGCCCGCTCTGAAATAAGAGCATGGTGAGCCAGCAGAAATTGGCATAATTTGACGTCTAGATTTTTGCAGGCCAATTCAAAAGGCAATTCGTGGTGATGATTAACTGGATAATCAAATGTAACTTGGTGAGCAACCAAAATCTCCAGCATGTTGTAGTCAATATGTTTTTTATTTAAAACGATTGCAAGAGGAGATTCATAAGTTGGTGGTGTGTATTGATTTATGAGTTCCGGATTTGCAATCAATATTCCTTTGACAGTTTCATACTCACCTTTCGATACCGCTTGGTTCAATAGATACAGTGCTAGTTCCATGAGAATCACCTGCTATAAAACAATTTATTGTAACAATGGAGCATCTTAACACGGGGGCTGTATAAATCACAACATACTTGTTCATTTATTTGTCTTAAATAATCTTCAGTCAGTTGAGCTGAAATTTAATATTTCTTAGAAACAATAAATTTAATAGTTTCTTAATGTTTTCTCTCTATTATCACCAATGTGAAATAAAAATTATCAGAGTGAGCAATATTTTAGAGGTCGATATGAAAAGCTTAGATGAGATGGTGAATAATCTGAAGAATATATCAAAAGATACCGCAGAAAAAGTTATTAAAGCATCCAACAAAACTATCGAAAAAATTGAAGAGGTAACAAATCAATTCAAAGTAAAAAATACGATCGATACCCAACGGATTGTAAATGATTACATTAAAGATTTACGTTTCTCTCGGTTTAAACATATTTATGAAGCCATCGGAGAAGCTCCTAAAGCTGAACAGGTACTATTAAAATCACTTTTTTTAAAAGGGCTTTTAACTCACAACAAAGCGTTACTTGAAGAAATCATACGACGAGTTGGGTTATTACCTTATCGTGATGATTTAGAGATGCTTGGGGCTTTTAGCAAGGATAGAAACCAACCACTCTCTAGCGAACTTTTGGAATTTGTCCAAAAAATGCTTGCAACGGAAAGTGAAAAACCACTGCTCTCCATTCTTATGAATGCATTTCAGTCTATTCCTGAGCTATCCCTTGACAGCAATACCGGTACATTAAGCATGAAAACAAAAAAAGCTTTGTTACCGCTGCTCATTGCAAAAGTGGATACAAGCACTGCAGGCTCTATTAAATCACAATTAACCGATATCTCATTTGATGCCTTATTACCAGCATTTAGACCATCGATTGGTGATATTAGTTATATGAAGACATGCATAAATACGAAAAAATATTTATCGCTTATTGGTAATAAAACTGACATTTCAGAGTTTTTGCTATTAACTATCGGCTTTTTCACTTCTCAAAACATTGGAGATGAGAAATTCCTACAAGAATTATCAGCAAACTACCTGTTTGTTAAGTATGACGTATGTCTTGAAAAAATAATGAAAAAATTAAGCGAAAAACCAATAATAGCGCAACTGGGAGCACTGGGAGTCCAAAAAATAATCCAAGCTTCTCAAAACCTCAAACCCTTTAACTCTAAGCAAAATGATCCAAGACGATTTTTTGAAACTCGTCTTGCCCAGTATATTAACGGACTTTCCCATTCGGAAATAACGCTTGATACACGTGCAAGTAATACAGAGATGGAACCTGAAGATGAAGAATTGAGAGAAAACACACTTAAGGCATGCAATAAGATTCTTCAATTCTTTTTAGGTATGAATGGAAAAGTGGATAATCCACGAGAGATGGAACAAAAAATCAGTATTTTTGCTAATGGTTATAAAGACACCACTAAATTTTCAACCATTGAAATAGAATTTATTACAGGTGTATTACATCATGCTGAAGCACATAAAGGACGTGACCGCCTTGCATTAGATGCATCGACAAAGGTTAAAGAAAGAAAATTCGAGACTGACGCTGAAAAAGTAGGCTCTGATGTATGGAATTCTAGTGGGGGTGTCATGCGTGGCTGCTCATCAGTCTTTTATGATGCACAGCGCGAACCAATGCGTAATATGCTCGTGGATGCATCAACTGTTGAATCGGATAAAAAAGATGGGAAACAATGGTTTTGGAATAAAAATCGCCAGTATTCTGCTTATGTGGGTTCTATTTCTGGCCACACGTGTAATATCGTAGGTATGCTGGCGAAGTATATGAAACATCATGCGCAAGATCCTGGTTTGCAAAACGATGTCAATCTTTTTCTTGTGCAGACGGTAGGTGTTTATGCCAAACGGGGTTTTCATGCGATGCTTGAAGTTATTGATGTTCTCCATGATCCTTACGTGCAGAAAATCTTCGAACAGTATGGCATTAAAATTGATCTTTATGCCTACTTTAAAGATAACCCAGAGAGTGCCGGTTTCCTGCGGTACGCGATGAATGATGCTGCTACCTATACTCAGGTTCTTGTTAATAAAACACATATTAAGGAAGCACTCGAATCACATTCTCTTTTTAACAAAAGAGATAGAGAAAGCAGCAACGGAGAGAATAGTGATGCTCTCACTTCACAAGATGGATGTCATTATGTGTGATTACCGATTGCGTCAGATTTTGGAGCCGAGAGTAACACCTGGTGTATTATCAGGTGAGGATTTGGAGTTGGTCTGCTTATTAAAAAATCCCAAACCACTTTCTTTTATCTCTTGAAGCGCTTTTTCATCATGAATAGTCACTTTTAAAGTATCACCAAACTCATCAGTAAATGCTGATGAGTTCACGTATTCGGCCAATTTAAGTTTAAACATGATAAGACTTGCTTTAAGTTCCTCTTCACCCCATTTTATCGCATGTTGGTTAATAGGATGCGTTTGGGTTTTTGCAATTAAATCAAACATCAAACCCGGTTCAGGTCCTCTTAGAGGAACACCGGGAATATATTCTTCCTTAGGGTCGCCTCTCCCCCACATATGCAAATGCAACATGCTAGGTTCTTCTTCATTTCCATGAAGCGTCACTCCAGTCGTTTTATCAAACGTATGTGAGTTATTCCCAAGTTGCGAAAATTGCACAATGAGTCCTAATTTTTCATACACTTGCGTCATCACCGTAGCAACATCATTTAATCCACGTTGTTCAGAGACTGTGTAGGGACGATTCAATGCCGACGAAAGGGCTGAGTTCCCTTCATTCAGATAGCGAATGATTGTACGATAACCTCTACAATCAGTGGGATTAAGAATAACGGAATAATGATATTTGTCACGGACGGTAATAACAGCAATTGAAGTACCTGCTCGAGTGAAATCAATTGACCAGTGACTGGGGGGGTATTCGTGTTTAAAATATTCTTTTCTTTCTTTCATTACAACCTCATTGCTGGTTCCATTTTTTTGTGCCCAGCATGTTCCTGATACTAGGAGGATAAAAAATAAGATCAAATCAAGTATGTATGCTTGTTTCATATAGTCCTTCGCTATTCCTTGCATGAGATATTAGCAACTCGTGATAAGTTCCAAGCCACCCGTGTAAGGTTTTAAAGCATCTGGAATACGAATATTACCATCTTTATCTTGATAATTCTCCATAATGGCAACCAAGGTACGACCAATGGCAAGGCCAGAACCATTTAACGTGTGAACCAATTCGATTTCTCGCGTATCCTGATGCCTGTATCTGGCTTTCATACGTCTAGCCTGAAAAGCTTCCATATTCGAACAGGAAGAAATTTCTCTGTAAGTATTCTGGCTAGGAAGCCATACTTCCAGATCATACGTTTTAGCTGATCCAGCGCCCATATCTCCTGTACATAAAGTAACAACACGATAAGCTAGATTAAGCCGCTGTAAAATGATTTCGGCATGTTTTGTTAATTGTTCAAGTGCTTCATAAGAAGATTCTGGTGTGGTAATCCAAACCAACTCGACTTTTTCAAACTGATGTTGCCTTATCATCCCCTTGGTGTCCTTACCATAAGACCCGGCTTCACTACGAAAACAAGGAGAATGGCACACATAACGTATGGGTAAAACATCTGCAGCCAAGATGGTATCTCGCACTGTATTGGTCACAGGAATTTCGGCAGTGGAGGTTAGGTAATAATTTTCGTCCCCCTTTAGCTTAAACAAATCAGCCTCAAATTTTGGCAGTTGACCTGTGCCTAATAAACTATCTGCATTGATAATATAAGGGACATAAATTTCCTGGTAACCGTGCTCTTGTGTATGAATGTCCAGCATAAATTGAATCAGGGCACGATGAAGTCTGGCTATCTGTGCTTTCATCACCACAAAACGACTGCCAGTTATCTTCGCTGCAAGAGCGAAATCCAATTGTCCAAGCGCTTCACCAAGTTCATCATGCGATTTAATAGGAAAATCAAAAGTCGGAATGGTTCCCCACCGTCGGATCTCTAGATTGTCATGTTCATCTTCCCCTACTGGAACAGATGAATGAGGCAAATTGGGGAGGGTCATTATGATTGCTTCTAATTCTTGCAAAACGTTTTCAAGTTCGGATTTTTTGCTATCAAGCTCTTGCCCCAGTCGATTAACTTCTTCTCGCATTGAATCAATATTTTCACCCCGGGCCTTTGCTTGACCGATGGCTTTTGATCGTTGATTGCGTTCATTTTGCAATGCTTGAGTGGCTACTTGCAGGGCTTTTCTACGCTCTTCCAGTACTATAAAAGCATCAACATTAAAGTGGAAGCCGCGTTTCAGCAATTGCTTGGCAACTTGTTGGGGATGATCACGCAATAATTGAGAATCTAACATAGCCTACCTTATACCAAAGTTCCTATAAAACGACCACAGTGCATACCAATAAAAGCCATTACTAAAGCACCAACATTATTGCAGAACACATTAGCCAACGCCGCAACCGTCTTACCGTCTTGATAAAGCACCCAAGTTTCCCAAGAAAAACTGGAAAATGTCGTATAGGCTCCCAAAAAACCGACAACCAGGAATAAACGCCAGTATTCCGTTTCAGCAAACCGCTCTATGATAAGCACCATAATAAAGCCTGCCAAAAAAGACCCTAGACAATTAACGACTAACGTTCCATAAGGGTAGCTGAACCCCAATAGTCTTTGCATAAGTCCTACAGTGGCGAACCGTGCCAAAGCCCCCATAGCTCCACCAGCAATGATGACAAGTATCGAACCTAACATGACTAACGCACGATTCCTCTAGCTGATTGATTTAAGGCATCAATCATGGGAAGCACTTCTGGACAATCATTCTGCATCATCTCTAATTCCGCCACAGCTTGCTGGACAGTTAAGCCTTTGCGGAAAATAATCTTGTAGGCACGGCGAAGCTGATCAATGGTGGCAGAAGAAAATCCACGTCGCCTTAAACCAACCGTGTTGATCCCACAGGCAGCGGTTGTATGACCAGAGATCATTACATAAGGTAATACGTCTTTACTGACATAACTGGCCCGAGCAATAAATGCATAGGCTCCAATATGGCAAAATTGATGTATCCCAGCATAAGGACCAATGATAGCGTAATCATTAATTGTTACATGGCCAGATAAGGCTGCATGATTAACCATAATCGTGTAATTACCCATAGTACAATCATGACCAATATGCGTATAAGCCATCAAATAATTGCCGTCACCTATCCGAGTAACCCCCCCGCCTTTAACAGTACCGCGACTGATCATGCAATATTCACGAATAATATTGTTATCACCGATTTCCAAACGGGTTGGTTCTCCTTTATAAGTAATATCCTGTGGCTCATCACCAACGGAGGCGAATTGAAAGATTTTATTATTCTTACCTATCGTGGTTGGCCCCTGGATCACTACATAAGGCCCAATCCAGGTCCCTTCACCTATTTCTACATTGGCACCAATTAAGCTACCGGGACCTACAACTACCCCTTTGGCTAATTTAGCTGAAGGGTGAATTATTGCTCGTTCATCTATCACTTTTTAATTTCCTTCGATGCACTCATTAAATCTGCAGAGCAGGCAAGCTTATCACCAACAAATGCTTGACCGTGAATGCGCCAAAAATTGCGTTTTTCTCCCAGCAACTTAACTTCTAAACGTAGCTGATCACCTGGGATCACGACTTGTTTAAATCTGGCGTTATCAATACCCGCAAAAAAATATAAAAACTCATGCCCTTCTTTTGGTTTTAGCGATAAGTTGGACAGTATCCCCCCTGCCTGTGCCAAAGCCTCAAGCATCAAAACACCAGGCATAATGGGATTTCCAGGAAAATGTCCCATAAAAAAAGGTTCATTAATCGTTACGTTTTTGATAGCAATCAGATAATCCATCACTTTATAATCCACTACCCGATCAATTAGGATAAATGGATAACGATGTGGTAGTAGGTTGAGGATTTTGTCTATGTTTATGACTTCACTCATGCGTTATTTCTCACTCATTACACTTCTTTTACTTGCTCTAATTTGATGAGGCGGGTAATGTAATCATCAAGCCGGCGGAAACGTGCCACATTGCGACGCCATTGCCGATGCTCACTCACCATGATCCCAGAAGAATATACACCCGGCTTGGTCAAAGACTTATTCACCGTTGACATTCCTGTAATCACCACATCATCTGTCAAATGCACATGCGGAGCGACACAACTCGCTCCTCCTATGATACAATGAGCTCCTAGTTGTGTATTCGCCCCAATAACAGCGCAACCAGCTATTGCCGAATTTGCACCAATGATAACATCATGTGCAATCATGACCAAATTATCGATACGAACTCCTGAACCGATCAAGGTGTCACCCAAAGCGCCTCTTGTAATCACTGAGTTTGCACCAATGTGAACGTGATCAGAGATCCAAGTACCACCAACAGCTGGACCACTCAACCAACGACCTTGTTGCTTAATACCATTAAAAGGAGAAGCCCCTAGTATCACGCCACTTTCCACAATCACTTCTCTACCTAATTTAGTGCCATCATACACATGGACCCCATGTTGAATGACTGTTTTAAAATCGATAAATACATTTGCTTCAAGTACACAATTTGCTCCGATCACCACACCATCACCAAGCACAACGCCTTCCTCGACAGTTGTATTTGCACCAATAGTCACTCCCTCTCCAAGTTGTGCTGATGGTGAAACAAAGGCTGTCGGATGAATACCTGCAGGAGATACTACAGGTGCACTAAACAAGGTTGCGGCAATGCTCATGCTTAATAAAGGATCAGGAACAACAATAGAATTTGCCGGAGAATAAGCAATGTGATTTTCAGTTAGCAAGACTGCACCCGCTTTTGTTTTAGTTAACATTTCTAGCAAAAAGGGGTGATCAAAATAGGACAGATCCGTCTTGCGTGCTCGACTTAGAGAAGCAATGCCCTGGATGGGCTGCTCGGGATTCCCATGCAAAACCCCATCCAGGTGGTGGGCAACTTCAGCAAGAGTGTACACGCGACTTACTAAGATTAATGAATTTCTTTGATAACACTCTCAGTAATATCTAGCTTGGCGATACTGAAGGGAGCAGCATCTTTTTGTAAGACTAGATCATATTTTTCAACCTCAGCCACTTTGTTAATCGCTTTACGGATCTTAGTGTAAAGTTCTTCCATGGCTTCATTGTGCGCAGTGCTTAATTCTTGCTGATACTGTTGACCTTCTCTTTCAAAGGTTCTTTGGGTAGCAATAATTTTCTTCTCCATTTCCTTTTTCTGAGCTTGGCTCATAACAGCACTTTCACGCTTGAGCTTCTCCATATCTTTTTTTAGACCCTCTTCCATAGCCACAAGTTTATCGCGGCGGGGTTTAAAATCTTTTTCTAATTTTGCTTGTATGGCTTTCATTTGGCTTGAGGTTTGCATAATTTTTTGCAAGTCCACAATACCTATTTTGGCCCAATCAGCAAATGCATTGGCACCGCCCAAAATCAGTGCAAAAGCAACCAAAAACCCACTCACACGCTTCATTATTTAATCTCCTAATTAAAAGTCTCAGATGCTAGCATAATTCCATCCAGGTTGCGATAAGCAAGCACAATTAATTATTTGATCTAGAAAAAGAGAATGTTCATCAAACGGTGTCATCCCCCGCGTAGGCGAGGATCTATCCTGATTAAAGCCTTGTGCTATTCCAGAATAGATTCCCGCTTACGCGGGAATGAACAGTTTAGTAAACAGTTTCAGAAAAGCGGTTATAAACTACGCAGCTGCTTTTCTAGGTTTAAAAACCAGATGACAAGGTAAACTGGAAGATTTGTTGATTATCAAGTGGTTGTTTATTCAAGGGTTTAGCAACGCTGAAAGCCAATGGTCCAAAGGGTGACCGCCATTCAACACCAACCCCTGCTGAATAACGCAATGGACCGCCGCCCAAACCGGTAAGAGCCGGAGGTATACCATCAGCAAACACATTACCGGCATCCGCAAAAATTGTCGTTCTCATATTATCTCGACTTAATGGATAGGGCAAAATAATACCAGCAGTACCATTAACTAAGAAGTTTGCTCCAAGAGCTCGGCCAAAGTTATCTTGTGGACCTAAAGAATAACTCTGATAACCTCGCACTTGGCCTGGAGATGCGATACCACCCGCGTAATAGTTTTCGAAGAACGGCAAGCCATCGCCATTAAACATATTTCCATAACCAACATTACCCAATAAGGAGAAAATAAACCCATGGGTCAGCGGTTGATACCAGTGCGCCATGTAATTGGTCTTGTAATAGGATAGAGAATTTGAGGAAGCAGGTAGCGCGATAAGAGCACTTGCTTGCTGATTCAATCCTCTCGTGGGGAATGGAACTTTATCATAGCTATTGCGATTCCAGCCCATCGTCAAACGAATTTCATGAAAATCACGTCCATATTGATTCACAAAATTTTGAATCGGTATGACGGCACCAGCCGATTTGATCAGTAGATCCTGATAACCATAGCCAAATTGAAAACTGCTTTTCTCAGATAGCAGCATGTTGTAATTAACATCAAAACCAAAACGATCGGAAGAAAAAGCAGAAACATCTAATTTTTTCGGATCAATCGTTTGAAAATAAAAATTCAAACCGCGTCCAATCCCCGTATTCGTATAAAAAGGATTATAATAACTTACTGAGTAATCTTGTCCCCAATAGCTGGCATTAAAACCAAGACCTAAAGAGCGGCCAGTTCCCATAAAGTTATGCTGATTAAAGGCAGCATTAAACTGCGGTCCATTTGTACCATAGCCAAGCGATGCCGTTGCTTCTGCCGAAGGAGCTTCCTCAACCTCAACATCCAAATCAACCTGGTTGTTCGTCCCAGGTACTGGAGTAGTTTTGATATTAACATTTTTCAAATAGCCAAGAAGACGCAATTGCCTTTCAGATTCTTTAATATTATGCAGTGATAATATCGACCCCTCATCCTGACGAATAACACTGCGTAGTACATAATCTCCTGTTTTGGTATTGCCCCGGAAATTAATGCGGCGAACATAAACATGACGGCCCGGTTCAACAATAAAAGTAATAAAGACAGTTTTATTTTCTTCATCAATTCGAGGTTCTGCATTAATTGCTGGGAAACCATAACCAAGATCACCTAAGGCTAGGCCGATGGCAGAAATACTCTCTGTTACTTTTTTACGCGAGAATACATCGCCCTGTTTTACTTGAATCAAGGAATCAATTTTTTCTTTCGGTAAAACGGTCTTCCCTACCACGTTATAACCTGAGAAACGGTATTGTGGTCCTTCATCCAGATGGATATTGATATACACATCTTTTTTATCAGGAGACAATAATACTTGTGAGGAAACGATCCTGAATTTCAAATAGCCACGGTCAAGATAAAATGAACGTATTGCTTCTAAAGAAGCATCCATCGCCGATTTCGAGTACTGATCCTTTTTTGTGAAGTAAGTAAAGATGTTGCTTTCTGTTAAAGACATCTCTTGCATTAATTCATGTTTAGAAAAATCATGATTACCAATGAATTTAACTTCTTTAATACGAGAAACACGGCCCTCAGAAATATTAATCGTTATAGCCACACGATTTTCAGTTAAAGGGGTGACTGTTGTTTCGATACGAGCATTATATTTGCCCCGGGCATTGTAAGCTTGTTTGAGTTCATTTTCTAAACGTTCAAGAGAAGCACGCTGAAAAACCCTGCCTTTAACCAGTCCCATTTGCTTCAGCAAATCCTTAAGCCTGTCAGCAGGGAGCTCTTTATTACCCGTCATTGTGATTGAACCAATCGTTGCACGCTCAACAACATTGACAATTAACGTATTGCCTTGTCGTTCTAATGACACGGATTGGAAAAAGCCGGTATCGTATAAGGCTCTGATGATTTGAGCTGTAGAGCCAGGACTAACTTCCTCACCAACTTGAACGGGTAGATAATTTAATACCGTACCCGTACTAATGCGTTGTAAACCAGTAATTTTGATATCGCGAACAATGAACCCTTCTGCAGCCTGAGCATAAACAGACCAAGTTAACATTGTCGAACAACAAACACCCAATACAATTTTTTTACTGACATTCTTCATTATTATTTTACGTCCAGGACCACGGGAATAAATTCTGGAAATAAATCCCAGCGAGAATATAAATTGTCACCCCTTTTATAGGAACTGACTAACCCTGTCAAGAAATCCATCCATCAAAATTTGTTATTTTTAGGCCAGATCGAATAGGAAAAATAGTGTTTTCACCCTTATGTAAAGTAACTATGCGAATAAAATCAAAATGCTAAGTTTCTTAATCATATCCTCTCTTAGTTTTCTCAATAGGTTCGAACAATATGTACTTTTAAGAACCTTTGAAATCGATCTTCTAGTTTTGTAATTTGACGAAGCAAAAAACCGAATTACCGTGGCTTGACCACGGCATCCAGCGGCTCTTCATGAACTATGGATACCGTGGTCAAGCCACGGTAATTCGATGCTCTAAGTTAAGCAACAAAACTCGAAGATCGGATTTCAAAGGTTTTGAAAATATCTTTTGCGCCGAACTTATAAGAAGTTACTTCTTCACCCGATCAACCGCGCCAAATCATTACTTAATGCCAAAATTGTTAATGCCACTAAAAAAATTAAACCTAAATAAATGCCCACTGATTTCATTTCGTCAGAAAGTGGCTGGCCGCCTCTAACAATTTCCAATAAACAATACATTAAATGTCCTCCATCCAGCAGAGGAATAGGTAATAAGTTTAACACTCCTAAACTGATACTAACCAAAGCTAGAAATGATAAATAGTAAGCCAAGCCACTGCGTCCCGACTCTCCAGCCCCTTGAGCAATACCAACAGGACCACTGATGCTTTTTAACCCCAGTTTACCAGTAGCAAAACGCCAAATTAAAGAGAACGTAGCCCCAGTAAGATCAATGGTTTGTGTAAAAGCTGTGCCGAGTGCAGTGATTGGCCCCTGACGTTGAAGACGTAACCATTGGGGAGGCCAGTTAACTTTTTGTGAGCGAACACCTAGAAAACCTTCCTCATTATTGTCTCCAGCTTTTGCGCCGATTTGCACTCGCACGTCATAGGCTCTTCCTTGTCGTGAAATCGATAAGAGCAAAGATTCATTAGGGTGTTGTCTTACATAATTTACCAATTCAAACCAATCATCCAAGGGTTTGTTATTTATGTGTTTAATAATATCCCCGGTTCGCAAACCGGCTTTTTGAGCTGGAGAATTTCCGACTACCTCTCCCACAATCGGCGGAACACTAGGAATAAATGGGACTATTCCCAAGCTACCCAGAGGGTCTGGATTATTTGCGTCCAACGTCCAATGCTCTAATGGCAAAGACAATTCTTTGACCTTACCATTAGCAAGTGACTTAACGGTGATGGTTACTGTTTCAGAGCTACCAAGTAGAGGCATGAGTGCAAATTGAAAATCACGCCAGCTTGCTACCTCTTTGTTATTCAAACTTAGGATTTCTTGTTTTGCTTCCAAGCCTGCGATCGCGGCTATACTATTAGCCCGAACGTTATCTATCATCGGCGCTAAAGAGTAAATACCAATGATCAAGACTAACCACAAAGCGAGAAAAGCAAAAAGAAAATTAAACATCGGTCCAGCGACAACAATGGCAATCCGGGCCCAAACGGATTTATTGTTGAATGCAAGATGTCGTTCATTTTCAGGAACTTCGGCCTCATTCTCATCCAGCATCTTGACGTAGCCGCCCAAGGGAAAAAGTGACCAGGCATACTCTGTCCCCTTTTTATCATGCCAACGAGCCAACACTTTTCCAAAGCCAAAAGAAAAACGTAGAACTTTAACACCACACAAACGAGCAACGATAAAATGACCGTACTCATGCACGGTAATTAGCAATAATAAGGCAAGAAAAAAATAAAATAAGGTTAGAAGCATATTACAATCCAGGTGCCCAAAATTGTAAGCCACAATAAAATAGAGGGGAGGCGGCAATCATACTGTCCAAGCGATCAAGGACTCCCCCATGGCCAGGCAATAAATGTCCGGTATCTTTTAGTTTAGCTCTTCTTTTAAGAATACTAATAAATAAATCACCCAGTATGGAAATCAGTGCCGTAGCAAAAGCAAGAACAAACCAATTGACAGTCGCTTGAGGGTGAAAATAAAAATAGCCTCCCAACGACACGAACAAAGAAAGCATAAGACCACCCACAGAACCTTCTATTGTCTTTCCGGGGCTTACAGCAGGTATAAGCTTATGACGCCCCCACTGTCTGCCGATTAAATAAGCTCCTATATCAGCGGCCCAAATCAAAAGAAGAAAGTAAAGGATTAAAGCCTTCCCTTGGTTTAGATAATGAATGCTTATCATGCTTTGAGCAAAGACAGGTAATACAATTACACCAGCCACAACAACGACCCAGCGGAAACCCCATACGTCTTGCGATTTGGGGAAGAACAGCACAGCAACCAAGATCAGAACCCAGAGCAATAAATTAACCATTAGCCAATAGAGAAAACCATATTGCACCAACCAGGTCAAACCCAATATCAGGATAATAAAACTAAATTTCATCCACAAAGACTGTAGAGGAACTAACGGTAACCATTCAAGTGCACAACCAACAAGTATAATTAAAATTAAACTAGCAAATATCGGGTTCGTGGCATAGTAAAGGAACAAGAGAACTAAAGGCACTAAAACTAAGGTGGTTAAAAGCCGTTGTCTAAACATGTTTTGCCTTATTTAATTGCTGGGATGTTTTACCGTAACGCCGTTCTCGCAGGCTGAAACTAGTCAATGCTTTTTTAAATTCTTCGGCAGTAAAATCAGGCCACTGGATATCCGTAAAATACAGTTCCGTATAAGCTAATTGCCAAAGAAAAAAATTACTGATTCTTTGCTCACCACTGGTACGTATAAACAAATCAGGATCCGGCAAATCATGCGTGCTAAGAGCATTCCCTATTAACGATTCATCTATGTCTTCGAGCTTTAATTGCCCTGCGCAAACCTGTTTCGCAATTGCTTTCACCGCCTGAACAATATCCCATTTACCACCATAGTTGACAACAACATTAAGAATTAAACGATTATTATTCGTCGTAAGTTTTTCTGCAGACTGCATCTGTTCTTGTAATTTTTGTGATAAGCCTGTTCTATCTCCAGTAAAACGTAAACAGACACCATGCTGATGCAATTCTTGCACTTCATGACCCAGAGCTTCTATAAAAAGCTGCATGAGAAATTCAACTTCATTTTCCGGCCGCGACCAATTTTCACTACTAAAAGCAAACAAGCTCAATATGGGTATTTGCGTTTGCAAACAACAACGAATCACTGTTTTTACCGTCTCAACGCCAGCGCGATGTCCTTCAACTCTAAGCAATCCACGATTTTGTGCCCAACGTCCATTCCCATCCATTATGATAGCAATGTGTTTAGGTAATATATCATTCAACCCATTTCACCCGATTTTTACAAAATGGGTGATAGTCTAACCGCTTTGCAACAAAATATTAAGTACTGCACTGTACTCAATCTTCAAGCTTTCTAATTCGACAAATCAAAAAATACTTGGAGATCGAGTATAAACTATCAAAACAAGTATATAATCACCTTTTTCTTAAATGAGATTTTGATGGACAGAAAAAAACCACTTGTTTTAATCATTCTTGACGGTTGGGGGTATCGAAAAGACATTGCTCATAATGCAATCGCTTTGGCACACACTCCGCAATGGGATGAATGGTGGTCAACCTATCCTCATATCTTACTGGAGGCCTCAGGCCAGCAAGTCGGCTTACCCGACGCACAAATGGGAAACTCAGAAGTCGGACACATGCATATCGGAGCGGGTCGTGTTATCCCACAAGATTTCACCCGTATTAATGACGCAATTAACAGTGGTGAATATGAGAAAAATCCAGTACTGCTTAAGCTCATTGAAGACGTCAAAAGCGCAGGCAAATGTTTACATGTTATGGGCTTACTCTCTCCAGGTGGCGTTCACAGCCATGAGAAGCATCTATTTGCCTTTTTAGCTTTATGCCATCATGTTGAGTTTCGCAACGTTTGTTTGCATTTATTTCTTGATGGTCGTGACACACCACCTCAAAGCGCCTTACGCAGTTTAAAACAGCTCAATCAAGAACTAGCCAAACATCCTGTAGGCACAATAAACTCTATCACTGGACGCTATTTTGCTATGGACCGCGATCAACGTTGGGAAAGAATTGCACCTGTTTATCGCCTACTAACAGAAGGACAAGACAGTTTTCACTTTGAAACTGCAGAAGCTGCGATTCATGCATTTTATGCGGAGAAAAAATTTGATGAATTTATTCCTCCTACCCTCATTGGACAAGGTCGACCCATTGAAGATGGAGATTCGATCTTCTTTTTCAACTTTCGTGCCGACCGCGCGCGCCAGTTGACACAAGCTTTTTTAAATGAATCGTTTGAGGGGTTCATCCGTCCAAGACAGCCTTTATTAGCACATTTTGTCAGTATGACTCGATATTCAAAACATTTAGCAACGGAATGTGCTTTCCCACCAATGACCTTACGCAACACGCTAGGGGAAGTCCTTGCCAATGCTGATTTAAGTCAATTGCGTATCGCCGAGACGGAGAAATATGCTCATGTTACCTTTTTCTTCAATGGCGGCTCAGAACATGTTTTTGCCAACGAAGACAGGCTCCTCATTCCATCTCCGCTGGTAGCCACCTATGATTTACTGCCGGAGATGAGCGCGCCGGAAGTGACACATGCTTTAGTAGATGCCATTCGCAGCGATGCTTATGATGTGATTATTTGCAATTATGCCAATGCTGATATGGTAGGACATACTGGCGATTTTGCTGCCACTGTAAAAGCAGTGGAGTGCCTGGATAAATGCATGCATGACATTGGGCAAGCTGTTCTGGAAAAAAATGGGGCAATGTTAATAACAGCCGATCATGGGAATGCTGAGGCTATGTTTGATGAGTCAACTTCCCAAGCACATACAGCCCACACATCTCAACCTGTGCCACTACTCTTTATTGGCGGCAACTGGTATTTCACCCATGAAACAGGGAGCTTGATTGATGTTGCTCCAACCATGCTGGCCTTATTAGGGATTGAGCAGCCTAAAGAAATGACCGGCGTTGCATTATTGGCAGAGAATCCATGATATTACACGCGATCTTGAAGTTTTTTAGCCTGATCGCGCTCTTTGTTCTCTTAACCACCGAGTTACGAGCTGAGAGTACAGCGATTACGCAAACCAAAACCAAACTGAGAAAATTGGACGTTCAAATCAATCAGCTGAAGCAGACCTTGGCTCATGCCCATGATAAACGCAGCATCCTGAATTCGGAACTTGCCAGCACTGAAAAACAGATTGGGGAAGGTATACGTCAATTACAAACGATTCAAAAAGATATGCAATCAAAGCAGCAAAAAATTAATATTTTAGAACAGAAACTTAATGAGCTGAATAAACAATTGGCTGCTCAGCAGCACTTGCTTGCTGAACACGTACGTACACGTTATAAAATGGGTGAATATCAACCGCTTAAGTGGTTGCTCAATCAGGACGAACCTTATGCTGTTAGCCGCTTACTCACCTTCTATCAATATGTGATTCAATCAAGACAACATATTATCGATCAAATCGATGCCACCAAGCGCGATATTACCTTAAACCAAAACGCATTAAAAACAGAGCTCATCGAGCAAAAAGAGCTACAGTACAAGCTTAGTGTCCATCAAAGACAACTAGAACGCGGTAAACGTTATCATACTGCAGTCATCCAATCATTAAATAGTGAAATTCAAACAAAACAACATACGTTAGCTGAATACGAACAAAACAAGGCCAACCTTACTCATTTATTAAAAACCTTAGCCGTGCAAAGTGTCCAGATGCAGGCAACAAGACCTTTTAGTCAGATGCGTAGGAAATTACCCAGACCAATACAGGGAGGAAGAAACGCTTTCCAACGAATGAATCAAGGCGTGACATTTTTTGCCGCTGAAGGAACTCCAGTCACTGCCGTCTACCCTGGGAAAGTCGTGTTTAGCGATTGGTTGAATGGCTATGGACTCTTATTAATCATTGATCATGGCCAAGGCTTTATGACGCTATACGCACACAATCAATCCTTATTTAAATCAAAGGGAAGCAGTGTTCTACAGGGAGAGCAAGTTGCCACAGTAGGCCATAGCGGCGGACTCAAACAAAACGGACTATACTTCGAAGTAAGACATCGTGGAAAAGCGATTTCAGCGCTTGAGTGGTTGTCTTAGAGGAAATTAATAGATTCGCTAGCAGATGATCAAGGACCACAGTTGATGTAACACAAACACCCCCAAAGGACCGGGAAGACCGGGAATCAATAGTTAGTTATTTTAAATCGATAGCAGAATTTATTAACCAAACTCTTAATTAGGCCTTGGCATTTATATTGCTACATGTACCTATACCCGGAGCTGGCCGCTTGTTGCGCGCCAACCTACCAAGGAGAACAGTATGCACAACAAACGGTTTTATTATAAAGCGCTTGTCGCTTTACTAACGACCGCTTTCCTTTTTCCTTCGGCAGCATTTACTGCTGTTGAAGAAACAACCACACCTGAAGATACAGCCACTAAAAGAATTCCAATGGAGGACGTCCAGCGATTTTCTAATGCCATTGGTCAAATCAAAAAGTACTACGTAAAACCAGTGGATGACAAGGAATTATTTGATAATGCTATCCGTGGAATGCTAAATGGTCTTGATCCGCATTCAACTTACCTGGATGAAGATTCCTTTAAAGAATTACAAACATCCACCAGTGGTGAGTTTGGTGGTTTAGGTATCGAAGTCACCATGGAAGAAGGCGTTGTTAAAGTCGTGACGCCTTTGGTGGATACGCCCGCTTGGAAAGCAGGGATCAAGGCAGGCGATTACATCATTAAGCTCGGGACAAAATCTGTGCAAGGGATCACTTTAAAAGAAGCCGTTGATCTTATGCGAGGTAAAGAAGGAACTACCCTTGATTTAACTATTTTGCGCAAAGGCGAAAGCAAACCACTTAGTTTTTCTGTGGTTCGTGAAAAGATTTTAGTAAAAAGTGTAAAGAGCAAGTTACTTGATGATGGCTATGGTTACATCCGCTTGACACAATTTCAAGCAATGACCGGTGATGATATGGAGAGAGCGCTTGCTCAGCTTAAGCAACAGGCTGGAGGTAAATTAAAAGGCCTTATCCTTGATTTACGCAATAACCCTGGCGGCTTATTGGACTCAGCCATTCAAGTCTCTGATGCTTTTCTTGATGCAGGCAAAAGTGGTAAACCTGAATTGATTGTTTATACTCAAGGCCGTTTACCTGGTTCAAAATTCACGGCCCTAGCCAACCCTGGTGACATCCTTGATAACGCTCCTTTGGTAGTTTTGATTAACAATGGTTCAGCTTCTGCTTCTGAAATTGTAGCCGGCGCTCTGAAAGATAATAAACGGGCGATTATTCTTGGCACCCAAAGCTTTGGTAAAGGCTCTGTACAAACCGTACTGCCGCTCGATGATAAACGCGGCATTAAATTAACGACAGCCCTGTACTACACACCAGCAGGCACCTCTATTCAAGCAAAGGGCATTACACCTGATATTGTGGTTGAGGAAATATCTGTACCCAAAGCGGATAATAAGGCAGGCGCTTTTGCCGGTTTTAGTGAGGCAGATTTAAATGGTCACTTACTTAATGGTGAAACTGAAAAACAAGGCAATCATCTTGCAGTAAAAGATGATGAGGATTTACTGCATGAGGATTATCAATTATATGCTGCACTGACAATCCTAAAAGGCCTTGCAGTTGCGAAACGATAATGAGCAGGCCACAGGCATTATACCTGTGGCCTTCCTTAGCTTAATGATCAAAATTTATTCTTATTGCATAAATAAGTTAGACTCTTGGCACTGTTTTATGAGATAATCGCCCTCTAAACGATCGGCTGTTTCTGAGTTTTTATGCGTTTCTTTAAATTTACCATTTTTTTATTTTTCCTCGGTTGGCAATCCCTCGTTCTTGCAGACATTAATCACTATTTTAACGACATTAAAAATGATCCCAATGCCTTGTATACTTTTTTGAAACAAATGCCTAAAGGAGGCGAACTGCATTATCACCTAGCTGGGGGAGCCTACCCTGAAAAGATGCTTACGATCGCGGCTCGCGAAAATTACTGTTTGGATAAAGGGACTTTTGCGGTAAGCAAAAGGATTGAAGAATGTCAGAGTATTAACGTTCAAGAACTCATGAATCAACCAACTCTTTATGATAAAACAATTCAAGCCTGGTCAATGAAGAATTTTAACCCTGGCAATGAATCAGGTCACGACCATTTTTTTAACAGCTTTTCTAAATTCATGCCCGTAGTACTTGGCTATAGCCCGGAATTACTAGCCGACATCATGCAACGCGCAGCTAATCAGCATGAACAATATTTAGAAATTATGATATTACCCGATAATGCACGCTCTTCTTTTTTTGGAACCCCTGATCTACTGAAAAATACTTACGCTAACGCACAAAAAAAATTACTCGCAGATAAAGCTTTTCAGGAAAATATTAAATTTACCATCGATGAAAGCGCTGATCTGTTGAAAAAAACCAGGAAAAAACTGGGCTGTACTCAATCTCCAAATCAGGAGGTTTGCCAACTAACAGTAAGGTTTCAGTACTATGTCTTGCGTGAGCAGCCACTTGAAAAAGTGTTCGCTCAAGCCCTCAATGCCTTTGCAGCCGCGTCCAACTCTAAAGATATCGTGGCGGTCAATCTTGTGCAGCCAGAAGATGGAATCATTTCCTTGCGCGATTATCATCAACAAATGCAAATCTTTGCTTTTTTGCGTAAAGCCTACCCTGCAGTCCATCTTAGTTTACATGCTGGAGAATTAGCACCTAGTTTTGTTGAACCTAATGATTTGAATTTTCATATTAATGAGGCCGTTCATATTGCCCATGCAGAAAGAATAGGACATGGTACAGCTATCGCATACGAAGATAACTCCGAGGATCTCTTAAGAACCATGGCTACCAAGCAAATCCCCATTGAAATCAATTTAACCAGTAACCGAGAAATCCTTGGCTGCTATGGTAAAGCCCATCCTCTACGTTATTACCTGACACATAACGTTCCGGTGGTTCTATCTACTGATGATGAAGGCATTCTGCGTACGGATCTTACTCGCGAATATGTTGAAGCTGTTTTAAATCATGATATTGACTACCCTACCTTAAAACTAATCAATCGCAATGCACTCACTTATAGTTTCTTGCCTGGGAAAAGTCTATGGGCAGATCCTAAAGAGGCTAAACCCATCTCTGAGTGCGCTAACTTCCAAAGCCAAAGCTGCCTACAATTCATTAAAAACAATGAAAAAGCAAAATTGCAATGGCAGTTGGAAGAAAAGCTAAGTGAATTTGAAAAAACCTATTTAAGCAAAGCGCCCCACTAAAATGGATACCGTGGTCAAGTCACGGTAATTCGAGACACTAAAATCTTTAATTTAATGGCAGTAACCAGGATAGCGCGCATTTATTTACTCATGCTTGGCAAACGATCAGCTGCAAAATCATCATCACCCGTTACATCTACCCACTCGCCTTCTATCTCTGCTTTTTCAGGGATAGCATCATCACCGTTTAAATCAGACTTATTTTGTGGAGATAAAGCAACCTCAAACAAATGCTCACCAGAATCATCGCCCGTTATATCTATCCACTCATCTATCTCTTCTTTTCCAGAGACAGTAGTAACGTTTAAATCAGACTTACTTTGTGGGAATAAAGTTGCACCAAATTCAAACAACTTCTCTCCGAGATGCCTTACCAGGCGTCTAGAGGACATAATAGATAGATGTCCATGACGATTGAGAATCAATCGAGACTCAGGATGTTTTTCAACGTAACCTTCTACGAAGGTAGCTTCAGGAGGAACAATAGCATCTTCTTCAACAGCCACAAAAAAATAGTTATTTTCTGATTGTGAAATTTTTTTATTCAGTCTAGCTAGAAACGAGCTATTAATTTGCATCTCTTCTACTGAAGTTGAAAATAATGATAACGGTTGTATGGCCAATGGAGAGCCACCATGAGGTGCGCAGATAGAGACAACACCATGCACCTTAATCCCTTCTGCTGCTGCGCGATATTCTGTGGCGTCGGCAATAATTATCCCCCCTCGTGAATGCCCCATAAAAATGACATGGCTATGGCCATTTGTCTTTATCTTTTCTATTAATTTTTTAGAGAAATAACGAATCCCTTTACCCTGATATCGGTGATCAAAAGCCACAAGATGGATTTCTGAGACATAATCAGGCACCCCTTCTGCCAGCAGACGGCTTGCAATGCGAGCAAATGAGCCAGGTTGGTCTGCAGTGCCATAAACGCAATAAATAACAATACCCTGTTTAAGAGAAGGATCCTCAGTTTCAGGTGGTTTAAAGTTTGGATTCTTATAAACAAAGTCACCGGATCCGAGCCATGTAAGCCAATAGTAGGTATGAGCCAAGACCCCTGTTGTGCTAACTGGCTGATAATCCTTTAACATTTTCCAAAAAGCAGAACGCATAGCACCTCCATGCAGCCAAATGCCCATTGCCATTAAGTTAAGCGTTCTCGAATCCCCGCTCCCGGACTCGCTCCGGGAGCAGTAATTCGAGAATAGAAAAATCGTTAACTTAACGCCTACTCTCAGAACCAAGTGCCTATCTACTTTGCTTTAACTCAAAAGGATCGCGCAAGATGACAGTAGAATCTCGTTCTGGTCCAGTTGAGAGCATGTCAACGGGTACCCCAAGCAAATTTTCGATACGCTTAATGTAAGCGATGGCATTTGCAGGCAACAGCTTCATATCGGTAACATCAGCTGTGGACTCAGACCACCCTGGCATTTCTTCATAGATAGGTTCCAACCCTTCGAAATCTTCTGCCGCCTGTGGAGGACGAGAAAGCAATTGTCCACTAGAATCCCGGTACGCTACAGCGATTTTGACGGTGGCCAAACCATCTAAAACATCAAGTTTTGTCATGCATAAACCAGTAATGCTATTGAGCTCAATAGAGCGTCGTAGCAAAACTGCATCCAACCACCCACAGCGACGAGGCCGACCAGTAACTGCACCAAATTCATTGCCGCGTGCTGCTAAGCCTTTACCTATCTCATCTTGGAGTTCAGTAGGAAAAGGCCCACCACCTACTCTCGTGGTATAGGCTTTAGTAATACCCAGGACATAGTCAATGTATCGAGGACCAAAGCCTGCGCCGTTCACTACACTACCTACACAAGTATTAGAGGAAGTCACAAAGGGATAAGTACCATGATCAATATCAAGATAAACCCCTTGAGCACCTTCAAATAGGATAGCATCACCTTTTTCCCTGTGCTCATGCAAACAAGTGGTGACATCACAGATCATGTCTTTTAATTCATCTGCCCAAATCCTAGCGTCATCTAATAATTGCTGTAAATCAACCTCGGGTTGCTTGTAATATTCCTTCAAGACAAAATTATGGTACTGCAATAGTTCAGTAAGCTTGTTATGGAAGCGTTCGGGGTAGAGCAAATCCCTAACTTTCAGTGCCCGTCTTGCAACCTTATCTTCATAAGCGGGACCAATACCACGACCTGTTGTGCCAATGGCTGCCGTTCCCTTTTGATTTTCGCGCGCCTTATCCAAAGCAATATGATAAGGTAAAATTAGGGGACAAGCTTGGCTGATGCGCAAACGATTACGAACATGAATGCCTTTTTGTTCCAGTTCCTTGATTTCATCCAACAAAGCTTGAGGTGATAACACGACCCCATTGCCGATATAACACTTGACATGAGGTCGCAACATTCCCGAAGGAATCAAGCGCAACACAGTCTTTTCACCCTTAATTTTGAGCGTATGACCAGCATTATGTCCACCCTGATAGCGGACAACCACCTGTGCATCATGAGTTAACAAATCAACAATTTTACCTTTACCTTCGTCACCCCATTGTGTTCCAATGACGACTACATTTTTACCCATAATGGACTCTTTATTCTGCAAATTGATGAACAATGGCGAGCAAAATAGCTCCCACCAGCATGCTGATAAACCCGGTTATACGCAAAGTCCTTTCATCCTGTTCAATAACTTTGCGCAATAGTTCCTTCCATTTCGCGGGCGAAGAAAATGGCATTAAACCCTCAAACACAAGCATTAATGCAAATGCCGAGAGGAAATTAATGATCACCAAACAGCCTCCAACAAAAAAGGGTTAAGCGTATTACTTAACCCAATTTAGAAAAAATTGGGCATTATAATGTCTTTTCTGGCTTAGTGCCATTACCCTTTGTCAATGCATTCCTAAAGTAATCAAAAAAAGCACTGCTTTGATCCAACACAAGGACAGATTGTTTACTATTGAAACTACCTTCATAAGCTTTCAGACTACGATAAAAAACAAAGAAATCTGGATTTTTATTAAAAGCGTCTGCATAAATTTTAGCCGCCGTAGCTTGACCTCGCGCTCTAATTTTTTGACCCTCACTCTGTGCTTGCGCCAACAAAATCGTTACCTTTGCATCAGCAGCCGCTTTAATAGCCTCTGCGGCTGCACTGCCATCAGCACGATGACTATTTGCTATCCTCTGCATATTTGCTCGCATGAACTGAAAGATGTTATTACTCGTGGTTTCAGGAAACTCAATTCCTTTGATCCGCACATCAACGATTTGAATTCCCAATTGATTTGCTTGCTGCTCTGCTTTATCACGGAGCTTTTCTGTAAGATCTTCGCGTCCACCAGACACTTCAGAAATCAAACGCTTACCAAATTCTGCTCGCAAAGAGGTATTCAATTGTTGCTCGAGCAACGTTTCCGCTTTGAACTCATTACCCCCCGTGGACTTATAGTATTTGGCCAAGTCAGCAATACGCCATTTGACATAATAGTCAGCGATAACGTCTTTTTTCTCCTTAGTAACGATACGGGAGGATTTTATATCCAAAGTTTGAATGCGAGTATCAAAAATCCGCACACTTTCGATAAACGGTGTTTTTATATGTAACCCTGGACCCAAAATTTTAACTTTTTGCGTGTTAGCATCAACGACTAAACGTCCGAGACGAAGCAAAATTCCATGCTGTCCTTGGGTAATCGTAAAAACGCTCGCGAACACCACCATTAAGATGACAAACGCAAGAATGCCTAGTGTTGTTTTTGCTGCATTCATTTAGTCATTCCTCCCCGGTCGATAAGTGCGTCTACCGATGTTGCGATCAGTGACTATCGTGCCTTCTGCTTCATTACTAACTGTACCTTCTTTAGCCACTCCTGCCTGCATAGGAGTAGCTAAAGCAGTTTTAGTGCCTACTAATTTATCCAAAGGTAAATAAAGCAAATTCCCTGCTTTATTATCAACGATAATTTTGCTGCTCTTATTTAAGACGTACTGCATGGTTTCCAAATACATTCGCTGGGAAGTAACGAAGGGCGCCAAGACATACTCAGGGAGTAACGCTAAAAATTCTGCGACTTCCCCTTGCGCACGAAAAGTTACTTGTTGTGCAAAAGCCTGTGCCTCTGCAAGAATACGCTTCGCATTACCTTCCGCTATGGGGACAACGCGTGCTTGATAAGCCAAGGCTTGCTCTTTAAAACGCTTCTCATCTTCTCTTGCTTTGATAGCATCATCAAAAGCATCTTGAACATTTTCAGGAGCACGGGCAGGTTGTGGGGATACATTCACAATAACAATACCCGCTTTATATTGGTTAAGGATTTTAACTAAAGTGTCTTGAACATTGGTTCCCCAAGCTTCACGACCTTCGGTGATAATTTGATCAAACGTAGTGGTTCCAACGACCTGTCTTAGCGCACTTGAAGTGGCCTGCTGCAAACTTTCTTGCGGATCGGAGACATTAAATAAATATTCTTCAAGATCGCCAATACGATACTGCACCACGACAGAGACCGAAACAAGGTTCTCATCCTTGGTTAGCATTTGCGCAGAGTACGAATAATCCGAAACTCGATCGACGTTTTTTACAATTTTGGAAGAAATGATACGCGGAATCCAATGAGGTCCTGGACCTACTGTTTCGACATATTTGCCAAAGCGTAATATGACAGCCTGCTCAGCGGGATCGACAATGAAAATTCCGGATAAAGCCCATAAAACAAAAACAAGTAGGGCAATCATTAGGGCTAGTAGACCACCACTTTTAGTACCAGAAGAACCGCCTTCAGGTTGATTGGAGCCGCCAAAAAAGGTTTTCTTGAGTTTTTCTTGAAAACGCTTCAGTGCCTCATCCAAATCGGGTGGCTGATTTTTACCAC
This sequence comes from Legionella lansingensis, assembly GCF_900187355.1. NCBI lineage: Bacteria > Pseudomonadati > Pseudomonadota > Gammaproteobacteria > Legionellales > Legionellaceae > Legionella > Legionella lansingensis. The sequence continues at coordinate 483,375 of NZ_LT906451.1, read as the reverse complement.
TCCATGGATCCTTGCCCTTATCCGGCTCATTCCAACTCATCTATATCTCCCGCCTTAACACAGAAAATTAGAATTCTATGGGGTATACTCGCTTTAAGCAAGCAAATGACGGGAGTCTTCTCAATAGATTAAGTCTTAAGGATTGCACCATTCTCCTCTCTAGCATTAAAATCCTCATGAAGAGCCTCTGTCGATTTCATCATTTGTTTAACTATCTTATCAGTACGTGTATCAGGATGTGTTTCAGCGTGGTTAACTACATGCTGCCAACAAGTGACCTTTCCTTCCGCAATTAAATGAAGCATCTCACTCCAGGGATTAAATAGGGTCCATTTCCATATCTTCATACGATCATTAATTGATTTTTTATATTCCTTTACGAACTGTGCAAAGAGAATTTCATCTCTCTCAAATAGCGTTTCATCTTCCCGGTGGTGTTGCTCTTTGGGTTCCTGGGTTTGTTTTGGAGAATTTTCATCAGGCAGCGGTATCAGCGCTTCCATCTCAAAGGCCAAGTCATCTGCTCTACCAAATAAATGTCTTAAAGCTTGGCTCCAGGAATTCTTGGCATACATAATCTCATGCAAGGGGTCTTTTTTATTATGACAACGACGCAGAAAAGCAGCAGCTAATTTGGGATCCCCTTTAGTGTACTCTTTTACTTCCTTAAATAACGCTTTGCGATTATCCATGAGCAAAGAGTGAAGCAGAGGTTCGGCAGGTACATTGGCTCCATTACACAATAGCACAGCTATACCACGTATGGCTTCCTGTGGTTCTTCCTCGTCATGCAACCGCATACATAGAAAACCAATAGCAGTATATTGCTTATTATTTGACTTGTTTAAGAAGATTTGATCCTGTTGTTCTGGAGGCAATCGCCGCCAAAAAGCAAGTATTTCCTCGATGACTTTGACTGCTCCCGTACGTGCAGCTAGCAAGAGTGCATTGTCGTTTGCAAAACCAAAGGGATTATTAAGCTGTGCTCCTACCCGCAGTAATGCTGCAACAGCCTCTGGTAAATTATGAATAACTGCTTGATGCAACGGTTGCAGCTCCACAGATTGGGTAAAAAGGCTGGGCTGATTAACATCAATGCCCTTGTCAATCACGATTGTGAGAGATTCAAGATCCCCTGCCTGAAGAATCCTATAAATCAGGGTCTTCCCTTCGTGATCACGAGAATCAAGATCTAGCTTTTTTCCGGGCTCTTTTACAGACTCGACAACACACTTTTGCAGAATAAGACGTACCAAATCTAATTTTTCAAGTTTTAGTGCAAGATGCAGTGGTTGATTTAAATTAATATTTACATCGTGCTGCAAAAGCCATGCAATAGCCTCTTGTAAATTAAGCTCATCGCTATGCAAATCAATAAGGTAATTCAGAATTGTTTGCTGCTTACCGTCTCGGCAAAAACAGTTCTTTAAAAGGTTTCTATCTAATTTTAATTTTTCTTCAAGTAAACGAAGGCAAGCTTGTACGCTTTCTCTAATCGCCTGATTAATTTCATCAAATAGATCCATAATTTTAATCCCTTAAAAATTGAAAAGCTGATAATTGTTGCACGACCCATTTTTACATATTGGGCAAATGAAGATCAAAATTGTTTTATTCATAGCCTCATATCTTTTTAAAAATCAAATCCCATACCCCGTGCCCGAGCTTATGACCACGTTGCTCAAATTTGGTTAACGGCCTAGTCTTTGGCCTTGGGGAAAAACCACCCTTCTCGTCCATATTTCTTAGTTCAGGTTCCACAGACAATACAGCAAGCATATGTTCAGCATATTCTTGCCAATCCGTGGCACAATGAACGAATCCACCAGACTTGATGCTCGCAATTAACAACTTAATAAATTCCGCTTGTATTAATCGACGCTTGTGGTGACGCTTTTTGGGCCAAGGGTCAGGAAAAAAAATTTGCACGCCAGCCAAAGTCTCTTTTGGCAAACAATGTTTAAAGACTTCTACCGCATCATGAAGAATAATTCTTACGTTCTTGATTCCCTTTTCATGCAAACCTGCTGTTAGACTACCAACACCTGCCCGATGAACTTCAATACCTATAAAATTAAATTCAGGATGTTCTTCTGCCATCGCTTGTAGGGAGGCGCCCATACCGAAACCAATTTCGACGATAGTATCGGCCTGCCTACCAAATATTTGCTCGAGATTCCAAGGTATCTCTTGCAAAGAAAGCTCGTAATCCTTTAACCAATGGTCTAAAGCGTATTGCTGACGTTTACTGATACGTCCACCGCGGACCACAAAGCTTTTAATTGTTCGCATTCACATTACACCTTCATTTAAAAGGAGCGAATTATAGCCTTTACTGACAAGTTTGTGACCATGTGATAAGATAAGATATAGTTTTTTGTTCTACTTACACCGTTGTAACTTCTTGAGAAGCTATGGGTGTGATCATAAGAGCATTGCATAATGAGCCTTTTTTTGCTATAAAACCGCTCTTGTATTTTGCACCCGGCCGATTCGCCTGGCGAATGCCTTGAATTTATACAGAACTGAATTATAATTTATCGAATTTGGAGTCACCACCATGTCAAGAGTATGTCAGGTTACTGGCAAGCGACCAACCACAGGTAACAATGTGTCGCACGCCAACAACAAAACAAAGCGACGCTTTTTGCCCAACATTAAACTTCATCGCTTTTGGGTCGAAGAAGAAAATCGTTTCGTAACACTTAAAGTTAGCACCAAGGGTATGCGAATTATCGATAAATTAGGCATCAAAGCTGTTCTGGATAAACTCAGAGCTAAAGGCGAAAAGGTTTAATTGAGAGGAAAATACCATGGCAGCCGTTACTATCAAAGTAAAACTGGAATCAAGCGCAGGAACTGGATATTACTTAACCACAACCAAAAATCCGCGCAATAACCCTGAAAAGCTTGAGTTGAAAAAATATGATCCTGTTGTGCGTAAGCACGTGATTTTTAAAGAGAAGAAAATTAAGTGATGGAAGAAGGCCTGTAGCGGCCTTTTTTTTCCCAACGCTGGTAAATACTGCGATTTTTTGAGCGTGTTTACCAACCCGTGTCATCCCACGTAGGCGGGGATCCATTCCTGATTAAAGTCTCAGCCATTCCCGGAAATGGATTCCCGCCTTCGCGGGAATGACACAGAATAGTCTCGATTTCTCTACTGGATAATCCTCTTGAATCAGTTAAACTTAGTAAATAGTGTTGAGAGACAAAGAGGATTTGCATGAAACCATCGTTGCAGCTGAGCATCAGTCAACAATTGACCCTTACACCACAACTCCAACAAGCTATTCGTTTGTTGCAACTGTCTACCTTGGATTTGCAGCAAGAGATCCAGCAAGTTGTTGAATCCAACCCGATGCTTGAAATCCTCTCCAATGAAGAAAAAGAAGAAAAGGAGGAGCCACGTGTTGAAGAAGCAAAGCAAAATCAGGAAGAATTTGTTGATTTTCAATGGGCACAACTCTACTCCAGTCAAAACAAAAGAAGCAGTTTTGATGATTTAGATTTCAACTATGAGAACCTGTATTGTACAACGACTAATTTACAGGATCATTTACGCTGGCAATTAGATTTAACGCCAATGAGTGATGTGGATCATGTGATTGCCACAGCCATCATTGATGCCATTGATGATGATGGGTTTTTGACCTTACCAATGACAGAATTACATGCAAGTTTAGACAGTGAAGCTCATCCTCTGGATATTGAAGAAATTGAAGCTGTTCGTCATCGCATTCAGCATTTTGATCCAGTGGGCTGTGCTTCCATCAATTTAGCAGAGACGTTATTAGTACAGCTTGATCAACTGCCCGATGGTAACGGTGATATAGCCTTGGCCAAACACATCATTAGTGAGAATATTGACTTGCTTGGACAACATAACTATCGACAGTTAATGAAAAATCACCAAGTAAACGAAGCCACTCTTGATAGAGTTTTACAAATTATCCAACGCTTAAATCCAAAACCTGGCAATTTAATTCAACAAAACACTACAGAGTACATCATTCCAGACGTGATTGTTAAAAAAATTGATGGCGTCTGGGAAGTAGCATTGAACCAAAATACATTGCCGCGTCTGAGCATTAACACACATTATGCTTCCCTTATCCAACGAGCGGATAATAGCGCAGATAACCAGTTTTTAAAGAATAATTTGCAAGAGGCAAGATGGTTTCTGAAAAGCATTCAAAGCCGTCAAGAGACGCTACTAAAAGTAGCTCAGTGTATCGTGGAATATCAGCAAGATTTTCTGGAGCATGGTGAAGAAGCCATGAAACCTCTTATCCTCAATGATGTAGCTCTTGCCCTCGATATGCATGAATCAACGATTTCCCGTGTTACCACGCAAAAATTCATGCACACGCCACGGGGCGTCTTTGAATTGAAGTATTTCTTCTCAAGTCACGTGGCAACGGTTACAGGTGGTGAATGCTCATCTACGGCTATTCGCGCAGTCATTAAGAAATTAATTGCAGCAGAAAATCGTAAGAAACCTTTAAGTGATAGTAAGATTGCGCAGTTAATTGGAGAGCAGGGTATTCAGGTTGCTCGGCGGACTGTTGCGAAATACCGCGAAGCAATGGGAATTGCCCCATCCAATGAACGCAAAACGATTCGTAGTTAGTAAATCATAGGAGAACGTTATGCAAATCAGTTTCACAGGCCATAATGTGGATGTTACACCTGCCCTGAGGGCTTTTACTGTGGATAAATTCAACAAGCTCGAAAGGCATTTTGACAAAATCACTTCTATTCATGTGGTTTTTGATATCGAAAAGTTAAATCAGATCGCTGAGGCTTCTATTCAAGTAGCTAAAGGGGAATTACATGCCCGAGCCGAATCTGACGATTTGTACTCAGCAATCGATGCTTTAATAGACAAACTTGATCGACAGTTAATCAAACATAAAGAAAAGCTTCGCGAACATCGCGATTAGGTGTGTGTCGGGCCCCATGGCCCGACGTTCATTCTCCCTACTCCCCCAACCAAAATTTTGTCTTTGCAGGCTTCAATGTGAAGATTTTCTTGTCATCCTGTTATTGAAAAAGTACAATTCCGGCAAACTTAATGTGGCATTTTGGGAATAACAACCAGTGACTGCCTCTAACAAGTGCGCCAAAGAACATCAAAAACCTAACTATCTATATCAACTTGCTAAAAATACGGATGCTGCAGGCCGCGAACTCGCAAAAAAATTTTATTTTCACTCCCTTTGTGTGGCGATAGACAGTGGCAAACTGTCTGTGAGCATGATTAGATATTCTTTTGACGTCTTTCTTGCCGATAGTGATTTAGCTGCAAAAGCGATGCAAGAGTGGTTGAAAACCACTATTGGCATCACAACCACAGCGTCAAGTGCTCTTGCTCTTATCACTTTCTCGATACTCGCTAATCATTGGAAAACTGAGAATAGTAATCTTTTTAAACATTATGTAGCCATCACGTGGCCCTATGTTCGTGATTCAATGAAAGGCTTCAGAAATACCTATCGCGGTGTCAGCAGTTACCTCACTTTACTTCACTTGCTTAATATTCAAGATCTACGTCAGCTGACTGTTCCTCTTGCTTTAGTGCTAGGTGGTTCATCGGTGCTTAATCGCATATGGTTCCGACATATGTCTGAAAGACGCCAAACCATATTGGCAGAGCATAAAAGTCTACTTGCAGATATTCAGGCAATGACAGTACCAACATCAGAACAAATTGCCGCTATACGCATCAAGAGAAATGTAGAGTATGGGCAAATGAACATCCCCGCATTACTCTCCTCGGCGTGCAGCGGTGTAATTGATGGTCTTAATCCTTACATTGGCGCCCTGACAATGCTTACATTGACGCAATCCATGCTGATGTTCATAACAGCTTTTTGCGCGATTTACTTCCTCACCTATTTGACGATGCGCATTTATGAAGAAATCAATTTACAACGCCAGTTAAAGAATCTGCAAACAGAAATCGAGGTAACATTATGTCAAAAAGAAATTAACGTTATCCTTTCTAAATTAGTAGGGGCTAAAGAGGTCCCCGAAAACCTGCGCAACCAGCTTCACCAAAAAAGAAATTTTCTGATACAAAATGCTCAATCATTAAAGAAACCAGAGATACCACCCTTTTTTACTGGAATAAAAAATGGCTTAGCTGCTTACAAATATATCATGTTGACGATAAGCACCTTTCTATTCTTATCACCGATAAAATTCAAACCCCTATCGCCTACCAATCGCGCTCTTTTAGGAACAACAGCACTGACAACCTTTCTTACTCACGCGTTCATTACATCTTACAAATGCCAAACCAAACAGGAGAAAAATTCCAGTCAAACTCATAAGAAGAAAACAGCGCGAGGAAAACCAACTTCGCCAGTAAGAAACACTCATGCGTTTTGGTCAACTAAAATTCACCATTCGCAACGCTATGGTAAGTGCACTAACAAAGAAAGACTGTTTTTAATCCATCAGCAACGCCCAGGCCATCCTATATAAGATAGATTCCCTACCACAAAAGAGATCCTGCTGTTGCACCGCAAGTAAGTGACTCAGAATCTCCAGTCTAATCAAATGTCATACAAAATGGCATTTATATATCTATACTCAAAGTATATGTATCGATGTGAGATGTATTCATGCCTAGCTATGGAGAAATTACTTCAAAGCTTAAGAAAGGACCTCGATTAAAAAGTGATGCTACAAAGGATTTAGAAGACGTTGTAAGAATTTTCTTAGATACCAGTCAGAAATCAATATGTCAATTTAATCATTATGGCGAACTCGAAGTGAGGGCCAATGGTAAAATTTTTAATTTAACGCAAATATTACTGCATCAACCTGATTTTGAGCATTTTCAATTTACTGAACAAGAACTGAAAAAATATGAACCCTTTGTGAAAACGGCTAAGCATCTTCCATCACTAGCTGGCTCCCCTACCTTGCCCAAAGAACAAGATTATGACCATGCTGATCGTGAGAAAAAAATACACGCAACTCACTTATGCAGAAAAACTGGCCATCACCTTATACACGTCGCAATTTTATGAAGAAATAAATAATTTTCTCCGCTCAAATGGTCAACATAAGGATTTTCAAAAATTGGATCCCGTTGAATTAACAAAAATAGTCAAAGAAATTATCTTAGGTACATGCATAGCCTCCCATGGTTTAACTAGACTTGACGCCTTTAAACCTAGCAGAGATGAGGAAATTCCATTTGAAGAATTGTATCGTGCTGAAAGTAGTTATCGTATACCTGAACAAATACTAAAAGAACGAATACGCAGAGCTACTAAAGGGGATTTCACACCATTAAAACAACAGGGGTTTACCAGTACCTCGCAAACACCACAGGCAATGAAAGTAGGAGGAACTGATACCACTGTTCGCATTTTGCAACCTGCAAATAATCCTATGGGTAAAGATGTCAGTCATATTTCTTACAAGAAAGATGAGGAAGAATCGCTATTTGTTCCAGGAGTACAATTCGTATATAGCGAGTACAAGAGCGAAGGGAGAAAAACATTCCAGGCTGTTCCTGTGAGAAGCCTCGATGATATTCATCCCCGTTCGTACTCTTCCAAAGACGCTGCTATCAGGAATCATTTGATCGAAGCAAATGAAATGTTAAATAAAACGCTTGAGAACACACCTAAAAAATCTTCGTTTTTTAAGATTAAAAAAAGCAATGAGGAAAAATTATTTCTCTTAAATGTAAAACTTCGAAAACTAATAGAACTTTTCGAAAACAGTCATCCAAATCTTGCAGCCGATAAGAAACAAGCTTTAGTTTCTTTTTATGATGAAGTGTACAAACTGCAAAAGAGCTTTAAGGGTTCTCCGACACCCGTTGATGATCTGCTAACAATTGTTAATAAATTGGGTGTTGAACAAGAACTTGGTGATCAATCTGCATTGATTAATCACGCAATTTATGTCTACACGCACTACTTATCTAAGCCCTATAAGGAAACTCACTTAGATCCCACAGATGACAAGATAACCATTGATGGAAAGGATATTTATCGCCCGAATCATGGGTTGGCTCATTCTCTACGCGTCGCAACCTATGTTCCTGCCGTAGTTGATTATTTTTAACATTTTGCCAACCCAGAATTAAAACGATTTTGCGAACACTTAAGCGCAGAACAAATTAAAAATCTGCAACTTTGCATGCTGTTTAGCGTTTCAGGAAGAGAGTCGGATCTTGGTTTTAGCTCAAATCCAGATAAATATCGCGAGTACAGAAAAAAATGCGCCGAACAATTCATCCAATATGCCAAAGAATTAAAAATGAATGCAACTGACATAAAGAACTATTCTCAATTGATACTTTATATGGGAAACCCAGATTTTCTAAAGGAGTATAGTCATTCTCCGGAAATGATTAATCTTTATCATATAATGAACCTGGCTCACAAATTGGATTTGATGCGTTGCTATCATTTGCCACAATATGAACGTGCTCTTAAAGCAGGTCATGATCCCTTGGTAGTACCCTCAGAAGAACAACAACAGGGTTTCAACAATGTACTGAAGATGGTTAGCGATCGAATTACCGCAACAGGAGACAGACAATATTGCGTTTTTGATAAAGATAAAGGCAGAGTTATACAAAGCACTAGGGATTATGATAAGAAAGTTTTTGTTAAAGCGAACACCGACCCCGAGGAATGCTTGCGCTTATGCATAGAGGCCAGCAACACTGCTACCTTGGCGGCCGAAGCAAAAGAGCAGCAAGTAACTTCTTTACCCATCATACCAACTGAAGAATTGCAATATTATTTCCTACCCATTTTGGACCACCTGAATAGGAATCTTGGTAAGCTTGGCATTAAAGAACTTGATAATCTAGACAGTAGCTATTCAGTATCAAAAATCACACAACAGGGTGAAACATTCACGGTTATTGCCGAGACTAACTATAATGATAAACCGACTAAAAATATTACTATTACATCAGTTCAACTGAATGAAATCATTCGCAAGATTGACCCTGCAAAATTACCACTTATCTTTGATCCAATTAGCGTTGCAGAGTACATCAGTAAAAATATAGGCCATCTTAACATCTCAGCATTGGATAAAATTGATAGCTCGTATCTAATCCAAAAGATTGAAACGACAAGTAATCCTAACGAATTTAAACTTACTGCCGAAAGTCCTTATATGAACAGTGGTAGGGTAGAAGTTACCCTTTCAATAAGCGAATTGCGGCAAACAGTCCAAAGAATCCATAACAATGCAGCCATATATGTAGTACAGACCACTCATAGCTTTGACGAAAAGCAAACGCTCACCTATACTTTCTGATCAAAAATATTCATTTTGATTTGGTAGCTATCTGACATCAAGTTTTTTGTTGAAAAAATTATCCTCTACAGAACTCAATCGCCAAAAAATAACGCCGATCCCTAGTGAAATTAATGGCGTGCCGACCGATGTTATTAAAATGTCACCTATTCGTCCGGCACAGCAACCACAGTAGGCATTCCCAGTGGTATTGCGTGAACCTGTATTTCCTCAAAAGAATCAATTTTTCCAGGACCTACTTACTATCGTTAAAAAACGTGATGATCAAGAATTATTAGAACGTGTATTCGTTCTTGTCCGTTATGGCTGTCTCTATACAGGTACTTTTAAAGCCAACAATGTTCCTATTGGATCTTGGAAACATTTCTTCTTTGTGCAAACCGTTAATATTGCACCGTCAGGAATGAATCCGCTTCTTGCTGCCCAAATTATTGGTGGCTTAACCGTTTCACAGAATGCCCAGGCGGATTTAGATATCGCTTGCGGTCCACTTATTTGGGAAGACGGCGAATTTGATATTGAATTGATTTAGCCTCCTGTTGAGAGGTAGAATACAAGGCGTTTTACTTTCGATCTGTCGTCATGCAACTTGCTCATGTCCTTAACGCACGAACTGTCTGTATTGATTCAACCTGTCAAAGCAGGACGGCGGTGCTTTTGAAAATTAGTCAATTAATTAGCAATAGTTACCCAGAGCTTGATGCGCAGCAACTATTTGATGCCTATTGGAGAAGAGAAAACTTAGGAAGCACCACCATTGGGCAGGGAGTTACTATCCCCCATATTCGCACTGGTAATATTAGCACAGCTAAAGCCTGTGTGCTTAAATTATTAAATCCTATTGATTTCGGAGCTGAAGATAAACAACCTGTGGATTTGGTCATTGCCCTTGTGGTGCCAGAGGATAAAATTGATGAACATTTGCAATTATTACGCACCATTATCAAGCAATTTAGTGACGCACCCTTTCGCGAGCAATGCCGCCATACCGCTTCTGATGAACACCTCTATAAACTATTGATAGGACGTTCGATAGGAATGGAATTAGCCTAGCTCTGATTCAGCCCATTTGCACTTCTTGGGATTTGCTCCTATACAATAAGTGAAATCGCTAATAGGAATGACGTAGCGTTTAATACCATGACTAACATTGCTTCTTTAAGGTGGTTAACCAGGGGACATCATAAACCACCCCTTATCCAATATATGTTGTTGGATAAACACCTAGAGTATCTGATTTCGCCTAAAGAGATTGTGGTTACCGATCTTAAAAAAAATCTTAATGATATTTTTTTAAATATTCAAAAATTTTCCAGAAGCTATCCGCTTGAAATTCGTTATAAATCAATTACCCATAGCTATGGTGGGCATAGAAAAGATTCAGAGCAATTTCATTTTCTGCTTAACAAGATTTTAGAGAAAAAAAATCTCCTGCAACCCAATTGTAGAATGGCATCTTTATTGAAAAAAGAAGACCTAACGTTATTCAAGAATGCTTTATACCTTCTTGATATTGATAGTAAAACAAGAGGTCGCGCTTTCGTGGCTCATCTATGGGCTATCGCCCTGAAAGCGACAAAGAGTCGCATTATCCCAGTAATCAAAAAGATATGGAAAATTAGACATGGAATAACGAGATTAAATAAAGCCTCTACTGCCAAATTTTCTGAATTTTATTCTCATCTTTAATGAACTTTTAATGACAGTCGTAGAGTATACGGGCATTGTAGAAAATTGCAGCACATGATACATTCTACCAATATGATTAGAACTAAAGTTACAATTATCAATAAATTGGGTTTGCACGCTCGAGCTTCTGCGAAATTTGTCTCAACCACATCGAGATTTCAAAGCCACATTGATATCATCAAAGACACTCAAACCATCAATGGAAAAAGCATCATGGGGGTGATGATGCTCGCCGCCAATAAAGGGACAGAATTAACGCTACAGATCGAAGGTCCTGATGAAGTTGAAATGGAACGAGCCATTGTTAATTTAATCAATGATCGTTTTGGTGAAGTGGAGTAAACATACTGCTTACCCTTTATGATTCTCATTGATTGAACGCTTGCGTTGTTTACGCAGCCGTCGTAAAGCAAACAGTGTTTGTACCGGTCCCGATAAAGCATATATAACAAAACCAGTAAATAAGACAACGGAAGGATTTGCCGCGATGGCAACAAATAATATCACCATAACCAAAAGGTAAAGAAAAGGTACTTTACCTTTAAAATCAATTTCCTTAAAACTATAGTAGCGAACATTACTGACCATGAGAATCGCAGCAAATATGGCGATAATGGCTGTAACAACGGCTACAAGGTAATGATTTAGATCATTTTGATAACAAAACCACACAAGTGCTGAGACAATAGCAGCAGAAGGTGGGCAAGCCAAGCCTTGGAAATACCGTTTATCTGCCGTTTCAACCTGGACATTAAAACGGGCTAAGCGCAAAGCAACAGCAGCGGTGTATATAAAGGCAACTAACCATCCCACTTTGCCTAGCTTGTGGAGATTCCAGCTATATAATAATAAGGCTGGTGCCACTCCAAAGGTAACCATATCTGATAAGCTATCATACTGTGCTCCAAAGGCAGTCTGCGTCTTCGTTAAACGCGCGATCCGACCATCAAGACCATCAGCAAGCATACCAATAAAGATAGCGATGACCGCTACCTCATATTGCGCTTTTAGGGAGGCGACAATTGAATAAAATGCAGCAAACAAACTAGCTGTAGTAAATAAGTTCGGCAGCAAATAAATCCCGGAATGACTCTCTTTTTGATCCACAATCTGTGCTCAATTTAAATAAATCGCTAACATGCTACCATAATCCTTCTCTCGCTTGCTATGCCTCGGGATGTGATTAAAACTACAGTTTCTGTCAGATCTCTCAGGAAGGTATAGAATTTGTGACGTGTTTAGAAAAAACGTTGAAGGCCAGGGACGGCCTTCATCGAGCCACAGGGATGTTTTTGGCGTTTTTTTCTAAACACGTCACAAATCCTATACCTTCCCCCATTGCAGTTTCAATCACACCCTATGCCTCGTGGTTTTTACAAGATGATGCTATACTAGGCATACTGTTTTTAAAGTGTAACCTTTCAAAGTATCAAGCATGACCGACTCGAAGAGTAAAAAAATTGTCATCGAAGGGATTACGGAACAAGGTAAACCTTTCCGCCCAAGCGATTGGGCAGAACGGATGAGCGGCACCTTAGCAAGTTTCAAAAACAGACGTATTCACTACTCCCCTCTTTTACAACCAAGTATTAACAGCGATGGCTTTAAATGCGTTTTACTTGACCCAAAACTCAAAGAATCAAGCCCACAGGTCTACCAAACTATTCTTGATTTCGCGAAGGCTAATAATCTTAAGATTTGCGGTGAGGATGATTAATCTTTCTGCTTGCTGCATACAATACGGGTATAAACTAAAATCCTGGAAAATTTCGTATACTCAAACTCACACTTTGCAACCAACCCATTGCTGCAGCTACCATATTGACAGTATTCTGGTAATTCATAGCCAAGATCCCAGCACAGAGAAACACGAGACCCTTAGGTCCCCATTGAACGCCTGGCTCACTCGCATGCACCAATAAAACACAACCGCGGATGAACCAAATTAAGCCCGCTGTTTGAATTAGGTAGCCCATTGAATTATAAATATCATAAGGATTATATTGGCTATATTGCAGAATGTTACCCGTGCCGAAGGTGGAGTTGGCAAGAACACTTACTGCAGAGGGTAGATAAAGTAACGCACCCGCACCAAGCAAATAAACCAAAGGAACAAATACACGCTCGGAAGATCGACGACCGCCGGATTCGCCAATTTTTTTTAGTTTGAATATGGCAGTAATAAATAAAAGAATTCCAAGCACATAAGCACCGCCACTGAGAAGGTACTGTATGGGGAAGAGAGATCGGCTTACATTGCCGATTATTGTGACTAAATCAGGGCTACTCATAGTCTAATTATATACCAATTCATCTTTTGCTCTTGCAATGTACGATTTTTCGCCTAATATTAGCAATTTCATATATTAAGTAACCCATGATGCAAATTAAAACCTTTCAAATTACTCTAGAAGAGACCTTTATGCTCTCTCCGAAAGTAAAACACTTTATTTTTCGGACAGAACAGTCTCCTCCTTTTCATTATCTCCCGGGACAATTTATTACCATTCATTTTGAACGAAATGAAAAAATACTTAAACGAAGCTACAGTATCGCTAATGTGCCTTCCCAAGACAATCGCATTGAATTTGCAGCAGGTTATGTCGAAGGCGGTCCAGGAACGGAGTTACTTTTTAATTTAAAACCGGGTGATCATCTTGATATTACTGGCCCCTTTGGTCGCTTGATCTTAAAAGACGAATTGCCTAAGCGCTATATTTTGGTAGCTACAAGTACTGGCGTCACACCCTATCGTGCTATGATAGAAGAATTGAAACGTCGTTTGCAAAATAATCCAGAATTGAAGGTGGTTATCTTACAAGGTGTGCAAAAGCATGAAGAAATTCTATACCCCGAAGAGTTCCTTATTTTTGCACAAGAATACCCCCAAGTTACTTTCCGCGCTCATTTAAGCCGCCAAACTACAAATTTACAACATTATGAACATCACGGTTATGTACAGCTTGCCTTCCCTGATCTTTCCTTGGATCCGGCAAATGATGTAGTTTATTTATGCGGGAATCCCGGTATGATCGATGAGTCTTTCAGTTATTTGAAGGAACAAGGCTTTAGCATGCAACAAATTATTCGAGAAAAATACATATCAGGCAAATAGGGGCTGCCATTAACAGGAGAAAAAAATACTATGTCTTATGATGAATTATCAACCACCATGGAAAAATTACTGCAAGATGGGAAAGGCATTTTAGCAGCGGATGAAAGCACCAGTACTATCGGGAAACGATTTGATTCCATTGGAATAGAAAACACAGAAGAAAATCGTCGCGATTATCGATTATTACTCGCTACAACTCCTGAGCTGGAGCAATATATTCATGGCGTTATCCTTTATGAAGAAACATTCTCCCAGAAAGATGACAAAGGTAGGAGCATTGCCGATTTGTTCGCTGATAAAGGAATTCTTCCTGGTATTAAGGTAGATAAAGGTTTAACAATTCTGCCCAACACAGATGATGAAAAAGTAACTCAAGGCCTAGATGGTCTAATTGAACGCCTGGAGCATTTTAAAAAGTTAGGCGCAAAATTTGCCAAATGGCGAAATGTTTATTCCATCACAGAATTTACCCCAAGCCTCACTGCAATAAAGGCAGGTGCAGAACTTCTTGCACGCTATGCTGCAAGTTGCCAATCAGTGGGCATTGTTCCCATTGTTGAGCCCGAGGTATTAATGGATGGCGATCATTCTATTGAACATTGTGCTGAAGCCTCGGAAATGGTACTCCACGAACTCTTCCATGCCTTATTTATTCATCAAGTTGAGTTAGAGAACATCATACTGAAACCCAGCATGGTGACTTCAGGAAAAAGCGCAAAACCGTTTAGCACCCCAGAAGACGTTGCCGATTACACGATTAGTGTTTTCCGTAATAATGTCCCTGCTGCCGTTCCAACAATTAATTTTCTTTCTGGTGGACAATCCCCACAACAAGCCACAGCAAACCTGAATGCTATTAATAGCACCGGTTATCAACCATGGATGTTAAGCTTTTCTTATGGAAGAGCACTGCAAGAAGATTGCTTGCAAATCTGGGCTGGCAAGAAGGCTAACATCAGCGCTGCACAAGATGCTCTTTTAAAGCGGGCTCGATTAAATAGTGCCGCCTGTTTTGGTGAGTACCACAGCGACATGGAATAAAAGAGCTCACTACGTGATTCTCGCCTACGCGGGGATGACACAGAAAAAGTAGGTTGGGCCTTGGCCCAACATTAAATGGTACAATGTTTTAGAATTTGTTGGCGCCCAAGGCCCAACCTACAAAATTATCCCATCGAAGTGTTTGTAAATTGAACTATGATGAAATCGCCCTACTTCTTTACACTAAATTCAAAACGGGCTAGTAAAGGTACATGGTCAGATAAAAGCCGCCATGGTTTTCCCCGCAAACATTTGACATCCGCCACTTCCATGCCACGAAAATAAATACGATCAACACAAAAAGCAGGGCTTATTGCAGGGAAAGAACGTGCATGCTGACCCTCTAAACGATAAAATGCTTCATGAATACCAAGTTCTTCAGCCAGCGGTTTGGATAAATGATGACGCCAATCATTGAAATCACCAGCCATAATTAGAGGCTCGTTTTCAGGCACTGCAGCACTGATTCGATGCATTAACGCTTTACATTGTGAAGCACGTTCTGCCTTGAATAAACCCAAATGTACGCACAATAAATGAATGGTTGTGGGAGATTGCTCCCCTATTTTGATTTGCCCATGCAAAATGCTGCGAGACGCTCGATTCATTAACGATAAATTAATATTTTCAAAATCTTCAAAAGCAAATTTGCTTAAGATGGCATTACCGTGATGACCAGACTGATAAACTGCATTTTTAGCATAGAGATAATGAGGCCAAATTTTTTCAGCAATATATTCGAATTGGGGTAGGTCAGGCCAGGCATCAATCCGTTTTTCCCGTCGTCTATGTTCCCCTTGGACTTCTTGGAGGAAAACAAAATCAGGATTTAATGCGGATAATGCCTCCCGCATTTTTGGTAATAAAAATCGAATTCTGCCTAAGCTAAATCCTTTATGAATATTGTAAGTGATCAAGGATAGGCTGCGCTTTTTTTGCACCATATATTTAAAAAAAGATCAGTCTCTTATCTACATCATATACTAAATAACGTGAGTTCGACATAAAAGGCATAAAATGACTTTTATACCACTAAACGAACGTTATCCCGTAAAATGCGCAGCATTTGTAGGGGATCCGACTCTAAACATTTAAAGGTCGACATCAATTCAGATAACCAGCTTGTAGATCAAGCTTAAAACTTTCTTCAATTGTTATTTACTGTAACATATAGACTATTATATGAGAACGTTGAGAGTGTTTACCGAACCGTGTCATCCCCGCCTACGCGGGAATGACACAAGTCTCGAAAAGTTTGGGTGACTTATGACATCATTCACCGTTTCAATTCCTGGTTTTACAATCGCTGGCAAAGCATGGGGAAAACCTGATTGCGCCCCCATGCTCGCCCTTCATGGTTGGTTAGATAACGCTAATTCTTTTGATTTATTAGCTCCCTATTTAGCAGATAAGTTCTATTTATTAGCCATCGATTTGCCAGGACATGGCTATTCTTCTCATTTACCCGAGGGCTGCCATTATCATTTTACAGATGGCATTTTTACAATTTTAGAGATTATTAATGCGCTAAAACTGAAACAGGTTCACTTGCTAGGTCACTCTATGGGCGCCTGTCTTGCAAGTCTTGTTGCAGGAGTTGCACCGGAAAAAATACTTTCAATGGCTTTAATCGAGGGTTTAGGCCCTTTTTCTAAACCTGAGGAAACTTGCCGTAATCAACTCGCACAGTACTCGCAACATCTGTTTAAAGCGCAATCCAAAAGCGCGAAGCCCTACCCATCAATTACTTCAGCAGCACAAGCACGAGCTAAGCGTGGCTACTTATCGCTTCAGCATGCAGAAATCCTTTGTCAAAGAGGAACCCACGAACAACATGGAAGGATTTACTGGCGCCATGATAAACGACTTTTAACCCCAACATCAATGCGGATGACAGAAGGACAGATTCTTTCTTGCTTGAGAAATATAACAGCCAAAAGTTGTCTTATCTGGGCAGAAAATACCTCTGTTTTTGACGGCTATGATATGAACACACGCATAAAAGCAGTTGCTAATTTGAAAACACATTACTTAAAAGGTGGTCATCATTTGCACATGGAAGAACCAGGCGCTGTTGCACAGTGCCTGGCTGAGTTTTATGAACGTTAATTAGCAGAGGCCATCTCGCATGCATCATACTTGATAGCAACCTCACTCAGAGATGCTTTTATATCCTCTAAAGGATACTTGCCTCCGGCATTATTAAAGTCTCTAGCAGCGTAAAGCACTCCGCAACCACCTTCATCAAAGGTGGACGTGGGAGTCCAATAATCTATATTAGCTTTCACCATAACATCAAAGGCTTTACGAGTATTCCAATCGGGTTTATGAGCCAAAATGTAAAATAAATGGTTGTAAACACCGCTGGAATAATGAACATCCAGTCCACCATAATACTCATCTGCTCGATCAATAGACATACCATCACGACTTGGCTTATCCATATAACGCAAGGCCTCCCAACCACTATCTTCTTTCATGATCTCAGGACCGATTTGCCAACTATTTGAGCCAGTAGAATAAAATTCCGCGGCCTGCGCAGCCATGTCGGAGAAAGCCTCGTTCATGCCCCCTGATTGACCATAATAAGCAAGATCTGAATGTTGTTCAGTAAAGCCATGGCTAATTTCGTGTCCACCAACACCTAAGGACACCAAAGGATACATCATGCTTTCACCATCGCCAAAAGTCATCTGCTCACCATCCCAATAGGCATTTTCATAGCCCTGACCGTAATGAACTCGCATTACCAGCTGCATTGGTGAACCATCCGGGTTCTTCAATGCTTCAACGCCATACCAGTCATGATACATATGCTTAATCACATGACCAGCATAAAGTGCATCATTCGTGGGAGAGTAAGCGCCGTTGTCTCTGTCATAACCATCCCCTTTATAACCTGTCCAGAAGGTCATAGGGTCACCACCATTCACCGCTTTCTTACAGTCAAATTTCATGGGCTTATTGTTGGAAAAGTACTCATGTTCCATGTCGACTACCTTAACATCGGTGTTTTCCATGAAGCAGGTTGCTGTTCTTTTCTCACGGGTAATCTCTAACAGCGGATAATTCTTACCATAAGCATATTCACCAATCTTGTGATTACCACCGAAGCCCATTCCTTTTGCGGCAGCACGTCTTGTCTTGATATCATTCCATTGCACAAAAGGTTTATAGGACTTGGCATCAACAATCGCAGTGGGTCTTTCAGGAATTTTGTCAGTATGACGAACAAAAATACTCACTTTATAGGCCCAATGTGCCTGATGTTGTTCATCAATATAAACGACAGGGGTTACTTGTTCTGCACTAATATCTTTCCCTTGATATTGCTCTTTAAATACTTTCAGCGCAGCTTCCCCATTTTTTGCAAAATCGGCACTAGGCTGCCCTAGTTCTTTTTGCAAACCTCGATAAACAACACCATTCATCATCACAGTCTGTGATGAATTTAACAGCCCTTTCCCGGCGCTGCTGCTATGAAGAATCGCATAACCACCAATCACAGGGAATCCCGCATACTGTTGCTGTAAACGGATGTGATTGATGTGATTTTTATCCGTGTGCTGCTGAAGAAATTGCAGACTGTCAACAGACACGTTGGCGGCTGGCTTGACGCCAGGAAGCGCAAGGTGAAATTGGTGCTGCAAGCTTTTGAATGATTCCTTTTGTAAGGGAAGCGGTTCGGCTGCTTTAACAGAAGAAGCCATTGTTAGTGCCAGACAAGCCACCAACGGGGACAAATAGACATTTGGATGCATTAATCTACTCCTTAATTATAGAGGCAATCTCATCCGGGAGTGCCCAGGTTGTTAACAATTTCCATGCTCACTAACGAATAAACATCCTTTGTTATGAGAAGCGTGGTAACAACTAATCCGCTAAAAGCGAATCCCATTGAATTGAATTTTCGAATTCTAGATTAAGCAAAAATTTCCTGAGGTTGGCCTAGCTAAAATCCGAATATCAATCTTAACAGGTACCAGTCAAACTAACATAGTTTTTTTTATTTTAAAATTGAGAATTTTTCTCAACAAAGAAAAGACTAATGGACAAGCTGCCGTTTTTTTATTGCTGCACAGATATATAAGTGTTTGCTCAATGGCCGTTATCGGTGATAATTCGTTATCAATCCTTGAGCAAACAATAAACCATTTTATGAGCACGATTACCACAAACATCGATCTGGCTCTTGTCTACCTAAGACGGGGTGAGATTGTGGCCATTCCAACAGAGACAGTATACGGCCTGGCAGGAAACGCAGAAGATGAGAGCGCCGTTCGCAAAATTTTTGCTCTGAAAAACCGCCCTCTTAACCACCCTCTTATCATGCATGTGGCCGAGGGTTGGGATTTGTCAAAATGGGTGTCTTTTATACCTGACTACGTTCCAATCTTAACAGCCAAATTTTGGCCTGGCCCGCTGACATTGGTCATGCGGTGTAACCCAAAGGAGGTTAGCCCGCTAATAACGGGGGGGCAGGATACCGTTGCCTTGCGTTGCCCCAAGCATCCTATGGCCCAAGACTTATTGAAAACATTCGGTTCGCCTTTGGTTGCTCCATCGGCTAATCCCTTTGGCAAAATCAGTCCCACCACGGCTGAACATGTTCGCGATAGTTTTAAAGAAGCTGATTTGCTCATCCTTGATGGCGGACGTTGTGAGGTAGGCATAGAATCAACCATACTTGCAGCAACAGAGCCAAGCAGTTATCAAATGTTGCGTCATGGGACGATTGATGAGGTAGTCATCGCTGCCATCCTGCCCAACATCAACACATTCGATGAAAGTTCAATCAGAGTACCGGGGAAATTAGCAAGCCATTATCAACCTGAGAAGCCTTTATACTGTTTTGCGGATGTGAAAGGTATTGAACAATTTTGTCAGGAAGCGAACACTTCTGTGTACGTTATTTCTTTTGCTGATTTAAAGGACTTTCCTTCGCACCTTTACTACAGGCTACCAGCATCGCCAGCTAAGGCAGCTTTTGAATTATACTATCAGCTTCGCCGTGCTGATCAGTCGGTCGCTTCCGCTATCGCCATTGAATTACCTCCTGACAATGATGCCTGGCAAGGGATTAGAGAAAGAATTTTAAAAGCTGGGCAGCGTTGACAAGCTTCGCAAAGCTTGAGTCTTTTCAAGAATATTCCTTGCAGCAGAGTATCTGACAACGGCTATTACACCTTTGCTGTAGTAAATTCTTGTTTGGGCTCTTTCTCCTTTAAGGCTCCATCTTCGCCTATGTCGAACTTCTCTTTGAACTTCTCAGGGTCAGCCTTGTACTCTGCGATCTGTGCTTTAGTTCCTTGCACGAAATTTCCTTTACCATCAGAATACATGCAGTGGTCCACGTCTTTATTGGCATTGTAGACCTCAAAGGCACGACCTTTTTTAGCTTGGTCTTGAAAAAAGCTGACGGCTTCTTCCTTGCTTTTAAATTTAAAAACAATTCCTTCTTCCGTTTTCTCAACCTTTCTACCCTCACTTTCGAATTGCTTTTCATATTCGCGCTGCATTAGATCAATATGGATAGTTTGAACAACATAACTAACTTCTTTCTCTTCTTTTTTCACTGTTTTCAGGAGATCTGGATTTTTAATTATTTCGTCACCATATTGAGCCAAAAGTTTTTGATATGCCTCTTCTTCCTGTGCATTTCTTTTACGATTCTCTTGCAGTAAAACAAACTGTTGAAGCGCTTCTTCTTTTTCTTTTTGTTGCTTTTCTAAATCTTCTTTTACATCTTTTTTTGCATCTTCTTTCTTAGTGCTCATCTCTAATCTCCAATTCATACAATTATCTATATAAATAGCATAGTCTATTTTCAATAAGCTCCGACTCCATCGAAATTTTACTCAATTTTTTCAATCGGGATGGTTCAATGGAGAGCGTTTACCGAACTGTGTCATCTCCGCGTAGGCGGGGATCCATCCTGATTAAAGCCTCGTCCCACCCAGAATGGATTCCCGCCTACGCGGGAATGACACAGCTAAATGAACAGTTTCATTCAAAACGAGCCCGCACAGGGATAAGTTTTAAAGTGTTATTGCTTCATGCAAGCTTACTCTTGTTCCGGCGAAAATGGAACGTAAGGAGTTACTATTTCTGGAATACATAGTTCCCTGGAGCCGAAGGAAGCTTGCTATCAATGTGAGGTGCTGACACACGCCTTGGGCTATCATATTTTACCAGCCATTCATGCCAACCGCGCCACCATGAACCCTCTTGCTTTTCGGCCACCTCTAACCACTTAGATGTATTTAGATAGGCCGAACCTTTCTTGTGTTCATGGACTAAGTAAGAACGATCCGGATGTCCTGGTTCACTGATAATGCCAGCATTATGTCCACCAACAGTCAGTATAAATGTAATGTCACTGTTTGCCATCAAATGGATTTTGTAAACAGACTTCCAGGGCGCCACGTGGTCTTTTTCAGTACTTACAGCAAAAATGGGGATCTTAATATTCTCTACAGCAATAGGTTTTCCTTCAACCGTGTAATGTCCTTTGGCAAGATCATTATTCAAAAACAATTTTTCTAGATATTCACTATGCATTTTGTATGGCATACGCGTGGCATCAGCATTCCAAGCCGTCAAATCAATCATGCCGCGATGTAGACCATGCATATAGTCTTGAACCATTTTAGACCAGATAAGATCATAAGACCGCAGCATTTGAAATGAACCCGCCATTTGTTTGGTATCAAGATAACCTTGGTCCCACATCATATTTTTGAGGAAAGAGACTTCGCTATCAGTAACAAACAGCATCAATTCCCCTGCATCGGTAAAATCCCCTTGTGCAGCCAATAAGGTTAGGGTATTTAAACGGTCATCATTCTCTTCTGCCATGGCTGATGCAGCAATTAGCGCCAGTGTTCCACCTATACAATATCCCATGAGATTAATTTTGGTTTTAGGAAATCGACAAGAGACTTCATCGATGGCTGCCATGGCACCAAGACGAAAATAATCGTCCATCCCTAAATGACGATCGTCGTGGGAAGGATTGCGCCAAGAAACAATAAACACCGTGTGCCCTTGCTCTACCAGCCATCTAACAAGAGAGTTATTGGGAGATAAATCCAGAATGTAGTACTTCATAATCCAGGCTGGCAATATGAGCACAGGTTCTTTATAAACTGTTTTTGTCTTAGGTTTGTATTGAATGAGCTCAATTAAGTGATTCGTATAAACCACTTTTCCTGGTGTAACAGCAACATGTTTACCAGGAATAAAATTATTTACCTCTTCAGGCAGCATGCCACTTACACGAGCCATCACATCTTTTATGGCAAGTTCGGTGCCACGAATAAGGTTATACCCACCTGTTCGCATCGTTTCATAAAAAAGATCAGGATTGGTAAAAATAAAATTGGAAGGAGAAATAGCATCCAGAATTTGACGCACACAAAACGAAACGGTGCGCTTTACGGGTCGCGGCAATCCCGGAACATCTGTTGTGGCTCTTCGCCACCAATCCTCTAGCTGGAGAAACCCCTCAGCCCAAAGACGCCAAGGCATCGCCTGCCAACTGTCCTTATGGAAGCGAACATCTTCACCTTTAGCAACACGCTCCAGGCATACGATGTTATTCACACAATCCTGAGCATGAACAAAGGGGTAACAAGCCAATTCTAACAAAAGTCCGGGGGATTGTTGTAGGTGAACAAACCAGGAGAAAAAAGAGGCTCTAACAGCCGCAGGACTAATACCAGCCGTTATTTTTGCCAGATTGGCTTGATAAAGCTTATTGAGAAAACGAAAAAAATGATCTACCTCATTCATAGAACCAGGCTCATGCCAATAAGTAGACGCATCAGAGGTTTTTTCCTTTTTACTCATTTTTTTGGCTCGTCCATTCATTGTTGATATCCTTAGGGTCTAGTCGCTATTTGGCTAACTGCATTAATATTTGTCCCGGCATAACTTTATCACCTTTCTGACAAAATACCTCTTTCACAATACCAGCAAAAGGTGCCTGGATCTCTGTTTCCATTTTCATGGCCTCAAGGACCAATAATGCCTGTCCAGCCATAACTTGTTCTCCGACGGTCACGTTAACATTAACTATATTACCAGGCATCGCCACGGTAATATCACCGAAACCGGGGCTTCTTTTTTTGTTGTTCATCCCATTCGCAACAATAGCCTCCTCCTGAGGTTCTTCTTCAACATTTATGATGACTTCTTCGGGAACACCGTCCACCCATAAAAAACAAGCTTGCTGTCCCCTTTCTCGCTCGCCATATCCAGCAACTTTAATGTGATAATTTTCACCGTGTAGAGTAATATTGAATTCAGAAAAATTATTTCCCTTCGTTACAGCTGGGGTTGTCATTAATGGTTCTGGCCGCAGTGCATTACTTTTTCGCTCAGCCAAAAATTGCTTACCAATTTCAGGAAACATGGCATAAGAAAGAACATCTTCATCGGTTTCTGCTAACTCGCCAATTTCATCACGTAAACGGTGTAATTCATTGGGAATCAAATCTGCCGGTCTTACGTCAATGACTTCAGTATGGCCTATAGCTTTTTTACGCAAGCGCGGGCTAATTTTTCCCGGCGCGGCACCATATTTCCCCTGACAATAAAGTTTGACTTCATTGGTTATTGTTTTATAACGTTCGCCAGTTAAAACGTTTAACACTGCCTGGGTTCCTACAATCTGCGATGTAGGTGTCACCAAGGGTGGGTAACCTAAATCATGACGTACACGAGGGATCTCTGCGTGTACAGCACTCATTTTATTTAATGCTTGTTGCTCCTTTAATTGACTATATAGGTTGGAAATCATCCCTCCGGGCACTTGATAGACCTGGACACGTGGGTCAATCTCACGTGCTTCACCTTCAAATTGCTGATATTTTTTGCGAACTTCCTTGAAATATTCACCAATATCAAGCAACAAATTCAAATTAAGACCTGTGTCAAATTCAGTCTCGAC
Organism: Legionella lansingensis; assembly: GCF_900187355.1. Taxonomy (NCBI): domain Bacteria; kingdom Pseudomonadati; phylum Pseudomonadota; class Gammaproteobacteria; order Legionellales; family Legionellaceae; genus Legionella; species Legionella lansingensis. The sequence goes on along the minus strand of NZ_LT906451.1, from coordinate 459,268 downwards.
CAAGGCAGCTACTAAAGCTTCAGTGGCAGGATGAGAAGCACCACCTGAGAAAGAAGAGATTGCCGTATCAACATGATTACAACCTGCGAGAATTGCTTGATAAAGGCTTATGCTTGCCAGTCCTGCCGTTGCATGACTATGGAGATGAATTGGCAATCCGGTTGCATCCACTAAAGCCTTATATAAAGACACCGCTGCCATTGGTGTCAGCAAACCAGCCATATCTTTTATGGCGATACTGTCGCAACCCATATCAGCCAATTTCTTACCCAGATCGACAAAGCTTTCTAAGGTATGTACTGGGCTTGTGGTATAACAAATAGCCCCTTGAGCATGTTTTTTTTGGCGCTTAACTTCCTCCAAAGCCACACGTAAATTGCGAACATCATTTAGCGCATCAAAAACACGGAATACATCAACCCCGTTTTTTGCAGCAAGTTTTATAAAACCCCGGACCACATCATCGGCATAATGACGATAACCCAAGAGATTTTGGCCACGCAATAACATTGACAAGCGGGTGTTCGGTATGGCTTTTCTTAATAGACGCAAACGAACCCAGGGGTCTTCTTTTAAAAAACGCAAACAGGCATCGAATGTAGCTCCTCCCCAAACCTCCATCGCCCAAAAACCGGCTTTATCCATTTTTTGACAAGCCGGTAGCATATCTTCCGTGCGCATTCGGGTTGCAATCAAACATTGGTGTGCATCACGCAAAGTTACATCAGTTATGTATGTTTTAGCCATAATCAATCCATTGCTTAAGAAGCTCTTTCAAGAGTGTTTACCAAACTGTGTCATCCCAAAATGGATTCCCGCCTACGCGGGAATGACACCGTTTAATGAACAATCTCCTTTTCACTAACTTATTTTAAAGCTTGACTGAAGTACAGCTTTTACAAATCTTTAGGGGCTATTAACATTTTAAATCTCCGTTAATTTAAAATGTTCAGTATCCAAATAGGGTGAAGTACCGTAATATCCACACAATGCTTCCCTAAACAGTCGCGCTCGCGAAGCCAAGCCTCGTTCACAATAATTTAGCACATGTTGATAGATAGCTTGTTTAAATGCCTCAGTATCCAAAGGTGGACCATTTAGGTTATCAATACTGATACGAAAACGATATCCTGCCGCTATGGAAAGTATCCATTCCAAAGCTTGAGGTTTTGCCTCAACCTTCTGAAAAAATTGTTGCTGTTCGGCTGTACGACCATCAGGAGCATACCAATAACCATAATCAATCTGTTTCCTGCGTTCTTTACCAGCAATTAACCAGTGCGCACACTCATGAAGAGCGCTGCTAAAAAAACCATGAGCAAAAAAGATAGCATGATAAGAACGTTCCTCATCTGCAGGAAGATAAATGGGCTCCTCATCACCTTTAAGCAGTCTTGTATTGTATCGGGCTGCAAAGCAGTGATTAAAAAGTACAATTAAATCGTTATAGTCGTGTTTTTGATTGCTCAATATAAACCCCATAAAAGCAGAGATTTTAATTTGAACCCGCTAGAATGACCAGATTTAGTTTCTATTAAAACTCGCCATTATGCCGACATCATGCCGATATCCTCTTATATCTGGACATTATTGCAAAGATCAGGCAGAATCCACTTCAATTTTGCCGAATCATCTTGACAATGAAGAAAATACTTGTACTACATGGTCCAAATTTAAATAGACTGGGGTTACGAGAACCTGATATTTATGGCTCAACAACATTAAAAGAACTTAACGCATTGTTAGCACAACAAGCGCAAGCGGCTGGTATCTCGCTAACCAGTAAGCAAAGCAACAATGAAGCAGAACTGATCGAAATCATTCACCAAGCCACTGATGATAAAATAGATTACCTGATTATCAATCCAGCTGCCTTCACTCATACGAGCATTGCACTTCGCGATGCCTTGTTGGCTGGGAAACTTCCCTTTATTGAGGTTCACATTAGCAATATTTATTCACGAGAAGCATTTCGTCATCATTCTTATTTTTCCGACATTGCAACAGGTGTCATTAGCGGACTAGGAATTAACGGTTATTCCCTAGCCCTGCAAGCCATTATTGATGAATTAATTTAAATTAGAGAGTAATCAATGGATATTCGTAAAATCAAAAAGTTGATCGAGTTATTAGAGGAAACGGGTATTTCTGAAATCGAAATTAAGGAAGGTGAAGAATCCGTTCGTCTAAGTCGTCATTATCCGGAACTACCACCGCAGGTGCGTTACATTACTTCACAGCCACAAACGCCCCAAGCACCTGCGCCAGTAGCGCCCACTGTAGTAACCAATGAAAGCGGCAAAACAACCACTCCACCTAGTGCTGGTCATAAGATCCGTTCTCCTATGGTTGGAACCATGTATACCTCACCTTCTCCTGATGCCGCTCCTTTCGTTACTATTGGGCAGTCTGTTAAAGTCGGAGATACACTTTGTATTGTTGAAGCGATGAAGATGTTCAATGAAATTGAAGCTGATCGCGCCGGTAAAATCGTTGACATTTTAGTAGCTAATGGTGAACCCGTTGAGTATGACCAACCTTTGTTTGTCATTGAAGAATAATCATAGAGAGTCGATTGATGCTCAGTAAAATTGTGATCGCCAATCGTGGCGAAATTGCCCTTCGTATTTTACGTGCCTGTAAAGAACTTGGCATTCAAACCGTTGCCGTGCATTCTGATGTTGATAAAGATTTACTCCACGTACGTCTCGCCGATGAAACGGTTTGCATAGGACCAGCCAATTCACAAAAAAGTTATTTAAACATACCTGCTATTATATCTGCGGCTGAAATTACTGATGCTGTGGCTATTCATCCGGGCTACGGTTTTCTGTCAGAAAATGCAGATTTCGCTGACATCGTTGAACAAAGTGGTTTCCGTTTTATCGGCCCTCGAGGAGACACCATCCGTTTAATGGGAGATAAAGTATCAGCCATTGCTGCAATGAAAAAAGCAGGAGTCCCCTGTGTGCCTGGCTCTGATGGCCCCTTGCTTGAGGATGATCAACACAATCTGGGATTAGCCCACAACATTGGTTACCCGATCATTATTAAAGCAGCTGGAGGTGGTGGCGGCCGCGGCATGCGTGTTGTGCATAGCGAAGCAAACTTGTTAAATGCCATCGCTTTAACGCGTAGTGAAGCGAAAGCTGCCTTCAATAACCCCACCGTTTACATGGAAAAATTTCTGGAAAATCCGCGACATATTGAATTTCAAGTGTTGGGTGATGGTAAGGGCAACGCTATTCATTTAGGTGAACGTGATTGTTCCATGCAACGCCGACATCAAAAAGTGGTAGAAGAAGCGCCTGCTCCTGGCATTAGTCCTGAATTGCGCGCGAAAATTGGAGAATCAGTGGTCAAAGCTTGCCGTGAATTAAACTATCGCGGCGCAGGAACGTTTGAATTCTTATATCAAGACGGTTGTTTTTATTTTATTGAAATGAATACACGTGTTCAGGTTGAACATCCCGTTACTGAAATGATTACCGGCATTGATATTGTTAAAGAACAAATAAAAATCGCCAGTGAAATACCTTTTACCTTGCGTCAAGAAGATATTACATTGCGTGGTCATGCCGTTGAATGTCGGATTAACGCCGAAGATGCCAAAACCTTCATGCCTTGTCCTGGAACAATAAGATTACTTCATCAACCAGGTGGACCAGGTATCCGCTTCGATTCTCACATCTATAGTAGTTATACCGTCCCCCCTCACTACGATTCCATGATAGGTAAATTAATTAGCTATGGAGAAAACCGCGCTGAAGCATTTGCAAGAATGCGTAATGCCCTGGATGAAATCATCATCGATGGCATAAAAACAAATATTGAATTACATCAGCGTATTCTTCGCGATAAAGCATTCAAACAAGGTGGCACAAATATTCATTACTTAGAAAAAATGCTGAAGGAATAAGTTAGTGTGGTATCAGTTACAAATTGATCATTGTCATCGCGATGAAGCGGAGCAGTTAAGTGAAGCACTAGAAGAAACTGGCGCCTTATCTGTCACGTTTGCAGATAAAAACGACGTACCCGTGCTTGAACCTGAACCTGGAACAACCCCACTTTGGCCGGACGTCATAGTCACTGCGCTTTATGATGTAGAAGATACTGCAACCAAGGCCTTGGAGTCACTTCGTCTGCAATATACACATTTACAGTTCTCTATGGATGAATTGGCCGACGAAGACTGGGAGCGTGTCTGGATGAAAGACTTCAGACCTCAGCGCTTTGGTAAAAACTTATGGATTTGTCCCTCATGGATTGAACCACCGGAACCAGAAGCGGTTAATTTAATTCTTGACCCAGGATTGGCTTTTGGTACCGGGACACACCCAACAACCGCACTTTGCTTAACTTGGCTTGATCAAGCTGAATTAAAGAACAAAACAGTCATTGATTATGGTTGTGGTTCAGGTATCCTTGCCTTGGCTTCTTTAAAACTGGGTGCTTCTAAAGCATATGCGGTGGATATTGATGAGCAAGCGTTACAGGCAACACAAAATAATGCCATAAGTAACCATATAACTCTTCAACTAGAAATAGGCTTCCCTGACAGTTTAACCACTCAAGTTGACTTGATTATTGCCAATATTTTGCTTGCGCCCTTATTAAATTTACGAACCAAATTTAAAGATTTGCTGAAAAAGGAAGGTACCTTGATAATTTCCGGAATTTTGGATAACCAGGCTCAATCACTGATTGAAGATTACCAAGCTGATTTCCATCACAAAATTTCGAATACTATGGAAGGATGGTCTTTGCTGGTTTTCACTCGTCGCTGAGTGATTTTTTATATAGAGTCTAATAATGACAGATCAAGAATTTATTCCCTTTGCACCTAAAAGAGCACTCATCAGTGTTTCTGATAAAAGAGGAATCGTTGAATTAGCAAAAGCGCTTGCAAAGCAGGGTGTGGAGATCGTCGCGACAGGTAACACTGGCGCACTTTTAAGCAGCAATAATATAACAGTAACCGATGTTAGTGCTTGCACCAAGTTCCCTGAAATGCTTGATGGCAGAGTCAAAACCCTACATCCTGCTATTCATGCAGGCTTATTAGCCAGAGGTAAAGAGGATGATAGCATTTTAAGAGAGCATCAGATTAGCCGTTTTGATTTATTGATTGTTAATTTATACCCCTTTGAACAGGTCATTAGTACGCATGATTGTGATTTTCAAACCGCCATTGAAAATATTGATATAGGCGGGCCTGCGATGATTCGTTCCGCAGCAAAGAATCATGCACATGTGTTTGTAGTTGTAACCCCAGACGACTATCAATTGCTTGAAAACTATCTTAAGACAAAAAAAATACCCAAAAACTGGGGGTTTTCATTAGCTAAAAAAGCCTTTGCTCACACTGCTGCTTATGATGCAGCTATTGCCAATTATTTAGGAATGCTTGACGATTCTAGGGAACCTGCAGGTTTCCCCTCCGTTTTTACTTGCCAGTTCAACAAACAATATGAGTTACGCTATGGGGAGAACCCTCACCAACAAGCCATTTTTTATAGTGACAAAAATCCATCCCATACCTCTTTAGCAACTGCAAAAACAATACAAGGGAAGCAACTTTCTTATAACAATTTACTCGATGCTGATGCCGCGTTTGATTGTGTAAAATCATTCCCTCTTACCATCGCCACATGCGTTATCGTAAAGCATGGTAATCCTTGCGGGATCGCCATAGGAGATGATCCCACTCATGCCTATTTACGAGCTTTTCAAGCTGATCCAATATCTGCCTATGGTGGAATTTTGGCTTTTAATCAACCTATCGATGAAGAAACAGCCAAAACTATTCTTGAAAAGCAATTTGCTGAAGTCATTATTGCCCCAGGTTTAACCCAGAAAGCTGAAGCCGTTTTTGCCACCAAACCAGCTATTCGTGTGTTAAGCATAGGAGAATGGGCAACAAATAACTCGCCTAGATTGGATATGCGCACTGTCCATGGAGGCTTACTTGTGCAAGAACATGATGACATTTTACTCATTGAGCAAAAATTGCAATTCGTCACTGAACAAAAACCATCCCCACAAGAAATGCAAGATCTAATGTTTGCCTGGCTTGCTGCCAAGCACGTTAAATCCAATGCCATTGTTTTGGCTCAAAACGGAGCAACAATAGGTATAGGTGCAGGACAAACTAGCCGTGTTATGAGTACTCGAATCGCATTATGGCAAGCAAAGGAAGCAGGCTTTCCTACAACGGGTGCCAGCATGGCATCAGATGCTTTCTTTCCTTTTGCGGATAATATCGCCATGGCTGCTGAGGCGGGCATTTCAGCCATTATTCAACCTGGTGGGTCGATACGTGATGAGCAAGTCATCACTGCTGCCAATGAAGCGGGAATTAAAATGGTATTTACCGGTTATCGACATTTTAGACATTAAGTTTTCATAAATCTTTCAGTAGGTTCACTAATAGATTAACAGAATTTGCCAGAACAATTTGTTCTTCTTCGCTTAAAGCCTGAAGGTTTTCATTTAACCGATTATGAAGAAGATAGGGGGATGCAAAAACAAACTCTCTCCCCTTTTCCGTTATATCAATGAAAATGATTCTACGATCTTTACTGTCTCTAACACGATTTACGAATGTCTTTTCTTCTAATCGGTCAATGATACCTACAAGCGTGCTCATGGATAAATAAACTCTTTTAGACAACGATGAGATCGTAATGGCTCCATTTTCGTAAATTTCATATAAACAGATAATCTGTGGAATGGTTAATCCATAGGTTTTGTTCAGCCGCCTGGAATGAAAATCCATGTGTTGCATAATTTTTCGTAAAGCAAGAACTATCTTTTTAGAGCGCTGTTCTGACTGCACATCACTAGATTTTTTCTCTTCTATCTGGGTTTTGTCGGTATTACTCATGGATACTCATCTAAACATTAGAGTTGCAATACATTTTTGAAACCGTTAGTATCAAAAATATTTTGTGTACGAAATATTTCTATAGGTAGAAATCAAATTCACATTAAAAGCCTCTAGATTGTATCTGACTATTCAATGCACCAATAGAAGGGGCAACAAAAATCCCTAGGAATTGGCCGCTCCTCTGGAACAATTCCCAAATAATAACAAGTAGGGAGAATCGACATGCAAAACCATCAAATCACTTCACCGTGCGAATCTTTTTTTGAGGGAAATGAAACCAATTTTATAAGTAATGGAGTACTTACTTTGGGTGTGGAGCTTGAACTTCAGTTGATTGATGCCACAAATTATAATTTATGCTCACGAGCACAAGAAATTTTAGACGCTACAACTCATTTAAAAAAGATCGTACCTGAATTTTACTTAAGCACAATAGAAATTAACACAGATAAATGTGATACCGCTCAACAAATTGAAAATGACATCTCCCAAACATTATCCGAATTGCAACTGGCGACAAAAAATCTGGGCATTCTATTCTCTACAACAGGCACACATCCTTTCTCTAAATACTCGGATTGGGTCATTTCTCCAACAGCCCGTTATTTGGACTTAATCGATCGAAATCAATGGCTGACACGTCGAATGAGTGTTTATGGCCTGCATGTTCATTTAGGCATGTCAAGCGGAGAAGAGTGCATTCGATTTAACAATTTTTTTATGTACTTTTTACCGCATTTATTAGCTCTATCTTCAAGCTCACCTTTTTGGCAAGGCATTGATACAGGCCTTGCTTCATGTCGTCCAACGACCTATGAATCGCTTCCAACCGCAGGTCAACCTTATAATGTACGTTCTTGGCATGACTTTGAACAACTTTACCGAACGTTAAAAACGTGTGGTTCAATTAAATCACTTAAAGATTTATGGTGGGATTTGCGGCCAAGTCCTGGTTTTGGGACATTAGAAATTCGGGTTTGTGACGGTACAGCCACTTTGGCAGAGACAATGGCCTTGGTTGCTTTTATTCACACTCTGGCTAATTGGTTCATTGATAATGGAAGTTGGCTTGAATCAGTAGCTTATCCGCCCTATTGGCTTTCCCGAGAAAACAAATGGCGCGCTATTCGTTATGGTTTAGATGCCGAATTGTTAATGAATACTGAAGGTAAAACCAAATTAATGCGAGAAGACATTAACGAATGGATTGAAAAATTAAAACCATACATCGAACAACTTGATTACCAAACATATTTTGCCACACTAAAAACCATGATGGAATTTGGAACAAGTTCTGAGAGACAAAGAAAAATATATCAAAACCGTTCTTCTTTTGAGGATGTAGTGAAATACAATGTCAGTGAATTTTTAGCGAGAGCTCCTCTCTATAGACACGAAAGTGATTGTCTCATCGCATAAATCTATCTTTTTCCTCAACCTCGAGAACAATATACAATTAAATTCTCCACAACTGATTTTCATCGGAGGAAATCTGAGTTATTTTACGAGTGAAAACGCCCTCTTAAAACTCAGAACGATTATGCAAATTAACTACATCGAAGGTTTTAAAAAAATAATCATCATTTTTTGGATGCTATGGTGGTTTATTGCATTATGGACAGATATTGTAGGCGCGATGGCACATGCTGGATTACTCACAAAAAGTTGGGCGCAAGACCTCAATTATCCTTTTCTGGTTCAATCTTTAAAAATTTATCCTATCCCTGATTGGCTTCCTGTCTTGCTGTTCTTAGGCATTCTTCTGTGGTCATTTGTTGCCACTATTGCTTTTTTTTGGGCATGTATGAGCTTGCACAAAAATTCTGCTATTTGGATGAAACGAGCAGATATAGCTTTTGTCATTTCCATTACCTATTGGCTTGCTTTTTTTCTGTCAGATCAAATTGTTATGAAATTTGATCTGGAAGAAAATCATATGGTACAAGGCGGATTCCAGTTACTAACCTATTTGACACTATATCTACTGCCCTCTGAAAAGAGGACCAGCGTAGCCTAGGTGGCAGTCCGAAGGGCTGAAACCCGGGTTTTCACTTCGTTTCACCCAGACTACTTGCTAGTATATACTACCCTCTAAAAAGAGGGTTGTGTTAATAGCGATCACGGTCGAGAACTTTATAAATATCCATAAAGGTTGAAACCTTCGTGATATCGAGTGGGACGTGCAAGCGACGAGCAATATCACTTGCAGAGATGATGCCACGAATACGCTTACCTTGTTCATCAACAACGAGAAAATGTTGACTGCCCTCATTCCTGAGGGCCTCCACCACGTCTTTTACCTTTGCTCGTTTAAGATCATCAAACCGAATAGCCTTTAACCGGTCCTTGGGAGTCATGATGTCACTGACTAAAATTTGACTTCTGGGCGTATGATGAGAAAGAGCCATCATCTTTTCGCCAACCAAATCCGCATAGGCAAGTGTACCCACAAAGTGCCCATCACTCATAACGAGTTTTAATCTGACGTGTGTTTTTTTCATTAAATCTTCAGCAGTAACCACATCGAGCGACTCATCAATAACCAAGGGCTCCGTTTTTTGAAAATCCGTGAAGATATCCAAGGCTTGTGAATCCAAAGTTATCTCCCTGCATGCTTCAGGTGTTGCTATATAATCTATCTCGTCCACTTCATATGTAGTTAAAATCATGATTGCTTCCTTAATACACATCTTTCATTTCTAAGTATTTCATAAAATGACTTTTTTGTCTTTTCAGGGTAGCCAATTCTTGACTAAAGTTGAAGTTAAGCATATACCCTACAATGGATAGGTATCTTATGAAACACAACTCTATGGATAAATCATCAAAACACAAAGAACACAGCTGCCATGTGCATCACGCGCCAGAGAAAGCCAGAATCGATGCTAGCAAGGCGTCTGGTCCTATGATTTACACCTGTCCCATGCATCCAGAAATCCGCCAAGATAAACTGGGCAATTGTCCCATTTGCGGGATGGCTCTGGAACCGCAAGCAATCACTCTTGAAGAGGCGGAGAATCCTGAGTATGTTAACATGCGTCGGCGCTTTTGGGTGGCATTGATTTTAACTTTACCTGTATTCATCCTTGCGATGAGCGAGCACTTGATAACCTATCGTCCAGCAGCACAAATATCGTCATGGATACAACTTGTTTTAGCAACACCCGTTGTTCTATGGGGTGGTTGGCCTTTCTTTGAGCGCGCTCGACACTCGCTGAAAACAGGCCATTTAAACATGTTTACCTTGATTGCTATCGGCACAGGTGTAGCTTGGATCTATAGTGTTATCGCCACCCTATTTCCAGGACTCTTTCCTGAACATTTTCGCAATGAGGCAGGGCTCGTTGCTGTGTATTTTGAGGCCGCAGCAGTCATTACCACGTTGGTGTTGTTAGGCCAAGTACTGGAGCTTAAGGCTCGAGAAAAAACAGGCGGTGCTATTCGCGCACTACTAAGATTAGCACCCGATACAGCTCATAGACTTGATAAAGATAACAATGAAAGTGAAATAAACTTAGATGAGATAACTGTAGGCGATCACTTACGCGTCCGCCCGGGAGAAAAAGTACCAATAGATGGTGAAATCGTTGAGGGACATAGTAGCATTGACGAATCCATGATCACTGGAGAACCTATCCCGGAGAGGAAAGAAATAGGATCTCGCGTTATTGGCGGTACCATTAATCAAACGGGAAGCTTTATCATGAAAGCCACTCATGTGGGTGGGGATACCATGTTACAACGCATTGTACAGATGGTCAGTGAGGCTCAACGTAGCCGAGCCCCTATCCAACGTCTGGCTGATGCCGTTTCCTCCTGGTTTGTTCCAGCAGTCATCTTGATTGCCATTGTGGCCTTTGGACTGTGGTTTATGATAGGCCCGCCACCAGCTTTTAGCTTTGCTTTGATTGCGGCCGTTTCCGTGCTTATCATTGCTTGTCCTTGTGCACTAGGATTGGCTACACCTATGTCAATTATGGTTGGCGTCGGTAAAGGAGCAGGGAATGGAGTATTGATTAAAAACGCAGAAGCTTTGGAGCGTATGGAGAAAATTAATACGCTAGTGGTAGATAAAACAGGCACGTTAACCGAAGGGCATCCCAAACTAACCCAAATCATTACTCTCAACACTTCGGAAAATGAGATATTACGTGATGCTGCAGCTATTGAAAATCAGAGTGAGCATCCTCTTGCCCATGCAATCGTTTTGGCAGCCAAAGAGAAAAATTTAACCCTACCCTCAGTTGGTGATTTTGATGCACCTACTGGAAAAGGGGTGCGCGGTGTCATAGAAGGCCGGCGGGTTGCCATAGGGAATATCAAATTAATGGAAGAGGAACAAGCTGACCTCACTGAGGTCAAGACTAAAGCAGATGAATTACGCGCAAATGGGGCATCCGTCATGTTTGTGGCAATTGATAAAAAAATGGCTGCCATTTTAGTTATCGAGGATCCAATCAAAAGTACCACGCCTGCAGCGATTAAAGCACTTCAACAAGAAGATATTGAGATTGTCATGCTCACCGGAGACAGTAAGAAAACAGCAGAAGCTGTAGCTGCAAAACTTGGTATCAACAATGTCGTTGCTGAAGTATTGCCTGCTGACAAAAGTCAAATTGTTGCATCCTTGCAACAGAAAAAAAGAATCGTCGCGATGGCTGGCGACGGTGTAAATGATGCTCCGGCCCTAGCAAAAGCAGACATTGGCATTGCAATGGGTACGGGCACAGATGTTGCCATAGAAAGTGCGGGTATTACCTTGCTCCACGGAGATTTACATGGCATCGTTAAAGCTCGACATCTTTCTAAAGCAACCATGCGCAACATTCGTCAAAACCTTTTTTTTGCCTTTATTTATAATGCCTTAGGCGTCCCAATAGCTGCTGGCATCTTATACCCTGTCATTGGTTTATTATTAAATCCCATGATCGCAGCTCTAGCGATGTCTTTAAGTTCAATATCAGTTATTGTTAATGCATTGCGCTTGCGATGGATTAAATTATGAAGATGAGAAATTTTTCTCGCGAGGCTGTTTTTTGTTTTTTTATACTGATGAATTGCATTTCTGCTAAGGTATTCGCTCTTCCTGCTCTAACTTTATACCAGTTAACCAACATCGCAATACAAAATAATAAAGATTTAAAGGCGGCACAATATAATATTTTCCTAGCCACTGCGCGTTTAACACAAGCCGGCCGCTTCCCAAACCCAAGCTTACAACTCGGTACCATTGATGATCGGCTCTTGACTGATGAGGGGGAATACACACGCAGCATTGGATTTAGCCAAGCATTCCCCATCGCAGGACGGCTTGGCAAAGAGAAAACTGTCGCTCGTGTGGATATTGCTATTGCCATGGCAGAAGTCAGGAATGCAAAACGCCAACTTAGGGGGCAAGTTGCTGATAATTTTTTCGCCTTACTCATTACTGACAAACGCTTACAACAATTAAACAAATTGCTTGCAATTAATCAACAATTAATGCAAGTAAGCCAAAAGCGCTTTCATGCTGCCGAAGTGTCAGAATTAGATGCCAATACAGCAAGACTTGAATATCAACGTATTTTACAGGAGAAACAGGCGTTGAATAGCTTGCGCATTAGTCAGTCAGCGCAACTTAACCAATTACTGGGACGAACGCAAAAATCGCAGTTAATCGTAGACCATCGCTTGCCTAAAATAACAAGGCTCCCCAGTTTGACCGAACTGCAGCACATTGCCCTATGTAAACGACCAGAGATACAAATGGCATGGCTCAATGTTAATCGTGCTCAAGCAAACCAACAATTAGCTCGTGCTGAACGATGGTCCGACTGGACAGTCGGTTTAGGTGTTCAGCAGCAGAAACTGGTGGTGGAAGGAGCACCTAATCAAACTCAGGATCGAGCTGTAACCGTCAATATCACCATACCACTCCCATTATTTAATGCTAATCAAGGGCGCATCCTCGAAGCCAGTATGACTGAAACCCAAAATCTCATGAAACTGCAGGCACTTAAATTAGCGATTGAAACCGAAGTGGCAAGTGCCTATGGTCAGGTAAAAGAATTGCAAACTGCACTCAAACAATCTCAAAACGGAGACACCTTAAAACTGATCACTCGCAATGTTAAATTGGCCAGAGAAGCTTATAAAAATGGACAAATTTCTTTGCTTGAAATCTTGCAGATACAGCGCCAGCAAAATGAACTACAAATAGCAAAGCTTACCATTCTAGAGAAATACTTACAGGCTGTAGCGAAATTATGCACAGCAATAGGGAATAGGAGTATCGAACTTTGCCCCGCATTTTCTGGTAAAAGGACTTTAAATGCATCTACTCAACAACACGTTTGTTAAACGACTAGAGGCTGTTGACTCTTCATCTATAACGTCTACGTACCGCGGCTTGTCCGCGATGTCCAGAAATCTCTTGGATGCCGCGGACAAGCCGCGGCACGTAGGCAGCGGTATGAGTTGTCAACACGTCCTACAGAATAAGTTTATAGTTTGCTTAATTCTTTTAATTACCGCGCTACATACCCTTACCGCTTTCGCTCATGGTGAAAAAATTGAAATCTCCGATAAACCACGAGGTCCAGTTTATTTAACAAAGGCACAAGAAAAAATTATAGATCTGAAGCTTGCCAAGGTCAGTGAACGTCCACTTGCACAACTGCTTACTCTCAACGGAGAAATACAACTTTTGCCAAACGAGCAAGCCGATGTTACTGTTAGAATCAGTGGTAACGTATCAGCACTTTATGCCAATTTGGGTGATCAAGTTAAAAAAGGCCAACCTTTGGTGAAAATTCAGTCACGATTGATCGGCGATCCTCCTCCAAGCATTATTATTAATTCGCCCATGACTGGTGTCATTGATGCGCGAAATATTAGTCTTGGGCAAGCCGTGGAACCCAACACTACTCTCTTCCACATTAGTAACCGTAATCGCGTTATTGCTCTCGCGCAAGTTTATGAAGAAGATTTGGAGAAAGTTGTTGTTGGACAAACGGCCTACGTTCATGTTTTAAGTTACCCTAAAAAAACCTTCCCTGGTAAAGTTATTTTGATAGAGCCTAATCTTAATTCCGTTACTCGCACAGTCAATGTGCAAATTATTTTAGATAATCAGGGGAACTTACTAAAGCCCGGCATGTTTGCTCGTGCTCAGATTGTTTTGCAAGAAAGTAAAAATGCCTTAACTGTTCCAAATGCCGGAATTTTAGAGGGCAATGATGAAAAATTTGTATTTAGGTCCCAAGGCAATAAATTCGAACGCATTGTGGTCAAAACCGGAATGAGTGACGAGTTTTACACTGAAATTTTAACAGGCCTCGCTGTTGGTGATGAAATTGTCATTCAGGGTAATCGCCAGCTCTATACTCTCTGGCTAACAGGCAGTTCTTCACCAGCAAAGGAGGATCATCACTAGATGTTTACGCGTCTAATTGCATGGTCACTCGCTAATCGAGCCCTCGTACTCGCTTTAACATTAGGCCTATGTATCTTGGGTGGCTATACCTTACAGAAAATGCCTGTGGATGTTTTTCCCGAGTTTGCACCGCCTCAGGTTGTTGTGCAAACCGAAGCACCAGGTATGGCACCACAAGATGTCGAAGCCTTGATTACTTACCCTCTAGAAAGCGTAATCAATGGAACGCCTGGAGTTACTGATGTGCGGTCAAGAACGTCTGCTGGCCTATCAACTATTGTCATTATTTTTGATGATAAAACAGATATCTACCGTGATCGCCAACTGATTAATGAGCGAATTCAACAGGTTGTTGGGAAGTTACCCATAGGAAGCAGAACACCAGTCATGTTACCCGTGATTTCAGCAGTGGGTTGGATGGTTAAATACGCTTTAGTCAGTGACAGCGCGTCACCGGAAGAATTACGTACCATTTCAGATTGGATAATTCGTCCTCGGATACTTGCTTTAGGCGGGGTCGCCTCCGTCGTGTCCTTAGGAGGGGAAGTCAAGCAATATCAGGTCTTATTGGATCCCGCACGTATGCTTTCTTACCGCATCAGTATAGAGGAAGTGCGTCAGGCTTTAGAGAATTCAAATCGCAATGTTCCAGGGGCGTTTTTACAAAAATCAGGTGCAGAATTGATCGTTGGTGCCGTTGGTCGCATTAAAACGCTGGAAGATATAAAAAGAACCATCATCACCACGCGCGAAGGGATCCCAATCACTATCGCTAATGTTGCCTCAGTCACTTTTGGTGGTGAGATTAAACGCGGAGATAGCGCTTTCGGCCTCAAAAATGCAGTTATTGGTACCATCTCAAAATCCTATGGTGCTGATACCCTGGCAACCACGCATAAAGTTGAAGAGACGTTAGCCGAGATAAAAGCCTCTTTACCTCCTGGAGTACAATTGATTACCAGTGTCTTTCGTCAAGCTAATTTCATTGAAGCAGCGATTAAAAACCTTAGCATCGCCCTTCTGGAGGGAGCTTTAATCGTCATTATTGTGCTTTTTATTTTTTTAATGAATGTTCGTGCCTCTTTTATCACCTTTCTGTCAATGCCAATTTCTTTTGTCATTGGTATTTTAATTTTGCATTTATTCGGTTTCGGCATAAATGTCATGACGCTTGGTGGCATTGCCATTGCTATCGGGGAAGTCGTGGATGATGGTATCATTACAGTAGAGAATGTACTGCATCGTTTGCGCATAAACCGCTTGTCGTCTCGTCCTCAACCTACACTAATACTTATTTTTGATGCCGTTCTAGAAATTAGACAGTCGGTAGTGTACGCAACAATAATCGTCAGTCTGGTGTTCATCCCCATTTTTTTCTTGTCTGGTGTTAGTGAGAAAATTTTCAGCCCTTTGGCCATTGCCTATATTGCTTCTGTCCTTGGTTCACTTGCCGTTTCTATCACAGCTGTTCCTGCACTGTGCTATCTGCTTTTGGTTAGCAAAAATGAAAAGCAAAACGATGCAAATCTTCCCGCAACAGCATTACGATCCAAGGAAAGAGCTTTAGGGCTTCGCATCAATGAGCATGAGAGAACGAAGTATCAAGAGAAAGAAACGATTTTCGTCAGCTGGATTAAACAGCATTTTCAGACGATTTTGTCTTGGTCTCTTAATCATTTTAAGCTGGTTATGGGTTCTGCCTTAAGCATCTTGGTATTTACTTTAGCCTTATTACCCTTTTTTGGGACATCTTTTCTACCTGAGTTTCATGAGGGAAATTTCATCATCGCAATGACAACCTTACCAGGGACTTCTTTAGAAGAGTCCATGCGAATTGGCAAACAAGTTCGCCAACAATTATTGAAATATCCGCAAGTTGTTTCCATTGCCCAGCGCGCTGGCCGCAGCGAACTTGACGAAGATGCTCTACCTCCGAATGTGAGTGAGTTTGATGTGAATCTTAATTTCGATAAAGATAAGCATATGTCAGCCTTAGAATTACTTGAGCATATTCGTCAAGATCTAGCTTTAATTCCAGGAGCTGCTTTTAACGTAGGTCAATTTATTGCTCACCGGATGGATGAAGTTTTGTCAGGCGTTCGCGCTCAAGTCGCGATTAAAATTTTTGGGGATAATTTAACCGTATTGAATGAACTAGGAAGCTCCGTTGAGAAATTACTTAAAACGATTCCTGGGATCGTGGATATCAATCGCGAACAGCAAATTAACGTACCACAGTTAATCATCAAAATTGATCGCAACAAGGCTGCCTATTATGGGATCAATGTTGGTCAAATTTCCGAGGATGTACAAACCTTACTTAATGGGGTACGTGTTTCAAGTGTCTTAGAAGGTCAACGCAGTTTTGATTTATTCGTGAGGTTAATCCCATCTGGTCGCGATACCGTTAAAGCTGTTCATGACATGTTAATTGATGCCCATGGAATCAATATACAAAGAAATGAAAAAATCCCCTTACGGGCAGTAGCGCAGATCTCAGAAGAAGAGCAACCTTTTTTGATCAACCGTGAAAACGTACAACGCATGGTCGTCGTGGCATTCAATGTACAAGATGAAGCGCTGGGCAAGATAATCCCCAAGGTTAAGCAACTAGTGAAGGAGGAAATCAAGCTTCCTCCTAATTATTTCATTGAATACGGCGGGCAGTTTGAGAATCAACAACAAGCGGCACGTACGATAATGATTCTTGGGAGCCTGACCATTGTCGCGATGTTACTTCTCTTATATAAAGCTTTTGGTACGTTTAGAGAAGCCTTCTTAGTCCTATTTAACTTACCTTTGGCCCTCATTGGAGGAATCATATCATTATTCATGCTAAGTGGAGAGATGAGCATTGCTGCGATGATCGGTTTTATCACACTCTTTGGTATTGCAGCCCGTAATGGTATCATTCTCATTGCTCATTACAATCAATTGCAAAAAGAAGGAAAGCCTTTGCATAATGTGGTCATGGAAGGCACTCTTGACCGTCTTATTCCTGTTCTGATGACAGCTGCAACGACGGCTTTGGGGTTAATTCCTTTGCTATGGGGATCCCCCGTGGGCAAAGAGCTTGAGCGACCATTGGCAGAAGTATTATTAGGAGGGCTTTTTACCTCAACGTGTTTGAATATGATTGTTGTACCTACCATGTATAATTTCATCGAGCAGCGGCGAGCACAGCGAGTAAAAAAGCCCGATCCTCTTACTAGGGAACATCCCTAATTTAATTGATAGAAAAATGTCGGAGATATTGTGAAAAACGTTAGTCATCATTTTCTTGTTAGGTACCTTTTAAGCACCGGCTTAGTGCTTATAACGTTGATGTTTCAACCTTTAGCTATCGCAGGGAAGACTACTCATCATCACCAGCAACAGCCAACTCAACCTGCAAATCCTAGTATGCGCCTATCCGTTGAAAAAATAATCGATAAAAATGATAAAAAAATTGTTATTTTCAAGTTAACTGATGCTAAGACCCATCAACCGGTTCGTTTAAGTGACCTTGATGAAGTTCATACACAAAGAATTCATGTCCTGATTATTGACGATAGCTTGACTGATTACAGTCATGTTCATCCCAAGGCACTGGAAGAATTAGGGATTTATGAATTTGAGTGGAAGCCCAGTCAGCGTAATGCTAGTTATCGAGTCTGGGCAGATCTTTTACCTGTTAAAACAAAAACTCAAGAATATCTGGTGGCAGATTTAACAACCAAACCTCATCATCAAGCAAGTAGAGTTAATAGTCATCCATTCTATGAGAGCATTGTAGATGGTTATAAGTTTCAATTGTCCTTCGATAAAAAAGAGCTTAAAGCAGGTAAGCCTGTGACAGGGAAAATTCTTGTCACCAATGTTAGAGGCAAGCCCATCCGTACTTTAGAACCAGTCATGGGTGCTTTTGCACATATCGTTGGTTTTAATGACGATTTAAAAACAATTGTTCATATTCATCCTATGGGACAAGAACCCAGCCAAGCCACCGATCGCGGTGGTCCTGAGCTAGTGTTTCATTTGGAACCCGAAAAAGCCGGTTTTGTTAAGATTTTTGCGCAGGTTAGGATTGAAGGTAAGGAACTGTTTGTACCTTTTGGGATTGTAGTGAAAAAAGCTTAAGACCCATGAGCTTTATATAATTAATAAGACATATTACTTTGCACAGGACAAAAATTTTATTGACATCCTTGCGAACAAAGTGAAGCAATGGATCCAAGAGCAGATTTTTAATCAACCCTCGATCTGGGTTGCTTCGCTAACGCTCGCAAAGACTCGACGCTCAAATTTGTTCTGCGAAGAGAAGACATTTAGACAGATATGAGCAACCCAGATTTTGACACAATTAATGCTCTCCTAAATGAGGCTCGAGAATCTTTGGCAGCCTCTCAGCAAATCATGGACGATATTCTTCATGAGTCCGCTGCTGACGAGACGTCCTCTTTTGAAGAGATAGCTATAAGTATTCAATTGACCCTGCAATATCGTTTAAATTGCCAAAACGCTCTTGCCTTGCTTCTCAGTCTTGATCATCATTTGCTTTATATTTTGGGCATTCAACCTCAACATTCAGCAACGACAAATCTCGAGCGTATATCCTATGCATTAGGCAGTGATGACTTGAAACAGATTCTGCATGCCTTGTGTCAATTGGTCGACTCCTTGTTACGTATTGCGCGACGTCATCAAGCGAATTTTAGTTTGAAAACCCAAAATCAAGATCGCAAACCAAATCCCATAATAAAAGGAATGCAAAAACTCTCTCTAAAACACAATCAATTCTTAAGCTTAATGCACAAACTTGAAGACAATATTAAGCAGATTGTAAAGCTTGAAGCCATAGGCCCGATCCATGATCATATCGCAGCGCTTAGAGGTCCAATTTCTCAATTTCATCAGGCAATTTTAAATGGCCTTGCCCAAGCAGAACTACTTTATCAAAAAATTAATAAAAACCAGACCCTAAACTATCGTTTTGATACTCTATTAAAAAAGGCAGAGCAGGTACTCAACATAATGCCTTCCCTCTATCAACCTTCACCTAACTATTCTTTAGGGCATTTTGCCACTACGTCTTCAGAACAATTGGAACAGCGAGCCGCGGCAAAACGCCTGCGTCCTTTCTTTTAGTCATTTGATTAATTTGTCGCTTCAAGGGAAGAAAATTTTGCGGGACCTTAATCGCTCAGCTTCAAGGCCCCCGTCTATCAATAAAATTCTATATAAGGCTTCATACAAAAAAACCATTAATCAAGCAAACCTAAAGCCTTAACCGTATCACGCTCTTGGCGAAGCTCTTCTAAGGTCGCATTAAACCTGGCCTGGCCATACTCATTGAACGTTAAACCTTCGACCACTTGGATTTCTCCATGGCTGAGACGGCAAGGGAAAGAAAAGATCAACCCTTCATCCACACCATATTCGCCTTGTGAACATAAGCACATGGAGAATGATTCATGTGCGGACGTGTCATTAATGAGATGATAAACACCCTGAATAGCCGCATTAGCAGCCGAAGCAGCTGATGAAGAACCACGAGCTTTAATAACCGCAGCACCCCGTTGTTGCACGGTAGTAACAAAGGTTTCTTTTAACCATTTTTCATCATTGATCACTGAAGCAGCGGAAAGACCATTAATCTTTGCGTTATAAAAATCAGGATATTGGGTAGAGGAATGATTTCCCCAAATGGTCATTTGACTGACCTCTGTAATATCGACACCGGCTTTTTTTGCAAGTTGTGAACGCGCCCGCAATTCATCAAGCATTGTCATTGCATAAAATCGCTCATTAGGTACATCTTTTGCGTGATTCATGGCAATAAAACAATTGGTATTACAAGGATTACCAACAACAAAAACACGGACATCGTCAGCAGCATAATCGTTAATGGCCTTCCCTTGTTTTGTAAAAATACCGCCGTTGATTTGCAATAAATCAGACCGTTCCATCCCCTGTTTACGTGGCACTGAGCCAACCAATAAAGCCCAATTTACACCGTCCATCGCTTTACTAAGGTCAGCTGTATAAACAATCTTTTTCAATAAGGGGAAAGCACAGTCTTCTAATTCCATGACTACACCTTCCAAAGCAGGCAAAGCCTCTTCTAATTCAAGTAAATGCAATTCAATATCTGTATGAGGGCCGAACATTTGCCCGGATGCGATTCTAGGTAACAAAGCATAACCAATTTGTCCGGCAGCACCAGTTACAACTACTCTAACTCGTTTGTTCATTATTCTTTTCCTTTTTCCACCATTGTTTAACTAAGAAAAGCGCAGCAATACTTCGCGCCTCCGAAAAATCAGGACGTAGCAGCAATTCGTCAGACGCATGCAATGGCCATTCCACCACTTCGAGCGGCTCAGGTTCATCACCTGGTAAGGGAGCAGGATATAAATCATATGCCACTACTAAATCTAATGCTGCACCAAAATAACCAGGTGCTAAAGTTATTCTCCGCAAAAATTGCAATTTCCTCGCAGCAAAACCTACTTCTTCACGCAATTCACGATTCGCCGCTTCTAAAGAAGTTTCTCCCTGATTGACTACTCCCTTAGGGAAAGCCAGTTCATAAGCATCTATTCCTGCCGCATACTCCCTTACCAACAGAACTGATTCACCTGGAGTGAGAGCGACTATCAACACAGCACCATGCCCATGACTACGGATGCGCTCATAAATTCTTTCAGCACCATTGGCAAAATGAAGATGCATTTGCTCAATGGTGAACAAATTGGATTTGGCAATAACCAATCGTTTAGAACAAACTGGTTTTTCTCGCATCCTCATCTTATCCTTATTCGACTACAATAAAAATACTTGGAATTTTTAAAGAAATCACCAGACCACGAGCATGCTTGGTAGAGAGTGTTACCAAATTGCGTTATCCCCGCGGAGGCGGGAATGACACCATTTAATGAAATAGTCTCGCTCGGTAAAGGTTCTGTAAAAATTATTGTCATGATACTATTGTGAGCTTAAACAAGCCAGTCCGATTGTTATGATGTTGCCTACCTCTTTGTATATCCACATTCCTTGGTGCATTCGTAAATGCCCCTACTGCGATTTTAATTCGCATAAATCACCCACTACCTTACCAGAAGAAAGCTATATTGCCGCACTAATTGCCGATTTTAGGAATGACTTAGCCTATTTTCCGGCACGCGAAATTCATACCATTTTTATTGGGGGAGGCACGCCAAGTTTATTTTCCCCTGAAGCATTCGCATCCCTGTTTCAGCAGTTGCAGCAGCTCGTTTCTTTCCATAAGGACATAGAAATCACGCTAGAGGCAAATCCAGGAACGGTTGAGCAAGAGCGATTTAAGGCTTATCACGACGTTGGTATCAATAGGCTCTCTTTAGGTATACAGAGCTTTAATTCAAGGCATCTGACACTCCTTGGGCGCATTCATGACGATAAACAAGCTCATCGTGCCGTTGAGTCAGCACGTCGAGCCGGATTTGACAACATTAATCTTGACCTTATGCATGGCTTACCACAGCAATCCATAGCAGAAGGCTTGCATGATTTAAACACAGCGTTAGCCTACGATCCCGAACATTTATCCTGGTATCAGTTAACAATTGAACCAAACACTATTTTTTATAAGCAGCGTCCCCATTTGCCAAATGAGGATACTGCCTATCAATTGGAAGAAGAGGGATTAGCCATGTTAGTAACTAAGGGTTTCAGACGTTATGAAATCTCTGCATTCTGCAAACCTGAAAGAGCCACCCAACATAATCTAAACTATTGGCTTTTTGGAGATTATTACGGAATAGGCGCCGGTGCCCATGGGAAAATAACCACTATAGACGGTAAAATTTACCGCACACGGAAACATCGTCAACCCAACGATTACTTAGATGGCAATAAGGCTTTCTTAGCAGCCAAAGATTTAGTAGAACCCAAGGGCCTGATTTTTGAATTTATGCTGAATACCACTCGTCTACAACAACCTATCTCTAATCAATTATTTTACGAGAGAACTGGGCTTCGCTTTGGAATCTTAAAACCTTACTTGCAGAAAGCTGCCGATAAAAAATTAATAAAAATGCAAGAAGATCAGTGGCAAGTGACTGATTTGGGGCGCCGTTATACCAATGATTTGCAAGCCTTGTTTCTACTAGATTAACTATATACTTCCGCATACTTCTGCTGTTAATTTTTTAAGCTATAATTTTTACATGTCTTCACAATGAGTTGGCTTTCATTAATAATGAGGCTCTTTTCCTTTTATTAGGAGGCGTAATGTTAGCTGCGCTGTTGTTTCTTTTTGTCGTAATCGTTGGTTATTTAGCTGGCTCGGTCTGCTCTGCTATCATCGTCAGTCACCTCTTTTCACTACCTGACCCAAGAAGCAACGGTTCTCAAAATCCAGGCGCCACCAATGTCCTTAGACTCTCTGGTAAAAGATATGCCGCTATTGTTTTGCTTGTAGATATGTTGAAAGGGGCTTTGCCCGTGCTGTTAGCCAAAGTACTAGGCGCTGGACCGATAGCACTCGGTTTTACTTGCTGGGCAACAGTGATGGGGCATATGTATCCTATTTTCTTTGGTTTTCGTGGTGGGAAAGGGGTAGCAACAGCTTTAGGAGCGTTACTGGGACTTCATTTTATACTTGGCGTTTTAGTGATAGCTACCTGGCTATTAGTAGCTAATTTTAGTCGCTACGCTTCCCTTGCTTCAATGGTTTCTATGGTTATGGCTCCCTGGTATGCTCTATTTCTTCCAGAAGGCTTACTCATCTATTCGCCCCTGTTTTTTATTGCTCTCTTCATTATTTATAAACACCGCCATAACATTACCCGTTTAATCGATCATACAGAGCCTAAAATCCAATTCAGAAGAGCCACCTCTTTGGGTGAAGAAATTGATGCAGTAATACTGGAGCAGGCTGCAGAGGATCAAGAAGAACCCCAGCAAGAAGCAACCGATCAACCAGTCACTAATCATTCACCTACAGAGTCAGAGGAACAAGCCGAAGCACCTAAAAAGACATCCTAGATTTGGATGTACTCAGTGGTCGTCTAATTTTGACAGGTAAAAAAGCTTCTTTTAATCGTTCTTTAAAGAGGGTTCCTCGCCTCGGGGTCCTGTCGCTGCAGGTATCCCTCCGTACTCGCAGGCTGCGCACGGTAGGAGCCCTCCTTCCGCGCCACCCCTCGTTCAAGATCGTTACTTGTCAAAATTAGACGACCACTGTAGTACTTCTGATTATTTATTTTGTGCAAGTGACCAGCGTGCTTTTACATCAATAAGCTGGCTGTCATCCTTTTGACCTTGTTGTAAATGCAAGCATCCGGCATAAGCCACCATAGCACCATTATCCGTACAATATTCTGGCCGGGGAAAATAAATCTTCCCCCCTGTGTCTTTTATTAGTTCTGTTAGCGCTACCCTCAATGCACGGTTCGCCCCTACTCCACCTGCAACGACCAAATGTTGGTTTCCTGTTTGTTTAAGAGCTCGCTTGCATTTAATCACTAGAGTATCAACCACAGCATCCTGAAATGCTCGTGCAATAGCTATCCTGGCTCTCTCATCTTTTTGACTATTGTTCCAGACCGTCAAAGCATGTGTTTTAAGGCCGCTAAAACTAAAATTCACACCGGGTCTATCTGTCATTGGCCGTGGAAATGCAGGTAAAATTTTAATGTCAGCAATGGAAGCTTGATCAGCAAGACCAGCCAAAAGAGCACCCCCAGGGTAAGGCAGTCCCATTAGCTTTGCAGTCTTATCAAAAGCCTCCCCTACTGCATCATCTAACGTATCACCGATAACATGATAATCACCCAAGGCACGTGCCTCAATGAGTTGTGTATGACCACCTGACACCAGGAGTGCTAAAAAAGGAAAAGCAAGATCATCGGACTCTAGTTTTGCTGCAAGTAAATGAGCTTCCAGATGATGGATACCCAGGGCAGGTACATTAAGTCCTAACGCTAAACTTTTGGCAAAACAAGCACCCGTTAATAAGGCGCCAATAAGACCAGGCCCCGCTGTATATGCGACAGCTTCAATATCTGTTTTTTTCAAGTCTGCTTGCTTTAACACCTCGTCCATGAGAGGGACAATGTATTTGACATGATCGCGAGAAGCGAGCTCGGGCACTACCCCTCCATAACATTGATGTATTGCTACCTGTGAATGAAGGGTATGCGCGAGCAATCCCAGTCTGGAATCATAGATAGCCACTCCTGTTTCATCACAGGAGGATTCAATACCTAGTACTCGCATCCCAATCTCACATTATGGTCAAAAAATTTTCTCATTATACGTAAAACACGCTTCCAACACCAAGAATAGCCCATACTATTCAACAACTCCTGATAAAGATGGCATCAAAATGGCGTCAAATAAACTTGACGAGTACCTTAACTGGCACTAGAATTGCCACCCTATTATGTTAAATTTTAATCGAGGAACTAAGTTAATGCCTACCGTTCGTGTGAAAGAAGGCGAAAATCCTGAATATGCATTACGTCGTTTTAAACGCTCCTGTGAAAAAGCAGGAATTTTAACTGAATTACGTCGTCGCGAATTTTACGAGAAACCAACCGCTGAGCGTAAGCGCAAACAAGCTGCTGCTATTAAGCGCCACTTGAAAAAAATCTCTCGTGACGTTGCGGTTTCTGCTCGACGCAATGCGAAACACAGACGCAAATAATTATGACCATTAAAGACCGTATCAGTAATGATGTAAAGGAAGCGATGCGTGCCAGAGATAAAGCCAAGCTCGACACACTGCGTCTCATTACTGCTGCAGTCAAGCAAGTTGAAGTTGATGAGCGCATTACTGTTGATGAAGGACGCATGTTAGCCATCCTGGATAAGCTTGCCAAGCAACGCAAAGAATCCATCACCCAGTTTGAAGCAGCCGGCCGCGATGATTTAGTTGCTCAAGAGCAATTCGAATTGGACCTTATCAATCAGTATTTACCCGAACCTTTCTCGGACGCGGAAATTGAAGAACTCATTGCTAAAGCAATAGCTCAAGTAGGCGCTGAAAAAATGAGTGACATGGGTAAGGTCATGGCTCTCCTGAAACCTGAACTTCAAGGTCGAGCTGACATGGCTAAAGTAAGTGCGCTAATCAAGGCAAAACTGAGCTGATCCCCTATCATGTCTGGCTTAATCCCACAGCCATTCATCGATGAGTTACTTACACGTACCGATATCGTCGAATTCATTGATAGCTATGTTCCATTAAAAAAAGCAGGCCATAGCTTTGTTGCCTGCTGTCCTTTTCATAATGAAAAAACCCCATCATTTAATGTGGTAGCCAAGAAGCAGTTCTATCATTGCTTTGGCTGCGGTGCGAGTGGCAATGTTATCAGCTTTGTGATGAACTATCTCAATCAAAGTTTTGTTGATGCCATAGAAACCCTGGCCTCTCGTTTAGGTT
Organism: Legionella lansingensis; assembly: GCF_900187355.1. Lineage (NCBI taxonomy): Bacteria > Pseudomonadati > Pseudomonadota > Gammaproteobacteria > Legionellales > Legionellaceae > Legionella > Legionella lansingensis. Next base: position 433,552 of record NZ_LT906451.1, on the reverse strand, counting down.
TACAAGTTCCACGAGAAGGTCGTTCTGAGAAACAACAACAATCACTTAGCCTGTATCAAGTCTTAAGTGAAGTGAATCAATTTTATCAGCAAAATCTTAAAACAAATGGACAAGCAGCAGTCACTTATTTAAAGCAACGTGGTCTAAGTGGCGAAATAGCCAAACTTTATCAAATTGGCTATGCACCTCCCGATTGGCAAAATCTTGAAAAGCACTTCAAGCGGCATCATGATGAATTAATTGCCACGGGAATGCTTATTCCCAAAAAAGATGGCAAAACGTATGACCGCTATCGTCATCGAATTACCTTTCCCATTCACGATAGGCATGGGCGTATTATCGGTTTTGGTGGGCGAGCAATTGATGCATCTCAGAAACCTAAGTACCTTAACTCACCTGAGACAATCATTTTTCAAAAAAGTCGAGAGCTCTATGGCTTACACCAAATTTTAAAAAACCAGAAAATCATTGAGAATGTTCTTATTGTCGAAGGATACATAGACGTCATTGCTCTTGCACAACATGGGATCACCAATGCTGTAGCAACTTTAGGGACGGCAACTAGCATCTATCACATTCAACTCTTAGCTAAATACACCCAACATATCATTTTCTGTTTTGATGGTGACATGGCAGGGCGTCAAGCGGCTTGGCGGGCATTAGAAAGTTGTTTACCGCAATTAAATACCGGCTTGAATGCCAGTTTCATTTTTTTGCCGGAAGGCCATGATCCCGACAGTCTTGTACGCGAAGAAGGTAGCGTGAACTTTATAGAGCGATTAAAACAAGCGAAACCTCTGAATCATTACTTCCTTGAGACGATTTCGCATAATCTTGACTTGCGTTCTGTGGCTGGAAAAAGCCAACTCGTCAACGCTGCTAAACCCTATCTTCTTAGGATTCAAGACGGTCCTTATAGGCAGCTTTTGTTAGAGGAAATTGCCCGAATTAGTCATATTGAAGCACATCGACTCAATCAACTTATAGCCGATAAAGAAAAACCAAACGTAAGCGCCACACCCATTACACGCTCTCCGATTCGCCTGGCTATTGCTTTACTCATTCAGCACCCTGAAATTTTTATCGCTTGCAAGGATCATATTAATCCTGATTTACTAGAAGGTAGCGAGCAAGAGATCTTGCAAAAGCTGCTCCAGCAGATTGCTAACGCTCCTAAAGCCAGTACAGCCACCTTGATTGAGCAATGGCGCAATACACCGATGTTTGAGGCGCTAAACAAATTAGCGGGCTGGGACACCCAAGTCCCTGAACAAGCTTTAGTTAAAGAATTTATTGATATTATTTTATTTTTGCAAAAACAGAATTTAGAAAATAAAATTAATCTATACATTGCAAAATCGCGAAATCAAGGCTTAACTTTATCAGATAGACTTAAATTACAGGAGATGCTCAAACAGAGGCATCAAACAACTGATGATAAAAAATAACGCAAAAGATACTGGCAAGTTTGCTAGGGCAGGTTTATAATCAAAACCTTTTTGCAGCCTTTTAACCTCACCAATACCTATGACGACTATGAATGATCAAGAACAGCAGCACTCGCAAATCACTAAAGTCATTAGATTGGGTAAAGAACAAAATTACCTAACCTATGCGCAGATTAACGATCTGCTTCCTAACATTGTCGATACTGAACATTTTGATGTCATTATCAGTATGTTAGAAGGTATGAATATTAAAGTCTTCGAAGTCTCTCCAAGCGAAGATGAGCTAGCGTTATTAGGCACAACTGAAGAAGCTCCGGAAGATGTTGAAGAGGCTGCAGCTGTGCTTGCCTCTGTGGACAAAGAGACCGGGCGAACGACTGATCCTGTCCGCATGTATATGCGCGAAATGGGCACGGTTGAGTTGCTTACCCGCGAAGGTGAAATTCGTATCGCCAAACGTATTGAAGAAGGTATTTATCAGGTTCTCAAATCGCTTGCTCATTATCCTGAGACCGTACAATTAGTTCTCGAAGATTATGATCGTGTTTTGGTAGAAGAAATTCGTCTAAGCGAAATCATTAGTGGCTTCGCTGATGTCGAAGAAGAAGCGCCAGCAGCCAGCATAGGTTCCATGCTCGAGGAATCAGACGAACTTATCCTTGGTGCTCTTGATGAAGAGGAAGAAGGGGAAGAAGGTGAAGGTGGGCTGGGAGATGGTGATGAGGGCCCAAATCCAGAGCAAGCCAAAGCTTACTTTGACGAATTACGTGAACATTTTGAGCATGCCATGAAGGCTTTAAGGGAGCATGGACGTACTTCAACTCAAACCATTGAATTTTTAGATAAAATGTCGGATTCTTTCTTGAAGTTAAAATTGACTTCAAGACAAGTTGACCGCCTGACTCGGCATTTCCGTCAGTTGCGCAATCATATTCGCGAATTTGAACGTAGCATCATGCGTCTTTGCATTGAAAAAGCGCGCATACCTCGCAAGCTTTTCATTGATACCTTCCCAGGTCAAGAAACGGATTTAGCATGGTTAGAAACCATCATCAGCAAACATGCCAAAAAGCTTGATCTTGATCGTCTTGAAGAGTTCAGCGAAGAAATCAAGCGTTTACAATCTAAATTGGCAACATTCGAAGAAGAATATGGCCTAACCATTAGTGAGATCAAAGACATTAATCGAAAAATGTCCATTGGCGAAGCAAAAGCCAGACGTGCTAAAAAGGAAATGGTTGAAGCCAACCTGCGCTTAGTGATCTCCATTGCTAAAAAATATACCAACCGTGGCCTGCAATTCCTCGATTTAATTCAGGAAGGCAATATTGGCTTGATGAAAGCAGTTGATAAATTCGAATACAGACGCGGCTATAAATTCTCAACTTATGCCACTTGGTGGATACGCCAGGCAATCACCCGTTCCATCGCTGATCAGGCTCGGACGATTCGTATTCCAGTCCATATGATTGAGACAATTAATAAGCTCAATCGCATTTCACGCCAAATTTTACAAGAAACAGGCCGTGAAGCCACTCCTGAAGAATTAGCGGCCAAAATGGATTTGAGCGAGGACAAAATTCGCAAAGTCTTGAAGATTGCCAAAGAACCCATTTCCATGGAAACCCCAGTGGGCGATGATGATGATTCACATTTAGGCGATTTCATTGAAGATGGCAACATCGAATCCCCAATTGATCGTGCAACTGCCGAGGGTTTACGTGAGGCGACTTTAGAGATCTTGGAAACCCTAACTCCTCGAGAAGCTAAAGTCCTGCGTATGCGATTTGGCATAGAAATGAATACCGATCACACCCTAGAAGAGGTTGGTAAACAATTTGACGTCACCCGTGAGCGCATCCGTCAAATCGAAGCCAAAGCATTACGTAAGTTGCGCCATCCTTCACGCTCAGAAAAACTGCGTAGCTTCTTGGAAGGCGACGAGACTTAAAAATAACGAATAATTTTGCTATACTGGCTCTGGTGTTGAATGGTCAACATTTAACACCAGAACCAGCCAGTTTTAAAATCATCCAGCAGTTACCCTGGCTTCATAAAAAAATTAAAAATACGGTGGTATTAAGCCACCACAGCGATTACAATGACAACTCTTCGGGCCCATAGCTCAGTTGGTCAGAGCAGCGGACTCATAATCCGTTGGTCCTAGGTTCAAGTCCTAGTGGGCCCACCAATAAAATCCTTTAAAATCAATAAGTTGCAATTGCCTTCTATATTAGTCGATTGGACCAGCTGCTGATGACCTATGCCGATACCATCCTCCCCAATCACTATCCCAACTACCATCAAGAGATTGAAGGTATTATCGAGGAGCCTTCCTGTCAGACCTGGTTTCTACAGCTGGTAAAATCTACAAAGAACCCAACGCCCAAATACACTTTAAATCTGCATTGTGATGAACTATCAGAAATTATCCAGGATTCATTTGTGAAGATTCTTAATAAAGCCGGTGAAGCTGGGTTTCAGGTCACTGCTTATGCTCAGACTATTCAGGATATGGAAGTTGCACTTAGTTCCAGGGATAAGGCTGAGGTTTCTGAGGGGAACTTAATACCCTTATTATGTTATGTGTTAAAAATGAAGAGACAGCCAATCTATTGGTGAAGATGTTGCCACAAATCGGTGTTATTGGACACACTCAGGTATCTATGGTTAATGATACGCCACATGGTGAAGATGGGGTTTATTTTTATACGACTAATGAGGATCGAGTGCAGACCTCCTCAGTTCCTATGATTGGGGTTGAAGATATTGTTTCATTGCCTAAGGGACAAGCTTTTGTTTTAGTGAATGGAGGGAATGTATACAAAATTAGGATTCCGTTGTCCTCAAATAGATAATACTTAGCTCCAATATTTCAAAGCAACCATGGTCTTCATCTTGCTAGAGCTATTGTTTTGTTACTAAACGTGCTACTTTTCCCAACCACGATAGGTATTTTTTGAATGTGTTGCAAATTTTAAGTGATGGGAAGATCATGAATCAGAGTCTTAATGAGTATATCCAACTAATTGAACAATCTTATTCTAGCGACCATGTCAAAAAATTTGCAGATAATCACATAAATAACAATCAAGTTCTTATTTTACAAAAATCTTGCCAAGAGATACTGCAAATGATTCCGCTTCAACCATTTGCCTGTGCTCTTTTAAGCGCAATGCTAGTTGAATATTCCAGGCAGAAAGGAATTCATTCTTATTTGGTTGCTGGAACGTTAGATTTCAAAGGTAAGCGACTATTTAATTACGATCCTATCATTGAACAGAAGAGTATAGTTGAGAATTGGGATGGTCATTGTTGGGTTATATTTAATGATGCTATCGCGGAGATATCCTTATTCAGAACAGCTTATTCAGAGCAATCACCTATATGGCTGAATGATATGATCACTAATACTTTTGGCAAACAACGTGGTGCTATAATTGCGAGTCACCCTGAAATGGAACAGATGGGATTATCTTATACTCCTCGATATATTTTTAATGACTTACAAATTAGTGGGTTATTAAATTTTGTGGAGCAAATTATTTCCAAAACATGGAACATTCCTATAGATTCCACCACAAGCCGCATTGTTTGTCCTGTTCCTGGATTCCCGCACGCCGATGCAATATTAGATATATAAGGAATTTATCCTTACTGTCATACTATTACAATTTCTCAGCAAGCATAGCCCGGATTAGGCGCAGCCGTAATCCGGGAGTTGGCTTCGAACATCCCGGATTTCGTTTCACTTCATTCGGGCTACGCTTGCTAATATTAATAACTAAGAATTAATACAAAATACGAGGAAAAATAAATGGATGAATTAATGGATTTTTTTAACGAACTGCTCCGAAATACAAACCTTAATAACGTACATCCTAATATAAACATAGAAGAGAATGAATTTTTAGATATCCGAATTGATTTTCCTACCCCCACGAAAAATCGTCCAAATAGAAGATCACGAATGTTAATTTTTAGATTATCAGAAGAATTTATAGCTGATCATAGAAACAATATGATTAATAACATTCCAAGAGAAGAAGTCATAAGAACAATAAATAGTTTTGATTTCCAAAATCGAACGCGAACAAGAAATGAGTCTCAGCCTTCTCAAGTATTTCTAATAACGACAATGGGTGAAATACAACCCATAATTATTTAATCAAGAATTTGTTCTTGGAAAGCGACTCTGCCAACTTAAAACCCACCCATTAATTTTTTGATATTTATCACTACTACTCTAAATGATAAAAGCAAGCGTAGGCTGGGCTGTAAAGCCCAGCAGTGCCCAGTTGCTTGTGACCGGGAATTAAAACATACATCAACATCAAACAGATCCCGTCTGCAAGCAGCCGGGATACGTTCGCTGGTTTCTTTGCAAAAAATCATGCTTCCGTTAATCCAGACTCAACAGATGATTTTAAATCATTGAAATTTGGCGAGTAGCATGCTGGGCTTTACAGCCCAGCCTACGCTTGCTGGATCATCTACACTAAGCAAACTCAGATTTGCCTGAAAATTCTGATTTACGAGACCTTGGATGGACTTTCACATGCCAGAGTGGCAGCATCATAAATAATGGAATCAAGCAGCAAATAAACAATGTGAGGAAGAAATTATCCCAGCCGTAATTTTTGATAATTGCCCCCAAAGGAGCACCAGCTAGAACAGCACCTAAACAATAAGCAAAAAATCCGGCAAAGCCAGTTGCAGTTGCCGCTGCTTTTTTATGTGCTAATTCCGCACACGCCATACCAATCATCATTTGTGGTCCAAAGATAAAAAACCCAAAGAAAAAAAGAAACAAAGAATCGAGGAATGGTGTATATTCCCTCGTCAACGTAAATAGCAACAAAGTGGCAAATACACCTGCTGTAAAAAGAACATTGATTGGATTGCGTTTACCTTGAAATATTTTATCAGAAGACCAGCCGGCAACCAAACTTCCAAAAAAACCACCAACCTCAAACCATATGACACAACTACCTGCTGTGATTAAGGAATAATCCTTCACTTCCGTTAAGTACAACATGCTCCAGTCATTAATGGCCGTTCGGACAATGTAAATAAACAAATAAGAAATGGACAGTATCCAAATATAGGGGTTGCTTAACACATAATTCCAAAGAATTTCTTTGACTGAGAGTTCTGCTTTTTCTTGGTGGTGATTTGATAAACCAGAAAAATCTCCCTGATATTGCTCTATCGCAGGTAAACCAAGCGACTGCGGAGTATCTCTTAAACGATTGATTAAAAAAATACCTCCTAAAATGCAGATGATCCCAGGCACAAACATGGCTGAACGCCAGCCGAAATACTGCGCGCACATAGCAACAATCAATGGAATTAATGCACCACCCACGTTATGTGATGTATTCCAAATACTCCACCAACGACCACGTTCGGATTGAGAATACCAATGTGTTAATAATTTAGTACATCCTGGCCATCCCCACCCTTGAAACCAACCATTCAATCCCCAAAAAATAGCAAATAGCCACCAGGTGGAAGACAACCCAAACAAAATATTAAAAATACCTGTCAAAATTAGCCCAATCGCCATTAAATAACGAGGGTTTGACTTATCGCCAAGAATTCCACTCAAAAATTTGCTGATGCCATAACTTAAGCTCAAAATGCTAGCAATCATTCCCAGTTCAGTTTTAGTCATCCCCATGGCGCTTTGTAACGCAGGCATCGCGAAGGTAAAACTTTTTCGCGTAAAATAAAACAAAACATACCCTATATACATTGCATAAAAGGTGCGAATACGCCAATAACGATAGTGCCGTTTAACGATGGTTTTATCCTGAATTTCATCAAGATAAGGAGCAGGTTTTAGAAAATTCAAAAATGCCATGATTGTCCATCATCATGTTAAAAAGCAAGATTAGAATGTAACGTGCAAAGTATGTCAAATCATTTCTAATGAAAATGATAACGGTATCATACCTATTGATAACTAATTAAAAAATTTAAATGGAATTCTTGTGAAATTATAAATAAGCTACGTGATTTGCATTAAAAAGGGATTTGTCGGAATGAAAGAAATAGTTAGTTTATTAGAACAAGATCACATCGATTTTGCTATTCATAAACGTCCTGAAGTCATAATGGTTTTAAAAAGAAAATTTCGTACTCAAAAAGATTGGATTATTGCTTCTTTCAACCAATATCAATTTACTGCAGACGAATCGCAAAAAGTCCAACAGGCCATTCTAAATGGGGATCTTCGAATAACAGATCTTTTAAAACGCCCGTTCTCCCACTATTTTTGGAGTTTCCTTACCTTTAAGTGGGGAGAGATACTTTCGGGTGGAAAAAGATTATCTAAGCAAGAGATCTTACAAATTGCTACCTACTCTAGCAATGGCCAAGAATTTGCAAGAACCCCCATGCAAAATAGAAATAGGCTGATAAAAGGGGTGCCATTAGTCACTGGCAAAGTCGTTACTTCCATGGCGCTTTGTATGGTATTTTGCCTGGGATTATTAAGTACTTTAGGAGTTCCCTTTGGCGTTAGCCTCGGCTTAGCGGTAGTCCTTTCCTTCTGTAATGGAGTAGTTTGTTTATTAAGTCGTGGGCAAGCCATGCTGGATAGTGCTGGCTTTCATCCTAAAAAACAAAAAACGTTTACGACCCTTGAAGAAAATATAAAAGAAAAAACGGTATTCGATAGAGGTCAGAAATTATTTTTTGGTATCGTGACATTGTTGGCATGTATTTCTGCGGGCATTTCTGGATACGCTGGTCTCGTAGGACTTCTCACTTTTTTGGGGGCAGGTCTGCTCGCCTCTAACCCTCTAGTTTTGGCAGTTACGATTGGGTTATCTGTGATTGCAGCTATCTCTTTTTATTCGTTTCAAGCTGTAGGTATACGTGAAAATTATGCAAAATTTAAAAATCTTTTTATTGAAGATTATAAAAAGCCCTATGGTCTTTTGCGATGTGTCTTATTAGGAGTCGTAAGTACTCTCTTTTTAGCTGTTTATGCGACGCTCACTTGGTTTACTACTGTATCAGGGGTTAATAAGCTTTTTAATGCTTTAGGTGCGACTCCTGATACCCTTTTAGCACATGTTATTGCTATGATATGTACTTCGACAACCATGGTTGTTAATACTTTTTCACAAGTATATAAAGTCTTTAACCCGAAAACCTATGTCGATTTAAAAGAAAAATTTGCATCAATACATCAACCACTGGAAGAAAACCAAACAAAAGCACAAAAGATAAAGCATGGAGCCATCAATATGCTCAAATTATTTGCTTTGATAGGTGATTCTCTTGCTTATTCTGTTGCCGGTGGAATCCGAAGCGGAATTCATGTTGGTGAAACACTGGGAGAAACAATAGGGGCAAAACTTACATTGACCATTACCATGGCAATATTGTCTCCAGTCATTTTAGTATTTGTATCGATAGCTTTTACTTGGCCTACCGTTTTTCATAGAAAAAAATCGACTCAATATCCTTCACAGATGGAGAGGTCATTGATAGCAAACATGAGTCCGAGTCATACTCCAGATGCACTTCAAAATAATTCTCTATTACCAACATCAGACGATAGCTCTAAAATTAGGCGAGCTGGGCCAAGATTTTTTGATGCGACGTTGAGTGAGGAGTGTATTCTTGAGTCCAATTATAGCCCTACTTTAGAAAGCGGAACAGTTTTGAAATCCTAGTTACAAATAATGTATTGGAGGCGGGCTACGCTTGTTAAGAAATTAAGCCATGAACACCCGTGAGGAAATCAAAAAGCAACAACAGGTGCAATCCTGGAGCTAAGGTTTTAATTATTTAAAGAAGATTATTTTTTTAGATACTTATAGCCAGCGTAGCCTTTTACTAGCTGAAACTATCCTGTATAGAGATTTGCTTTATAATAAATATATCTATTGATCATTTTCAATACATTATGCCTAAACTATCTATTGATGCATTACAAAAAATAACAGAGTCTACTCATGTTCCAGCCGTAGGTTATGCTTATGTTGAACCCAAAGAAGAAAGCAAGCATGAATTTACAAGCACTTCACTCACTGTTGGCAAAAAAAAATCCACCGATGAAAAAACTACCGTAGATGCTGATACTCGATTTCCAGCAGCCTCGTTGAGCAAAATTGTATTTACTTATTTGGTGTTACAATGGGTCAAGGAAAATCAAATTAATTTGGATGAACCATTACATGACATCATTAAGAAAAAACAAACTGGATTGGGTAAATCATTAGATCATGTTCTTAAATATGACAGATTTGTGGCAAAGGGTGAATATCCTGAACAAGCTAAACAAATAACGATTAGGCATATATTGTCCCATACCACAGGCTTGCCAAATGTGGGAACTGATCCAAGTTCAACACTAGCGTTTATTTCAAAACCGGGTGAGAAATATTCCTATTCAGGTGAGGGGTTTATTTACTTACAAAAAGTCATTGAGGCTACAACGGGGAAAAATTTAGAAGATTTGGCTCAACAGTATGTATTTACTCCCCTAAAAATGGACCATTCTACATTTTTGCCTCAACCAGAGGGCGACCCCAATATTGTAGCGGTTCATACTCACCTGGGAAAACCGACCTCAATCAATGAGAGCATCCCTCACCTTAGGTATGAACTCGAATTGAGGTCATCATTGTCGGATCTTAGTCAAGCTGAAAGAGGTAAAATTTATTTATCTGAAAATCCTCGTGAGTACTATGTAAAAGGAATGAATGGACCAGCCCCCATTCCTCTTGAGATTGATTTAACAAACTTAACAACAAAACTTAATAATCTTTCATTCAAAAGCGATATCTTGGCAATGACATCAAAAGCAGGTCATACCCCTCATCTTAATGCTGCTGGATCACTGCTTACAACGGCCGATGATTTTTCGAAATTCATGACTGCCTGGTTAGAGAATATGGAGCCGCTCATCGGGTGTGACCTCCATTTGATGTCCGAATTACCTCAGAGTTCTACACAATATAAAAACAGCTATATTTTTATCAAAAAGAACGATACTCAGGAACTGTATTATATTAAGCCTGACGGGGAATATGAAAAGATAAAAATTATTAATTTCAATTTATTTGAAAAAAAAATAAACGACATTAAAAATAAGGATGAGACTAAATTACATCTCAGTGAGGAGCAAATTAAAGAAATTATAACATCAAACGGAGGTCACATCCGTCTTCAGGTGCTTATCCAACAAGCATTTAAGCCAACCATCGCGGAGGCTGAGGAATTCAAGACATGTGGTTTAGGTTGGCATCTATATAGAACTAAAGATACAGATGAGTTAATCGCATATCAATATGGTGAAAACACCAATATGCGATCTTTTGTTGCGATCAACGTCAACAATAAAAAAGGGGTTGCCATTTTTACAAATTCGGAACATGGGATGTCTATTGGAAACCAACTGTTGATAGGCCCTATTGGTAACATGCAAGCAGTACTTAAAGACCTGAAGTATAGTCAAAGTGATGAGCCTGGATGGAAAGAAATGCTTGAGGGTGAGATCGCCGAAGAACAGGCAACAGATAACGATGGGTTTGAAAAGGCTCGAGGTTTTTTTAAAAAAGCCCTTGAGTTAGCACCTGAAGGAGAATCCAAACAACGTTTAGAGCAGCGTTTAGCATGGTTTAATGAGGCACATCCAACCTCTCAAGAAAAACAAGCATTTACCGATCCATTGTTGGAAACGTTTGTGGGAAAGTATACGAACCCCCACGAGGAGAGAGAGATATTTCTCAGAGATGGAAGCTTAATCCACAAGCAATTGGGTCATGAAATCAAACTTGTGCGAATTTCAAAGACCGACTTTGTACCTGAAAAGAATCAATCTTTCCGAATAAGCGTTAAGGAAGGTCAAATGAGCGTTCTTTCTATCGAGGGTTGGAAGAAATCCCTAGATAAACAGCCAAAACTTGAGGAAGAGGTCACTGAATCAATTGATAGTACACAAAAAATGTTCCAGATAATGCCACCTAGACCAAAATCGGAACTAAAAACGATTGAATCGCAGAAACAAGAAACCAGTTCAAATAAACTCGTTCAAGAAGTTGAGGAAAGAAAGGAAGACAAAGTACAAGAGGAACAAAAATTTAATCTTACCCCATTTTCTACTTCTGATGATCCTTATAAAGCCTAAGTCATTTTTAACGCGCATAAAGCGCGGTATGTTGTTTGAGGATAGATGAGCTTAACTTAACGCCATTGGCCCTGCCCCCTTTTGAAGACATTCGCCCCAAAATATAATCAAACACTAAAATATAATTTAATGTTCGCCTTATTATTAATCATGGATTGTTCCAATTTGTCTGGGTAGACTCCAGTGAGAAAGCAAGTGTAGGCTGGGCTTTAAAGCCCAGCCTACTGCTTTTATGGCACTTATGATTCGATAGAGTATCTCGAACATTTTTTTAAACTTGTGCAATAATTAAATGGGATTTTAATATAAAAACTATATCCAGCCTGAGATATGGAGAGCATATGACAAAAAATGGAGATAAGTCTGGAAAGTTTAACATTTCTTTTACTCAACTTAAGGAATGCGATTCAAAGCTGGATATCAACAGGGAACCGTCTGTTATTAGATACAGTCAGATTTCCCCAATAATAAAGCATGATAAATACGGCAAGAAAAATCTCTATTTTAATCCTTATCATCCCTTTCAGAATTTGACAGATAAACAGAAGGAAAGTGCATCAAAAAAAATTGCCGCAACTCTTCATGACAAGATTCCTATTATCAAACAGATAAATTCTGGTCTGTTACCTGACCCGTCTTCAAAAAATAGGGTTAAAGAAAAAATACAGTTACTAGCCAAAAATAAAATTTTAACCCCGAAACAAAAAATAAATTTTGACGAAAATGAAGTACACAAAATCTACCAACAATTTATAAACGATATCGAGAAGAATCAAAATAAATTGTTTATTAATAACATCCATCCTGTCATTCAAATTTCTGAAAAAGATTTACTTGATACTGATAAATTGTCTAAAGCAATATCGTCGAGTACATTGTTCCAGCCTTATTTTACCTATTCATCAAAATATTCAGTCGGATTATTTGTTACCTATGAACAGGAATGGCATCACCTTGGATATTCACGCGGGGAATTAATAAAAACATTGGAACTTGCTCCCGGAGAAACCGTAACGTTGGAATATCACTACTGGGATAAATCAATTATTAAAAATGAAAATGAATTATCCACCGAACTTGAACTGAAATCGAGTTCGACTTTAACCCAGCGTGATACAAAGCAAATTTTGGATGAGCTCACATCCAATAATCAACTGCATCTAAACGCTCATGAGGGAGGAGGTATCAAAATTCCTGATACCCCTATCAGCCTGGAGGCAAGTGCTGATGGTGGTATTTCGTCTCAACTCCAACCACACATTTCAAATACGATAAGTAATACAACCGAAAGTGTCGTTAGCACTACCAATGATTTTAAGCAAAACAGAAAAATAAGAATAGAAGAAACCAGAGACTCTGGGATCGAAAACAAACAAACCCGTGTCGTTTCAAATACAAATAGATGCCATACAGTACAATATAATTATTTTGAAATCATTTCTAATTATCAAATTGTCACGCGATTATCGACAATCCGCCCCTGTATTTTACTTCCTTATTCTGTAATCTATGATAAAAAACCATTAACACCAAAACGCATTAATTATAATTTCATTTTATGTCATGAACATGTTCTTAAAAGTGCATTGTTAGATAAACTATTTCTTCCTGGATTTGAGGCAGCAAAAAAAATTGCTTCATTCAATAAAGTTAAAAAACTGATTGAAGGTGAATTTGCGCAAACTGGAACATCTGATTCAGCTTCAACTTCAACGACTCAAAATTTAGAAAGTGAGTTTGCAGAGTATAGAAAACAGATTATCGATGATTTTAATAAAATATTAGACTCACAAAAACCCTTTGTTGATTTTGCAAATGATTTGGATTTATCAAAAGTCGATGACACGGTTATCAAAGTTACCAATTTTATTATTGAACTTCTGAATCATCCCAGTCAAGCCAGACACGTTTTATATCTGATTTCATTATCTCTCAAGAATGATGCCTTTAACGCTTTAAAAGCGTTAAAAAAGTCTAAGGATGACAATAAACCCGCTGAAAGAGCAATGATCGATTTCTTTGCAAAGGTTGACGAGGATGACTATCAATTTCTCGACCCGGTTTCAGGAGAGATTTCTAAATTCTTCCAGTCATTTGGGGTTCCGAATGATGCAGCAGATTTATTAGCGGGTATTGTTGAATTCTTTTTAAGCACAGAAGCAGCAGCTATAGCAGGAGCTATCATTGGAACATTGATTGAGCCTGGGATAGGAACCGTAATTGGAGCAGGTATCGGAGCAGCCGTAGGTGCCGCACTTCAAGTCGGTGGAGGTACATTACTTGCCTCTCTCCGAGACGACGCCGGATTGCATACTGACGTCGAAGCGGCTCAGTCATTTTTTAAAAACACTAAATTATCACCCACCGGTGCAGTTAATGAAAATTTATCAAGCACTTCGCCAGACTCCTCCCCTGCTGCCTATGTTAAAACAATAGCCGATTTTGTCTCTGTTACTGACATTGCAGATGCTAACGTGGAACTGGAAAGATTAATTTGCCACATAAAATGCAACTTTGAACATTATAAACAGGCACTGTGGTCAAGCAAGGATGCCGATTACAGAACATACGAATTAATTAAAAATGGCTTCTATGATTATGTCATCAATGAAGTACTTGGCTTTGCAAGCGGATATGTTGCATATCCTCTGCGAAATATGGATTTTGTTGATGAACTTATAGATGTTAATATTTTGAAAAAAAATCTAAAGAAAATTAAAGAGGAATCAAAAGAACAATCAGCCGTTATTATGATACCAACGTCTTCGACCATTATTACCGGTCAATTGGGCGAGTGCGATTTGTGCGAGGACTATATCGATCGCAGCAGGGATGCCGATATCAGACAACAAAATGCTAAAGCAGCTTTGGATGAAGCAGAAATCGAATACAAGAAAGCTAAAACAAAAGTTATTGAGCAGGAAGCCTTACGAATTGCAGCGCGCCTGAACGCCACCCCTCCTGATTTAACCGATCCTATAGAGCATAACCATGCTAAGTTCGATATTACTATTACACATCCTGATGATAATCCGGGGGAATAGGTCAAATGGCAGATATAAAAAAACCAAACACTGAAACAGGTGTTTCTCCAGGAGAAGCAGGGACTACAAAGGATAAGGGCGTAAATGTAGTAAAAGGTAAACCCATACCATCAGGACATGATTCTTTGGGTGGCGCTTCATCTGAAGAATTAAATAGAAAATTTTACAGATGGCAAAATGGAACGTTAAAACAGGTAACACAAAGACCCCCGGTAAAAGGAGTAACTTACTTTGAAGTACTCGACAGGGGCGGCGAAAAAATATTAGCTTTGTCTGAGGGCGCTGACCTATCGGCAGGAGAGGTCGAAAGAGTAAAACAAGCCTTGCTTAAAGATTTTAAAATTAAAATCAGTAACAGCCGATTCAGTTACAAAGGGGTTGCAAGAGGATTTTCGACTTTAGGAGTATCGGGAAGTTTAATGATTTTAAGTGGAATACTCGAGGCTATACAATTATTAGAAATACCTGAGCAGATAGATGCAATAAAAGAAACTCAAATAGACCCAATTATTGTTGATTTAGCTTTGGGAAAAAGTAAGTTCAGCGCTTTATTAAACAATAAAAGAAGCAGTTTGCAAAAAATTTCATGGGAAGAAGGTAGCGAACTACACTCCACCAATCTTTTAATAGATACTGAAACTGGGAATATTGCGGCTGTAGTGCTCGAAGCGACAGATGACCTTGAAGTTGGCCAGATTGTTGGTATTGGTAGAGCAAGATTCGTAGCAGAAAATGTTTTGATGAAGTCCAATATGTATAAAGACAATCGCACGAATGATGTTTATTTTCAATCTGAAAGGGGAAATTGGTTAGTCATTGGACCATCCACAGGTTCATGGGAATTGTTTCCGTTTCAATAACTTAATATTTTCATAATAATTAAATTGTACAATGTTTGACTCAAATGCAAACAAATAGGTTATTTTATGAAATGGTATACTGATATTTTACACAAAATGGTGGATGATTATTTTTCAAAACACTCTCAACAATCTCAAGATTCATCACTTGTTAAAGCTAATATTGATCAAACAATACAGGCCCTTGAAAAACTTTTTGCATCGGATGGTGAAATACCTATAGAAACACTCATAGGTCTGGTACATAATACCTTCAATTTATTAAACACCACGGACAAATTAACCTCTGGAGATATAAGCCAAAAAGTATTGGGTTATGCCATAATATTTGCCAAGACTGCTTGTGATCAAGCTATCTGGACAATTGATTTTACCGCCTACCACCCCATAAAAAATGTTAAGACTTTAAACAAATATGAGCAAGAAGCATTACAGCAACTAGACTTTAATACCAATATTAATTTATCGGTGATTCAAACATTTGAAAGTATTTTGAATAAATACGCTACTCATCAAGATAAATTACAATTAGTTGAAACCATTGCAACCTATAACAATAAAGGACTCTTGGGTGATTTATATAAAAATTTAAGAGATCAAACTCGTCATCCATTAGTATCTCGTTTCTTAAATCAAGAAAATCTAATTGATGACCATATAAAAAATGGTACCGGTGAAGCGAAAGGATTGACCATAGGCCGCCTATTAGGCTAATTCTCCTCCTTTTTACCGCTTGGGAAGCAAGGTAGGTTGGGGGTCTTTAGCAAGCATAATGAGATGGATCCATTTCATTACGCTTGCTACTTTATGACTTGTTAGGTCAGCATAGTTCCAAAAAACTTATCTCTGGACGTAACATGCAATGTTGAATCGTCATCGCCTTTTTTGACAAATTGAAGGTCGTAATTTGAAACAAATTTAGCAATAGCCACTTTAAATAAAGCTTCTGTCACTGCAAATGCTGGGCAATTACGCAGCCCTACAGAAAAAGGCACAAACGGAAATTGGCCTACAATATGACGATTATTTTTAGCACTTGTACCTTCCTCTTCAGCAACGTGCTTTTGCTCAGGTTGCAAAAAGCGTGTAGGGTCAAACTCCTCAGGATTAGTCCAGTATTGTTCGCCTCTGGATAAAGCCTGCAAATCAAATATAACCATGGTATTGGGTGGTATGGTCATTGAATCAGATGAATATCCACTTTGGGTATACCTGGGCACCACAACGGGTGCATCAAACCGTACGGATTCCTTATAAAAAGCATCTAATATGGGTAACGATTTAAGAGCTCTAACATCTAATCCTTCTTCTATCACCAAATTCGATCTATCAATTTCATCGCGAAGTATCTCAAGTTTACTGGGATCTGATGCAATTTGTAGCAGACATAGTACAATGGCATCAGTTAAGTTGTCTGCAGCCTTTAGTATCATCGGAAGTGATTGAACGATGGGATTTTCAAAATATCTTCTAATCTCTTCAGTAGATAACGATTTTATGGCAGACGACAGTTCCCCATCTGAAAGGTCTGGGTTTTCGTCTCTAAATAAACCAACTACAGAGGCAGCAATTAAATTTGTGTTTCCCGGATGCTCGTCTGTATGAAGTACTTCAACAAGTTTTTCAAATTCTTGCTCCAAAATGCCTCTCGAAAAAGTTCTATAAGCATCTCGTTTTTGTCTTAAACTCGGCATAAAATTAAGCAATTCAGGGAAAGGGAACGCGCCCCAGCGCTTTACATCATTCCTATAAGACTCCATCACATTATAAGTATTGTCTGGTAATTGCTTGATGCTCAGCATATTTTCCACCATAACAGCGCGAACGATACCACAGACGGCATGACGGATTTGGATATCTGTATCAGAATCTACACTTTTTTCTATTTCTGTAATAGTGGGATTAACTAGTCTGGATGGGGTAAGAAAACGAGACAAATTTTTTCGCGATGACATAGCATTATGTCCCGTATCTGAAATAATAAAAAATTCGTTGCCAGAAAAAAATTTAAAAGAGGCATGTCCTCTTCGACCCGATTTTTCTTTGTCAAATTGATTTAGTAATTCAACAAGTTGAGATTGAGACTTTGGCGTGATAACTGCATAGTTTCCACCCAAATATCCCAAGCTAACAACGCTATAACCCGCCTCACTGCTTCGTGCATTAGACGTTAATGTTTGGATCATCGATTTAGGATCATGAAAAAATTCTCTAGTATAGCCAAATCCAAATCGTTCCATTTGTCCTAGAAAACCTACTGCAGCCTGATAAGTTTGACTTGAGTAATACTGAATACTTAGCATTATTGAACTTTTGAATAAATCGCCAAACATAAACAACCTCAAACGCGCATTAATCAATTTGGCACATTTTAAGTCACGAGGTATTTAGTGTAAACATTTGTGTCGGCTTTTAGCTATTGTTTGATAATCATTAAAAGCAAGGAATCAAGGTAGGTTGAGTCTTTAGACCCAACAAAAATCTAAATTCACCATAGCTTGTTGGGTCAAAATGACCTGAGGTATCGTCACTTTTTGTGATAAAATTTATTTAAATAACATTTAGTTATTAAAAAAACTGAATGACAGACATGAACATCCCTGATCTAATTGAATTTTCGACGATACAACTAGAGGTATTATCATGTCTGTCAGCAGTATTCTATACACTTTACTTCAACATTCAATTCATTTAAGTCGCATTAGCTCTCTTTCACCCTTAATTGAATCTATTATTTGCACTAAAAAGACAAAGCTTACTCTCGTAGGAAGAGATTTAAGTGGCAAATTAGGTACCCAAGAGCGTTCATGTATACGCCGCGTGGATCGTTGTCTTGCAAATACTTATTACCAAAATAACTCAATAGAGATATATATTCTTCGCTTTCTCACTGGCTTTTAGAGCCTACCCTCATCCCATTATTGTTGTCGATTGGTCTTCTGTTCCAAACTCCAGCTAGAGCTTTGAGCAAGGAGAATTTTGCATTTTAAGAGCATCTCTTGCTTCTATCGGTCGTGGTATTGTTCTATATGAAGAAATCCATGAGAAACAGTATGAAAATAATCCGAATGTTCATCAGAAATTTTTAGAGCAGTTAAAGAAGGTAATACCTTCCAAATGTAAGCCGGTCATAGTTACTGATGCTGGATTTAAAAACCCTTGGTTTAAAGCTGTGGCTTCTTTAGGTTGGGACTATGTTGGACGTATTCGAGGTCTTACAAGCATACATGATGGAGCAGATTATTTACCAGTTAAGCAATGGTTTGGTCATATAAAGAATAAAGCAGCTTATTTAGGTGAGCTTCTTGTGGCCAAAACAAACCCCATAAAAGCGCACTGTTATAGCTATAAACATATACTTAAAGGACGAAAGAAATACGGAAGGATAAAACGCGACCAAGTGGCAATAAAAGCCTCTAAGGGATATCGAGAGCCTTGGATATCCTATCCTTGAAATAAGCTCTCGAAAGATAGGGAGCAATTTATGAACTGTATAAAAAAAGGTGACGATCACTCAGGTCTTTTAGACCCAACAAAAATCTAAACTCACCACAGATTGTTGGGTCAAAATGACCCCAACCTTGTGTCTTAAAACTATGATTTAATAGAGTCTTATTACTGTCGTACAGTAATAATAAAGAGAAGCGACGGTTCGTCCCAACCTTGGGCTAATAAACCCGCAGCGTAGCATGAACGTCGCTTCACTCCCTTAACCACTCGAACAGTTGCTTGGGACCCACGGGATCCCGTACCTACAAGGCTGAGTTTAAAGAACTTCTATTATTATGTTTCAAGAAGAAAAAATCTATATAGGCATAGACGTTTCTAAAGCAGTTCTCGATATATTTATACTGCCAACAAGAAAATATATGCAATTTAAAAACACCGAAACCGATATTCAAAAGCTAATAAAAAAAATTGCATTGTTTTCTAATGTGCTAGTCGTACTCGAATCCACTGGGGGTTATGAGAAACCACTTACGTATGCACTGAGTGAGACTAAGGCTGACGTATGTGTTATGAATCCTCGCCAAATCAGGGGAGGCAGGGCAGCCGTAAGAAAAGCACTCTATATGCCTACCCTAGTGGCAATAAAATACAATTTGCAAATTAGAACTTTCTATCAGCGCTTATGTAATGCCGGTAAATCTAAAATGACTGCTCTCATCGCTTGCATGCGTAAGTTATTAATTACTATGAATGCATTGATTAAAAAAAATCAATATTGGAGCGAGGGAACTTAAGTAGGCAAATAAATAGCTCTGCCTTAAATATAAGAAAACTATTTAAGACAGTTGCTACTTGCTATATTTCACTACGCTTGCTTATAAATACCCCGAAAATGTTAGTATAATATCTTTATGAGTAAAAAGAACATAAAACTTTGTAGAGTTTATGAAACGCCGCCTCCCAAGGAAGGCTTATGGCTTTTAGTCGACAGATTATGGCCACGAGGGCTGAAGAAAGATGCTCTTCCATTTGACGCCTGGGTAAAAGACATGACACCCAGCCCATCGTTGAGAAAATGGTTTAATCACGAACCAGATAAATGGTTAGCGTTTGCCAATCGATATCTTGATGAACTCAAAGACAAACCTGAGTTAATTACAGACATTTTGAAGAAAGCGAAAAACTCGGAAATTGTGTTATTTTATGCCGCAAAAGATAAACAATACAACCATGCTCAGGTTTTGAAGGCCGTTCTTGAGTCCTGGCCAAAATGGCCTGAGTTCAATGAATAGCTTTACTTCATTTCAATTTACAAAAAATTATAACCCAAGCATCTCAATGGCAAGGATGAATATAATAAATGCGCCAATTAAATTAAAAATTGGAGACAACTTTTTAGGTGCTCTTCTTGCGATGGCCATACCTACTATCGTTGAAATAAATGCCCAGCCACCGATAGAAAGAATATACGGAAATAAAGGCTTTTCTGATACGCCTATACTGACGCCGACAGCAAGCGCATCCAAACTTGTTGCCAAAGAAACAATTAAAATTTTTACAAGACCATGAAATTTAACAGCCTCAATATGACCCGTTTTATTCTTTAACGCTAAAATCCCTTCGTAGGCCATATGTAAAGCTACTGCTAATAACAATAAAAAGGCAACCCAATGATCAATTGAACTATAGCGAGAAAGAATTTTTTCTCCAGCCATCGCCCCTATAAACGTTGTTAAGGCTTCTGCACCGCCAGATGAAAAGGCAAATTTTAAGGAGTCACTGATTTTATGAGGTCTAAACCCCATTGCTATCGCAGCAGAAAATGAATCAGCACTCAAAACCAAGCCGATGATTATTGGTTCAATTAAATACATTGAGAATTAATTTATATAAAACTCACGATTATACATCTTAAACTATGAGAAAAATATGATAGCAACGAGGCTTGACTCCATCTATGCCTGAAACCTTATTTAAATTTCACTTGAAATTCAACCCTTGCAAGATGATCCCTAATGGTTTCTAAGGTGTTATAGTCGCTTCGATTCAAATAACCGATGATGACATCTGTTGTTTTATTCAGTTGTATCTTTATTCCTGCAAGAATCCTATTTTGACTAATCGTTTTTTAGAAACCCATTCTGGATGATTCAGATTAAAAAATATTTCATCAAAAACCAGAGGAGAAATGCCTTTCTTAATCATGTTATTAAACGTTATCACGGCTCGAGCACGATCTCTTACTGCAGTTCCTCGTCCAATTGTACTAAATCGTTCATCAAGCCGGTTGCGCACATGATGCTTAGTGATTTAGAATCAATCATTTTAAGTTCGCCTTGCTCCCAAATCGCTCGATGAATTCTTTTTGGTCTATGAATCGATTGGACAAAATCATAACCCAACCATAAACTAAATTTCTTATTGAACATATACCCCCACTGCGTGACGCATTAATAATTCGTCGATAGTATGGTCATTGTAAAATCGACCTTCGGTTTTAAAATAATAAAAAAAGTGTTTTTCTCTTGTTTTGAAGTGAACGTGATTGCGTCCCAATTACCTCGATATGTTTTATCCGCAAAAACCTCATTACTCATAGAAATAGAATTAAATAAACAAATTTTTATGTTCATCATTTTTTGCTCCAGCAATATAGCACTGATACAGCGAAGCACTCTGAGCAAGAGCCGCTTTGTTGGGACTAATGCCTATACTACACTTAACTGTTACAATACAAAATTTGATTTAAGCGTGTCTTACTTTTTAGTCAATTTAATCGTTTTAATGGAATGGTGATGTCTTTACTAGTCAATATCATAGGCGCTGGTCATCTTGGGAAAACCATAGGGTATTTACTTGCTAAAAGCAGGGGAATTAAAATCGGAGCCATTTGTAATCAATCTCTTGAAAGCTCTAAAGCAGCAATACAATTTATTGGCAGTGGTAACTATTGCACCTCAATTAATAAATTACCACCAGCAGATATTACTCTCATAACAACACCTGATGACATGATATCTCACGTATGCGAGGAACTAAGTAAGAATGCGTTTATTAAGAAAAATAGTGTCGTTTTGCATTGCAGTGGTTCTCTCACTTCAGATGCCCTAAGTACGATAAAAGATAAAGGATGTTATGTAGCAAGCATCCATCCAATGAAGAGCTTTGCCAATCCGGAATTATGTGTAGAACAATATAATGGTACATATTGCGCTGTAGAAGGAGATAAAATGGCAATATCTACTATCACTCCACTTTTTAATTCTATAGGCTCAATTACTTATGCAATTGATAAAACAAAAAAATCACTATACCATGCCGCAGGTGTGTTCGCTTCGAATTATCTGGTCACGCTTGCAGAACAAGCTCTTATATGTCTCAAAGATGCCGGTGTCGAGAACGAACTAGCCATGCATATCATTACGAATATCATGCGAGGAACAATTTCTAATCTTGAAAAAACCTTATCTCCTGCGCAATCTCTAACGGGTCCAATTCAAAGGGGTGATATTTCAACGCTTAAGAAACATATGGAATCATTTTCAGCCATTGAGCAGAAAAAATTATATTCTAGTCTTGGTAAAGCAACACTTCCTTTAACCTCCCATGGGAAAAATAAAAAAGAGAGGATTGAAACTGTCCTTCAAGCTTAAGTAGGAGTGGCCTCTCCAAGAGCTTTGACGACGCTTAACACATGTTCTTCGATAGTACCGCTATCAGAACTAAGCGAAAAACTAGCCACTTGCTCATATAAGGCATCACGCTCATGGCGAAGTTGTTCCAAAAACCCTTTATAGTTGTCTAGCGGTAAAAGTGGACGATTATACGAAATTCGCCCCATTTGCACAGGAATACTTACTTTTAAGTGGATGGTAAATTCTGATGATAGTAATTTCCGATTTCTCTCATCACAGACGATGCTATCATCCGTTGCCACAACAATATTTTTTTGAGTGATCTGATATGACAAAATGGCGGATAAACAACGGTGGAACTCTTCTCGTCCGTGATTCCCTAAAATTTCAGTCATCGTACGACCAATAGATGGCTCTAACGCAAAATCGGCATTAACATATTTCCAACTCAGTTTTTTAGCCAGTGCCTCAGCGAGAACCGCTTTACCAGCACCCGAATGACCAATGATAAAAATGCGCTTAGGTTGACTCATGTTATATTTCTCCTGTTCTAATAACGCAGTTTTGTCTAGAGGTGGGTCATTATAGCAGTGATCCTTGGCAACAGCATATCACCATGTCACTTGAGTTAACGGTAGTTTACTCGTATCAAAACAAGCATAAATTAAATCATCTGCTGGCTTCCCCGTTTTACAATCCAAGCGGTGATGATGCAGCCTTGCCTCAAGTGCAAAACCACATTTCTCAGCGACACGAATGCTTTTAAAGTTATCTGCTTGCACGCAAATTTGCACGCGAATGGCGCTTAGTACTTCAAAAGCGTATCTTGTTAAGGCGACGGTTAATTCTGTTCCTAAACCAAACCCCGTGTATTGGGTGTCAAGCCAGTATCCGATTTCATAAAATGGTACCTGAGGATCACTTTTTTCATTGTAGCCGCTAGCACCAATAATCAATTTATCTTGTTTGTGTATAACAACCATGGGGAATAATGTTGGCTGTTTGGAGTTCCATTGTCTCATCGAACTTTTTACGAACGCTGTTGTTGTTTTCAAACTTGGATCACTTGCCCATGGCATCCAGCGTTGTAACTCCTTTAAAGAGCGATTAACGGCTTGATTAATAGGAATTTCATCGCCCAATTGTGGTGTTCTAATGAGCAACCGTTCGGTTTTCAGAACTGGTTTTACGGATGTCTCATGCATGAAGAAGGATCCTGCTTATGTATTTCATTGACTTAAAAACCCTGTTTCATCATCTCATATTCTTCCCTTATAGAACGGTCGATATTGGCCAACGCTTTGGCTGTCCATAATCCACAAAAACTGAAAATACGGGGATCCCTCAATGCTGCGCGAACATCTTCATTCAGTCGAACATCTGTACTTGCCAATTTCGCTTTCTTTAAAGCGTCCTCAATATCATCTGCTTTACGGTGAGCACTAGCACTGAAAAAGCCCGTTTTATTCCTTAACCGTTGAATTTCTTTTTGAACGGCTGCAATGCCCTTTGGGGGATTAGCTTGGAGAATTGTTGTATCGTCTGCATCAGGACTAGTGAAGTCATTTAAAAGCTTTGTAGATTCCTGTCGAACGTCTTCTGATTTCGTAATAATTTCCAGTGCATTTTTCTTTCCTAACAGAGGCTTATCATCCTCATGATTAATTTGCTCATCAATGTCTTCATCGGTTTGCTCACCGGAAAAGCTCTTCTCACTTTGTTCATCGGAAGGGTTCTCTTCATCCTGATCGGAAAATGTCTCACTAATATCATTAAAATCATCGGACTCAGCAATGAGAGCAAGCTTAGCCTTTCGTTGAAATTCCAAAGCTTTGTCGATTATATAGCTATTTGTTGCAGCATAAAATTTTTCAATGACAGGAAGATCCTCGTCAGAAATCGTCCCGAGAAGGTTATCATGTTTCAGACGCAAGGCATCTAAATGATCGTGGTATTCTGAGTCAGAATAGTCGCGGTATGCGAGAAGTGTACCAGGTAAAGCGAAATCTTCGTCCAAGTCAGCAAGCTTGTCGGGATTGTTTAATGCATATCCGATAAATTCAATGCCTAAAGGCCCACAAGACACCAATGTGCCACCGTCCTTATTTTCGCTCTGTATCTGGTGAGGAGACAAAATCAAGCGCATGCCACCAACCCAAATGGGACTTGGCAATTGCAACCGCTTTTGTGCTTGCTCTTTCGCCTCTTTATCTGGATATCCTACAGGATTAAATAAAAATAAAC
The DNA here is from genome assembly GCF_900187355.1 of Legionella lansingensis. Classification (NCBI taxonomy): domain Bacteria; kingdom Pseudomonadati; phylum Pseudomonadota; class Gammaproteobacteria; order Legionellales; family Legionellaceae; genus Legionella; species Legionella lansingensis. The sequence goes on along the minus strand of NZ_LT906451.1, from coordinate 408,721 downwards.
TGACTTGACTATCCCGTTCTCTGCGTAAAATGCCAACCATGTAATGAGCACCACCCTTCTCTGGTTTCAAAATAAAAGGGAAATAACGTTTGCCAGATTTAAGTAGTAATGCTTTACACCAAGCCATCACATCGTCAAAGGGTGCTGTTAACCCATCAATGAAAACATAGGGTTCTAGGAACTCTTTCTTTTTTTCTTCTGGTAGGGATCGATAAATTGACCATACCATTCTTTCTGCATCGATAACATGATACCAAACTGCAAATTTTCGACTGTCTTGGCCATCCCGGTTTCTGAACTGTTGTTGTGCTTTAGTTGGCATTGGAAAACTCCTAAATCTAGTTGTCGATCAGGGTACCCATCTTCTCAGGAGAAAAAATAATTTATGTGGTTTCTAAACTAAAGGCAGTGTTGTACTGAACAATCATTAACTTAAAATTAAGCAATAAGATTATGTTCAGATCAATTGATTAATACTAATGTAAAGAACTTAAGGATACAAGAAAAGTAACAACGGTCGTGAATATTAAAAACTTTCTAGCTCAACGTAATAGCGCGCAAAGACTTCTCAGGCGCATCAATTTTTTTGCATATCTTTATATTTCTCTCATCCTTTCTACTGTAATATGATTTGAGATTTTATAGGGAGATGATAATGAAGTGTTATGCAGTAGGAACCCGTTTCGGAAAAACCCCTTTTCAGTGGGTTATACCTGGAAGTGATGTGACGCGTTTTTTCGCTCAAAGAGCATTGGAGACTCGTAAGAAAGAAATTATTTCTTTTTGCGATGAGCTAGAAGACAACGAAACACACCGAATTCAAAAGGATGGCTATTTTGTACATATTAAAAAAATCGGCAATGATGTTTGTGCAATCATCGTTGATAAGGAGCTATCTGATAAGGAAATGCTCTATTTAAGTTTTCACTTATTGAAAGCAAATGTGGAAATGAGTGAGATCGCCGAAAATCCGGATAAATATACTGAGGATCCCAAAATTGCAACCATCAAGCGGGATTTGGCAGAAACACTGCAAATCATGTTAGAGAATCTTGAAAAAACGAAACTTCGCGGCGAGAAGCTTGAACATCTGGTAGCTACGACTCAAGATTTGGAAGCAAGCTCTTTTCGTTTTAAAAAATCCGCTGAGGATTTAAACAGCTGCTGGCCACGTTTTTGTACACTTATCTAAACACTTTTCTGGTGAGTCATGAAAGAAATCATTTTAGCCACTGCAAATAAAGGAAAAATTGCTGAACTCGAAGCGATACTTAAGTCTTTCCAATGCATCCCTCAGGCGACCTTAGGGATAGCTTCCCCCAAGGAAACCGGCTTAAGCTTTATTGAAAATGCCATTATCAAAGCCAGACATGCAAGTCAGGTAGGCAATAAACCCGCTTTGGCTGATGATTCTGGTTTAGTTGTTGATGCTTTGCATGGTGAACCAGGGATTTACTCCGCGCGTTACGCCGGACCTAAGGCCACAGACACCGAAAATATTTCTTTACTGTTGAAGAACCTTACCGGCGTGAAAGACCAGCAGCGCCAGGCATATTTTTACTGTGCTATAGCCTTAGTCACTCATGCAAATGACCCAACACCGATCATTGCCACAGGCAAACTCGACGGTAGGATTGCCACCATTCCAGCTGGAGATCACGGTTTTGGTTATGATCCTGTTTTCTTCCTGGATTCATTACAGTGCACGATGGCACAATTACCTGCTAACATTAAAAATACAATCAGCCATCGTGCACAGGCTTTGAAACAACTGAGCATTCAACTTTTTGAGATGACTCTTTTATAGAAGTGTTTGCTGTTCATCTGCTTCAGGTGTTTCAGGTTCTGTTTCCTTCATTTTATTAACAATATCATACAAACGGTGTGAGAACACACCCTTTGGCCAATCACTTACTTCCTCAGATGTTAAATTTTCCTCAGCTTTTTGGATACAACTTTCAATATAGTCCTTGAAGCTTTGTTCAGGTTCAGGTTTAGTTTCAACCAGAGCCTGAATCAATTGCTCACTAAAATGACATTTACTGGCTTTACGCTTATCTTTCAGGTTAATACCTAAAGTATCTGTTTCATCGAATAGGGTTTCTCGATAAATTAATAATCTTTGAATAGCCTCATCTCTTTCGCGAGAATACTGTTGCTCTGTAAAATCATTGCTAGACAATTTATCCTGTAAATTAATGATATTTTCATTATCAAGCTCTTTTAGAAATTTTGGAAAAAATCGTTTACGGACTTCTTCTTTATTCTGCTCCTCCTCTTGACTATATCGTTGTGCAGGTTTGAGTTTATCAACCCAAGCAAGTACGGTATCGATAGCCTTAAAAGCAATGGCCTGAGCCCTTTCTGTCAATTCCAAAAATCGTTTTGCGTGCTGACTGAAAAAAGTGGGGTTATGATGACTGTGTAGCAAGTTATTTAATGCATCGTAAGCAGTTTCGTTCTCTTTAGAACTGATGTACTTATTAAGTGCATCAGCTAAGACTTGACCTCTAAGTTCACCATTACCACTATTTCGAAAGTCAAGGACAGCATAAACATCTTTATCGTTCTTATCCCTAATGTATAATCCCTCGTTGGGCTTAAACTCGACTACCATATTCTTAATGGCGATCATTTTCAATGCTTTACACTGAGCATTAGCATAGCTAGTTTTTTCCTGATTTCCACGAATATTATCCCAAAATGTTGAAAAGGTTTCTGGCGTCTGGGTATTTTCGACGAATAGATCGATACCCCATAGACTTTCACTGTTTTCTTGGAATTTTTTATCACGATAAAAAAAGAGTTCATCTTTGGCTCTCATCATACACCTCTCGAAGGATTTAATTATCTCAGTTTAGTCAGCCTGACTTTAATTACTCCTGAGTTATCCTTACTCCAGGTTATTTAGAGAATATTATAGTGGCAAAAACCTATCAAATCACTTAATGTTTGGCCGGTTTTCCATTACAGTGCACAATGGCGCAATTACCTGCTAACATTAAAAAATACAATCAGCCGAAGAATGTAGCGATTAACTTTTTTCACTAAACCAAGTAAAAGCTATCAATGGAAATCCCATCGCTATGAATGGTAAAAAATCAACTAAACAAGACGAGGAGGCTCTATTTGCGGAAGCTTATCTGCTGCAGCGGCAAAATCAATTGCCAGAGGCTATCAAGCTGTATGAGAAATTGTTAGCTGCAAAGCCTAAACATAGTCAAGCATTGCATTTCCTAGGTTTAGCTCATGCTCAGCTCGGTGACATTGAAACGGCTATTCATTTTTTACATCAGGCTTTAGACTTGGACCCTAAAGATGCCAGTTTATACAATAACTTAGCCAATGCTTATAAAAAAAATCATCAATTGCAAGAAGCCATCGAATATTATGAAAAAGCCTTAGAACTTGCGCCAAATTACGCGCAAGCTCATCACAATTTAGCTACCGTTTACGCCTCTCAAAATGAGTACCTTAAAGCCTTGCATCATTACCGCCTTGCTGTGCATGCAGAACCCGATTTTGCTACAGCTCATTTTAATCTAGGCTTATTGTTACTACACAATAATGAATTAGCTGCAGCCAAAGTTCAGTTTAAAAATGTCCTTGCTTTATCTCATGATCATCTGGAAGCGAATTTTTATCTTGGAGTATTGAATTTAGAGGCTAATCGGCTTGATGAGGCGGAACAAGCTTTCCAAAATGTGCTGCGTATGGATAACAACCATGTTGAAGCACTCACTAATTTAGGTGTCATCGCATTAAAACGCAATCAAGGTCAAATTGCAGTGGATTATTTTACCAGGGCTTTAGCCATTGATAATGATCACACTGATGCACGCAATAACCTGGCTGCAACATTTATGCATCATGATCGTTTTGAGAATGCATTAATGCATTATGACGTTTTATTAAAAAAAGAGCCGAAGAATATCGAATACCTTTATAATTCGGGCGTAGCTCAGATGGCTTTAGGTCATTTGAGTGAAGCCATTACCCACTTTGAAGATATTTTACTTCAGATTCCTGAGCACTTTGCCTCCTTAAATAATCTAGCTGCAATCTATATTCGTCTGGAAGATAAGGAACGCGCTCGTAAATTGCTTGAACGAGCAGTAGCCACCAATCCTGCTGATAAAGTCAGCCAGCATATGCTGCATGCCCTAAGTCATGATGAATTGAACCCTAAGACCTGCCCTGAGTATGCCGCCAATTTATTCAATAATTATGCCCTCTATTATGACCAACACATGAAAGAGCAATTGGTGTATGCTTTGCCGCAACTCATAGGGCGCACACTGCATCATTTAACTATTACTCACGTTGAAAACGCTTTGGATTTAGGTTGTGGGACAGGATTATGTGGGGTCATTTTAAGAGAAATTGCCACAACGTTAACTGGTGTAGATATCTCAGCTAAAATGCTTGCGCAAGCTAAGCAGAAAGAAATCTATGATCGATTGATAGAGTCTGAACTTGTCAATTTTCTCAAACAAGAAAAGCAAAACTACGATCTTATTCTAGCCGCCGATGTACTTCCTTATTTTGGTGAATTAGACAGTGTATTGGCGGCGATAACCGAGCGTCTGAGTCACCAAGGCTATTTTATTTTTTCTGTTGAGATCAGTGAAGATAAACCTTGGCAGCTACAAGCGACCGCTCGTTTTTCTCACCAACCTGCCTATATCAAAGCGTTGGCTGATAAGCACTCACTCAAGATAATTCATGAAGAGAAAGTGATAGCAAGGCACCAAAATCAAGCTCCTCTTGCTGAAATATTGTTTGTTTTACAAAAGTAGCGGCCTCGAAAAGTAGGTTGGGCCGAGGCCCATAGCCGTCAGGCTAAGAAAGAAATTGTTTGTTTAACTTATTGAAATAATAATAAAAAAAGCTAGAGTACCCTTTTAAATTTTTTCCCGCCAGGAAAACAACCAAAAGGGACTCTATGCTGCTGGATACCCTATCAAATATTCCTCAAGAAATCTTTAAATTTTTTACTTATGAAGCGGATCGGATAGGAAAGGAAACAGGTTTTCAGAAACGCCGTTCAAAATTGACACCTAGTGTTTTTATAAAATCATTGATAACGCTCTGTTTTTCAGAACATTTTAATTTGGAACTTTTCTGTGGATTGGTAAAAACGCAAAAAGTTTATATCAAAAAACAATCATTACATGAGCGATTTAACGAACGAACAGCCGGATTTCTTAAAGCCTTTTCATTATTCTGTTTAAAGCACTTTCAAATGAAAAAGTTACCTCAACTCCAAGGATTGGAGCAATTTAGTAGCCTTAACATCATTGATAGCAGTACTATATCCTTACATCAGGCGCTGAATGAGCTTTTTAAAGGCAGTGGCGGAGCCGCATCCAGTTCCGCTATGAAAATCCAAATGATGTTTGATTATCTTGGTGGACAAATAAAAGAGCTTACTCTAACTTCGGGCTGTGATAACGATCAGGGCTTTGATAATTATTTTAATACTATTGAAAAAGGAGCTCTTTATTTAATGGATTTAGGTTATTTTAAACTGAACACGTTTAAGAAAATTATGGAAGAAAACGCTTTCTTCATAAGCCGCTTGCTCACCGGAACTAAACTTCTAACACAAGATAAGAAACCTTTTGATTTACTCGTTACCTTGGAGAATGCTGCACCATTCTTTTCTCAGCAGGTCCTTATGGGAGCAACGCATAAAATTCCTGTCCGCTTGGTCGCTCAACGATTACCACCAGTCATTGCCGAGCAAAGGCGGAGAAGACTTATAAAAGATCATCGTCGCCGTGGTTCCACACCAAACCAGGAATCGTTGGCTTTACAAAGTTGGTCTATTTATATTACCAATACCTCTGAAACTCAAATCAATAATAAAGCAATTCATCAAACGTATGCTTTACGATGGCAGGTAGAACTCCTCTTTAAATTAAGTAAATCCTTAATGCATATTGACTCTATCAAAACTAAAAAGTTTGCTCGAGTGATTATTGAAACCTATGGTAAGTTTATTGCAATGATGCTTTTGTTTTTGCTATGCAATCCCATGCGCAACATAGAAGGCAAACAACTCTCTTTTTATAAAGCCTGTCACCAACTAAGTTCCAAGGCTACTGGATTGATTATCGCCCTCATGTCTCCTTATCGATTAAAGCATTTCTTGAATGATTTCTATGAAAATCTCTCCCTCTTTGCTATCAAAGATTCAAAAAAGAAACCTCTTTTGACCTTTGACTTCTGCGAAGGAGAGTGCTTTTAAACTCTTAGCCTGACGGCTATGGGCCTTGGCCCAACCTACTTTAAAAAGAGAGCACTAACCCCCCATCCAATCGTTGTAGTTGTACTCTAAATAGAGTCTGAATTTGCTCAAGACTTCTTTCGTCCTTCGCTTCAAATCGTGCTACAAGGCATGGTGTGGTATTGGAAGCACGCAATAATCCCCAACCGTCAGCAAACTCCACGCGTAAACCATCAATGGTAATGAGCTCAGCTTGAGGAAATTCCGCTTCAGCACAAAAACGCCGCATGAAAGAAAATTTTTTTTCTTCAGCGATGGGGATCTTAATTTCTGGTGTATTGATGCTATTGGGGACCGCTGTAAATTGCTCACTTACTGGGATTGAGCTAAAACTTAGAATTTCCAACAACCGGCAGGCACTGTAGAGAGCATCATCAAAACCATACCAACGATCCTTAAAGAACAGGTGACCACTCATTTCTCCCGCCAAAGCGGCTTGCTCTTCTTTCATAACAGCCTTCACAATGGAATGCCCAGTAGGACACATCTTGGCAATACCGCCAGTTGCTTTAATAACAGCACCCAAATGACTGGAACACTTCACATCGTAAACAATGGTTGCCCCTTTGTTCCGGTCCAAGACATGGCGTGCATAAAGCATAAGTAAACGATCAGGCCAAATAACCTCTCCCTTGTCAGTCACAACCCCAAGTCTGTCAGCGTCACCGTCAAAAGCAATGCCTATATCGGCTTGATTAGAAAGAACGGCTTGCTTTAAATCTTGTAAATTTTTCTCAATGCTTGGATCGGGATGATGATTAGGGAAACGACCGTCAACATCGCAATAGAGAGGAAAAACTTCACAGCCCAAGGCAGCAATCACTTTAGGGATGAAAAAACCACCAATACCATTCCCGCAATCAATGACAACCTTCAATGGGCGCTGCAATTTGACATCAGTCAAAATACGCTGACAATAGTTGTCCATGATATCAAAGGTCAAATATTCTCCCTGTCCTGGCTGGCGCCTTTTAGCGAGTACCATTTCATACAGGCTATCGATATCATTTTGTACCAGTGTTTTTCCAGCCAACACGATCTTAATGCCATTATAATCCGCAGGATTATGACTGCCTGTCACAATCAAACCACTGTCAACGTCTTGCGTATGGGTAGCATAATAAAGCACGGGGGTCGCCACAGCATCTAAATCCAAAACGGTAATACCACTTTCCATTAATCCTTGTTGGATCGCTTTTGCGAGACGCTCACTCGTTAGTCGCCCATCACGCGCCACAAAAATTTTATTGCGCTTTAATTCATGTAAACGACAGCCAATCGCCAAACCAATGGTATAAAAAGCATCCTCATCCAATTGTTTGCCAACGATGCCGCGAATGTCATATGCTCTAAAAACCGAGCGCTCAACCTCTCTTTGCCTGTACATCACAACTACTGCCTCCCTGAGCTCCCAAAACCACTTTCGCCACGACTGCTTTCGGTAAATGAGTCAACAATCTCAAAATGCGCTTGAACCACTGGAAGAAAAACCAATTGCGCAATCCGATCACCGGGATTGACGGTAAAGTGTTCGTGGTTTCGATTCCAACAAGAAATTTTGAGTTCACCTTGATAGTCCGAATCAATCAAGCCCACTAAATTACCCAAAACAATCCCATGCTTATGGCCTAGACCAGAACGAGGCAAAATAACTGCTGCAAGCTTGGGATCCATGATGTGAATCGCCAGACCTGTCGGCAATAAAACCGTTTCCTGGGAGGCGATTTGAATAGGATGATCCGTGCAAACACGCAGATCAAGTCCTGCAGAGCCTGGTGTTGCGTAATGAGGTAATTCAATCGTTTTGCCAATACGTTCATCCAGAATTTTTACTTGAATGGTCTGTTTCATATTATTGTCCTACATGTGCATGGCTGTCATTTTGAATGCTTGTTGCAAGGATTGCAATAATTTGCCCAGCAGCGCGTACCTTATGAATTAAAGGGAGCTCGAATTGCTTATCCTTTGTCAACACGGTCACTTGGTTATAGTCGCTGCCAAAAACTTTACCCTCGCTTACTTGATTAGCCACGATCATATTAAGTCCTTTAACGCGCATTTTTTCTTCTGCATGCTTGATAACATCCGTGGTTTCCGCTGCAAATCCTACGACAAATGAGGCTTTTCCACTTGCTGCAACATCGGCAATGATGTCAGGATTTAGAGTCAATTTGAGCTCTAATTTGTCACCATCTTTCTTTTTGATTTTTTCATGTGCCGGGGATTCAATGTGATAATCAGCAACTGCTGCCGTCCCAATAAAAATCATGCCTTCCTGAAGATGCTTCATGACAGCGTCATGCATTGCTTTTGCTGAGTCTACGTAATGCATTTCAACCTCTGCAGGAGGAATTAATGATGTGGGACCACTGATTAAAATGACTTTAGCACCCGCTCGACTGGCGGCTTCAGCCAAAGCATAACCCATTTTCCCTGAACTGTGATTACTCAGATAACGCACGGGATCAACTGCTTCGCAAGTGGGGCCAGCGGTCATAAGAATGGTTTTTCCTCTTAGTATCCCGTTGATTTCATAAAGGCGCAACGCATTAATGATGGATTCTATCTCTGCCAAGCGCCCTAATCCTTCTTCTCCACAAGCTTGAGTTCCCTCTTCTGGTCCCACCAACATCACCCCCCTACGTTGCAATAATGCGCAGTTTGCCTGCGTTGCAGGGTGCCTCCACATGGATCGATTCATTGCAGGGCAAGCGATAACAGGGGTTTCCGCCACAAGGTATAGCGTTGTTAATAAATCATCAGCCAAGCCATTTGCCATTTTAGCCAAACAATTGGCTGAGGCAGGTGCAATGATCAGATAATCAGCCCAGCGAGCAAGTTCAATATGGCCCATCCCACGTTCAGCTTGTTCATCAAACAAATCGATACCCACCTGATGACCACTTAAGGCCTGGAATGTTAAGGGTGAAATGAATTGTTGTGCAGAAGCTGTCATCACCACCCGTACTTCAGCGCCTAAGTTTGTCAGCTCACGAACAAGATAAGCCGATTTATAAGCAGCAATCCCACCTGAGATACCCAACACTATTTTTTTCGTAGCAAAATCTTGCATGGCTTTTGGTTTTTAATAAGAATATTCGCGATCAAACCATAAACCTCGCAAGAAAGGAATAAAAATGACAAAATCCGCCAGTACTCGGGCGTTAAATATGCGTGAAAAGCTATTGACTCAAGGTGCAAAAAGCCTATCGGATGTCGAATTACTTGCTGTTTTAATTAGTTCAGGGAGTAAGAAAAAATCTTGTGTGCAATTAGCCTTTGATTTACTCAAGCAATTAGGAGATTTACGCACCATATTAAATGCTGATTATCAAACATTTAAACAAGTATCAGGACTAGGGATAGTACGTTATGTGCAACTCCAGGCCGTGCGAGAAATTTGTCTTCGTAGTGATTTCATCAGCTTACAAAAGGATATTCAATTAAATAATTCACAACAAACCTATGCTTACCTTAAACGTCAGTTAAGAGATAGGAAAAATGAAACCTTTGTCGCCTTATTTTTAGACAGCCAACATCGAATTTTAGCTTATGAGGAATTGTTTACCGGTACGATTAATTTGGCCACGGTTTATGCGCGACCTATTGTCGAACGTGCATTAAAAATAAATGCTCAAGCACTGATTCTTGCACATAATCATCCATCAGGCTTATCAGACGCAAGCCCTCAAGATATCGCTGTGACGAAGCATTTAAATCGTGCTCTGGAATTGATTGATGTGACATTACTCGATCATTTGGTGATTGGTGACAATGAGGTCTATTCCATCTTGAATCAAATGAAATGGAGCTGCAATTGATAGAGGTCTCATTGGAAAACCTCCATTCGGCATTAAATTGCAATCATGCATATTTAATTTTATGCTAGCTTAAATAGCCTAAAAGGATTTAGTGAACTTATGCCGAAAAACAAGGGAAAAGAAGCAATAACATCTGAGACCACGTTTATTATCGTAGGTGCCGGTCCCTCAGGTCTTTTTAGTGCCCGTGCTCTGAAAAAGCTTGGGGTGCCCACTCAAAATATAACAATTCTGGAACAACAACCCTGGGTGGGAGGAAAATGTCACACCTACACCGATCCCGATAACCCCGATCTCACTACTGAATTTGGAGCAGAACTCATCGCCCATAACTATGGTGTAGTTCTAGACGCCATCCAAGAAAAAGGTGTTCAACTAGAAGAGGTGCTTCCCACAAAAATAAATTCTATAAATTTCATGAAGCAATTTTATGAGAAGGATAAATTAGGCAAACTGACCTTTTCGGCACAATTCGCACAGGAATTGATTAGTTATGAAGCAGCTTTGCGTAACTATGAATATATTCGCGATAATCAATTGCCTTTGCCCAAAGAATACGAACTGCCTTTCGCTGAATTTGCAAAGCTTAAAGGTTTAACCAAGCTAAATGATTTGCTGCGACCACTGGTTACAGGTTTTGGTTATGGTGCCATGCAGGTTTGTCCCACCTTTGCTATTTTTGAATATTTGGGACATACAACCATCCCTGCCATGCAAATGATCCCGACGCTGTTAAGCGAAGGTCCTTTCTATGGTATCAAAGGGGGGTTTCAACGGTTAATGGAAGCCGTGGCTGCTGATTTTAACGTCCTGACCTCGGTAGAAATATTCTCTATTGATCGCACGGATGGAATATGTGTCAGTTTCTTACAGCAGGGGGAAAAAATACAACTTAAAGCTGACTATCTGATCTTGGCCTTATCCCCCTTGCATTGGAAAAAGCTTGGGCTCAACCTAAGTGAAACTGAAAAGGCGTGTACAGAGAACTTGTCCTACTATCGCTATAATGTCGCAGTGTGCCATTTAAAAGGGTATCCACCACAACAAGAATTCTTTGAACATGGACTCCAACCCCAGGGGTTTGGAGATCTCGCTCTCATTACTTCTCGTGATGCTCGTCCCGATCCTGAAGAAGGTCGTCTATGTAGCGTCTATATCAATCTGCCACCGGGTGAAAATAATTATCATCTTGAATTAGGTGCTCCCGAATGTCAGAAACTAGAATCTGAACTAACCCAGGTAGAAGGAGTAACAGAAGCTAAAATTATCAAAATCAAGACATGGGAAGATTACTTGTCCTTGGTTCCTTGGAAACTTCGTCGTCAACTACACGCTGAGCAATTTACATCAGACCTGCATACAGGATATGTCAATTCCTGTTTATCCTTTGAAGATGTGGCTTGCGTTGCTAACTTTGCTACCGATTTAATAGCTAAGCAATTTGCACTCAATCCCAAGCAAATTTATGATGTTTCATTGGGTACAGAAATTCGGCGGATGTGGACTCTTTTCGCTGCCAAGAAAAACAAGCCAGTTAGCACGGATCAAAAAATAACCTTTGATTCCCCAAAGGAGACAGAACAAGAAATAATCTTGGCTTCCCAAGAAGAGGTTGGGAACGACATTTCTTACTCTTTCCCCAGAGCGCCTTATGGGTGAAGTGATAAGAATTACACATCTACTTATTGCTGTCAGGCATTTTAGGGAGTAAGTCGTTATGGCTGTGCAAATGGATGTTCTTGTTGTTGGCGCGGGGCCTGTTGGTTTGTTTTGTGCGAATGAATTACATCGCCATGGCTTACGCTGCCGTATCGTTGACAAAAAAAGTGAGTTAAGTGATAAATCAAAAGCTTTAGCGATTCATATTCGCTCTCTTGATGTCATGGAAGATTGTGGCTTTATCGATGAAATTCTTAGTCAAGGTAGCCAGATTCTCGGCGCCATTGTTAAATCCCAAGGCGAAATCCTCGCTGATGTTACCTTCGCCCACGTGGAAGCCAGTCGGCATTTTTTAATTGATTTGCCACAAGATAAAACTGAAAGGATTTTAAACCAGGGATTGGTCAACAAAGGATTACGTGTTGAGTGGCAAACCGAACTTCTTAGTGTTGAACAAAGCCATGATGGGGTTACCGCTTTATTAAAACACCATGATGGGAACACTGAGAAATTCAATGTCTCCTGGGTCATTGCCTGTGATGGTTCTCATAGCACCCTACGAGAGCTTGTGGGTGCCCAATTCACTGGTGAAAGTTATAAGCAAACATGGTGGCTTGCTGACCTTCTCATTGACTGGAGTCTACCTAAGAATAAAATGGTTATGTATATTAGCGAGCAAGGACCCGTGGCTTGTTTTCCAATTGGAGAGAGCCGCTACCGGCTAGTTATGACTGCTGAAGAAAAAATCTCCTATGTAGAACCTACCATAGCAGACATTCAACGCGTCTTCACGGTACGCACTGGCGAAAAAGCGACATTATCTGATCCAATATGGATTACACAATTTGGCATCGCTCACCGGCAAATTGACAACTATCGCTATAATCGCATATTTTTTGCAGGGGATGCAGCGCATGTTCATAGTCCTATGGGTGGTCAAGGTCTCAATACAGGTATGCAGGACATCTATAATCTCGTGTGGAAACTTGCCTTAGTAGAAAAATTTTCTGCACCGACGACCCTCTTGGACAGTTATCATCTCGAGCGTCACCCTATTGGTGAGCAGGTCCTAAAAAAGACAGATGTTATGACAAAGATGATTTTAATTAGACACCCTTTGTTAATTGCATTGCGAAATAAGTTTTTTAGGTTCCTTACCTCCTTTGATTTCGTTAAAAAATACATCACCACAGATTTAGCTGAATTAAATATCTCTTATGCCAAAAGTCCCATCGTAAAATGTTTAGGAAAAAAAACGGTGTTTAAGATTGGTGAATTTTCTGCAAATTTTCCTTTAACTGATGGGGAAACGAAAGCAATTAAACAATTGCATGAAATCACTCGTGGCACAATGCATCATCTGTTTTTGTTCGCAGGGAAAGACAATGTTTCTTTGCCAAACACCTTAAAAACAGCGATTACTATGAATGAGCGCTTTAATACGTTAATGAAAACCCATCTTGTCCTTACCAATGGGAGTGAGCTTCCAAAGTTTACTTCCATTTTTTTAGAACCCGATGCAACCATTCATAGACAATTTGCCATCAATGAACCTACTGCTCTACTCATTCGTCCTGATAAGTACGTAGGTCTGACGCAATGCCCCATCGAGGAGAAGGAATTAATAAGTTATATGGAACACGTTTATAGCAAATAAGGTAGAACTATCATGATGACCGTTTTGTTTCTTTTCTATTTCATTGTTGGGTTGCAAATTGTGTTTAAACCCAACCGTTTTATCAAATTGCAATTTTTATTATGCTTGTTTTTAACCATGCTCTTCTTTAATTACCATAGTCATCTGGTGCAAATATGATCACACAAAATAAGTTACATCGATTGGGTAATATGCTCGGTCTGCTGCTGAGTTGTTTTATTTTAGTATTTGCATTCTATCAACAGTTAATCGATCATGACTTGCCCTGCCCCCTATGTTTATTGCAGAGGATTTGTTTTATCGGTGTGGGGTTATGCCTTTGTATGAGCTTAATGAATGGGATTAGAATCAGTTATTATGGTTTGATGATACTGTCATCTTTACTTGGGCTTGGTATCGCTTTACGGCAAATTTTTCTGCATGTATCTCCTGGAGACCTAGGGTATGGTTCGCCGTTATTGGGATTATATCTCTACACCTGGTCTGCGATTGGTTTTGCTATCATTATTGGTCTGGTAGCAATAGGGCTTTTATTTGAAAGGGGTTTTTATGAGCCAAGCCAACCCCCAGGACGGTGGCTTTATGCATTAATGAGTTTCTTTCTCCTCTTGATTCTTGCTAACGGAATCAGTACATTTCTCGAATGTGGTCCTTTTATATGCAAAGATCGCCCAGCTCACTACTACCTATTCGACACAATGGGCTAGGGTCTGTTACATTTCTACTATCTTGGCCAAAATGGCATGATTGTCTGTGCTCCGCTACTCACATACTCTTATATGTATGCTGCGTTGCGGTGCTCGATAATCATGCCATTTTGACTCAAGCTAGCGAAATGTAACAGACCCTATACTTCTAGGAATAACTATGCGCCTTTTAGTCTTCTCATTTTTTTTACTATCTACGTTAGCCGCCAGTGCGGATACGATGGAGCACTACATGAACATTTCCAATAGCATTCCACAAATGGAGATCAAAGCCGATCCCCAAGCTCAGGCATGGGCAAGATCGGCGCGGAATGTGTTATTTATAGCCGATGAAAGCATTGCTGAAACAATACTGCAAGCAAATGAATTAGCAAAAGCGCAAGGAAAGCCACTATTTTGCCTTCCGCAAGGGGTAAAACTCAATGCAATCATCTTAAATGGAATCATCTTGGAAACTTATCGCGAAATTTCTAGTCAACAGAGCGACAAAGATAAAATGACTGTTTCTCAAGTTGCGTGGCTTGGCATCACCAAAAAATATCCTTGTCAATCTGATACGCACGCAAAACAAATGGAACATATGGCTTCTTTACTATCACACTAAGGCAGTGGTTTACGCAAACAAATTGTAAATTTTTTTGACAATTTGACCGCAACGGGGTATAGTACCACTAGTTGCAGTTATGGAAGGACTATGAATCCATTACTACCCTTAATGCAAGCCCAAGAAGCTCTTAGCTTAGATGAACAACTAGAGACAGGCACTGTCTCTGATGCTCTGCATGATGCATTTTTTACGCTCGCAAAAGCCTTTGGCCTACCTTCCAGTTCAGCATCCCAAGTATCCTTCAGTGTGGACAGCGATGAAACAGCGCTAGGAATCTTAAGGTTAGAGGACCGCTTTGCTGAAGAGGTTGTTATAAAAATAGGAACACCTAACGCTAAGGTTTGCCATATGAGGCTTTACGCCGATGACCAGGGGCACGCCCACTGGCACAGTCTCTTCGCTGAAATGGATGAAAATGGTGATCTTAAGCAGATAACTATTACAGACTCCAGATTAAAGGGTGGTGTAGGGATCACTGCGCAGAAGGATATTGAAAGCAATGAATTTTTAAAATCATATTCCGATAAAATTAGATTTCTCGCTGGTGCACAACAGCCCATAGGCATTTACATTTGTTGGATACATTGCTTAGCTAACTTAGCGTCACTAGCAGCAACAGGTCGCGTTTATCAACCTAAAACTGCAAGCCTTGGAATAGAATTAGCCAAGATCATTGAAGAAGCCGATAACCCTCAAGAAAAGCCAATCAAGCACGAACAGATTATTACCATTGAGACACCACCGCCATCACCACTGAGCGTTGAAAAATCTTCTCCAGAAGTGCTACGCAACAGCTCGAATCCCTATCAACTTTTTCCTCCGAAAGTTGATTCCCAGATAGATGAAGATCCTTCTATTGCTCTCATAAAAAATACACGTCAAAGCTCTTTAGACTTCAAAGCAACTGGTGCCACTTCTCTATTTATGGGAGCGAGTACGATGATTATTGGTGGATTGAGTTTGACTCCTCTCCTCCCCTTAAGTTTTCCTGTTAGTATGGGTTTAATAGGAATTGGGCTGATACTAGCCTTAGCGGGATTAGCCTTATTGATTGGGAATTCATTAGGAAAAACGACTTCCAAGCTCCCAGAGCCTAATGAAGACTCTGTCCTATATATTTGATTGCAGATCGAACTCTGCCATAAAAAAAGTTTGACATAGAACGGGATGACAGGTAACGATCTTGATCGAGCTGTAGGTCGGGCTTCTAGCCCATAGCCGTCAGGCTAAGAGTTTAAAAGCACTCTCCTTCGCAGAAGTCAAAGGTCAAAAGAGGTTTCTTTTTTGAATCTTTGATAGCAAAGAGGGAGAGATTTTCATAGAAATCATTCAAGAAATGCTTTAATCGATAAGGAGACATGAGGGCGATAATCAATCCAGTAGCCTTGGAACTTAGTTGGTGACAGGCTTTATAAAAAGAAAGTTGTTTGCCTTCTATGTTGCGCATGGGATTGCATAGCAAAAACAAAAGCATCATTGCAATAAACTTACCATAGGTTTCAATAATCACTCGAGCAAACTTTTTAGTTTTGATAGAGTCAATATGCATTAAGGATTTACTTAATTTAAAGAGGAGTTCTACCTGCCATCGTAAAGCATACGTTTGATGAATTGCTTTATTATTGATTTGAGTTTCAGAGGTATTGGTAATATAAATAGACCAACTTTGTAAAGCCAACGATTCCTGGTTTGGTGTGGAACCACGGCGACGATGATCTTTTATAAGTCTTCTCCGCCTTTGCTCGGCAATGACTGGTGGTAATCGTTGAGCGACCAAGCGGACAGGAATTTTATGCGTTGCTCCCATAAGGACCTGCTGAGAAAAGAATGGTGCAGCATTCTCCAAGGTAACGAGTAAATCAAAAGGTTTCTTATCTTGTGTTAGAAGTTTAGTTCCGGTGAGCAAGCGGCTTATGAAGAAAGCGTTTTCTTCCATAATTTTCTTAAACGTGTTCAGTTTAAAATAACCTAAATCCATTAAATAAAGAGCTCCTTTTTCAATAGTATTAAAATAATTATCAAAGCCCTGATCGTTATCACAGCCCGAAGTTAGAGTAAGCTCTTTTATTTGTCCACCAAGATAATCAAACATCATTTGGATTTTCATAGCGGAACTGGATGCGGCTCCGCCACTGCCTTTAAAAAGCTCATTCAGCGCCTGATGTAAGGATATAGTACTGCTATCAATGATGTTAAGGCTACTAAATTGCTCCAATCCTTGGAGTTGAGGTAACTTTTTCATTTGAAAGTGCTTTAAACAGAATAATGAAAAGGCTTTAAGAAATCCGGCTGTTCGTTCGTTAAATCGCTCATGTAATGATTGTTTTTTGATATAAACTTTTTGCGTTTTTACCAATCCACAGAAAAGTTCCAAATTAAAATGTTCTGAAAAACAGAGCGTTATCAATGATTTTATAAAAACACTAGGTGTCAATTTTGAACGGCGTTTCTGAAAACCTGTTTCCTTTCCTATCCGATCCGCTTCATAAGTAAAAAATTTAAAGATTTCTTGAGGAATATTTGATAGGGTATCCAGCAGCATAGAGTCCCTTTTGGTTGTTTTCCTGGCGGGAAAAAATTTAAAAGGGTACTCTAGCTTTTTTTATTATTATTTCAATAAGTTAAACAAACAATTTCTTTCTTAGCCTGACGGCTATGGGCTTCTAGCCCGACTAGATACGTTCGTCATTAATATTATCATTGAGCTTACAAGCCCAACCTACTTAAAATAGCTAGATTAAGTGATTTAAGCATTAAACTCTTCATATGCTTCCAAAGCCTCAGCAGCATACATTAAAGAAGGTCCACCACCCATATACACCGCCATCGCTAACGTTTCCATTAACTCTTCGCGAGTAGCTTTCAACTTGATCAACGCTTGCGAGTGAAAACCAATGCATCCTGGACAATGATTTGCTACAGCCAGAGCCATGGCAATAAGTTCTTTCGTTTTTTTATCTAATGCACCATCTTTGGTTGCCGCTTGCGAGAGTGCAGAAAAACCTGCCATCACCTCTGGCATTTCTTTTCGCATTTTTGCTAATTGGGCACTGATTCCTTTTGTTACCTCATTGAATTTATTTGACATGGTTTTGCTCCTTTTATTAATGGCATGAGTCGTCGCGTGATTTTATATCATGCTTATGGTTCAGGAACAATGAGTACTAAAAGAAGAGGAACACTAGGACGTATCTTATTCACCCGCCTGACGACATTCATTTTTAGCGTTTTCCTGGCAAGCTTGTCTGCAGTCAATATCATCTTGGTGTTTGCATTTTTCAATACATGGATTCAGGATTTTTTGTACGCATGCTTCCTGGTCATATTGTTGAGACTGTATTTCTTCTTCTGAAGGTTCTGTCGCATAAACAGGGAACAAAACAAGGAGTAGCAGCATAGTATTAATCAATTTGTGCATAGTAAATATTCCTTATTGGTTATGAACAACAGTATTGGTCTTTGCTTTTTCTTCTGATTCACCACTCAAAGCGAACTAATTTTGAACATTGCAAGGTCAGCCCAAAGTCTTTCTACAATAGGACCATAAACAGGTTTCTGCAAGCGAATCGCGGATAATGTAATGAGACGCTCATCGAAATGATTCCCTATTAGCCTCTGTAGCGCTCCTCGGGTCAGCTCTTTAGCAACCAAATGTTCGGGTAAGCGCCCCCAGCCTAATCCCGCAAGAATGATGTGTTTCTTAGCCACGACATCACTTACCGTCCAATGACGACAGTGCTCAATAACCCCAAATGAAAAATTTGTCTTTGAGGAATCACGTAAGATCACTTGCATGCATTCGCTTAAGCTATCTAAATCAGCCAACTGTTCTTTGTGCCGCAAGATAAATTCTGGGGTTGCAACAGCAAGCATACGTTCATTGCGCAAAGGGAGAACTTCGATAGCCTGATGACTCATCAAATTTTCGCTGATAATAATATCGGCATCATGCTCAACCAATCGTTCACAGGCCCCACCCAACGATTCAGTAAGGAAATGGAAATGCGTTTGCGGATATTGACTAAGCCAGGTAGTAAATAAAGGCTTTAACGTGATCAGCGGATAAAATACATCAATCGCTATGGTAATATCACTTTCCATTTCAGCCTGCAAATTATCGGCAAATTCATTCAAATGTTGCCAGTGCCCGACTAATACCTTGGCGCGTTGATAAAATTTATCACCTTTATTGGTCAACTGGGGTCGATACGTGCTGCGATCAAATAATGGGAAACCCAGTTGCCCTTCTAGTTTTTTAATGGCATTCGTTACCGCGGGC
Source organism: Legionella lansingensis (assembly GCF_900187355.1). Lineage (NCBI taxonomy): Bacteria > Pseudomonadati > Pseudomonadota > Gammaproteobacteria > Legionellales > Legionellaceae > Legionella > Legionella lansingensis. Next base: position 389,699 of record NZ_LT906451.1, on the reverse strand, counting down.
TGTGTTTTGTACAGTTTGTGAGCAGCCGCATTGAAACCACCGCTTTCCACAACAAATGTAAACATTCGTAGGGCGTCAAAATCAATCATTATAAAAAAATATTATTAAATTTATAAAAACTTAATATTATCAATTTATTAAAAAAATACCTAGGCTAACTGCAGAGAAATGACCAAGGACTCTCTATGGACACAACCATCATCGACAAGGCACAAAAAATTCTTGCGTTACTCTTTACGAATGTTCGTCAGGCAGAAAGTAATAGACTTTTTTCAACTCACGTTCATGGTTTTCCCTGCAGCCATTGCCAACAGCCCCATCTTAAACGACTGCTTAATCTAATCGAGAAGAAGGAAATGATTACGCTTATTCTGCCAGCTTTCCCGGCTAAATCAGCCAATCGACAAAAAACACTTTCCTCAGACCCCGATCTTGGGGAAATAATGAGCTTAAATCGTCTAAATGAGTTATGTCGATCCATTAATCAATTGCATCAAACTGGAGTAAAACTGATTATTTGCTCAGATGGCAGAGTCTTTAATGATTTGGTGTTAGTCAGTGATGAGGAGGTCAATCGTTATCAGCAGGGGATTAAACAGATCATTGCACAACAAAAACTGCGTTTTCTGGCAGTTTTTTCTCTGGATGACGTTTACGAGACACAAAATTATCAACTGATGCGCAACCAATTGATGGCTGCCTACGGCGAGTCTTTATCTTCACTAAAACAGCGCCTCATCCTAGATAATCATGCCCTTTATCAATTTAACGGCATTCATCGTTTCGTTGTTGAAGATCAGCTCGCTTTAAATGAGCATTTATCGAAAAATCAAATCAGAAGACTAGCCAAAGAAACAGCTTATGAAGTGGTTAGACGCTCCAATGCTTGGTCTCGCTTACTGGCAGAACACTTTCCTGCTGCACTTCGTCTATCCATTCATCCACAACCCTGCGGATCTGACAAACTTGGCATCCAGTTTTTGCCGGCTGCAAATCGTTGGGCAACCCCATGGCACAATGTTCTGCTTAAAAAAGGCGATTCCTGGGAATTAATCAAACGTAAAGAAGCTGAGCGATTGGGAGCGAAACTCAACCATGATCATTACGTTTTGGAAGGATTAAATGGCTAAGTTAACACACTTTGCACCTTATGTGGTGCATACAGCAGATCATTTTGATTTAACCCATTGGCAATTAAAGATCATCCTTGAGTTGACTGCCAAACACAAGGTAGTCCTACTAAGAGGTTTTGCAGCGATGAGTCGCGACGACTTATTAGCCTATTGCCAATCACAGGCACAATTACTGTTCTGGGATTTTGGCCCAGTGATGGAAATGAAAGTAGACAAAAACAGTAAGAATTATTTATTTACTGAGAGTGATGTCCCCCTGCATTGGGATGGAGCCTTTCATCAAGAACCACGTTTTTTATTTTTCCATTGTATTGAGGCACCTCTAGCAACGATGGGTGGAGAAACCTTATTTGTCAATACGGAAATGGTTTGGGAAAAAGCCAGTGACCAGCAGCAAAAAAAATGGCTTAACTATCGCCTGCAATTTACCACAGAAAAGCTTGCTCATTATGGTGGCAATATTCAGCGTGATCTAGTGACAAAGCACCCGCAAACTGGACGCACTATTTTGCGCTTTGCCGAACCTGTTGGGGAAGATTATTTAAACCCGGTTTCGGTCAGGGTCTTGAATAAAGAACCGCGGGAATCTCTAGACATTTTGGCTGAGCTTAGTCAATGCATGCGCAATGAAAACAATTGTTACCTGCATCAATGGCAGCAAGGTGATTACTTGTTCGCTGATAATTTTTCATTACTCCATGGACGCAACGCATTTAAACAGCAAAGCCCTCGTCACTTAAGAAGGATCCAAATTCTATGAAAAAGACCTATACCTTGATGCAGTTAAAACAGACATCCACACCTGCCGAATTCAGTCAGCATTTGCGTGAAATGGGGGAACTCTATTGGTGGGAACCAGGAAAATTTTGGGTGGTTACTTCATATGATTTGGCTAAAGCGGTTTTGACTAGTGAAGATTATAGTTGCGATCGAACCCCCTTCTTCATCTCACGCATGCCAGAGATGAATTTATCGCTGATAGAAGATTTTTTTAAAGTGGTCAGCAAAATGATGGTCATGAGTGATGCACCCCTTCATGTCAGTAGAAGACGAATTTGCTACCATGGATTTACTTCACAATGCATAGATCAGTTAAAGCCTCTAATTCAAAAAACGGTCGCCCAATCTTTAGCTCCATTAAAGAATAATGCCCCTTATGATTTTGTGAAAGAATTGGCACAAACCATCCCTTCAACCACTTTAGCAGAACTTTTTGCTATCCCTGAAAACGAACGGCTCGATTTCTATCATTGGTCAAATAACATGACACAATTTTTCGGCGGCTCAACGAGTTACTATGATGCCGATGGAATCAAAGTCAACCACAGTGCTAAACAACTCTATCAATATTTTGCTGACCTGATTGCAGTACGCCGCAAAACGCCAGGAAAGGATTTTTTAAGCACCCTTTTAGCTCATCAAACCCATTTTGGTTTAACTGATGAGGAGATTATTTCTCAAGCAGTGATGATGTTAGTCGCAGGACAAGTAACTACCACGGATCAAATGTGCAACAATTTATATCTTCTTTTAAGCATGCCAGGGTTATGGCATGAAATAAGGCAAAATCCAGGACAACTTGATGATTACTTAGAAGAATGTAATCGCTTGGATCCAGCAGTAACCTTCATTTTTCGCGTTACAAAAAGAGATACGATACTAGGTACAGAAGAAATTCCCAAAGGGGCTGTCATTTTTATCTCTACTCACGCCATTAATCGCGATCCTGCTTATTTCCCTGAACCAGATAAGGCGAATGTTAGTAGGAGAAAAAATCAGCACTTCAGTTATGGTTATGGTAGTCATTTTTGTTTGGGGGCTAAGTTAGCGCGTGTTGAAATGCATGAAGTCTTTGAAGTAATGCTGCAACAATTCTCTGAACTCAATTTTTCCAAGCGTATCCCACCTATTAGAAAACATCATAGTCTTTCTTTTTCGGGTTTCGAGCAGTTAGGGTTAATGAGACAGTAGGGAGTTTTTTAAGATTTCATGTAATTACTCGTTCACTCCCGACTTCCCGCGGCTTGATCGCGGGAAGTCGGCGACATAGATAGGGACAAGCAGCTACGATTTCCTACTATAAAGCCCAATCAATTCACTACTCTCAAGGACATGATTTTGCATGGCTTTTAACACATCCTGCTTATTAGCGGATGAGGTTAACGTCAAGACAGTATCTAGGGCATATAATTTGAAGAAATAACGATGGGTTCCACTTGGAGGACAAGGTCCACCGTAACCTACTTTTCCCCAACTGTTTTTACCACTTTCAGCACCTGCTGGTAGTCCTGATCCATTCAGTTGTTTAACATCAGCGGGTATATTAAATAACACCCAATGTACCCATGTTCCAGCAGGTGCATCGGGATCATCAACAATTAAAACATAAGATTTTGTTTGCACTGGCGCATCTTTCCATAGCAGAGGAGGCGAACTATCAGCACCATCACAAGTATATTGCACAGGTATAAATCCATTATTTGCAAAAGCCGGACTTTCGATTGATAAACCCATTAGCTTTATCTCCCTATATTAAAATCTCTATATGAATACTTCCTGTAAAAAATTGGTCATTGCTTGTAGGGCACGGCGTTCTGCTTTAGCGTTATAAACCGTTCCCAGTTGGGTATCATGGGCATGTGGATTAGCAAAAGCGTGTTGTGTATGCCCATACATGTGTACTTGCCAATCAACGTTGGCCTCTGTCATTTCGCGACAAAATTCTTGTACTTGCTCAGGCTTCACCATGGGATCATCATAGCCGTGTAAAGCTAATACTTTTGCATGAATGGTTTTGTTGGGAATATCTTGAGGCTTATTCAATAAACCGTGGAAACTCACTACTCCTCGCAGATCGGCGCCACTACGTGCCAAATCTAAAGCGCAGAGCCCACCAAAACAAAAACCAATGACTGCGATTTTATTCATATCGACTTCAGACATCCCTATCAAAGCATCGTAGGCTGCGCGGATGCGGGCGCGAAGTAATAACCGATCATTCACAAGAGGCTCCATGAGCGCCATTTTTTCATGGGTACTGGCTCCCTGGCGACCCTGTCCATACATATCAAGTGCAAAACCGAGATATCCCATCTCAGCCAACATTTGTGCTTTTTCACAAGCGAAATCATTACGCCCAGACCAATCATGAGCAACTAAAACCGCGGGTCTTGGCTGATCACTTTTTTCATCATAAGCTAAAAATCCATGTAACTCTTGTTCACCATGGTGATATAAATAGTTTGATGTATCCATAGACTAAATCCTTGCAGCTATAATTGCTTTAGTCTAATTTGATATTTATAAAAGTCTAGTGGCATTTTTTACTTTAATGAAGAAATCAAACTTGTTTCCAGGACAAAGCTATGTTTCTTAATGGCAACAAATAGGGGTAAAAGCTATGGTTGCAGACAGTTTGACACTATTTAAAGACTTGGTGCACGCGCAATTATGTTATCAGCTATTTATTACCCCCATTCATCTACCTATCGAGAAAGAATACCGTGATTTTGCCCGTCAGGCCTGTCAGTTTTTCTTAGAAGCGCGTACTGAAGTCACTCATTGTGATACGCCACGACATCATGTTATTCATCATTTTGCATCACTAAGACAGCAAGAGTCTAAAAAAGTGTTAATAACTCACGGTTGGATGTCACGAGCAGCTTATATGATGCGTTTGATCAATGCTCTTAGACAGCGCTTTGACGTTTATGCTCTGGATTTCCCAGCACACGGAGAAGCCAAAGGGGTGCAGCTAACCTGGACAGACGCAGTTTTGCTGCTTAATCAAGTAATCAACAAATTAGGACCTTTTTATGCAGTCATTGGTCACTCTTTTGGTGGATCCATGCTTCTAAATACCTTGAATCTTGCCAATCAATTTCCTCAATGGCGAATTGATACAGAACCGGAGCGTGTGGTTTTGATAGCATCTCCCACTCGCATGCGTACCCCTGTGGGCAAATTAGCAAGGAAACTACGATTAAGTCGCCAAGGCTTCCTATTTTTACGTGATTTATTTCAACAAAATGCAGCCGCTGATATAAGAAATCTTGATTTTCATCATTTTATTAGTCGCTCACAGACCCCCGTTTTGTGCATTCATGGGGAAAACGATGAGTCCATTATGCCATCGGAATCAAGATTGTTCTGTGAGCAATATCCTCATGGTTATTTAGCAATGCTTCCAGATGCCGATCACGTTAGTGTTTTATTGGATCAGCGGGTGGAAAAAACAGTCTCTCAGTTTTTATTCTAGGTCTGTTGACATTTCGCTAGCTGAGCCAAGATAGTAGAAATCTAATCTAATGTTTGACGATAACGTTTAAAACCGATCACCATAACGACCAGTGTAAACATAATAATTGGGATCACTTCTCGCCAAACATCAAGCAGGCCATTTCCTTTGAGCAAAATACCACGAACAATTATCAGGAAATGCGTCAAAGGGAGAACATTCCCTATCCATTGCGCCCAATCTGGCATTCCACGGAAAGGAAACATAAAACCAGATAATAAAATAGAAGGTAAGAAGAAAAAGAATGCGCCTTGCACAGCCTGCAATTGATTTGTGGCAAGTGTTGAAAAGGTCAAACCTACAGATAAATTGGCGGCAATGAAGGGTAAGCAAAGAGTAAATAAGAGGAAAATACTACCCTGCATCGGCACCCCAAAGACAAATTTTGCCATCAATAAAATTAAGGTTACTTGGGTATAACCTACAATGATATAGGGGATAATTTTGCCTAACATCACCTCCAGAGGCTTTACTGGCGTCGCCAATAAATTTTCCATCGTGCCTCTTTCAAATTCCCGGGTGAGAACCAAGGCCGTAATAATCACCATCGTCATGGTTAAGACTACCCCTAGTAAACCAGGCACGATGTTGTAGGACGTTATTGCAAGCGGGTTATAAATAGCATGAATGATAGGCCGATAGGGAGTGGCACTCCCAGACAAATTTTTTAGAGGGCCTACTAATTCCTCCTTGAGCACAGAAGAAGCAAGCTCCTGGAACACAGAAAGCGCTCGGCTGGTAGCAGCTGGATCAGTAGCATCTGCCTCCAGGAGCAAGGTGGGCTTTAACCCTTTAACTAGATCACGAGAAAAGTTGATCGGAAAGCTTACTACAAATTGCACTTTGCCTCTCTTGAGTAAATCCCTTGCCTGCGCTTCGGTTGTTGTCGGTTCTAGGAAGTGAAAATACGTGGAATTCTCCATAGCACTTAAGATCCGACGACTAAACGAGCTATGATCCGAGTTAATGATTGCTGTCGGCAAATGTCGTGGATTCGTGTTAATAGCAAAACCAAATAAGATCAATTGAATAAGAGGAATACCGATTATCATTGCAAACGTAGCTTTATCTCGACGCATTTGAATAAATTCTTTGGCAATGACAGCATTCAATCGTGGAAAGGAGAAAATTTTCAACCGATTTCCCCCTCCGATTTCTTTACAAGACTAATAAAAGCGTCTTCTAAGGTAGGTTCTATTGCTTGGCAAATGAGAGATTTATTTTTGACTAATACCTTTAACTCTGACTCTACCAAGCGTTGATCATAGCCTGAAATATGAATCTTATTCCCGAACAGTGCAGCCTGAGTGACTCCTTTTAATTCCTTTATTTGTTGTAATAAAGTGGTGGTCACATCACCTGTAATTTCCCAGGTGTATAAGTTTGTTTTGGCAATGACATCTTTAATAGACCCAGAAACCAACAGATCCCCATAGGCAAGATAGGCTAAATTGGTACAACGCTCTGCCTCATCCATATAATGAGTAGAAACCAACGTTGTGATTCCCTGTTCACTTAATCCATGAATCTTATCCCAAAACTCCCGTCGAGCAATCGGGTCCACACCCGCAGTTGGTTCATCTAAGAGTAATAGGTCTGGCTGATGTAATAAACAGGCCGCCAGCGCAACACGCTGTTTCCAACCACCAGAAAGTTGTCCTGTCAGTTGCCTTCGTCGATGAACCAAACCCAAATCTTCCAATGCACTGTGCACACGTGCTTTTCTGTTATCAACGTTATAAACCCGAGCAATAAAGTTTAGGTTTTCCTCAATGCTCAAGTCCGTGTAGAAACTAAACTTTTGTGTCATATAACCCACGTGCAGCTTTATTTTTTCTGATTCCGTAAGAATGTTGTACCCCAAGCAGGTGCCCTCACCTGCATCTGGAGTCAAAAGCCCACATAACATGCGAATAGTAGTCGTCTTGCCACTACCATTCGGACCTAAAAAACCAAAGACCTCTCCTTTCTTAACACACAAGGCAATATCATTAACGGCGACCTTGCCGTCAAAGGACTTACGTAAGTTGTGAACGTCAATTACAGCATGACTCATGGCAAAATTACCGTTACAGGTTGGCCAGGTTTAAATTTATCAGGTTGTTCGATTCGCGCCTTTATCCTGAAAACCAATTTATCATCATTTTCTCGGCTATAAACGAGGGGCGGAACATATTCTGCTTCAGGAGAAATATAGGTAATGATGGCGGTGCCAGAATAAGAACAACCATAGCAATCAAACTGGATTTTTTGGCCTCGATGCAATTGGGGCAAAACATCAACGGGCACAAAGAACTCGATCCTTATATTCTCTGGTGGCAATAAAGATAAAACGGGTTGCTGTGATCCGACGAATTCACCGACACGATAATACGTATCATAAATGTAGCCATCTGCAGGGGCATAAATTTTCTTTTGTGCCAGTTGCCATTTCGACTCATTCACTTTAGCAGCAAGTGAAATTACTTCAGCTTGTTGCGCTTTGATTTGCTCATCACGGCTTCCAAGTCTTGCTAACTCTAGATTTGATTCGTATTGCGCTTTAAGATGTTGTTGTTCTTTGTAATTTGCTATTGCGGCATCGAGTGAATCCTTGTCTATCGCTTGTTTGTTATAAAGTTCTTGCATGCGATGAACTCTAATCTGTGCGAGCTTCAACCTGGCATCCGTTTGTTCTATTTGTGCCTTAATTGCCGCAATCTCAGGGTTACGACGCGGCTTTTCTAAATCATTCAGTAATTTTTGAGCCTCCAGCAATCTTGCTTCATCTTGTCTAACAATGAGTACTTGGGGATTCGGATCAAGTTGAAATAACGCTTGTCCTTTTTTTACTTGCTCGCCGCGATGTACAAACAATTGCGTCAAATCCCCCGAATTAGGGGATGCTAGATAAACGTTTTCTCCTTCAACATAGCCTTGATAATGGCGCCCCTTCCAGTTATCACAAGCAGTAATAAAGAGAGACCATAGGGTAACGAGCAGCAATCCCTTCATGATATAAATAAATTCTTTGATATAAAGTTAAGTAACGTGAGTTCGACATGAAAGGCATAAAATGCCTTTTGTGTCGCTAAACGAACGTTATCCCGTAAAATGCGTAGCATTTATACGGGATCTAGTTCTATATCTAAGTATAATGAAAGGCCCCAACTATTTCAGCTATTGTCGATCTAAAGTATTACTCCAATACCATTTTCAATGGTACAGTCAATAAAGTTTAATTTGGGATTGAAACGATGAAATTTGACTTGCTCGTTTTAGGCGGTGGTAGTGGTGGCATTGCCAGCGCGGTGCGTGCTGCTCGTCATGGGGCTAATGTCGCCGTTATTGAAGAAAAACATTTAGGAGGCACTTGTGTAAATCTTGGTTGTGTCCCCAAAAAAGTGATGTTTAATGCCTCTGCGGTTGCTGAAATATTGGCTAAGTCTCCTGACTATGGTTTTCGCCCAGTAGATATTGCATTGGATTGGCCTGTGCTGGTTGGCCGTCGTAACACCTATATTGAAAGATTACGTGAAATCTATGCGAAGCGTTTTGATGAATACAAGATGACCTATCTACATGGTACAGGCATTTTTGTGGATGCTAAAACGGTTGATGTTGGTGGAACGCATTACCAGGCGGATCATATCATTATCGCGACTGGAAGCGAGCCACTGCTTCCAAATGATCTGTTAGGTATCGAATATGTTATCGACTCTGATGGCTTTTTCTCTCTCGCTGCAAGACCCAATAGGATCGCAATCATTGGCAGTGGGTATATTGGCGTTGAATTAGCAGGTGTATTGCATAACTTGGGAGCCGAAACACATCTTCTTATTCGTGGTGCTCGTCCCTTGACTCGCTTCGACTCCATGTTAGGTGATACCCTTCTAGAAATCATGCAACAACAAGGAATTAAAGCTCATCTCAATCACCAAGCCCATAGCATTATCTTACAGCAAGACAATCGTAAAACGATTAAATGTAAAGACGGTTCCATTCTTTCTGATTTCGATACGGTGATTGCAGCTGTAGGACGATCTCCGCGCACCTTTGATTTAAATTTGGACGCTATCGGAGTGGCGAAGAGCAAAAGAGGGTTGATAACAGTTGATAAGTATCAAAACACCTCCATTCCAGGCATTTACGCCATTGGTGACGTCACCGATGCACCAGCACTAACTCCAGTTGCAATAGCCGCTGGGCGCAGGCTTTCTGATCGTCTTTTTGGCGGGCAAGCAGATGCTCATTTGAATTATGAGAACATTTGCTCTGTCATTTTTAGTCATCCACCCATAGGATCTGTCGGTTTAAGCGAAGAAGAAGCGATTGCTAAATTTGGTGAAAATGAAATTAAAGTATACCGAACACGATTTAATCCAATGTTTGATGCACTTAGTGAAGAGAAAACACCAACAGCAATGAAACTCGTAACGGTAGGCAAAGACGAAAAAATCATTGGCCTGCATGTGATTGGTTATGGTGCCGATGAAATGCTACAGGGTTTTGGTGTTGCTGTTAAAATGGGCGCCTGTAAGCGTGATTTTGATAACACAGTTGCCATTCATCCGACCAGTGCTGAAGAATTTGTAACCATGGTATAACTATGCATAACATACGCACATTTGAGGATAAACACCCCACCATTGGTGAACGTGTTTATATTGATCCACAAGCAACTGTCATCGGAGATGTCAAACTAGGACAAGACGTGTCTGTTTGGCCCACAGCCGTGATTCGAGGTGATGTAAATGCGATCTCGATAGGCGAAGCCTGCAATATTCAGGATGGAGCCATCTTGCATGTGACCCATGATGGTCCTTATACACCAGGCGGTGAGCCGCTTATTCTTGGAAAAGGAATAACCGTTGGTCATAGGGCGATTTTGCATGCTTGTCATATAGAAGATTACTGTTTGATTGGTATCAATACAGTTGTTTTGGATAAAGTTTACGTTGAACATCACGTTATGATAGCCGCAGGCAGCTTAATCCCTCCAGGAAAACATCTGCAGAGCGGTTATCTATATCTTGGCAATCCAGCGCGTGCAATCAGACCACTAACTGAGGAAGAGTTAGCTCACTTAGAATATTCTGCGCAACATTATGTGAGACTTAAAAATAAATATTTATAACAAGATCTAGGGACGTTCTCTATCGGGATGGCAAGCAATGGACTATCTTAGAATTTATGAGCAAAACTGCAATATCAATTGATTGATCTTCTGTGATTGTTCTATTGGACTTGAATGAGCGCCGGGAATCAACGTGAACGTGGCATCGGGCAGCATCTTAGCCAGTTCCTCGCTTTCTGTCGGTAAAGTAATGATATCTTCTTCGGCTGCAATAACGAGGGATGATGAATTAATTTCTTTAAGCCAGGGCCCTGGAATCAAAAGATAACAAGGCTTTAAATTGACGCGCTTGATCAGCGATCGAATGATTTTCTTAAAGTCAAAATAACGAAATTTCAATATACTATTTTTTGTTATTATAGTCACAGATTTATAATCCCTAGTTGAAACGTTATCATTGCCATTTGAGATATTTGGGAACGGTTGATTAGGATGAAAATGAGATTACACATCACTACTATGATAGCTATAGCTTGTTTCATTGCAGAACCAATCATGGCCAGGGAATGTAACTTACCAAACGAATGGCAAAGATTATGTCCTATTTTACAAACTAGAGTGGCTCAAAAGACTCATAAAATGAAATTACAGGAATCGGAAGCGCAATCATTAGAACATTATTTACAAACCGTGCATTTTAATTTTTTGTACTTGTCTCAATTACAAATCCTAATGCCCAAAACCACAACCGAATTACTCATTGCAACTTATAGGAGGGGTTTAAATAAGAATGAAGCTGAAAAAATGGCAGATTATTTAATGGAACAAGTTAAATTTTATAAATTTAAAAATCTCTCTGCTTTTGATAACAATACCTCCCATATCATAGGACGTGAATGGTATGAAATTGACTATTCGGGCGAAAACATGACTTGGCAAAAACAAAAGCAAAAATACGCTCCTTATGGAATATCTAATTTTAAGTCCTTGGAATGCCTTAAAAAATTCTTCCCAGTGGAATCAAAGCTTCCTTATTTCAATAAAATATACCAACCAATGAATTCACGGTGAATATAGAGACTACAGAAATGATTATCCCTTTAATTCCATCAAAATAACGTCAACGTGGGATTGATCTGCCTCTTTATCTTCTAAATAAACTTCGGCTAAAGAAGTAATACCGTCAACGACTCGTTGGACATCGCCTTTGGTAAATACATTGTAAGAATCAGTCATGTATTTTGAATAAAGCATAGCTAACGGGAAAACCACAGAGCTTAAGACCTGCCATAAAGAGTCACAAAAATATTGTAATGTGTCGAAAAAGAAGGCAGGACTACCGCAGTATTCAGAAAAAGAACACCAGTAAGTGATAGAACAAAATGCACCAACAAGCAACATCATTGGGGCATGGACAAGTCCTACGAGACCCCTAAAAAAATTGACTAATAAATTACCGCCCATAATAAATCCCACCCCAATGGTTATAGGATCTGCACTAATTACACTAGGAACGGTAAGGGTGCGACCTTTTATATCCTTGGCAGCTTTAATAATTTTCTGATAATCGGGAGATGGATTATTTAATTCAGCAACAATAAAACGTGCTTGTTTTAGAAGCCCACTGTAATACCAATATTGCCCGGCGGCATTGATCTCTACCCAAATGGGGTGTCCATTAGAGAATGGTTCATCCATACGCCAAGAGAAGTGTTCTTTCGAGCGCCAAATTCCTGGAGTAGCAAAAAGTTTTTCTTTATCGATATCTGTTGCTAGATGATGATTATATCGAATAGAGTCAGCTGAAGGCACAACATTAAGATAATGCGTCCACCGTTCCCGGCAAAGTTCCTCAAGTACGGACTCCAAGTGCATAGTGATACGTTTGATTTTAGGCTGCTTAAAAAACATGGGTTATCTAGCAGAACAACAATTTGGCATTTTACTATAAGTACAGATTGAAAAGTATAGAGCAGCTAATACAATTCATGTTACATCTGATAAACAAATATTCCATCTAGAATTTCATATACTCAAAGATCGAACTCACATTCTACTAAATGAATCATTTTTGTCTTCCGAATCCACTTATGGCCAAGCCACACAACCAGAAAAAGCGGCAAACCTATATATGAGATAAGCAAACCATACCAATCAATATGTTGACTCATAAAAGCGGCATAGTTCTGACCACCGATAATCATTAGACATAGTCCCAATGCACATAGGGAAGTATAAGGGTAACCTTTGGCCACGTAAGGGAGTTTACTGAGATCCTTTCCTTGGTGAACATAGGCCTTACGAAAGCGATAGTGGCTAACAGCGATGCCCATCCAGGCTATGAAACCTGAAAGACTTCCTGCATTTAGTAGCCAAAAATAAACCAATCCATTGCCGAATAAGGAAGATAAAAACGCCAACATGGCTACACAGCTCGTTGCCACCAAAGCATAGAGCGGTACGCCTCGTTTGTTCACTTTAGAAAAAATCCGCGGCGCATGCCTTTCTTTCGCCATATGCCAAAGCATTCTGCTTGCCACATAAAGACCAGAATTGGCTGTTGACAGGATAGCGATAAGGATCACAATGTTCATGAATGTAGCTGCCGAAGCTTGGTTATATTGTTTAAACACGAGGGTGAAAGGACTCATGATTACATCGGCGTGCATCAATTGCGTTGAGGTATAAGGAATTAAAAGACTAATGACAAAGAGAGATAAAATAAAAAATAATAAGATTCGCCAAAACACCAATTTGACTGCTTGCGCAACATGTTTACTCGGATCCTGGCTTTCACCGGCGGCAATACCAAGTAATTCTGTTCCCTGAAATGAAAAACCAGCGACCATAAAGGCGCTGATGATACCAACCCAACCACCATGAAAGGGCGCATCTCCAATTGTCCAGTATTGAAAGCCTACTGGCTGGTAATTGGTTGCTCCTAAAATCATGGCAGAGCCAGCAATAATGAAAAGAATGATTACCGATACTTTCAAAAATGAAAGCCAATACTCAGCTTCACCAAAAACTCGAGTCGATATAGCGTTAAAGCCGACAGTAAAGATTAAAAATGCTGCACACCAAATCAGTGGCGAACTTCCAGGAAACCAGAACTGCATCACTAAAGAGGAGGCTGCGATTTCGGAGGCGATCGTGATGGCCCAACTGTACCAATAGTTCCATGCCAGGGCATAACCTAAGGATGGATCGACAAACTTTGCAGCATACACCGAGAAAGAGCCAGACGTGGGCATAAATGCCGCCATTTCACCTAGACCACTCATCAGTGCATAAACCAAAAGCCCCATAATAAAATAAGCAAGCATGGTCCCACCAGGACCTGCTATAGATAGTGCATTACCACTTCCTAAAAAGATACCCGTGCCTATCGAGCCCCCAAGGGTGATCATACTTAGCATGCGTGCATTAAGCTTGCGCTGTAATGAACGTTCTTGAGGCTCCTCCTTCATATCCAGTCATCCTTGATTCATTAAATGATTACTACTTAATCATTAAGGAATTCACACAATAGGCGCTGGAAATGATGCGTCCCCTGTTCTTTTGTTGGTGAGAATCGACCAGTGTCATAAAATCGGGAGCGGATCCCCTTTTGAACAGACTCTACAACAGCTTCATCTTCACGTTCGACCTTATCAAGCTCACCTCCAGCGCCTTTCCCCAATTTAGTTGGGTCAAGCACGTAAGGCAAAAATGTAACCTTGGTTAAATCAGGTGCAAGTGGTTTTACCACATTAACTGAACATCCCCAAGGATAGAAATTGAGCATGGTGTTTGGGAATATCCAGTAATAATAAGCCGCCACCCGTTTTCCATAATCCATGGCATCTTTAGGCAGTTCAAAGCTTTCTTCTCCATCATTGGCTAGAGCTAACTGTAAATTACAATAGCGATAACGCTCGGTAGTATAAGTGCCGCAATCGATAACTTTTCTTAATGAATGATGCACAAAAGGGATATGTAAAGCTTCCAAGTAATTTTCGCAATATAAAGCCCAGTGAGCTTTTACCAGATAATCCCGCGAACGATTGACATCCAAGCGCATGTCCTTCATAGGAAACCAAAAAAGGCGTTCCTTGATATCTGCAAATACCTCCTGGAAAGACATGCGAGGAGATAAAGATGCAAAAATAAACGGCTCTAAACAATCGAAAGGCACTTGGGAAAGATTATCCTTCGAGGTAGGGAAATCTTTCGTTTTTTCAAACTCAGGCATATGCTGCAACTCACCACAGAGATTGAATCTGCGACCATGATATGTACATCTTATTTTTTGTGCTGTACAGGGGGCATCAACCAGAATATTGCCTCGGTGTGTGCAAACATTACTTAAACAGTGTAAAGTCTCTAGTTCATCACGAACAAATAGTAAAGGCTCATCCAGTAAACCTGGAAGTAAGGTAAAAGGAACAAGTTGTCCACTTAATTTCAAAGCTTCTGTACTTAAACAGAATTGCCATGTTTTAGCGAATATCTTTTCTTTTGATTGTTCAAACCAATCTGGAGAGGTATAGAAATGTGTTGGGAGGGTCGATGCTTTCTCAATATCAGGGTCAACATAAAACGTTTCCATGGGTACTTCCTTATGCTAAATCAATCAACTCGATCCAAAGTTCAAGCTCCATATTTCTACCTAAGCTTTCTATCTAAGAAAGATAAAAAAAAAAGCGGCACGAGGGCCGCTAGTAAAAAGCCCTGGCGATGACCTACTTTCACATGAGGAAACCTCACACTATCATCGGCGCTGGTCTGTTTCACTACTGAGTTCGAGATGGAGTCAGGTGGTTCCAAACCGCTATGGTCGCCAGGAAAAACGGTATTCTGCTGGTTTAATCACCAGTCAGGTTGGTAAAGATAATATTCGGTAACACAAGCTTTTCTTCTGTCTTTTATTGTTTGGCCATACACCCAAAGCAATTCAGGTTATATGGTCAAGACAATCAGCCAATTAGTACGAGTTAGCTTCACACATTACTGTGCTTCCACACCTCGCCTATCAACGTCGTCGTCTTCAACGGGCTTCAGGGGAAAACTCATCTTGAGGGAGGCTTCCCGCTTAGATGCTTTCAGCGGTTATCCCGTCCGAACTTAGCTACCCGGCAATGCAACTGGCGTCACAACCGGTACACCAGAGGTTCGTCCACTCCGGTCCTCTCGTACTAGGAGCAGCTCCTCTCAATTTTCCTACGCCCACGGCAGATAGGGACCGAACTGTCTCACGACGTTCTAAACCCAGCTCGCGTACCACTTTAAATGGCGAACAGCCATACCCTTGGGACCTGCTTCAGCCCCAGGATGTGATGAGCCGACATCGAGGTGCCAAACACCGCCGTCGATATGAACTCTTGGGCGGTATCAGCCTGTTATCCCCGGAGTACCTTTTATCCGTTGAGCGATGGCCCTTCCATTCAGAACCACCGGATCACTAAGACCTACTTTCGTACCTGCTCGACCCGTCAGTCTCGCAGTCAAGCACCCTTTTGCCTTTACACTCTTGGTACGATGTCCGACCGTACCGAGGGTACCTTTGTGCTCCTCCGTTACTCTTTGGGAGGAGACCGCCCCAGTCAAACTACCCACCATACACTGTCCTCATCCAGGATTACTGGACCAAGTTAGAACCTCAATAATAACAGGGTGGTATTTCAAGGTCGGCTCCATGCGAACTAGCGTCCGCACTTCTTAGCCTCCCACCTATCCTACACAGTCATCATCAAAGTCCAGTGCAAAGCTGTAGTAAAGGTTCACGGGGTCTTTCCGTCTAGCCGCGGGTACACTGCATCTTCACAGCGATTTCAATTTCACTGAGTCTCGGGTGGAGACAGCGTGGCCATCGTTACGCCATTCGTGCAGGTCGGAACTTACCCGACAAGGAATTTCGCTACCTTAGGACCGTTATAGTTACGGCCGCCGTTTACCGGGGCTTCGATCAAGAGCTTCTCCGAAGATAACCCCATCAATTAACCTTCCGGCACCGGGCAGGCGTCACACCCTATACGTCTTCTTTCGAATTGGCAGAGTGCTGTGTTTTTAATAAACAGTCGCAGCCACCTGGTCTCTGCGGCCTTCTTCAGCTCATTGCGCAGGCAACTCACCAAAAAAGGCGTACCTTCTCCCGAAGTTACGGTACCATTTTGCCTAGTTCCTTCACCCGAGTTCTCTCATGCGCCTTAGTATTCTCTACTTGTCTACCTGTGTCGGTTTGCGGTACGGTTCTCTATAAGTTATGGCTAGCAGCTTTTCCTGGAAGCAGGGCATCAATGACTTCTCTGCACCCCGAAGGGTCAGAACCACTCAGCACCTCAGCGTTAACAAGAAACCGGATTTGCCAGGTCTCTCCGCCTACATGCCAGTACCGGGACAACCACCGCCCGGCTCACCTAGCCTTCTTCGTCCCCACATCACCACTTATAGAAAGTCCAGGAATATTAACCTGGTTCCCATCAGCTACGCTCTTCAGCCTCACCTTAGGAGCCGACTCACCCTGCTCCGATTAACGTCGTGCAGGAATCCTCAGACTTCCGGCGAGAGGGTTTTTCACCCCCTTTATCGTTACTCATGTCAGCATTCGCACTTCTGATACCTCCAGCAAACTTCTCAATCTGCCTTCATCAGCCTACAGAACGCTCCCCTACCACGTGTATCTCTACACATCCGCAGCTTCGGTGGATGGTTTTAGCCCCGTTACATCTTCC